>NZ_CDDB01000010.1:0-204156 GCF_000820105.1 Aeromonas schubertii | reverse complement strand
GTCGCCACCCTCGATGAGGGGGCACGGCGACTGAGGCTCAACGAGGGCGATGCCATGCTGGCCGATCTCTATCAGTTGCAATACCCCTTGCAGCTCAATCGATTGCACGATCTCAGGATCAACGATCTGGCGACCGAGCGCTGGGGCCTCGGGTTTGCCGTCGCTGCGGCGTCACCCCATCTGGCCACCTTTCTCGATCAGGGGATCATGCGGATCACCCCGACGCAGCAAGATGAGCTGCGTCAGCGCTGGCTGCGGCTCTCGGTGACCCAGGTCGAAGGGGTGAGTTATGGACTCTGGATTGGCTCTTCCCTGTTGCTGCTCCTGACTGGTGGGAGTATTTCGCTGCTGATCTGGCGCTCCAGACGCCGAATGGCCCTCGAGGTCGTGCGTCGGCGCGAGGTGGAGAAGGGGCTGTCGGAGGCCCGGGAGCGTGCCGAGGCCGCAGTCGAGGCCAAGGGGCGCTTCCTGGCCTCGATAAGCCACGAGATCCGCACCCCCATGAACGCCATCATCGGTCTGCTGGAGTGGCTCTCCGGTACGCCGCTCTCGGCAGAGCAGGGCAGGGCACTGGAGGGGGTTCGACAGGCCAGTGACGAGCTGCTGGGTCTGCTCAACGATATTCTCGACTTCTCCCGTAACGAGAGCACCCAGCTGGCCCTGACTCCACAGCGAGTCGATCTGGCCCTGCTGTGCGAGCAAGTGGCGGCCATCCACTGGCCCAAGGCAAGGGACAAGGGGCTGGCCCTGAGCCTGCGGGTTGAGCCTGACTTGCCGGTAACCCTGTGGCTCGATCCCCATCGTTTCGCCCAGATAGTCCATAACCTGCTCTCCAATGCCATCAAGTTCACCCCAAGCGGCCGGGTGAGCCTCACCCTGGGGGTGGGCGATGGCCTGCTGCATCTGGCGGTGGAGGACGAGGGCCCGGGTATCGAAGAGGAGCTCGGTGCACGCCTCTTCCAGCCATTTGAGCAGGGTGAGGAGGCCAGACGCCAGGGGCTGGGAACCGGCCTTGGGCTGGCCATCTGTCGCCAGCTGGTGAGCCAGATGGGGGGGGGGATCGGTGTCACGGCACGCCAGCCCGGGAGCCGCTTCTGGTGTCGCCTGCCGCTGCAACCATCGCCCCTGCAACTCCCCCGCAAGCGTGTGGTAGAGGGCGTCACGCTGTTGATGCCGTCCGACGAGGCGGCTCGCTGGGATCCCTGGCTGGGCCGGCTCGGGATCGCCCGGCAAGGGGAACCCCTTGGTTTGGAGCATGATGAGTTTGGGCTCCCGTGCTGGCGCTGGCGTGGTCAGCGTCTGCTGCCCGGCGCCATCCTGACGGCCCTGACCACGGCGAGCCAGGGTGAGAGCCATGCGCCCCCTGCGACGGGAACCGGACTCAAGGTGCTGCTGGTGGAGGATCACCCCCTCAACCGCCAGGTGTTGGCTATGCAGCTGGGGCAGTTGGGGGCCCGGGTGGTGGAGGCGGCCGATGGCGCCGAGGCGCTGCAGCATCTGGAGCGTGGGGAGAGGGTCGATCTGGTGTTGACCGATCTGCAGATGCCGCTGGTCGACGGCGCCGAGCTGTGCAGACGAATCAAGGGCGATGCCCGCTGGGATGGGATCCCCGTCTATGTGATCACCGCCGATCTCAGTGTCCAGGCGGCCGAGCGACTCACGGCCTGTGGCTGCGATGGCCATCTTGACAAGCCGGTGCGTCGCCAGGAGTTGGCGAATCTGATGCAAGGGTGCCTGCCCACCGTTGTCGATGAGACACCGAGTGGACTGCTCAATGATGAGTTGATAACCCTCTATGAGACCACCAGCCGACAGGATCTTGCGCTGCTGCAACGCCAGTGGCGTGAGGGGGATAGCAAAGGGTGGGCCTCCCAATTGCACCGCATCAAGGGTTCGGCAAAAATGGTAGGCGCCGCCGAGCTGGTCAGACTGGCTGACTATTGGCAGCAGCATCCGCAATGGGATGGAGAGGCCGCCCTCGGTGCGGCGCTGGAGAGCGTGGTATGCCGCTTGCGCAGAGGTGACGACAATGATCAACATCATCACAGATGAAGAGCTGACAGCGCTGCTGGGAGGTGCAAGCGGTGAGCAGGATGAGTTTCGTCCCGTAACCCTCTATGCCCTTGACGATCGCAGCTATTGCCTCGCCCTCGAGAGCCAGCTGCCAGCCGAGATTGCCCTGTTGCGGGCCGAGCCCTCCAGCGACTGGCAGTGGGGAAGCTGGTTTGGCAAGAGTCAGTTCCTGCTCTTTAGTCCCGCCCACCACAGTGGCAAGGTCTACTGGGATGCCCTGCATGAGGGGGAGGGGATCCTGAGTCTCGATACGCTCTGGCGCCCCCGACTCGAGCGGGCACTGCAGGCCTGGCATGAGTGGCTGGGTCGCCAACAGGTGTTGCTGCTCGAGGATCACCCCTTTCAGGGAGCGCAGATGGCCGGGCAGATCCGGGAGATGGGCGCCCAAGTGACCCTGGTTCGCGACGAGAGCGAGCTGCGCCGCGCACTGGAGACCGGGCCGGTGGATTGGGTCGTCAGCGATCTGGCGCTGGCACACGATGATGCCATTCGGGTATTGGGGCGCGAGGTAAAGGTGACGGCGCCGGTGATCCTGCTGTCGGGGCACGATCAGTCCCTGGTCGACGGGGCCGCACAACTGCTCTCCCTGCGCGGTGTCAAGGTGGTGGGAGCCTTTACCAAGCCCCTCGACACCCATCGCCTGCTCCCCCTGCTGCTGCGCGGTTACGAGGGGGCACCTGCCCCCCATCTTCGTCCTCCCCAGTCGCGCCGGGTGAGAAGCTGGGCAGGGGAGATTGCAGGCGTCCTGGGGCGGCCGGATGCCCCTGTGCCGGCCCCCCTGAGTCGCTGGCTGCTGCTCGCGTCTCTCGACAAGGAGTGGTCGGCCCTGCGTCAGCAGGCCGAGGGCGAGGGGCGATGGACGCTGGTCATTCGCTCCCGGGATGAGCTGCTCTCCCATCCAGATCGCTTCTCCCTCGCCTTGCAGGCTCGCCTGGCGGGGGCCTCGCTGGCCCTCTTCGTCGATAGTCGGGAGACCCTCTCCTTCGAGCTGCTCGAGCGCCTGCCCCTGGAGGCCATACTGATTGGCTCACGCTTGTTGCCCTTGCTCGAGCAGGGGGGGCTTATCGAGCACTTTCTGGAGCGGGCCCGGGACAAGGGGTGCCGGCTCTATCTGGATGATCCCTACGGCTTGCTCGACGACGAGGTCTGGCTGGCGCGTGGCTTTGAGGGGCGCTGGTAGGTGGGCATTGATTATCGCTGCAAGGGGGCCGACATGCCGCTCCTGCATCAGCTGTTGGATCAGGGGCCCTGGCCTCATACACGTAAAGAGATGCCGCTGTCGTTGACTCTGGGCGGCGATCGGGTGCTGCTGCGAGAGGTGGTGCCCGGTGACAAGGGGCGTCTGGTTCAGGCCTTTCACGACCTGAGCGAACGCAGTGTCTACCTGAGATTCATGCGTGCCAAGCAGCCGCCGAGCCAGGAGCAGGTGGCCTGGTTTACCGATTATCCGCGTGACACCCAGCTGTCATTGCTGCTGTGTGACGACAAGGGCTACCCGGTGGCGCAGGCCCAGTCGATCCGGCGCCGGCGCCATCCTCTGCGGGCCGAGTTCTCCTGTGTGGTCGCCGATCACTTCCAGCGTCGCGGTGCGGCCCGCCATATCTTGCTGGCCCTCGCCCTGCTCGCCAGGGGGGAGGGGGTTCGGGAGTGGATGGCCGAGATCCTGGCCGAGAATCGCCCCATGTTGGCTCTGGTGCAGCGGCTCGGATTGCCGGTGTCGCTGGTGACGGGGCGGGCCATGGTGTTTGTGCGCCTTGATCTGACCGCTCTCGATCCCTGGCTTGCCCATCAGACCAAGGGCGAATAGTCGCAGGGGAAGGCGCGTGCTAGGGTCAAGGAAAAAGGAGTAAGGCTATGGAACGACACTACCAGCATATCGTTATCCTGACCGGGGCAGGCATCTCGGCCGAGTCGGGGATCAAGACCTTCCGCGCCAGCGATGGACTCTGGGAGGATCACAGTGTCGAGGATGTGGCCACCCCCGAGGGCTATGCCCGGGATCCGGCTCTGGTGCAGCGCTTTTACAATGCACGGCGGGCCCAGCTGCAGCAGCCCTGTATTCATCCCAATCCCGCCCACTACGCCCTGGCTCGCCTCGAGCGCCTCTTTCCGGGCACTGTGACCCTGGTGACCCAAAATATCGACAACCTGCATGAGAGCGCCGGCAGCAAGAACCTTGTCCATATGCACGGCGAGCTGCTCAAGGCGCGCTGTCCCCAGTCGGGACAGACTATCGAGTGGAAGGGGCCGATCACCGAGAGCGATCTCTGCTCCTGCTGTCAGTTTCCCCACCCCCTGCGCCCTCATGTGGTCTGGTTCGGCGAGATGCCGATAGGGCTTGATCGCATCTATTCGGCACTGGCGCGCTGCGATCTCTTCATCTCTATCGGGACCTCGGGGGCCGTCTACCCGGCCGCCGGTTTCGTCCATGAGGCGAGCCTGAGCGGAGCCCATTCGGTGGAGCTCAATCTGGAGCCCAGTGAGGTCGACAGCCAGTTTGACGAGAAGCACTATGGGTTGGCCACCCATCTGGTGCCCGCCTTCGTGGACGGCTTGCTGGTGGCCCACGGCGTGCAATCCGAGCCTCTCAAGCCTGAATACGACTGGATGGCGCATCGCTGATCCGCAGCACTCTCCTGGCCATCGGAGTGAAATCCCGCCACACTCATCCCGACATGGTGTGAAGTGGGAGGTGCGCTATGCGTCTAATGCGCGGATGGTGGCTCGGGTTGCTTCTGGTGTTCGGGGCTCAGGCGGAGGAGGTGCTGCTGACCCTGAAAAATGGCAATGGTGAGCCTATTCGTACCTTCACCCGAGCCCAGTTAACGTCGTTGCCCCAACACCATTTTCGTACCATTACCGCCTGGACCCAGGGCAGCAATAGCTATGAAGGCCCCGCCCTTGAGCAAGTGCTGCAGGGGACGGGCGCCAAACGCATCGCCATGACGGCCCTCAATCACTACCGTTATGAGCTGGATCTGAGACCCTTCTCCAGCTACCCCGCCATCCTGGCCATGAGCGAAAATGGCAAGCCTCTCACCCGTCGCAACAAGGGCCCCCTGTGGCTTCTGCTGCCTTTCAGCGATCGCCCGGATCTCAAAACACCGGAAAATGAGGCTGCCATGGTATGGCAGTTGGTGACCATTGAGATAATTCGATGAGGCGCCTGCTGTACAACGCCATGATGTTGCTCACGGCACTGCTCTTTATCGGTGTGTCGGTATTGGCTCTTTATCTGCAGGGGAAACAGGAGAAGAGCGTCGATTACCTCTATCGCACCAACTACTGGCACATGGGCCAGCTGGTGTTGGAGTCACAACGTTTCAGCGATGGATTGCGACTCTATCGGGCGGGTGCTCTCTCCAGGGACGATCTCACCCTGCTCTTCGATCTCCTCTGGAATCGGGTCGATATCTTCCTGGTTAGCGAGGAGTCTGCGGAACTGCGCAGGCAGGGCGGAATGGTGGAGGCGACCCACTCCCTGTTTGATAACCTCAAGCGGTTGGCCCCCCGGATCGACGGAGGTGAGCTTGGTCCCGGCCCTATGATGGACGAGCTGGTCGAGCGAGTCACTAATGACATTCGTCGTATTGAGGTCCTCGAGCAGGAGGCACTGACCGGTGAACAGCGCCAGAGTTCGGTCCAACATATCCGCCGGGACCTGCGCTGGCTTCAGATCAGCCAATTGCTGCTGCTGTTGGCCGGCATGGTGCTGGTGCTGGCCCTGTGCCGGGCCAACGATCAGAATCGGCGCCTCTCTTTACTCGATCCCCTGACTCGGTTGGGCAACCGACGAGCCTTCTACCAGGCCCTCGGATCCGGATTGTGTCACGAGCGGGTAGGGGCCCTGGTTATCCTCGATCTCAAGCGCTTCAAGCAGGTTAATGATCAGCTCGGGTATCAGGTGGGAGACAGATTGCTGCAGGTGATCGCCCAGCGGCTCGGCGACTGGCCCCATGGCACGGCCTACCGCCTTGGAGGGGACGAATTTGCCCTGGTGATGCCCCCGGCCGAGAGTGCCGGGTTGAGCGAACGGGTCAAAGAGATCCCGGGGGTGATCGGCGAGCCCTTTATCACCCGGGAGCAGCGCCTCATCCCCCGCTGTCGGTTGGGCGTTGCCCTCGCCGGTGGATCGGATGAAGTGAGCAATCTCATCGATCATGCCATCCAGGCGCTGGATCAGGCCAAGCGGGGGGACCTGGGTGATCTGGTCTTCTTCGAGCGGCGTCTCGCAGAGCGTCTGCTGCTGCGTCAGCAGCGCAGTCAGACCCTGTTGCAGTGGCTTCATCAGGGGGGCATGAGTCCCCTGGAGCACAGCTTCGAGCCGCTACAGAGCGCAGGAGAGGTGAGCGCCCTGCTGCTCTATCTGCGCTGGCTGCCGCAAGGGGAGCATTGCGAGCCCGAATGGCTCGACGAGGTGGGGATGCTGGAGCAGGTGGTGCTGCCCCACGCGGCCATGCTTTGGCAGGAGCGGGGTCTCCCCCTGGTGATCCGCTTGCACGGCGTGACGCAACTGATTCATCTGCTCGATGGCCTGGCGCTGCGGCAGGAGATGGTCAGCCGTGTGATCCTCTCTCTCCCTGTGGTGGGAGAGTGGGATGAGCAGCTCAAAGAGAGGGTGATTGCCAGCGGCGTTGCGTTGGCTGTCGAGGAGATAGGCAGCGCCACTGCCCGTCAGTTGGCAGAGGGATGGCCCATTCGTTTCTGGCTATCCCTCTCCCATCAGGGGCAGCTGGGGGAGAGCCTGCTCACCCTGTCGCGGGAACTCGGTCTGACCCCACTGGATTGCCCGGCTTAGGGGCGGGGGGAGGCGCAGGAGCGGCGGATCACCAGATTGGGCTCCAGCGTGATCAGGCGCGAGGCGTCCTGGCTGCCATTGATGCGTGCCAGCAAGGTGGTCACCGCGAGGCGGCCGAGCTCCTCCTTGGGCTGGTTGACTGTGGTGAGCGGCGGCGAGAGGTACTCGGCCAGCTCCACGTTGTCGTAGCCGATGATGGAGAGATCTTCCGGGATGCGCAGCCCCGCCTCGGTGGCGGCGCTAACGGCCCCCATCGCCATCATGTCGTTGCAGACAAACAGGGCGGTGGGCCGCTCGGGCAGCGCTAGAAGACTCTGCATGGCGCGATGGCCGCTGGCGCAGTCGAACGCCCCTTCGACGATCCACTCGCTGTGCAGGGGGAGCCCCGCCTCCTGCAGGGCGTCGATAAAGCCGGCCAGCCGGTCGGCCCCCGGTGCCCGCGAGCGCGGCCCCGTGATGCAGCCAATCTTGCGATGACCCAGGGCAATCAGGTGGCGGGTCGCCAGCATGCCCCCGTGGCGGGAGTTGTCGGCGATGAGATCGCAGCCATCCCCCCCCGTACCCCAGTCCATCTGTACCACCGGCAGCCCCTTGAGCCAGTCGAGCTGACCCAGCACCTCCTGTTGCCCCTCGCTGCACATGATGAGCAGGCCGTCGACCCGCTTTCTCAGCATCATCTTGAGGTAGGAGAGGGCGGTCGCCGCCTCGCCCTCGGTGTTGCCGAGCATCAGGTTGTAGCCCTGCTCGAAGCAGTAGCGCTCCACCCCGCGCACCACCTCGGCGAAGAAGGGGTTGCTCGAGGTGGTCACCAGCATGCCGATACTGTGGGTCTCTTTGACCTTGAGGCTGCGCGCCACCAGACTCGGCGCGTAGTTGAGCTCAAGCATGGCGGCGAACACCCGCTCCCGGGTCTCTTCGGCCACGAAGCGGGTCTCGTTGATGACGTGAGAGACTGTGGTGGTCGAGACCCCGGCCCGCACCGCCACGTCCCGAATGTTGACCATCAGCCATGCTCCTTGAGGAAATCGCGCACCTCGGCCAGGGTCGGGATCGAGCTCTGGGCGCCCAGGCGAGTGACCGAGATGGCTGCCGCTGCGTGGGCAAAGCGAATGGCTTCCGCCATGGTGGCGCCGCGCAGCAGCTCGGCCAGCAGGGCCCCGTTAAAGGTGTCGCCGGCCGCCGTGGTGTCGGTGGCGGTGACGCGAAAACCGGGGATGAGGGCCGCCTTCCCCTGCTCGCTCCAGTAGACCCCCTGGGCGCCCAGGGTGATC
Source organism: Aeromonas schubertii (assembly GCF_000820105.1). Classification (GTDB taxonomy): domain Bacteria; phylum Pseudomonadota; class Gammaproteobacteria; order Enterobacterales; family Aeromonadaceae; genus Aeromonas; species Aeromonas schubertii. The sequence continues at coordinate 196,014 of NZ_CDDB01000010.1, read as the reverse complement.
ATCACGCTGCCGATCCCCATGGCGTGGAAGCGCAGGGCCGCCGCGCGGGCGCTCGCCTCGTCGCTGACCGCCACGCCGGTCAGGAGTTCGGCCTCGGTCTGGTTCGGGGTGATGAGATCGACCAGGGCGAGCAGCGCCTGGGGCAGCGGCTGGGCCGGGGCGGGGTTGAGCACCACCCGGGTGCCGGCCGCATGGGCGAGCGTGGCGGCGCGCAGCACGCTCTCGAGGGGAACCTCGAGCTGCAGCAGCAGGGTGTCGGCCCCCTGAATCGCGTCGGCGTGGCGCTCGACCACCTCGGGCGTCAAGGCGCCGTTGGCCTCGGCCGAGAGGCCTATGCTGTTCTCCCCCTCATTGCTCACATAGATGATGGCGATGCCGGTTGGCAGGAGTGGGTCACACTCGACCGCGCTCACCTCGACGCCGTCGGCGGCGAAGCCATCGCGCATCTGGTGGCCGATGGCATCATCGCCGATGCGGGCGATAAAACCGATGTCGGCGCCCAGGCGCGCCGCAGCCACCGCCTGATTGGCTCCCTTGCCGCCGGGCAGCACCTGGTAACTGTGGCCGCGCAGGGTCTCGCCGGGACGGGGAAAGTGAGGGACGCGCAGGACATGATCGGCATTGACGCTGCCGAGGACGACGAGTTGCTTCATAGATAATCCTGTTTCGATACGGCTTGGGGTGAGGTCGCGTTGCGGCCGCACGCCAGGCAGCACCATGCGGGGGCCAGGGCCCCCGCAGCGGAGTTTACTTGGTGACGACTTGCAGCGGTACCGGAATGGCACTATCCACTTCCTGCCCCTTGAGCACCTGGTCGGCGGTTTCGACGCCGATGGCACCGATCAGTGCCGGCTGCTGAGCCACGGTGGCGGCCAGCTTGCCCTTGGCAACGGCGGCCTTGCCGTCGTCAGTGCCATCGAAGCCGACGATCATTACCTCCTTGCCGGCGGCCTGCACCGCGCGGATGGCGCCCAGCGCCATCTCGTCGTTCTGGGCGAACACGGCCTGCACTTCGGGTTGGGCGGCCAGCAGGTTCTCCATGACGTTGAGCCCCTTGGTGCGGTCAAAGTCGGCCGGCTGGGAGGCGAGCACCTTGAAGCCGTTGGCCTTGACCGCCAGGGCGAAGCCTTCGCCGCGATCGCGGGCGGCAGAGGTGCCGGCGATCCCCTCGAGCTGGATCACCTTGGCGCCCTTGCCGAGCTTTTCGGCGATGAAGTCACCGGCCATCTTGCCGCCGGCCACGTTGTCGGAGGCGATATGGGCCTGCACCTTGCCCTGGGCGGCACCGCGGTCGAGGGTCAGCACCGGGATGTCGGCGCGGTTGGCCAGTACGATGGCGTTGCCGACGGCGGCGGAGTCGGTCGGGTTGATCAGGATGGCACTCACCTTGCGCACGGTGAGATCTTCCACGTTGGCCAGCTCCTTGGCCGGGTCATTCTGGGAGTCCAGCACGATCATCTGGTAGCCCAGCTCCTTGGCCTTGGCCTCGGCCCCCTCCTTCATGGTGACGAAGAAGGGGTTGTTCAGGGTCGAGACCACCAGGGCCAGGGTCTGATCGGCAGCGTGGGCGGTGCCCATGACAGACAGAACGGCGGCGGCGAGCAGGGTATTGAGCTTTTTCATCGTTTCATTCCTTGTGTGTGTCATCACTTGCTTTTGTTATCGATCATCACGGCGAGCAGGATCACGCTGGCCTTGGCAATCATCTGGTAATAGGAGGATACGTCTAGCAGGTTCAGGGCGTTGTTGAGAAAGCCGATGATGAGGGCCCCGATGAGGGTCCCCATGATGCGGCCCTTGCCCCCCATCAGGCTGGTGCCACCGAGTACCACGGCGGCGATGGCGTCGAGCTCGTAGCCCATGCCGGCGGTCGGCTGGGCCGACGACAGGCGCGAGGTGACGATCAGCCCCGCCAGGGCGGAGAAGACGCCGCACAGGCTGTAGACGGCGAGCTTGACCCACGCCACGTTGATGCCGGAGAGGGCGGTGGCGGACTCATTGCCCCCCAGGGCGTAGATGTAGCGCCCCAGGCGGGTGTGGTTGAGCAGGTACCAGGCAAACAGGAAGGTGAGGGCCATCAGCCAGATGGGCACCGGGATGCCGAGAAGATATCCCGTTCCGAGCCAGGCGAACTGGTCGGCCACGTCGCTAAAGCCGGTGGAGATGGGGCGCCCCTCGGTGTAGACCATGGTCACGCCGCGCAGGGCCGTCATGGTGACCAGAGTGGCGATGAAGGCCTGCACCTTGCCCTTGGCTATGATGGCGCCGCTCAGGCCCCCCAGGGCGCCCCCGGCCAGCAGGGCGGCGGGCACGGCGACATAGATGGGCAGCTCCATACCGATCATGCTGGCGGCAAAGGCACCGCACAGGGCCAGCACGGCGCCGACCGAGAGATCGATGCCGGCGGTGAGGATCACCAGGGTCATGCCCACGGCGATGATGGCGTTGACCGAGGTCTGGCGCAGGATATTGAGCAGGTTGTCGACCGTGAAGAACTGGTTGTTGAGCAGCGACACTACGGCGATCAGCACCAAGAGGGCGACCAGGGATTTGTTGTCAATCCACCAGCGTTTGCTCGGAAAGCCCGTCCGGGCTGCAATTTGGGATGTCATGCCGGCACCTCTTGCCATTGTTTTCCTACTGCGGCGGCCATCAGGCGCTCCTGGTTGGCCTCGTGTCGATTCATCTCGGCGCTGACGCGCCCTTCGTGCATTACCAGGATGCGGTCGCTCATGCCGAGCACCTCCGGCATTTCGGAGGAGACGATGATGACGCTCATCCCTTCTTTCTTGAACTCGTTGATGAGCTGGTAGATCTCCTTCTTGGCCCCCACGTCCACCCCGCGGGTCGGCTCGTCGAGGATCAGCACCCGCGGGCGGGTGAGCAGCCCCTTTGCGATGGCCACCTTCTGCTGGTTACCCCCCGAGAGCAGGCGGATCGGCTGCTCGGCGCCCGGGGTCTTGATGTTAAACAGACGAATGTAGTCGCTGACCGCCTGGCGCTCGGCATTGCCGTCGATGTGGATGCCGCGCACGAACTCGCCCAGGGCACACAGGGTCATGTTCTCGCGCACCGACATGGGGAGCACCAGGCCGTCGCCCTTGCGATCTTCCGAGATGTAGGCGATACCGGCGGCCAGGGCATCGGCTGGAGAGCGCGGGATGAGCGGCTCGCCGCCGAGGGCCATGTTGCCGGCACTGGGGTGCGCCGCACCATAGATGAGCTTCATCAGCTCGGTGCGCCCGGAACCCATCAGGCCGCTAAAGCCCAGGATCTCCCCCTCATGCAGGGTGAAACTCACGCCGCGCACACCGGGGCCGCTTAACTTCGAGACCTGCAGGCAGACCGGGCCCGGCTCGCGTACCAGGCGCGGGTACTGCTCGTCGAGACGGCGACCCACCATCATCTCGATCAGGCGATCCTCGTCGAGTTCGCTCACCGGACACTCGCCAATCCACTTGCCGTCGCGCAGCACGGTGACGTCGTCGCAGATCTCGAAGATCTCCTTGAGCCGGTGGGAGATGTAGACGATGCCGCAGCCCTGGGCTCGCAGCTCGCGAATGACGGTGAACAGCTGCTCGGTCTCGGTGTCGGTCAGGGCATCGGTCGGCTCGTCCATGATGATGACGCTGGCGTCAAAGGAGAGGGCCTTGGCGATCTCCACCATCTGCTGCTCACCGATGGAGAGATCCCCCAGTCGGGTATCCGGGCCGTGCCTGACGCCGAGGCGCGTCAGCAGGGCGGCGGCACGCTGACGCAGCTGCCCGTGATCGATGCTGCCAAAACGGGTACGCGGCTCGCGCCCGAGGAAGATGTTGGCGGCAATGGAGAGCTCGGGCAGCAGGTTGAGCTCCTGGTGGATGATGCTGATCCCCTGATCCTGGGACTCGCGCGGTCCGCGAAACGCCACTGGCGCCCCACGATAGGTGAGGATGCCGCTGTCAGCCTGATAGATGCCGGTCAGCACCTTCATCAGGGTCGACTTGCCGGCACCGTTCTCGCCGAGCAGGGCCATGACCCGGCCCGGGTAGACGCGCAGGCCCGCCTCGTCGAGGGCCCGCACGCCCGGGAAGGTCTTGACGATCCCGGTGAGCTCGAGCAGGGGAGTGGAAATCGGGTTCATGCTCGCTCCCATCAGAAGGCGACGCCGGCGCAGAGAATGAGGTTGGCGTAGGGGGTGGTCTCACCGCTGCGCACGATGGCGCGGCTGCGGCTGCTGCGGGCCTTGAAGGCCTCATGGCTGATGTAATCGATGGTGACGGGCTTGCCCTGTTCGGCGGCGTGGCGCTCGATGCGCGCGATCAGTTGCTGGTGGCAGGCCGGGCTCACGCTCTTGATCTCCTCAGCCAGCACCACGCGCTCGACGGTGAGTTCGACCAAGAGGGCGTCGAGGGTGGTCAGCAGAGAGGGGGTGCCGGGGGTGAGGGCCAGATCGATGCGCTCGGGGCCGTCCGGAATGGGGAGCCCCGCATCGCAGACCACGATCTCGTCGGTATGACCGACCCGGGCGATGAGCGCGCTCAGGGGCGCATTGAGCAACTTGCCACGTTTCATACAACACCTCTCAGCCCTGGGGCCCTGTTTTGTCTCTCGGGTACGCAACCGGTTGCGTAACCGGTTGCGTCGAAGAGTAGGAGCATGGGGGAGTGGATGCCAGCACCACGTCTCAGGAGTGTGAAAAGGATCTCAGAGCGGTGGGAAAAAGGAGTCAAAAGAGAAGGCGCCAACGGGGCGCCTTCGGGGTTATCGGCTCAAACGCAGCCAATGATGCAGTGCCTGGACGGTGTCAAAGTGCAGATCTGCCTGCCACAGGGCGGGGTCGTCGCGCTCATCGAGATAACCCCAGCCAGCCACGGCCGTCACCATACCGGCATTGCGGCCGGCCTCGATATCGCGCACATGATCCCCCACATAGAGGGTGTGGGCCGGGGCCACCCCCAGCTTGTCGCAGGCGTAAAACATGGGGGCGGGGTCGGGTTTTCGCACCGGCAGGGTGTCGGCGCTCACCGCGACCGCGCATCCCTTGAGCTCGGGCAGCTGCGCCAGCAGCGGATCGGTGAGAAAGCCGGGCTTGTTGGTCACTATGCCCCAGGGCATGGCCTGCTCCTCGAGCCAATGCACCAGCTCTACCATGCCCCCGAAGGGGCGGGTGCCAAGACAGAGGTGCGCGGCGTAGTAATCGAGCAGGGCGGTGCGAAGGCGGCTGGCGCCGAGCTCTTCGAGCAGCTCGTCACCGAGGCCGGCACGCAGCAACCCCAGCGCCCCGTGGGAGGTGGTCTGTCGGATCACCGCCTCGCTGAGCGGTGCAAAGCCCTCTTGCACCAGCACGTGGTTGACGGCGGCGCCCAGATCCGGCGCCGTGTCGAGCAGGGTGCCGTCGAGATCGAAGAGGACCGCATGCAGGGGGCTCATCGGGCCTCCGGGCGGTTGAAGGAGACCATGTAGTTGACGTCCACGTTGGCACCGAGACGAAAATCACCGAGCAAGGGGCGATAGTGCACGCCGCTCATGTGGCGCACCACCAGCTCGCTGGCCTCGGCCATGCGGCACAGCTCGGCCGGGGTGATGAACTTCTTGTGATCGTGGGTACCCTTGGGAACCATCTTCATCAGGTATTCGGCACCGACGATCATCATGAGATAAGACTTGGGGTTGCGGTTGATGGTGGAGACCACCACCCGACCGCCGGGGCGCACCAGGGTGGCGATGGCACGCAGTACGGACGCCGGATCGGGCACGTGCTCGAGCATCTCCATGCAGGTGACCACGTCGTATTGGCCGGCAGCCTCCAGGGCGTGGGCTTCGGCGGTGATCTGTTTGTAAGTGAGCTCCACCCCCTGCTCCAGGGCGTGCAGGCGGGCCACGGCCAGGGGCTCCTTACCCATGTCGATACCGGTCACAATAGCGCCGCGCCGCGCCATGCTTTCGGCCAGGATGCCGCCACCGCAGCCGATATCGAGCACCTTCTTGCCAAACAGGCCACCGCACTCGCCATCGATCCACTCCAGGCGAACAGGGTTGATCTGGTGCAGGGGCTTGAACTCCCCCTCCATGTCCCACCAGCGAGAGGCGACGGCCTCAAACTTGGCGATTTCCGACGGGTCGACGTTACCATTGGTGGCAATCTGTTCAGCATTCATGCGCGCAGCTTCCTCATGGGCATGTTCTTTCGTTGGCGGCATTATAACGGACACCCTCTGACAGGCCAGAACCGTTTTTGGCTTAAGGATTTACGCGCCCTGTGTTACCATGACGCGCTGTTTAAGCCAAAGAACAACTTATTAGGGATTAAGGCTTTCTATGAGCGATCTGGCCAGAGAGATCACGCCGGTCAACATTGAGGAAGAGCTCAAGAGTTCCTATCTCGATTACGCCATGAGCGTCATCGTGGGACGAGCCCTGCCGGATGTGCGTGATGGCTTGAAACCGGTCCACCGCCGTGTGCTCTTCGCAATGAATGAGCTCGGCAACGACTGGAACAAGCCCTACAAAAAATCGGCCCGTGTGGTCGGTGACGTAATCGGTAAGTACCACCCCCACGGCGACAGTGCCGTGTATGACACCATAGTCCGCATGGCGCAGGACTTTTCCATGCGCTACATGCTGGTCGACGGCCAGGGCAACTTCGGCTCGGTCGACGGCGACAGCGCCGCGGCCATGCGATACACCGAAGTGCGCATGGCGCGCATCTCCCACGAGCTGCTGGCCGATCTCGACAAAGAGACGGTCGACTGGGTGCCCAACTATGACGGCACCGAGCTGATCCCGGCCGTGCTGCCGACCAAGGTGCCGAACCTGCTGGTCAACGGCTCCTCCGGTATCGCGGTGGGCATGGCGACCAACATTCCGCCCCACAACCTCACCGAGGTGATCAACGGCTGTCTGGCCCTGATCGCGGATGGCAGCATCGGTATCGATGACCTGATGGAGTACATCCCGGGTCCCGATTTCCCCACCGGCGGCATCATCAACGGGCGCTCCGGCATCATTCAGGCTTATCGTACCGGTCGTGGCTCCATCTATGTGCGTGCCAAGGCCGAGGTAGAAGTGGACGAGAAGACGAGTCGCGAGACCATCATCGTTCACGAGCTTCCCTACATGGTCAACAAGGCGCGTCTCATCGAGAAGATCGCCGAGCTGGTCAAAGAGAAGAAGATCGAAGGGATCAGCGCCCTGCGTGACGAGTCTGACAAGGACGGCATGCGGGTCGTTATCGAGATCAAGCGCGGCGAGTCTGGCGAGATTGTGCTGAACAATCTCTACAAACACACCCAGATGCAGACCACCTTCGGTATCAACATGGTGGCGCTGGACAACAACCAGCCCAAGGTGCTCAACCTCAAGGAGATGCTGGAAGCCTTCCTGCTGCATCGCCGCGAAGTGGTGACCCGCCGCACCGTGTTCGAACTGCGCAAGGCGCGTGACCGGGCCCATATCCTTGAAGGTCTGGCGGTGGCCCTGGCCAACATCGATCCCATCATCGAGCTTATCCGCCACAGCGCGACCCCGGCCGAGGCAAAAGCCGGCCTGGTGGCCAAGGGCTGGGCGCTCGGCAACGTGGCCTCCATGCTGGAGAAGGCCGGTGGCGACGCCGCTCGTCCCGAGTGGCTGGAGCCCGAGTTCGGTATCCGCGACGGTCACTACTTCCTGACCGAGCAGCAGGCCCAGGCGATCCTCGATCTGCGTCTGCACAAGCTGACCGGCCTCGAGCACGAGAAGATCCTGGAAGAGTACCAGTCTCTGCTCGATCTCATCGCCGAGCTGCTGCACATCCTGGCGAGCCCGGAGCGCCTGATGGAGGTGATCCGTGACGAGCTGCTGGCCGTGCGCGATCAGTACGGTGACGAGCGTCGCACCGAGATCAGCGCCTCCAGCGCCGAGATCAACATCGAAGATCTGATCACGCCGGAAGATGTGGTGGTGACCCTCTCTCACCAGGGTTACGTCAAGTACCAGCCCCTCTCCGACTACGAGGCTCAGCGTCGTGGTGGCAAGGGCAAGTCCGCGACCCGTATCAAGGAAGAGGACTTCGTCGAGCGTCTGCTGGTGGCCAACACCCACGACACCATCCTGTGCTTCTCGACGCGCGGCAAGGTGTACTGGCTCAAGGTTTATCAGCTGCCGGAGGCGTCCCGCGGCGCCCGCGGTCGTCCCATCATCAACCTGCTGCCGCTGGAAGAGGAAGAGCGCATCACCGCCATCCTGCCGGTCAAGGAGTACGATGCGGACAAGTATGTCTTCTTCGCCACCGCCAACGGTACCGTGAAGAAGACCAGCCTCTCCGATTTCAGCCGCCCGCTCTCCTCCGGGATCCGGGCTATCAACCTGAAGGAAGGGGATGAGCTCATCGGTGTCGATATCACCGACGGCAGCAACGAGATCATGCTCTTCTCCGACGCGGGCAAGGTCGTACGCTTCCACGAAGGCAGCGGCCGTGCCGATGACCAGGTGGAAGAGGGGGACGAGGCCGAATCCGATGACGAGGCCGCTGAAGGCGAGAGCAAGGGCGGCAGCTTCAAGGGTGTGCGTCCCATGGGCCGTACCGCGGCCGGTGTGCGCGGTATCAAGCTGGGTGCCGGTGACAAGGTGGTCTCCCTCATCGTGCCCCGTGGCGATGGCGCCATCCTCACCGCGACCGAGAATGGCTACGGCAAGCGCACTGCGCTGGACGAGTATCCGACCAAGAGCCGTGCCACTCAGGGCGTTATCTCCATCAAGGTGGACGATCGCAACGGCAAGGTGATCGATGCCATCCAGGTCGATGAAACCGACCAGATCATGCTCATCACCAACGGTGGCACCCTGGTGCGTACCCGGGTGGCGGAAGTGAGCGTCATCGGTCGTAACACCGGCGGCGTGCGTCTGATCCGCACCGGTGAAGACGAGATCGTGGTCGGCCTGCAGCGCATCGCAGAGAGCGATGACGATGACGAGCTGGTGGCGTTGGGCGAGGATGGTGAGGGCGAGAGCCCGGCCGCCGATGGCCCGCAAACCGACGAACCGGCCGATGATAGTGCCGAGTAAACCCGGCAAAGAGTGCCAGAGTGGCACGATGAAAAAGGGCGCCTGATGGCGCTCTTTTTTTATGCCGTCACGGCGGGCTGGCTCGCTGCTCGATAGCGACCGCCATGAGGAGAAGAGGCGAAGAGCGGCAGGATGTTCCGGGATCTGTGGTGCCGGCTGTGGGGTGACGAGCTCATTCCGACGGAGGAGGGGGGGCAGTACGATCTGCGTTCGGGTGGGGCCATTAGAAGAGAGTGAGCTGCTCCCTGGGTCGACGAAAGGCATCGAGCCGCAGTGGCAGGTGGGGGACGTCGAGTCCCAGACGGCGCACCGCCAGACGAAAGCGCTGGGCGAGCAGGTTGGCAAACTCCCCCTGTCCGCGCATCCGTTCACCAAACTGCGGGCTATTGAGCGCCCCCTCGCGGCTCTGGCGCAGGATGGAGAGCACCGCCTCACGTCGTCCCGGATAGTGCTCGCCGAGCCAGGTCTCGAACAGGGGGGCGAGCTCGCGGGGCAGGCGCAGCAGGATATAACCGGCGCAGTCGGCTCCTGCCGCCGCGGCTCCTTCCAGGATCCGCTCCAGCTCGTGCTCGTTGAGGCGCGGGATCATGGGGGCGGCCAGCACCCCGACCGGAATGCCGGCGCGGGTGAGCTGCTCGATGACCCTGAGGCGCCCCTTGCCCGGGGTTGTGCGTGGCTCGAGCCGCTGGCGCAGGGTCTCGTCGAGGGTGGTGACCGAAACCATGACGTGGCACAGTCCTTCGGCGGCGAGCTCGGCCAGTATGTCCCTGTCGCGCAGCACCATGGCGCTCTTGGTGATCAGGGTTACCGGATGGCCGTGATCGCCCATGACCTTCAATAACTCGCGGGTGAGTCGCAGCCGTTGCTCGGCCGGTTGGTAGGGATCGGTATTGGCGCCGATGCAGATCACCCGGGGCCGGTAGGCGGGGCGAGCAAACTCGGCGCGCAGCAGCTCGGGGGCGTTGCGTTTGGCGAAGATCCGCGTCTCGAAGTCGAGGCCAGGGGAGAGCTCCAGGTAGGCGTGGCTGGGGCGGGCATAGCAGTAGATGCAGCCGTGCTCGCACCCCTGATAAGGATTGATGGAGGCATCGAAGGGCACATCGGGCGAGCGGTTGTGGCTGATGATGCTGCGTGCCTCAACCTGGCTTATCCGGGTCGCAGGGGACGGGCTTGCCGTTTCTTGCCACCAGCCGTCATCGACGGTCTCGATGCGCTGTTGGGTAAAGCGATGCACCACGTTGCCACTGGCGCCACGTCCGGCCATGGGATTACCTGCGCTGTATAAATAAACAGTATTTTGTGGCTGCTGCCCGGAAAAAGCAAGCGGGCCCAGGGGCCCGCTTGTGATCGTGATGGAGAGGGATCAGAGCGCCAGGGTCTCGAGGGCGATGCTGCTGACCGCCTTAAGGGCCGAGCGAGCGCTGTCGACCTGGCTGATAAGCCCATCCTTGCTCTCGACCAGCACGGCGCGGCGCAGGGTCGCGAGATCTTCTCCCGCCAGAACCGCATGGGTACAGGCCATCTGCATGGGGGGCAGACTGGGGTTGAAGGCGGCGTTCTCTGCGTAACGGCCCTCTATGATGTGGCCGTTGGCAAACTCCAGCGCCACCCCGGCAAAGCCTCGGCTGTAAGGGGCATAACTGCGATTGGCCGCCGCCAGGGCCGCCAGCGCCAGAGGATCTTCGCAGGTTAAGGTGAGACCATGATCCTGATGGCTCATCAGGGCGTCGGTGATCTGCAAGTCGGCCGGCCCGAAGGAGTGAGGCAGGAAGGCCTGCAGCGGGCTGTGGTCATCGGGCAGGGTCACCTTGATCATCTTGGCGGTGGTCAGTTCGTTCATAAACTGCCGGCAGTGGCCACAGGGGGTGTAATTGACGGTGATCTCGTCGATTCCGGTTTCGCCGCCAAGCCAGGCATTGGAGATGGCTGACTGCTCGGCGTGGATGGAGTGGAACAGCCCCTGACCGGCAAACTCCATGTTGGCGCCGAAGTACCAGGCACCGCTCTGGCCGCTGGCAATTGCCCCCACATAGAAGTTGGAGATGGGGGCCACCGAGCAGGCCGCCGCCAGCGGCAACAGGGCCAGACGCAGGGCTCGGTCTTCCATGCCGGTGGCGAGTTTGAGGGCGGCCACTTGCTCTGGGGTCAGACGAGCCTGAAAGGAGTCCTGATTGAGAACAGGTGCGAGCGCATCTTGCAGCTCGGTGGACAGGTTATTGAAAGGCTTGGCAAAACGGGGATGCATGACTCTTCCTCATGGGCCAATTGGGAGGGCATTGTAGGGAGGCAGAGGGGCAAAGAGTGTGAGCGCGATCACGTGGATCGCGCCCGGGCGGGTTGATCTCTCAGATGAAACGTTTAACAGCTCAAAAGTGTGGGCGTCGTCTCACAGCACTCATACCCCGAAAAGGGCAGAATAGAGGGCAAAGAGCAGGGGGGCCACGGCGGCGGTCAGGATACCGCAGACCACCATGGCCAGCGAAGAGAAGGCTCCCTGGGTGATCCCCTGCTCGGCACTGGCCGCCGTGCCCACGGCGTGTGCTGCTGCCCCCATGGCGAGACCCTGGGCCTCGGGATCGGTGACACCCATCATCCTGAGCAGGGGAAAGCCGATGATAGCCCCCACCACCCCGACGATGACGACGATGGCGGCGGCAATGGCCGGAATACCGCCGAGGGACTGGCTGACGCTCATGGCCAGTGGCGTGGTGATGGACTTGGTCACCACCGAGGCGAGCATGGCCGGCTCGGCATGGAGCAGATGGCCGATCACCAGGGTGGTGCCCACCGAGATCAGGACGGAGAGCAGGCAGCAGATCAGTATGGGCTTGAGCCTGGCCAGGATCTGCCGCGACTGCTGGTAGAGGGGCAGCGCCAGAGCGACCACGGCGGGCTCCAGCAGGGCCGTGATGGGGGAGGTCCCCAGCTCGTACTGCTCCAGGGGCAGGTTGAAGAGCAATATTATTCCGATGATCACCAGGGTCGGGATCAGAACCGGGTTGATCACAGGCCAGGGAAGGCGTCGGTAGAGAGTCCGGGTGGCAAAGTAAAGAGCCAGGGTCAGGGGCAAGGCAAGCCAGATCATTGCTTGTTCATCCTTTGATAGAGGTGACCGACGCCGGCGAGGATCAGCACGATACCGCTCAGGATGGCGGTGACGATGAGGGGGAGGGCATGGCGCAGTGGCTCGAGCCAGGCCACCAACCCGACCGCAACAGGGACAAACAGCACTCCCATGTGGCGCAGCAGCAAGCCGGCACCACGCTCGACCCAGCTCAGCCTGACCAGTTGCAGCGAGAGCAGCAGATAGAGGATCAGAAGGCCGATAATGCTTCCCGGAAAGGCGAAAGGCAGCAGCGCCGATATCCCCTTGCCCAGCATCAGGGCCGCCAGGATCACCAGAAAATCGCGCAGATAACGCAGCAAAATGGGCATAGACACGTGGGTACCCCATAAGTGTGAGCAGGCTCGCAGTTTAACAGAAGCCGCCTGCACAGACAGCAGGCTGGCGATAAATAATTTCTAATGAAACAATAACCAAAATAAGGAGTCTCAGTGGGAAACGTTCTCTCTTCACTTCGTCAGTTGGCCGTGACCCGGATGCCCTTGGCAGACCTGCTTGTTACCCATGAGTGGCATGACCGAGAATGCCGGGTGCGCCTTGACAATGTCGGGGCCGAGCGGGTGTGTCCCGACGATTGGTTGCTCTTCGATGGTCAGCTTGGCCTGGCCGGGGCGTCCATCTATGGGGAAGGGTTTCAGATGTTGGCCCAGACCCTGGGGACCTGGTCTGCTCCCGAGGCGGTGGGGCGCTGTCCGGATGCGGACAACTACCGGATCACCCATGACGATGGCTTTCACACCGTCCATAACCTGCTGCTGGTGCAGACTCCCTCGGGTTGGCTCTTGCTGGCTTTTGGTGCTTGCCTGCGCTTTGGCGGTGAGTTTCGCCTCTATCCGGACGGTCGCCTGCAGATCCTGATGCGCACCGAAGGGCGGCCCCTGTCACCGGGTCAACACTGGTTGAGTGAGCCCCTTATTTGCCTCGAGGGGAGCGATCGGGCGGCACTGCTCAGCGAACTGGGCCAGCGTCTGGCCCGGGAGCACGGGGGGCGCGCCGGACGTCGTCCGAGTGGCTGGTGCTCCTGGTATCACTACTACGCCGAGGTGAGCGAGGCGGATATCCGTGAAAATCTGGCCCAGATGGGCACTCGTTTCACCGACCTGGAATATGTGCAGATCGACGATGGCTATCAGGCCTTCATGGGGGACTGGCTTGACCCCTCCGAACGTTTTGCCGGTGGTGTGCCTGCTCTGGTGGAGGAGATCCGCGCCGCCCATCGCAAGCCGGCCCTCTGGGTAGCGCCCTTCATCGCCGAGCCGGGCTCTCGGCTGTTTCGCGATCACCCCGACTGGTTTGTGAAAGATGAGCAGGGCCAGCCACTGGCTGCCGAGCTGGTGACCTATGGCGGTTGGCGTTGTACTCCCTGGTATGTGCTCGATGGTACCCATCCCGAGGCTCAGCGCCATCTTGAGTCGGTCTTTGCTACCTTGCGCCACCAGTGGGGCATCGATTATTTCAAGCTCGATGCCAACTTCTGGGGCGCCATCCACGGAGGTCGCTTCTTTGATCCCGATGCGACCCGTATCGAGGCGTATCGGCGCGGCATGGCGGCGGTGCGTCGGGGCGCCGGTGAGGATGCCTTCCTGCTCGGCTGCAACGCCCCCATCTGGCCGAGCGTTGGGTTGGTCGACGGGATGCGGGTGAGTGACGATGTGGAGCGCAAGGGGCCGCGTATTCGCCAGATCGCCCGCGAGCTCTTCTGCCGCGCCTGGCAGGGTGAACAGCTGTGGGCCCTGGATCCGGATTGTGTCTGCCTGCGCGACATCCCCGGTCAACAGGCGAGTGAGGCTGACTACGCCTTTCACCTGGCAGCCATGGTGGCCAGTGGTGGCATGATCCTGGCCGGCGATCGCCTGCAAGACCTCGACGCTGGGCAGGCCGCAGCGCTCAAGCAGTTGTTGGCTCTGTGCCAGAGTCGCAGTGCGCCGGCTCGCTTCGGCGATCTCGGGTTTTCACAAGGGGAGATCATATGGCAGGGGCAGAGCCTGCGCTGCCTCTTCAACTGGTCCGGTGAGCCGCGTCAGGTCATGTTGCCGGCAGGTGCCGTGGACTTTTGGGACAACCAGCCCCTGGGTGAGCGTCTGACCCTGGCTCCCTACGAGGGGCGCGTGGTGTGCTATTGAGCCGACCCATCAGAAGAGAGGCCCGATGGCCTCTCTTCTCTTATGTGCGGTTTTCTAGAAATGCCACTCCATGCCGATGGCGTAGCGGGATGAGCCATAGCCGGGCAACTCGTGGGTTGAGGCGATGGCGCGCAGTGACAGCGAGGCGGTGAGGGGAATACCGATCCCGACCCCGGCCGCCAGCTGATCCTTCTGGCGTCCCATCAGGTCGGCGCGCAGTATGCCGTAGAGAGACTGATCCTGATTCAGGTGCAGATAGCTCTGGTTGGAGAGGCTGTAGGCCTGGGTAAAGAGTTCGAGTTGGAAGCCATTGCGTGCCGTGATGGCCAGGGGCACGCCGACGAAGTCGTAGAGCTCGGAGTCACTGAAGTAGCTGTTGGTGATAGCCGGAGTGAAATCGGTCGCCTGATAGAAGTCGTCGAAGCTGCGTCTGAGCTCCCCGTAGGCCTGTGCGGGCAACTGCTGCAGATAGCCGGGAAGGGTGACGAGGGGCGACGCAGCCAGGGGAGCGCAAAAGAGAGCAAGCAGCAGGGGCGAGAGCAGGGGTGAACGCATCTGGGCTCCGGGTCGATGGGCGGCATCCGGCCGCCCGATGCCTTGAGTATGCAAGGATTATGACCCGCCGGGCAAGCCGGCGGGTGAGAGGCGGGTCACAGCTTAGAGATCCTCGAGATAACGATAGATCTGGTGCAGCACCTTAAAGCGGGACTCGTCGTCCTGATATTGGCTCGCCAGGGCGTCGAGTCGGCTGGCGTACTCGGGCAGACGGGCACCGAAATAGTCGGCGCAGTGGCTGCGCCAACGGCGCGCCTCCTCTTCGCTTAAGGTATGGGGCCAGTTACGGGCGCGGTAGCGAAACAGCATCTCGGGAAGCCTGGCATCGCTAAACGAGAAGCTGCGCTCCCCGAGCAAGTCGGGAGCGGTGGCTCGCACCATCTCCATGGCGGCCTTGTCGCCGGGGCCGAAGAAGCTGCTGTAGAGCATCAGATCCGGATCGCGGCTCTGCTCGCCCTGCCACTCCTGATTGAACACCTCCACCACCTTTTCGCGGATCTCCGGGTGCTTTCGCAGCAAGTCCAGGCTCTTTCTGCACTGCTCGCGATCGATGCCGAGTTCATCGGCCCGCTCTGGCGTCAGGGTTGCAGCCGGTGCCAGTACCGGGCACTTGTTGATATGCACGAGCTTCAACGGCACCGACTCGAGCTCACCGAGATCGTCCCTGCGGGTGTAGAGGCGCTCGCGCAGGGTATTGGCGTCGAGATCGAGCAGCACCTGCGGATCGCGGGTCAGATCCACCACGATCACCGCATTCTGGTTGGTCGGGTGCCAGGCCAGGGGTGATACCCAGCTGGCGCATCCCTGCCAGGGAGAGAACATGCCCGAGACGTGCACCAGTGGCTTCATGCTCACCACATCGATGAGCGCCTTCACCTTGTGCTTGCTGCGCAGATCGAACAGATAGTCAAACAGGCGCGGCTGGGCCTCTTTGATGAGTCTGGCCATGGCGATGGTGGCCAGCACGTCCGAGAGGGCGTCGTGAGCCTGCTCATGGCCGATGCCGTTGGCGCGGGTCAGGTTCTCGAGCTTGAAGCTCGGCTTGCCCTCGTCGTCGAAGCACCAGGTGATCCCCTCCGGGCGCAGGGCATAACAGGCGCGCACCATGTCGAGGATGTCCCAGCGGGAGTTGCCGTTTTGCCAGGAGTAGGCATAAGGGTCGTAGAAGTTGCGATAGAGGGTGTTGCGGGTCACCTCGTCATCGAAGCGGATGCTGTTATAGCCGAGCACACAGGTGCCGGGGGCCGCAAACTCCTCATGGATCTGGCGGATAAAGTCGGCCTCACACAGGCCATCTTTCATCGCCTTTTGCGGGGTGATGCCGGTGATAAGGCAGGCCTCGGGCTCGGGCAGGTAGTCTGCCGGCGGTTTGCAATAGATAACCAGCGGCTCGCCGATGATATTGAAGTCCAGATCGGTGCGTACCCCGGCAAACTGGGCCGGCCGATCCCGCGACGGGCTGATCCCGAAGGTCTCGTAGTCGTGAAAGTAGAGAGTGGGTTCAGTGCCAGGTTTTGTTGTTCTGTTCATAGGTTCCGGTTCGTCGGCGGGCGGCGAGTGGGTGGAGAGAGGCTCCGTCATGGGCTGCATGGTAAACCATAGTGCAGGCGAGGCGAAGGGAGGGAGATGTGCCTGCTGGTTTCTTGGACAAAGACCCGCCCATCAACGGTGTGGTGGCTACAAAAAAAAGCCCCGCATGGAGACGGGGGAAGGAGTATGGAAACTCTTCAAGGAAGGGACTACTGGCGATTAGCGCGTGTGAGGAACTGCACAACTACGCAGGGCCACTCTACATTGAGCGCTATATGAGGCCAATTGCCATATCTGACAGGCACAGGGGGCTCACTTTGCTTTCGGATCTCGGCCTCGGTGAGGGAGATCAGGCTCTGACTCTGGGAAGGTCTGCCAGTGAGTGGGTGTAGTCGGGGCTCTTGTGCTCCTGGCGCATCATCCACTCGGGCTCTCTGAGCCCCTGGGCGGCATAGTGTAGCTGGCCGAGCCCCCGGGCGCGGATCCTGTCCACCGTCTGCATCAGGGCCTGGCGTCTGGGGTCTGGGGACGGGCAGAAGAGATCGCTCTGACATTGGTCGCGTGGCCGCAGATCCGTGAGCATGACGCCTCCTTTTTGATACTTGAGGCTCGGCTGCCACAGTGTGTCCAGATGAGGGCGCACCAGGGTCAGCAGATGCCCCGTGTCATCGCTGGGAGTAGCCAGTGGCAGGGAGAGATGCAGGGCCGGTGACTCGGGGGCACGAAACGGGTTAGCGCGTACAAAGAGGGTGAGGTGGCCGGTGCAGAGCGATTGCTGGCGCAACTTCTCGGCGGCGCGTTCGATAAAGGTGGCCAGGGCCTGGTTGAGGCGCTCTTGGGTGTTGATGGGGTGGCCGAAGGAGCGGCTGCAGAGCACCTGCTGGCGCGGCTCGGGAGGCTCAAGCTCCAGACAGGGAAGCCCGCAGAGCTCTTGCACCGTGCGCTCTAGCACCACACCGTAGCGGCTGCGCCAGTAGGCAGGCCGGTGAGCCAGCAGCTGGGCTATGGTCTCTATCCCTTCAGCCTGCAGGCGGGTGGAAAGGCGTCGCCCTATGCCCCAGACCTCACCGACCGGTGTGATGGTCATCAGGCGGTGGCGGCGCGCCGCATCGCGCAGATCCACCACCCCCCCTGTGGCTGGCCAACGCTTGGCGGCATAGTTGGCGAGCTTGGCCAGGGTCTTGGTAGGGGCTATCCCGACCCCGACGGTGAGGCCGGTCCACTGGCGTACCCGATCGCGCAGCTGCCGCCCATAGGCCTCCAGATCACCGGCCCAGCGTTCACCGAGCTCGAGAAAAGCTTCGTCGATGGAGTAGATCTCCACCCGTGGCGAGTGCTGCTCGAGCAGGCTCATCACCCGTTGGGAGAGATCCCCGTAGAGGGCATAGTTGGAGCTAAACCAGACACCGCCTTGAGCCTCGAACTCTTTTCTTATCTGGAAAAAAGGCACCGCCATCCTGACCCCGAGGGCCTTGGCCTCGGGGCTGCGCGAGACCACACAACCATCGTTGTTGGAGAGCACCACCAGGGGGCGCCCATTGAGATCGGGGCGAAACAGCCGTTCGCAACTGGCGTAGAAGTTGTTCACGTCCACCAGGGCATAGGCGTTCATGAGGTGCCCCGCTCCAGGGTGTGCAGGGCAAAGGTGACCACCCCCATCAGCTCGAGAGGCTCCCCATCCCCAAGAGGCAGCACAGGATAATCCGGGTTGGCGGGGTGCAGGGCCGGATAGGGGGTGCACTGCAACCGCTTGACGGTGAACTCCCCATGGAGGCAGGCGATCACCACGTCCCCATGACGGGGGGTGAGGGCCCGGTCGACCACCAGCAGATCCCCGTCGTGGATGCCGGCCCCCGTCATGCTCTCGCCACAGGCCCGCACGAAGTAGGTGGCGGCCGGGTGGCGCACACAGAGGGTGTTGAGATCGATAGGGGTGATGGCGTGATCCTGGGCCGGGGAGGGAAAGCCGCAGGGGACCCGATTCTCGAAACAGGGCAGGGGGAGGGAAGGGGGATCGATCAGGGGGCGTATCATAGGCGCAGGTCTTCTTACTGTGTTTATATACAGTATAGTTCGGTGTGCCGTTGAGCCCAAGGCCATAAAAGCAAAAAGGCCCGCAGCGATGCGGGCCTTTCGGCATGATGGTGCGCTCTAGTGGACTCGAACCACCGACCCCCACCATGTCAAGGTGGTGCTCTAACCAACTGAGCTAAGAGCGCAGATTGTGGTGGGTTTAATTGGATTCGAACCAACGACCCCTACCATGTCAAGGTAGTGCTCTAACCAACTGAGCTATAAACCCGCAATCTGGTGCGTCCTAGTGGACTCGAACCACCGACCCCCACCATGTCAAGGTGGTGCTCTAACCAACTGAGCTAAGGACGCAAATTGTGATGGTGCGCTCTAGTGGACTCGAACCACCGACCCCCACCATGTCAAGGTGGTGCTCTAACCAACTGAGCTAAGAGCGCATCATAGTAAATCGTGGTGGGTTTAATTGGATTCGAACCAACGACCCCTACCATGTCAAGGTAGTGCTCTAACCAACTGAGCTATAAACCCACGTCGTCGTGCTGACGAGGCGGCATACTACCCATGCCCCCCGAGGCTGTCAACCAATCCCATCGCATTCCTTGATCGTTTGCCGAGTTCTTGCGCAGCTTGTTGATTTTACGGGCGTATCCCCACTTGGCAGCGTTGCAGCAGCCGTTGCCACAGGTGGGCATGGTCACTGATTGAGTGGCGAAAGTCGAGGTAGAGGCCACTCTCGCGCCCCTGTCCGTAGCGAAGATGCCAAGGCGTGAGGGCCGGAAGTGGTGCCGGAGGCGCCATCAGTCGCTGCAGGGCGGGTGCCAGGCGCAAGAAGCGGCGCTCGAGGCGGCTCAGGTCGGGTTGAACGCCCTTGCCATAATAGTGGGTCAACGCGCCGCGCAGACGCATCACTCGCTCCGGGTCGGGGCCGCAGGAGAGGGCTTCCAGGCGCGGGGCGAGCCAGCGGTTGGTCACCTTCAGCCAGAGGGTGACACTCTCCATGGTGTAGAGCAGACGGGCGAGCTCACCCGAATCGCGCAACTGTGCGGAGAGTGCGAGTAGCTCCCTTTGCTCGTGCCAGTCGAGGGTACCTGCGGCGCTCTGGCGCAGTTGCAGCCAATGATACAGCAGGCTTTCGAGAGGCTGATCAGATGCGGGATCGGGGTCGCTCAGGGGAGGCCGCGGCGAGAGCTGGCGACGCAAGACGGGATCCGAAGCCAGGGCATTCCAGGCTCGCAGGGGCAACATGGCCCGCTTGGCCCGGGCCAACGCCTCGAGCCATTGGCGGGTAGCCGGGCTCTCGCTGTCACACCCCTCGAGCCGGCGCACCAGCGTCAGCTCGTAGTCGAGCAGGGTGAGATGATCGGCGCTCATGCCCAGCGGCCCGTTGCGTTCGGCTATCTCCCGCCCCAGCCCGCAGCGGCTGAGGGTCAGGATATCGAGCAAGTCTACTCTGAGCTCGGGCAGGGGGAGCATCAGGTCCCGCTGGCGGGGTAGGGGGGTCGTGTCAGGAGTATCGAGAGCGGGGGGCTCGGCATCCAATATTGCAGCGAGGCGGATCAGGTATGTATCGAAGGAGGACTCCATGGCGGGCCGGCAGCCCGCCAGGAGTAACAGGAGCAGAAGGCTAGCCGTGTGCCGTGCGCCCATAGATCACCTTGAGCCTCAGGCCCAGCATCAGGGCTGCCGCGGTCAGGCCTACGATAAAGCCAACCCAGAAGCCCTGCGGCCCGAGGCGGGGTAGCAGCAGGTCCGTCATGCCCAGCACCACCCCGGTAGGCAGTCCCAGACCCCAGTAGGCGATCAGGGTGAGGTAGAAGATCGCCTTGGTATCCTTGTAGCCGCGCAGGGCCGCCGCCGCAATCACCTGCACCGAATCGGAGAGCTGATAGACGGCTGCCAGCAGCAGCAGGGCTGCCGCCAGGGTGATCACCTGACTGTCATCGGTGTAGATCCCGGCGATCTGGTGACGCAGCAACACGGTAAACAGGGCGGTACAGGCGGCTGCGCTAAGCCCCAGCAGCAGGCCGGTGCGGGCCGATCGGCGGGCCTGCGCCCCGTCCCCTTCACCTATGTTATGGCCAACCCGGATGGTGACGGCAACGCCGATGGAGAGCGGCAGCATAAAGACCAGGCTAGAGAAGTTGAGGGCCACCTGGTGGCTTGCCACAATCTCAGCCCCGAGTGGGGCCAAAAGCAGGGCCACTACGGTGAACAGGGTCACTTCGCAGAAGATGGCCATGGCGATGGGAAAACCCAGGCGAAACAGGCGCCAGATCCGGCTACCGTTGGGGCGGGCGAGGGAACCAAAGAGATCGAACTCTTTGAACAGTTTCGAGAAATAGATGTATCCCATCATGGCAAACAGCATGGCCCAGAGCACGATGGCGGTGGCCACGCCACAGCCAACACCACCCAGGGCCGGCATGCCGAACTTACCATAGATGAAGATCCAGTTGACCGGTACGTTGACCGCCAGTCCCACGAAGCCGATCACCATGGTGGGGATGGTATGGGAGAGCCCCTCGCTGAAGTTGCGCAGCACCTGAAACAGGGCGAAGGCGGGCAGGCCCCACAAGATGGCGTGCAGGTAGCCGGTGGTCTTGGCCGCGAGGGCGGGCTCGACCTTCATCACCTGCAGGGCCAGTGGGCTGAAATAGAGGGCCAGCATGCCCAGGGGGATCACCATCAGAGCAAGCCAAAATCCCTGATGAACGGCCGGGCCGATCTCCCCCCGCTTACGGGCGCCGTTGAGTTGGGAGACGATGGGGGTGAGGGCCATGATCACCCCCTGCACCAGCAAAATGATGGGCAGCCAGAAGCTGGCGGCCACCGAGACGGCGGCCAGATCCACTGCGCTAACCTGACCGGCCATCACGGTGTCGACGAAGCTCATGGTGGTCTGGGCCACCTGGGCGATAAGGATGGGTGTGGCGAGGCGCACCAGATTTCGTGCCTCGGACCAATAGGACTGCACTGACACCTCCGACGGGTCAATCGATAAAGAGCCAAGAGAAAGAGCGGGGAAGGAGGGCCGGCGAGATGCCGGCCCGATGGGTCAGTGTAACGGCTGGGGCACCGAAAGAAAACGTTATGCGTCCTCGTGATCGCTGATGAGCAGGTTGGCGGCAGCAAAGGCAGCCTGCTGGCGCAGCTCGGCAGGGACGCGCTCGTCGCAGGCCACCGCATCGAGGGTGCGCACGGCGGCGGCAATGGCCTTGGGCACATAACCCTGCTCACCCGAGCCTATCTGGCTATAGGCGGCGCGCACGGCTTCACAGCATTCAAAGACCTTCATGGTTCTCTCCTTTCATAAAAACGACGGGACTATAGCGGGTTGTTTTACCCTTGCCCACCCCTTGTAGGCGAGGGTAACCTTGCTGCGTTCCAAACGAGGAGAGCCCTATGTTTACCGGTATCGTGCAGGGGGTGGCCGAGATCCTGGCCATCGAGGAGAAAGAGGCATTTCGCACCCATGTGATTCGCATGCCGAGTGCCCAGTGGGGCGAGGGGCTGCAGATCGGTGCTTCGGTAGCCCACAACGGCTGCTGTCTGACGGTGACCCGTATCGAGGGAGAGGCGGTGAGCTTCGATCTGATGCGCGAGACCCTGCGTCTGACCAACCTGGGGTCGCTGGGTGTCGGCGATCGCGTCAATGTGGAGCGGGCTGCCCGTTTTGGTGACGAGATTGGAGGCCACGCCATGTCGGGCCATATCATGACCACGGTACGGGTGAGCCAGGTCATCGACACCCCCAACAACCGCCAGGTGTGGTTCGAGATCTCCCCTGAGTTGATGCGCTATGTGTTGACCAAGGGCTATATCGGCATCGACGGGATCAGCCTCACCATCGGTGAGGTGCGTGATCAAGGCTTCTGCGTCAACCTGATCCCCGAGACCCTGGCCCGTACCAATCTGGGCTGGGTCACGCCAGGCTGGCAAGCCAATATCGAAATCGATCCCCAGACCCAGGCCATTGTCGATACGGTGGAGCGGGTGTTGGCGGCGCGGCAATAACCGTTAAGGAGTGAGCTCCGTGTTTGTGGTGACCTTAACGTACGTAAAACCGATCGCGGTGATCGATGAGCTGATCCCGGCTCATGTGGAGTGGCTCAAGGCGCATTATGCGGCGGGGCACTTTCTCGCCTCTGGGCGGCGGGTACCGCGAAGCGGTGGCGTGATCCTGGCCAACGGTCTGACACGTGAGGCGCTCGATCAAGTGCTGGCTGGCGATCCCTTTCGGCAGGCTGGTGCCGCCGAGTATGAGGTGACCGAGTTTGTGCCGAGCATGACGGCGCCACAGCTGGATAGTCTGCGGGGCTGATGTCTGTCCCACTGACAGCAAGGAGCGCGGGGCCTGATGGCCCCGCGTTTATGTCAGAAGATCTGCTCGTCGTCGGAATCCACAAAGAGTTGCAGGCGATCGCGCTCCTCATCCTTGTGCAGACGCAGGTGGATGGCATTACAGCAGGCCATGCAATCTTCGTAGTAATCCTGATCCCCCTGGCTGGCGTCGAGCTCCACCACAGTGTGGTGGCCGCAGTGGGGGCAGACGATTCGCTTGCTGGTGTAGGTGATCATGGTCTCCTCCCGGCCCATAGGGGCTCTTCACATACCTTGAGTCTAGCCGCTGTGTGCCGGGGAAAACCGCGAGAGAGTGCACGTTCTAGCGCAGATGTGTGGCCTCCAGACGGGCCAGGGAGGGGAGCTCGAGATCGGCGATGGCCAGACGTGGATCCCCCACCAGGGCGGGATCGGGCACGATAAGTGCCTTCATGCGCGCCGCCTTGGCGGCCAGCAGGCCGTTGAAGCTGTCTTCCACCGCCATGCATGCTTCGGGGTCCAGCCCCAGCTTCTCGGCGGCGTGGATATAAACATCCGGGTGGGGCTTGCCAAAGCGCTCTACCTCGGCCGAGTGAAGGGCCTCGAAGTGATGGGCAATGCCGAGGGTCTCCAGCACGTTATGTACCATGGTCATGGGCGAGCTGGTGGCAAGGCCGATGCGCAGCCCCTGATCACGGATAAGCGTCAGGGCGTGATCGAGCCCCTCCTTGGGGGTGCCTTCGAGGCGGATGAGGCGATTGACCTCGGCCACGATGTGCTCGACGACGGTCTGCTGGCTCGGCGGATTGATAAGATCCGGGTAGCGCAGGGCCACCACCTGATCGATGCGAAGACCCATGGTGGCCTCGCAATCGGCCTGGCTCATGGCTCGTCCCAGCTCACCGAAAACCTGGCTCTGGGCCCGTTGCCAGAAGGGCTCGGAGTCGAGCAAGACCCCATCCATATCGAAAATCACTGCCTTGATCATGATGGCTCCTAATGCAGCGCCGGTGCTAGGGCGCACAGGAAACGAGGTGACACGCCAAAGGCGCGTTCACCACCCGAGAAGGGCGCATGATAGCGCCCTCCTGCCTCGCTGTCAGGCTTAGGGGTGCATAGTAACCCTGTCGGCGACCTGTTTGGCCAGGGTGATGGCCTCTTGGGTGTCACGGCCCCGGGCCAGGGCGACTCCGAGGCGGCGGCGTCCCTGGATCTCGGGCTTGCCAAACAGGCGCAGCTGGGCGCCAGGCACCGGGGCCAGGGCCTCGGCAAGGCCGCTGAAACGGATATCCTGGCTGTGGCCATCGCACAGTACCACGGCCGAGGCGCTCGGGCCGAAGTGGGTGATGCGACCGATGGGGAGCCCCAGGATGGCGCGCACGTGCAGGGCGAACTCCGAGAGATCCTGAGAGATGAGGGTGACCATGCCGGTGTCGTGGGGACGGGGCGAGACCTCGCTAAACCAGACTTCATCCCCCTTGACGAAGAGTTCGACCCCGAACAGGCCGTGACCGCCGAGGGCCTCGACCACCTTGCCGGCCACCTCCCGCGAACGGATCAGGGCCTGCTCGCTCATGGCCTGGGGCTGCCAGGACTCCCGATAGTCTCCCTCCTCCTGGCGATGGCCGATGGGATCGCAAAAATGGATGCCGTCCACGGCGCTCACGGTGAGCAGGGTGATCTCGTAGTCAAAGTCGACGAAGCCCTCGACGATCACCTTGCCGCGCCCGGCGCGCCCTCCCTCCTGGGCATAGCGCCAGGCGTGGACGAGATCGGCCTCGCTTCGCACCACGCTCTGCCCCTTGCCCGACGAGCTCATCACCGGCTTGACCACGCAGGGCATGCCAACCTCGGCCACGGCGGCGCGAAACTCGTTCTCTTCCCCGGCGAAGCGATAGGGGGAGGTGGGCAGGGAGAGCTCCTCGGCGGCGAGGCGGCGGATCCCCTCCCGGTTCATGGTGAGGCGAGTGGCCCGCGCGGTCGGCACCACCCTGTGCCCCTCGGTCTCCAGGGCGAGCAGGGTATCGGTGGCGATGGCCTCTATCTCGGGAATGATGAGGTGAGGGCTGAACGTCTCTACCAGCTCGCGCAGGGCGTGGCCATCGAGCATATCGATGACGGCGCTGTGGTGGGCTACCTGCATGGCCGGGGCATCGGCATAGCGATCGGCGGCCATGACCTCCACCCCGAGTCGCTGCAACTCGATGGCGACCTCCTTGCCAAGTTCACCTGAGCCCAACAGCAGGGCGCGGGTAGCAGAGGGGCGGGTTGCGGTTCCCAACATGATCTCACTCCTTATGGTCACGGACGTAAAAAAAGAGGCACGCATGGCGTGCCTCGGGATCTCAACGGTGTTGACGCTGCTCCAGATGGGTGAGCAGGGTCACGGCGCCTATGATAATGGCGGCGCCGAGCCACAGTCGTCCCGGCGGCGCCCAGCCAAACACCAGCCAGCCGGCGGCCACGTTCATGGGCAGTTTGGCAAAGTCGAAGGGTTGCACGAAGGAGGCTTCGGCCACGCTGTAGGCGCGGGCGATGGCCATCTGTGCCAGGGCTGACAGGGCGCCGGCGGCGGCCACCAACCACCACTGCTCCGGGGTGGGCCACTGCCACTCGGGCAGGGCCAGCATGGCGTTGAAGGGGGTACTGAGCAGCAGCAGGTAGACCACCAGGGTGTGAGAGGATTCGGTGGCTGACTGATAGCGTACCAAGAGGGAGTAACCGGCCCAAAACAGGGCGGCGGCCACCGGCAGCAGGGAGGCGAGGGTAAAGTCCTCGCGCCAGGGGGCCAGGATCACCATGGCCCCGGTAAAGCCCCCCAGGGTCGCCAGCAGCCGGGCCCGACTCACCTTCTCCCCAAGGAAAAGGGCCGAGCCCAGGGTGGCGAAGAGAGGGGAGGTCATCAACAGGGCGATCCCCTGCCAGATGGGAATGGGAACCGCCAGCGCCCAGAGCCAGAACTGGATACCCACCACCGCCAGGGCGACCCGAAACAGATGCAGGCGCAGTTGGCGGGTAAGCAGCGAGTGCTTGAGTCCGTGGCGAATGAGCCAGGGGAGCAGGCAGACGAGAGCGATAAGGTATTGGTGGAAGGCGACCTGGGTGGAGGGGAAGCCCAGCTTGAAGCTGACATACTGGCTCAGGCTGTTGACGGCGGCGAAGCAGAGACCGGCGACCATCATCCAGACTGCACCGGCCAGAGGGGAGTGCCTGTGCATGGTAGGAGATAACTGTCAAAAAAGTGCGGCGAATGATAGCGGCAATCGTTTGTTCTGCCAAGCCCTGTGGCTTTTCTCAGGCATGTCGCTCTCTGGCGAAGATACTATGGTTCAAATTTTTTGAATGAATAGAGCCAACTTTTTCGCTGTGATGGGAAACGCCGGGGGATTAGAGTCTCTCCATCGGCTCAGGGGAGCCAGACACATCAGGAGCACTATCATGAGCAAGATCCTCGTACTCAAGTCCAGCATACTCGGCGGCTACTCCCAATCGAGCGCCCTTATCGATCACCTGCTTGCCGAGCGCCAGGCAAAGGGAGAGGTTGACAGCGTGACCGTGCGCGAGCTGGCCGAGCTCGAGTTGCCGGTTCTTGACGGCGAGCTTGCCGGTGCCCTGCGCGGTGGCGACAACCTGAGTGAACGGGCCCGTCAGGTGGTGGCACTCTCCGATGAGCTGGTAGCCGAACTCAAAGGGAGCGACATGGTGGTGATTGCCGCCCCCATGTACAACTTCAACATCCCGACCCAGCTCAAAAACTGGATCGATCTGGTGGCCCGTGCCGGGGTGACCTTCAAGTACACCGAGACCGGCCCGGTCGGCTTGGTGGACGGCGTGCGTGCCGTGGTGGTGAGCCCGCGCGGTGGCATGCACCTGGGTCAGCCAAGCGATCTGGTCACCCCCTACATGAAGGTGTTTCTCGGCTTTATCGGCATCACAGAGGTGGAGTTTGTTTATGCCGAGGGGATGGGCATGGGGCCGGACGCCGTGGCCAAGGGGTTGGCGGCAGCCCGGGCACGGGTGGCCGAACTGGTTGCCTGAGGTCGCTGCCAATAGCGGCAAATAAGAGAGGGCCGGCACTATGCCGGCCCTCTCTTGTGTCGAGGAAGGGTTAACGAAACTGCCGCTGAGCGGGCTGATAGGCAAACCCCCCCTCGGCCAGACGGGCCTCGAGGGCGGTGCGGTCGATGTCATGGGCGCGCACCAGATCGTCGAGATCGTCGTAGTTGTCGCGCAGCTGCATGTTGACCAGGCTCAACAGCATGTTGATGTCCATGGTCGCGAAACGCTCGAGTCCCATTGATCACTCCTTGTCGAGAATGTGCAGCTTGTCGATCGCCTCATCCAGCGCCTTGAGCTGGCTATTGATCTGCAGGCGAGCGTCATCGGGCAGGTGCTGGCTCAGGGTGGTCTCCCAGCTGGCAATGTCCTGCTTGAGCTGCTGGAACAACTTGAGGCCGGGGGCGGTCAGGGAGACCAGATTGATCCGCTTGTCGTGGG
Organism: Aeromonas schubertii; assembly: GCF_000820105.1. Lineage (GTDB taxonomy): Bacteria > Pseudomonadota > Gammaproteobacteria > Enterobacterales > Aeromonadaceae > Aeromonas > Aeromonas schubertii. Next base: position 168,807 of record NZ_CDDB01000010.1, on the reverse strand, counting down.
CGTGGCTTTCGGTTGAGACGATCCCCTTCTCGCCGAGACGGTGGATCTCGCGGGAGATGCGCACCTTGTCCATGCCGCTCGCCTCCACCAGCTCTTTCTGGCTGATGGGATATTGGGGACCCAGCACCATCATGAGGCGCCACTGGGGCACGGTTAGCTGGTAGCGCTGCTGGTAAAATTGCTCGAAAGTCTCCCGCACCATCTCAGCGGCATGGACCAGCTGATAGGGGGGATAGTGTTGGAGCAGGCCGATGGGTTTGTGCATAACGTCTCCTGCGGGCAAACCGCCCCGCCAGGCGGTTTCTAATGATACTGGCTCATGATACGCCATTTATAAGGCCTGCTCCATGGCCTGGGTCATCCTTTGTCGTCTCAGCCCTGGCGCAGCCAGAACAGGGCGCCATGCTTGAGCCAGGCCTCGCGGGTTGCCATGGCATAGCTGGCGGCCTCGTCCCGATTGCCGGGGCTGTAAGCCTGCGGCGCCTCCTTGGGCAGCTTGCGGCTGCCGAGCAGGCAGGCCTTGACGTGCGCATTGGCGCGGCACGCCTCGGAGAGAGCCGCAGCAGCGGCGTCCCGCCCCTGGGTGGCGAAGAGCATCAGGGCGCGATTGAAGCAGAGCCAGGTGCTGGCCTCGTCGAAGCGCTCAAGCAGGGCGGCGAGCGCCTCCCAACGCCCCTCCAGGGCATAGAGACTGGAGAGCTGGTAGCGACAGCCGAGCGGGTCGTCCTGGCACAGGGTAAGCAGAGCCTGGTAGTGCTCCTCTGCCTCTTGCAGGCGGCCTTGCTCGCGCAGGCAGTCGGCCAGACTCGCCCGGGCGGCCAGCAGGGGCCGAGCGGCAGGCTCGCTCCAGGCATAGCCACCCAGGGCCTCGAGGGTGGCCTGGTCAAACCGGGTGGAGGCATCCTCGACGATAAGGCCATAGAGGCGTGCCCGCTCATGGCTGCTGCGAGTGCGGGAGGCTGCATCAAACCACTCTTGCCAACGTTCGGCCTGCTCTACCGGGATCTCCGGCTCGGCGTAGTCGCCCGGGCTTACCGCCTGCTCCGCATGAAGCAGACCATTGAGGGCACTCTTCATCTGTTGCCGGCTGCGCTTGAGAAAATCGGGCAAGGCCGGGGCGTCAGGGGCGGCCTGATGGAGCATCTGCGCCATCTGGCGGTCGCGAAACAGACAGAGCTCGGCGGCCAGGCTAAAACGCAGCTGGGTCGTCGGGTGATTGAGATCGTTGGGCCGTGGCCAACAGGCAAAGCCCAGGCTAAAGCCGTGGCTCCACTGGCGCAGGGGCTGATCATCGGTGAAGACAGACTCGGGATCTCCGCTCGGCAGACGACACTGGGTGGGCAGGGCGAGCTGCCCCTCATCGGCCAGGAGCTCAAGCTCGTCGATGAGGCTATCGATGGCCTGCCTGGTTTTTTCATCCAGCGCCCCTTGCCAGAGGCCGGCGAGAGGGTGGTGCCAGTCCGGCAGATCAGGCCCGGTCAGGCGGGCACAGAGAAAACCGTGCAGGCCGGCGTAACCCAGCCCTGGTAGTGCCTGCTCCAGCCAGGCATTGAGATGTCGGGTGCGAACGGATGGCGTCATCTGCGGATCCTCGTTAAGAAAATTGGCGCGAAGTCTACCTAAAAGTAGGGCCATTAGCAGCCAACCCTCGCCTGTTTGCCTGAATTGTGTGCAGTCAGGCGATGCTGCTGGCAGCAGTTTGCGGTAAGATGCGCCCTCGATTTAGGTGTCGGAATTGAGATGATGATTGAGATTGGCAAGAAAAATACCCTGACCATAGTCGAGCTCGAACCCAAGGGGGCCTGGCTCGAGGCGGGGGATTACGGCGAGCTGTTGCTGCCGCGTCGCCAACTGCCGCCCGAGGCGGAGGTTGGGCTGGGGGTGGAGGTGTTCCTCTATCTGGATGCGGATTGCGAGCCGGTGATCACCACCGACCAGCCCAAGGCGATGGCGGGCGAATTTGCCGGTCTCAAGGTGGTCAGTGCCAACAAGATAGGCGCCTTCCTCGACTGGGGCATGAAAAAAGACCTCTTCGTCCCCGAGCGTGAGCAGGCCAAGGCGATGCAGGTGGGCCGTACCTATCTGGTCTATCTCTCCCTCGACCACGAGGGGCGTATGGTGGGGACCAGCAAGATCGACCGTCATCTGGCCACCGACCGTCCCCCCTTCAAGGCCGGGGATGAGGTGTCGGTACAAAGTGGCGATCACACCCCGCTCGGCATCAAGGTCGTGGTCAATGGCCGCTGGCCCGGCATGCTGTTCAAAAACGAGATCTTCGGTCGCCTGCCGACCGGGCGTCCCACCCGCGCCTGGGTCAAGCAGGTGCGCGACGACGGCAAGCTCGATCTGACCCTGAACCAGCCCGGTATGGGCAAGGCCGATGATGCTTCCGGCAAGATCCTCGCCCGACTCGAGCGCCAGGGAGGTTGGTTGGCCGTTGGGGACAAGAGCGACCCCGAGCTCATCTACCAACTCTTTGGCATCAGCAAGGGCACCTTCAAGAAGGCGATCGGTGGACTCTACAAGCAGGGCCGCATCCAGATCGAAGGGGAGGGGATCCGGCTGGTGAACTCAGAGGACGAGCCCTCCTGATGCCATCACCCTGCATCGGCGATTGCCGCGCCGTCGGCGGTATCTGTCTCGGGTGTGGTCGCACCCTTGGCGAGATCGGGCGTTGGAGCGCCATGGACGAGGCACAGCAGCGCGCGCTCATCGAGGAGCTCAAGGGCGAGCGCAGCTCGGCCCGCTGTGAGCGCTGCGGTGAGCCCCTCTACTGCGCCGTCTCGGCGGGTGAGGGGATCGAGGCCTGCTGGTGCAATCAGACCCGGCCACTGCCCATGGCGCCCGATGCTACCCGATGTCTGTGTCGCCGCTGCCACGCTTTGGCTCAGCAGCAGGCGGGACGCTAACGCGAAGAGGCCAGTCGATGATGACGGGCCTCTTCGTTATTGGGCCGGATACCAGCGAATATGGAGCGTCTGCTCTCGGCTCTCGAGCGGGACCAAAAACTTGGCATAGATGGTGTCGAATTCGTCCTGATGATCGAGCAGTCCCACCCACACCTCGGCCCAGTCGGTCAGGCTCACCGGAGCACCCAGCTCGTTGGCCCAATCTTCGACGGGCAGGGTGGCCTCGACCGCTCCACGCTGCTCGAACTCCAGAGTGATATCGACCACTTGCTCCGGGGTCAGGTGATCTGCCGCCTCTTCCAAAAAGCGATCGTAGGCCAACTCAACCAGTTGGTCCGGGGTTCTCTGTGTCATAACTCCTCCATCAAAGCGGCCCAACTCTAACAGTAATCCCGCCCTGGAACCACCTTGCCCCGATGGCAGAGGAAGACCATGCTTGAAGCCGCAACAGGAGGCGCGATGAAGACACGGCGGTACAGGCTTAAGGTGCGGCGCCGAAGAGAGGTGTGGTGGTGGCACTTTTTGCCCCAGCTGGAGCAGGGCAGAAAAAAGGGGCCGTCGTGACGCGGCCCCTTTGACGTGCGGTTATGACTGATTACTGGATGCAGTTGACCAGAAGTGGGCTGGTGTTGCCCCAGTTGGCAAAGTCACTGCCATTTTGCCAGTCCAGCGCCTTGTGTGTTGTCGAGCCGGCCTGGGTCGCGCTCCAGTTCTTATATTTGGGCCAACCGAACACGGGATCGAGTTCATTGACGGGGGTGACCTGACCTCCAAAATGAACCTGCCAGAGAGTCAAGTTGTTGAGACCCTGCGCGGTGGGAGCCTGGTTGTCGCCGTTGGGGGCGGCATGGCTGTCGGTAGAGTAGGTATTGTTCTCGACGGGCAGTGACCAACTGCCTACCGGGTCGCCATCGGTCAATTGACGACACAATTGCAGCGCCGGGCTGGTGGGGGTTGGTGAGGGGGCGGCATGGCTCAGCCTTGCCCAGTGGATGCCTCCCTGAATTAACTCACCCGACGAATCGGGAGCCGGCAGTCCGGCTCCAAGACCGGCCAGATCCTTGAGGTTGACCTCTGCCCTGCTCAACGGACGGTGGAAGTACGCCGAGCCGTCGATGGGGGTGCCCGAGGCATCTTCCCCTGCCAGCAGCAGACGTGTGACGGGGGCTATGCCTCTCAACCCGGCATTGGCGCCATTGTAATAAACACCCCCGACGACGCATTGGGTGTCATCGGTGCAGAGGGTGTCGCCAGGGCCACGGCTTTCGGAGGCGTTGAGGCAGATCTCGCCATATTGCTCGGTCTGCAGGCAATATGTCACCTCTTTGCCCACAAAGTGGCGCGCATCGATGGCGGGGGCTGTGTGGTTTCGAATCGCATCGGCCCACTCCCGATTGTCTATCATGCCGTTTCCGTTGAGATCGTGCACCGCATTGGTGTCATAGCCAAGGAGGCCACGCAAAGCGGCCAAGAGGGTGGTACCAATACGATAAGCCGGGACCGGAAAGGCTCCAAGAGGTTCACTCATGGACCCATTATGGCCGGGACCGCTGATATTGGAGGTATCGACCAGCCAGCGGGAATGCCCGCTAAGACCGATGATGTCGGCATAGAGGGTGCGGTTGTACTCCAGGTGTCCATATAACCTGATGGCCGCTCCGGTAATCTGGGAACAGGTCAGGGTGCCTGACAATCCGGCATTGTCGATGGGGACGACACAATATTGGATGGGTTGCCCAACATCATCGCTGGCAATGTTGTAATCGCAGGGTTGGCCGGCGCAAATCTGATCCCGGCCTGAAACCCGCCAGAATGACACACTGTTCCCCTCGGGTCGTCCCGTCGATGAGGGGATGTATTGGTATTTACCAGTGAGGAGAGCTCCCGCGTGTGGCCAATCACCGTTGGCGACTGTGATGGTCGATTCAGCCGAAGGAGGAATCCCCTGCGGAGTGGTGACCACCGGGCCCAGGGTGTCACAACGTTCAATTCCCGTATCGGGCAAGCCGCTCTTGGCCACTGGCGTGACGCAGTAACCCACTATAGTGCCCGCATCGCTCGCGGTCAGTTGGTAGCTGCGGCCGGTTGCCCCCGGAATCGAAACTCCGGCACGCTTCCATTGGCGCAGGCTTGTTCCCTCTTGATCGCCATCTTCATCTTCATAGAGATAGGCTCCCTGCAAGGTATTGCCAACAGCAGGCCACCCCAGGGCTGCGAGCTTGATGACCTCCGGAGCCTTGCCAGTTTTTGCCCCTATGTGGGGGGAGGCATCGCTGCAGCGGGTCTCTCCCTGTGTTGGATTGTTGTGGGGGTCTCTTGGAACCGAAGCCGGCCTGACGCAAAAGGTCACACTCTTGCCCTGAAGCGAGGAGGTCAGAAGCAGGCTTTGACCACTCGCTCCGGCGAGCACGACCCCATCGACCAACCAGCTGTAACGGCTGCTCCCCTCCCTGTCCTGTGGATCTGCATCCTGATAGGTATATTGACCGTTGACGGTATCGCCAACAGTCAACCCACCGGCAGGCATCAGGGAGACGGCTTTCGCCTCAGGTGCGGAGCCGGTTGGCATTCTGATGAGGAGGGGCAGGCTGCAACGCTCTTCGCCGCGCGTCTGTGCGGTGCCTTGTGCTACCGGGCTGACACAAAATGCGATCCGTTTGCCCACCATGGCGGAGGTCAAGTTAAGGCGTTGGCCCATACCCAGCGTACTGTTCTGGCTGTCACGCCAGCGTAGTTCACTGGCGCCCTCGAGACGGGGTGGTGTATTGGGATCCACAAAGAGATATTTCCCTTCCAGGGTCGCGCCAACCAGCGCATCACCGTCGATATCGAGCAGTTGAGCCTGGGGCACTTGCCACTGGGGGGCGGGTGGGGAGACGTCGGGCCGACTGGGGAAACCATCGTCACCATTGCCTCCGCACCCCCCGAGGATCAGGGTTAGCGTGATGAGTGTTTTTTTCATATCCATCTCCTCAGGGTTGCCACTGCAGTTCGACCCGACGATTCTGAGCGCGACCTTCCTCTGTGCTGTTGTCGGCAATAGGGGCGCGAGCCCCGTCCCCGCGGGGGCTAAGGCGCTGGGGTGCTATGCCCTGACTTGCCAACCAATCGGCAACGGCCTGGGCTCGTCGTTCACTCAACCCTTGGTTATAGGATTGCGAGCCACGATCATCCGTGTGGCCGGTAATGAGTAACCGGCTTTGTGGCGCCTCGAGCAGGCGATTGAGCAGCGGTGTCAGTACTGCGGTATCGCGCAGGGTGGCGCTGTCGAAGGCAAACAACGTTTCAGCCGAGAGAGGGGCCAATACGACCCGGGTCGGGACGGGAGGCAGCGTCGTCTGGGTGGGGGCAGATGGGGTGCTGGCTGCGAAGCGATAGACGACGCCCAGGCTGGTGAGGTGATGGTCACTCTGCCCGAGCCTGTCGTTGCCCAGGCCATCAATGAACTGATATTCGAGGCGGGCCAGCCAGCGTTCGTTCAGTCGATATTCGATTCCGGTGGCAAACAGTGCATCCCAGCCGCGATCGGAGTAATGATATCCCTCACCATCGACCTTGCCCCACCAGTGGAGCGCGCCGACTCGGCCATAGAGGGCAAGAGGATCGAGCACGGGATAGGTTACTTTGGCGGAGAGATCGGCGCTTTGCATGGTTCCGTCTACGTCACCGGCCCTGTATTCTCCCTTGGCCTTGCCAAGCCAGGTGTAGCCGCCCTCGAGCGCAAGCCATTGATTGATTTCCATACCGCCAAACACGCCACCGCCAAGGGCATCACGTTGGCAGCCGGTGGCCCATGACTCACAACCGGCCTGAAAGTATGACCAGCCTATGCGTGCACCCGCATAGGGCGTCGCAGCCTGGGCCGGAGAGAGAAATCCGGTGGCAATGAGTGAAAAAACAAGACTCTTAATCTTCATCCTTGATACGTCCAACAGCTGAGTGTGGGTATCATGTTACGGTCTTGGTGGTTTCCGTTCAAATCCATGTCTGGAGTCTGTGACGCATCTCCTGTGGATGTGAAATGGTGGGAACTCAGGGGGCCTGCTGAACCTGCTGCAGGGTCACATTGCCCAGTTGCTGCATCTGGCGACGGATCCAGGCAGAGCGTTTTGCGACATAAGGGGAGGGAGGATTGACTTTATATCGCCAGGGGTTGGGCAGGGCGGCCGCCAGCAGGGAGGCCTCATAGGCGCTCAGGCGACTGGCCGGTTTATGAAAATAGTGGCGTGCGGCGGCTTCGGCGCCGTAGATACCCGGCCCAAACTCCACGATGTTGAGATAGACCTCGAGGATGCGAGCCTTATCCCAACCAAGCTCCATCAGCAGGGTAAACCAGGCCTCCAGCCCTTTGCGCAGGAAACTGCGATCGCTCCACATGAAGAGGTTTTTCGCGGTCTGCTGGCTGAGGGTGCTGCCACCACGCACTGTACGTCCCGCCTCGTTGTGTTTGAGTGCGGCCTCGATGGCCTGCAGATCGAAGCCGTTGTGTCGGGGGAAGTGTTGATCTTCGGCGGCGATCACCGCCAGTTGCAGTGAACTGGCTATCTTTTCGAGGGGAATCCAGCTGTGTTGCACCTGCTTGATGGGGGCCGGCGGATCGATGGCTCGCAAGAGGCGCCAGCTCCAGAAGGGGGGATCGATAAAGCGCAGCATCCCTACGCAGAGAATGGAGAGCATTACCCCCCACAACAGCGTGATCACAAGCAGCCGGGGCAACCGGCTCCAATGCCAGCGGGGGCGCGGCAGGGTGAGGGGAATAACGTCGCTCACGGCATCACGGCAGCCATTCGATATGACAGAACTTCTCTTCGTCTGATCGAGAAAGCAGCAGACGGGCAAACAAATGGGTGAACTCCTCGCTCTCGTTGACCAGGCCGATCCACACCTCGGCATACTCCTCGTCGTTGACGGCAAAGCCCACATCGGCTTCCCAGTCATCGCCGAGCTCTACTTCGGCCATCAATCCCTGCTCGTTATAGAGGGCATTGAAACGGGCGATCTCGTCGGCGGGAAGGTTATCGGAGGCCAGCTCGAGGAAGAGGGTCATGGCGGTATCGAGCAGTTGCATAGGTTCGGTCATCAATTGGATCCAAAAAGAGGGGTGAGCCGGATTAGGTGTATGCAGCCGGAGGCTGGGGCGCATTCTATCCTTGTGCCGCCCCCTTGGCGAGGGGTAAACCGTTGTTCCACCTGAAGAGAGGGGGACCACAGTTTGGTCTCTCAGTAGTGGGCGCCACCCAAAGAGCTGTGCTCTAATAGCGCGTTTCGAGTGATCCCCGGCCACCCGTAGTGGCTGGTATGCAGCGGAGTGGAGTAATGCAAGAGAAGCAGTGGCATCAGATGATGGGACTGGGTGTGGCCGGTAATTTTGCCGGGCACCTTGAGCAGGCCGGCGAGGCCTCCGATTTTGTGGCCGTCATGGTGCGTGACAAGTTGGCGCCCAAGGCGATGTTTCCTTTTTATGTGCCGGGGCACGATGGCCAACTGGGCGTCTTTCCGGTCAGCAGCGATACCCTGTTACTGCCAGAGGCCGCCATATCCGGGGATGAAAAGGTGCAGATTGAGCCGGAGGTCGCCCTGCTGTGTCAGGTCGAATATCGGGATGGCAAGGTGAGCGCACTGCGACCCACCGGGTTTGGTGCCTACAATGACTGCTCTATTCGCAGACCCAATGCACGCAAGATCAGCGAGAAGAAAAATTGGGGGCCTTGCAGCAAGGGGCTTTCAGCCACCCTGTTGCCCATCGATGGGTTGCAGCCTGGTGGCCTGCTCGACGGTTATCGCATCGCCTGTTATCTGCAGCGCGATGGTGAGTTGATCCCCTATGGGGTGGACAGTGCCGTGGTCGACTACAGCTATTTCCATGGTCGGCTGGTGGAGTGGATGTGTGACAAGCTCAATCATCAGGAGGATGAGGGGCCGGCCGAGTATCTGCTCGGGCTGCTGGAGGGGGCCGGTTATCCTTCTCGGCTGCTTGTCAGCATAGGGGCGACCCGCTACACCGACTTCGGTGAGCACAACTTCCTGGCCCCGGGTGATGTGAGCTGCGTCGTGCTCTATCCTGCTGACCGCTACGATGAGCGGGCCGTGCAAGAGGCGATCCGCAGCCGCTCCTTTCCTGCAGACATGAGCCCCCTGATCCAGGCGGTACGCGGGATCTGAAGGTCGCTTGGTGCGATAAAAAGAGAAGGCCAGTCGTATGACTGGCCTTCGTCGTTACAGGGGCGTTTAGTGGAGTATGTCCCCCACAAAGTAGGCCAGCAGGGTGATGATCAGGGTGAAGATCAGGTTAAGGGCCAATCCGGCACGCATCATCTCCCGTTGGCGGATGTGGCCACTGGCAAAGACAATGGCATTGGGAGGCGTGGCCACCGGGAGCATAAAGGCGCAAGAGGCCCCGATGGCAATCAGAACCGAGACCACCACAGGGGAGACGCCCATTGCCTCGGCAACCCCGGCGAAGAGAGGAACCAGCAGGGCCGCCGTGGCGGTATTGGAGACCAGCTCGGTCAGGAAGATGACGAAGGCGGCGAGGCAGAGTAGAACCAGGAACAGCGGTAGCGTTGCCAGCGCACTGGAGAGATGCTGCGCCAGGAAGGCATTGGCCCCGGTATCTTTGAGGACCACGCTCAAGGTGAGGCCACCGCCAAAGAGCATCAGCACCCCCCAGTCGGTGTTTTTGTTGATGTCTTCCCAACTGGCGACCCGGCTGACGGCGATAGCCAGAATGGCGCCCATGGCGATCAGGGTATCGAGTTGGGCAATGCCCCCCAGTGCCTTGGAGAGCGGCTGGGAGCCGATCCAGAGAGCGACCGTGGCCAAAAAGATGATCAGGGTCGTCTTGCGTTCGCCATTCCAGACGATGCTGACCTTCTGGCTCCGGACCTGGTGAGAGAGGGTAGGACGGGTAACCAGATAGAGCAGACCAATGCCAACCGGCAGGAAGATGACGACGACCGGGATCCCGAACTTGAGCCAGTCGGTGAAGCCGATCCCCATCTGGGCGGCGGCGATGGCATTGGGGGGGCTGCCGACCAGGGTGCCGATCCCGCCGATGCTGGCGCTATAGGCCACCCCCAGCAGTACAAACACCAGGGTCCGACGCTCTTTGTGAACATCCAGCCCTTTGAGCATGCCCAGCGCCAGCGGCATCATCATGGCGGCGGTAGCGGTGTTGCTGATCCACATGGAGAGGGCGGCCGTGACTGAAAAGAGGACCACGGTCGCCCAGCCGAGGTGCCCCTTGGCCAGTTGCATCACCTTGGCGGCCAGCTGGGCATCGAGCTGTTGTTTCGAGAGGGCGGCCGCCAGCGCAAAGCCACCGAAGAAGAGAAACAGAACCGGGTTGGCGAAGCTGGTGAGAGACTTGGCCATGTCGGCGACCCCGAGCAGGGTCGCCAGCACCGGGATGGCCAGGGCCGTGATGGTGATATGCACCGCCTCGGTGAGCCAGAGAATGGCGATAAAGACGAGGATCGCCAGCCCCTTGTTGACATTGGGGTCGAACGGAAGCCAGCTCAGCATGGCAAAGAGCAGCAGCAGATCGGCAATCAGGATGCCGGATTTCATATCCAGCCAGCGTGGGGTGACAGTCTGCGGCTGATGCGAAGAAATATGTTGATCGCTCATGAGTTTCCATTGGATTGTTGTTGTATTGGTGATTGGGATGTTACATCCAGGTAACCGGTAACGAACAGTCAACCCTGCTGAAAACATGGTAAGACTCACAATAATCGGCGGTGTATCCACTCGCCTCCCTGTGTTGACGGGGACGCTGGGTGAGTCAGGATGCCCGGGGGAGTGTCTCCAGCCACTGCCTGAACAAGGATGCCGGCAGGGCGCCGCTGCGCTGCGCAATCACCTGGCCGCGCTGAAAAACCAGCAGACTTGGAATGCTGCGAATGGCGAAGCGGGCGGCGAGATTGCTCTCTTTTTCCGTATCGAGCTTGGCAAAGCGAAAGCGTGGCTCAAGCTCGGTGGCGACCGCGTTAAAGGTGGGGGCAAATTGCAGGCAAGGCCCACACCAGCTGGCCCAAAAGTCGATAACCACAGGGATATCGGAGGCGATCAACGCCTCGAAATTGGCATCGGTGGCGACGACAGGGGCCAGATCGATGAGGGGTTGATGGCATCGTCCGCAACGGGCTTCCTGAGGGGGACGACTGAGGTTCATTCGGTTCTTCACATAGCAGTGGCTACAATAGGTGATGATGGAGGACATGCCGGCTCCTTAATAATTCTAAAGTGACGAGAATAACACGGGATAAACATGACAGAACGAAGCTACAACTGGCTATGGGCCTGTCTGGTGCTCTCCATTTTGTTACTGGTTGGGGGCGGCATCTATCAGATAAGGCAACTTGAACGAGCCGTGGCACTGACCCAGCGCGCCGATGAGCTTTTCCATCATATCAGCCTTGGCACTGTCGCCGTGCTGGGACAATCCATGAATACCCGAGACCTCGAACGATCGCTGGCCCCGTTGCATCAGGAAGTGGAGGCGTTTGTGCACTTCTATCGCGACGCCGCCTTCGACGATGAGCTGAGCCAGGGAGGTGACATCGTCAACATCCTGACTCGATACATGAACGACCTGATGGCATTTGGCTTGCAACACGAGCGTGCCAGACGCCTTGGCGATGCCTATCGCCAGCAGCTGACAGGTCGGCTCCCTCAGGGAGAGGGGGCACATGATGACGCCTTGAATCCACACCTGTTATCCACGCTGCAGGGAGACAGTGCCGACAAGCTGCTGCCCCTCTATCTGCAGTGGCAGGAGGTTGACGGGCTGATGCATCGAATGCGCGATCGTCTGGCGGCGGGGGAGGAGCTCTCTACCCTGCTCGGCTGGAAGATGGACCAGAGTTCGGAGATCAATCGCCTCAAGGGGGCGCTCTATGGGACCACTGCATTGATGGTGCTGCTCACTGCCATCACCATTGGAGGAATGCTCTGGCATCGGGACAGGCACCTGCGCGCCATGGCGGATCACGCTCAGGGGCTGGCCAAGAGCCGTAGCGATTTTCTGGCCAACATGAGCCATGAGATCAGAACACCGATGAATGCGGTGATCGGCTTTACCTCCCTGGCACTACAAACCGAATTGACTCTGACCCAGCGTGATTATCTGGGCAAGATCAAGGTGGCATCGGATAACCTGCTGCTGCTCATTAATGACATCCTGGATCTGAGTAAGGTTGAGTCGGGCAACCTGACCCTGGAGGAGTGCGATTTCAGTATCGACGAGTTGTTGGACTCGCTGGCGGCCATGTTTGCAGACATGAGCGAACGCAAGGCTCTCGAGGTGATGATCGACAAGGCGCCGTCGGTGCCAGAACGGCTACGTGGTGATGCACTTCGGTTGGGGCAGGTGCTCATCAACCTGGTCGGCAATGCCATCAAGTTTACCGAAGAGGGGATGGTTACCCTCTCCATCCGCGTCGACGAGCAGGGAAGGTTGGCATTTTCGGTCAGTGATACCGGTATCGGCATCGATCCCGACAAGCGCTCGCGCCTCTTTAAGCCTTTTTCTCAGCTCGATGCCGGTTATAGCCGAAAATACGGAGGCACCGGGCTCGGATTGAATATTTCCCAACGGCTGGTGGGGCTGATGGGCGGTAACATAGGAGTCGAGAGTGAACCCGGTCAGGGGGCTCGATTCTTTTTCGATATTCCCTTCTCACCCGCCATTTATGGAGGAGCTCATACAGAGCGCCTCCTTCCCGGAGGGAGCGAAATCCTGCTGCTGGAAGACAATCCCTTGGTGATGGATCTGCTGCGCAGTGTACTGCAGCGCGCCGGGGCGGTCGTCCACGAGGCGACGACCCTGGCCGACGCCCGAGAGTCGGTGAGAATGATCGGGGATCGCCTGACTATGGTGATCCTCGACTGGCGGCTGGGGGATGAGGATGGCCTGGATCTGGTACCTGTATTGCGTGGGCAGCCCAGGCTCGCCACGTTGCCGGTGTTGGTGATCAGCGCCTGGTCCCGCGATGGCCTGCATCGGCGTATGGAGTCCTTGGAGCTGCAACATTTCCTGAGCAAGCCGGTGACCGAGCCCTTGCTGCTGGACAAGATGAACGCGCTGCTCACCCAACGCGAACAGGAGAGGGTCCCGTCCCCCGATGAGCGAACCGACTGGGTGGGGGAGCTCGCCGGTATCAGGATCTTGTTGGCAGAAGATAACCGGGTCAATCAGCAGCTCATCGTTGAGTATCTCAGACGGGTAGAGGCTCACACCGAGGTGGTCGATAACGGGGCCGAGGCGGTGCAATGGGTATTGCAAGAAGAGTTCGATCTGGTGCTAATGGACTTGCAAATGCCGGTCATGGATGGTCTGGAGGCGACCCGCAGGATCCGTCGCTATCGCTCGTCCGAGTCACTGCCCATCATCGCCCTGACGGCCAGTGCCATGCCCGAGGATCGGGGGCACTGCTTCGATGCCGGCATGAATGGCTATGTGACCAAGCCGGTTGGCAAGACGGAGCTTTACAAGGCCATTATCGAGCTGGTCACGGCCCGTGACCGACAGGCCGTCATCCCCTCCCAATCACTGCCACTCTTTGACTGCGCCATGGCGCTGTCGCGAGTCGGTGGCGATGAAGAGGCCCTGATGGTGATGGCCAGCCAGTTTGTCAGCGAACACCGGCATGCCATGTATCAGATAGAGCTTGCCCTGCAACAGGAGGAGAGGGCTCATCTGTGTAGCCTCCTGGGAAGCCTCAAGAGACTGGCCGGCAACCTGATGGCCAAACGATTGCAGCGGGCCTGCAGTGAGTGCATCCACTCGGTGCAGTCAGGGGCGTCTCCTCGACTTGAGGAGCTGCACTCGATCTTCGCACAAACCCTGGCGGCGCTTGAACGCTATCTGTTGAGCCATGAGAGTACCGAGCTCCATGAGCACCAGGACTCATCCCCCTGGGTTGTCGGCCTTGGCAAAGAATGAAACTGATTTTTATTCATGACGCCTTACAATAGGGTCACTCTGATCCGTCCAAGAGGTGGTTGTGACCATTTTTCTGCGTTTGCGCTGGTTTTTTCGTGAGCAGTGGCGTCGTTATCTGCTCGCTATCACGCTGTTGATGCTGGTGGCCCTGCTCACGGCCATTCCACCCCGGATCGTCGGCATAGTCGTGGATCGCGTGACCACGGGGGGAGCCCTGCTGGTGGATCTCTGGGGTTATCTGGGTCTCTTGTTACTGCTGGGGCTTTGCATCTACGGCTTGCGCTATGTGTGGCGTGTCACCCTGTTTGGCGCCTCATACCGGTTGGCTTATGTGCTTCGCAACCGGCTCTTTACCCATTTCCTGGCCATGAGCCCGGACTTTTATCAACGCCACCGCACCGGCTCCCTGATGGCGCATGCCACCAACGACATTCAGGCGGTGGAGATGACGGCCGGTGAAGGGGTGCTGACGCTGGTGGACTCTTTTATCGTCGGCGCTCTGGTGTTGGGGATCATGGCAACCCAGTACTCCTGGCAGCTGACCCTGCTCTCTCTGCTCCCCCTGCCTGTCATGGCGTTATGCATGAATCGCTTTGGCAAACAGATTTACCGGGAGTTCAAAGAGGCACAGGCCGCCTTCTCGCGCCTCAACAACAAGACTCAGGAGGCGCTATCCGGGGTGCGCGTACTCAAATCCTACGCGGTAGAGGCATTGGAGGATCGCACCTTTGCCGAACTGACCCGTCAGGCCGGACAGCGCAACATGGCGGTTGCCCGTATCGATGCCAAGTTTGATCCTGTTATCTATCTCTGTATCGGCGCCTCCTATTTTCTGGCCGTGGCCGGCGGCGGGTATCTGGTGGTGCAAGAGCATCTCACTTTGGGGGAGTTGACCAGCTTTACCATGTATCTGGGCCAACTCATCTGGCCCATGTTCGCCATTGCTTGGCTTTTTAACATCATCGAGCGCGGGAGTGCGGCCTATAGCCGTATCGAGACCCTGCTGGCCGAGAGCGGAGCCATCGCCGAGCCGGCCCTTGCCCAGCCATGCCGGCAGCCCTGGCCACTGACTCTGGAGCGGGTCGGTTGGAGTCGTGAGGGGCGCACCTTGCTTCGGGATATCCACTTCTCCCTGGCTGAAGGCTCCATGATTGGGGTGGTGGGTCGTACCGGTGCCGGCAAGAGCTCGCTTATCCGGTTGCTGCTGCGCCTGGCCGATCCCGATACGGGGCGCATTACCATGAATGGCATCCCGCTCCCTGAGCTTTCGCTGGGGGAGCTGCGTCATCAGCTGGCCTATGTACCCCAGGAGCCTTTCCTCTTCTCGACCACCATACGGGGTAACATCGCTCTGGGGCGTCCCGATGCCTCGGCGGCAGAGGTGGAGACGGTGGCACGTATCGCCTGCATCCACGATGAGATAGTCCGTTTTCCAAGGGGTTATGAGACCGAAGTGGGTGAGAAAGGGATCACGCTCTCGGGAGGACAGAAGCAGCGGATCGCCATTGCCAGAGCCCTGCTGATGGAGGCACCCATCCTGTTGCTCGATGACGCCCTCTCGGCAGTCGATGCCCATACGGAGCAACATATTCTGCATGCGCTCCATCGGCAGAAGCGGACCCTGCTTATCGCCTCTCACCGCATGACCGCAGTCGAGCAGGCCGATGAGATCTTGGTGCTCGATGAGGGGGAGGTAACCCAGCGCGGCACTCACCCGGCCTTGATGAGTCAGGGGGGGTGGTATGCCGACATGGTCCGTTATCAGAGGCTCGAAGAGGAGGAGGCATGAATTCAACCGTTAAACGCCTGCTCGCCTATGCCCTCGAGCACAGAGGCTGGCTCATTCGTGGCTTGGGATGGCTGATGTTGGCCACGGCGGCCGAAGTGGCAGGGCCGCTGCTCATTAAGCTCTTTATCGATGATTATCTGGCGCCGCGTCAGATGGTAGGGTCGGCCGTCGCTACCCTGGCGTTGGCTTATCTGACGCTGCAACTGCTCTCGGCACTGGGTTTCTATCGTCAGTCCCTGCAGTTCAATCATATCGCCCAGGCGGTGGTTCAGCGCTTGCGAGAGCAGGTCTTCGCCACGGCGATCCGTCTGCCGGCCAGCTATTTTGACAAGCACCGCTCCGGGGCACTCATTTCGCGTATCACCAACGATACCGAGGCGATCATGAACCTTTATGTGCAGGTGATCGGCCAATTCGTACAAAAGCTGGTGTTGCTGTTTGCCATCCTCTGCTCCATGGCCTTGCTCGATCTGCGCCTGATGCTGGTGTGTGCGGCTCTGGTGCCTTCGGTGGGGGCCATCATGTGGCTCTATCAGCGCTGGAGTGTACCTGTTGTGCGGGCAACTCGTAGTCTCCTCTCTGATATCAACAGTCGGCTCAACGAATCGCTGCAGGGAATGACGGTGATCCAGACACTGGTGCAGGAGCGCCGTTTTGCCGAAGAGTTTGCCAAAGTCAATGGGGAGCATCGTGAGGCTCGGCTGCGTGGTTTGAAGATCAATGGTCTCTTGTTGCGCCCCCTCATCGACCTGCTCTATATGCTGGTGCTGGTGGGATTGCTGAGCCTCTTTGCCTGGGAAGGGCAGGGGAGCGGTGCCGTGCAGGTGGGGGTGCTCTACGCCTTTATCAGCTATTTGGGGCGGATGATCGAGCCCATCATCGAGATCACCAATCAGCTGGGCCAGTTACAGCAATCCATGGTGGCCGGTGAACGGGTCTTCGAGCTGCTCGATGAGGTGCGTGAGCCCAGTGCAGGAGCCGACATCCTGCTGGCCGGCAGGGTGGCATTCGACGGGGTGGGTTTCTCCTATGACGGAGTACAGCCGGTGTTGAGCGAGGTCGATTTCGAGATCTCGCCGGGAGAGATGCTCGCGCTGGTGGGGCACACCGGTAGCGGCAAGAGCACCATCATCAGCCTGCTGATGGGCTATTACCCTGCGGGCAGGGGAGAGATACGACTCGACGGTCGCCCGCTTGGGGAGCTGGGGCTGGCTGGTGTCAGGAGGCAGATGGGGCTTGTTCAGCAAGATCCCTTTATCTTTGCGGGCACCCTGGCCGACAACATCAGACTGGGCCGTGAGGGCATTGACGAGCAACGCCTCTGGCAGGTGCTGGCTGAGGTTCAACTCGATCACTTCGTTCGTTCGCTGCCTCAGGGACTTGATAGCGAGCTCGACGAGGGGGGAAAAAACCTCTCGGCCGGACAACGGCAACTGCTCTCGTTTGCAAGGGCCTTGGCCTGTAACCCGCGCATCCTCATCCTTGATGAGGCCACGGCCAGCGTGGATTCCCAGACCGAAGCCGCCCTCTCGATGGCGCTGGTCAATGCCAGACGCGGGCGTACCACGATCGCCGTTGCGCACCGCCTCTCGACCATCGTTGATGCCGACGAGATCCTGCTGCTCTCGCGCGGCCAGGTGCAGGAGAGGGGGACCCATGATGCCCTGATGGCTAAAGGGGGCCATTATGCGCATCTGTTCGATATGCAAAGTCAGGGGGCCTGGCGCGAACTGGAGGGGCGCCGAGCCTGAGGTGGCAGGCCGCCCGAGTGGCGGCTTGCATTCCCCATTCGATGCAGGCAACATCTCCGTAACATCAACTCATCGGATCAGTTGCCATGGATCTGCAACGTTTCAAGACCAATCTGGCCTTGCGCCTCTTCGTGTGGCGCTACATTCCCCTCATCGGTTTTTGCGCCCCGATCATCGAAACCATTAATGCCAGGGAGCTGGCCATCCGGATCCCGCTCGGTTGGCGTACCCGCAACCACCTGGGCAGCATGTATTTTGGTGCCCTTGCCACCGGAGCCGATCTGGCCGGAGGCCTGCTGGTCATGGAGAAGGGTCGTCAGCGCAAGCGCAAGGTGCACTTTGCCTTCAAGAGTGTGGCGGGAGAGTTTATTCGTCGCCCGGAGGCGGATGTGCGCTTCTACAGTGCGGCCGGCGAGCAGATCGACGCCATGATCGAGGAATCTATTGCCACGGGGCAGCGGATCAACCGCCCCATCGAGGTGGTGGCCACCTGTCCGGAGCGGGATGGTGATGAGCCGATGGCTCGCTTTGAGCTGGTGTTATCGCTCAAGGCTGCCTGATCACGGCTTGATAACGGCCTTCATTCCGTTGAAGTTGACCACCTGCTCGGCGCGGATCTTGCCGCGTTTGCGGGTATCGACCTGACCATCGACCTCGACCAGGCCTTCGGCGATAAGCTGTTTGGCCTGTCCACCGCTATCGGCCCATCCCAGATGCTTGAGCAGATCGCACAGCTCGACGTGGGGGTGGCCTTCCAGGTTGAATGTTTCCATGATTGTGTCCGAATGGGTGCAAAGCGCGACATTTTAGGCCCAGCGGTGGGTACTTTCAAATGGGAGAGTACCGGGTTATGGCAAGAATACCTTCTAAAGGGGAGCGCTCTTCGCTACTCTCCTGCCTCTTTGAGGAGGTGTGATGCAACAACATGAGCAATGGCAGGCCATCGGTATTGGCTGGGATGTACGGGGGTGGCAAGGCAAGGCTCAGGCGGTTGCCGTCGTTGGCTGGTCGCCGGGTCGCCCCTTAGACTGGCTTGGTATCTCACCGCTCTTTCGTCTGAGCTCTCGCTGTGAGCCCAACTTGCGTACCCTGCTTGCTCCCGCCTTGCCCGAGTCACCGCTGCTCGAGCGGGTACTGGCTCACCCGTGTGTCACCCTGGGGATTGACGCTCCGCTCACGTTTCCAGCCGCCTTCGTCGACTTGCTGCGAGCAGGGCAGGGGCCTCGTCACATCCCGGAGCGTGAGATAGACAACCCCTATGCCTATCGCGATTGTGACCGTTGGCTCTATCGCCAATACCGGAAGAAACCCCTCTCGGCGAGCTTCGACAGACTGGGTAACAACGCCACCCTGGCCATGGCGATCTTGCCTGCTCTCGTGCAAGGGGAGGGGCACTCGGCCATTGAGGTGTATCCGGCGCTTGCCAAGGTCGCAGGCAGAGGCAGTGAGGCCTGGCCAGAGTTGCGTCCTCATCTGCCGTCACATCTGGTACCTGGGACAGACCCTTACGATGCGGCACTGTGCGCCCTGATGGCATTGCAGCAGGCCAGTAAAGGGGGCTGTGAAGCGCTACCCGAGCTGGTTGAACCGCAGGCGCAGATGAATGATGGATGGATCTATCACTTTGCAAGAGAGGGCGCTCAGTAGGTGCCGGGGCTACTCGCAAGGCGCTCTCGCCCAGTCTATTTACCTATAAAATAGATATGCCATCACACAAGTGTGTGAGTTAACAACATCCAACCGTCTGCAACCCGGATGAGAAACGTGCGCAAAGCAGGGGCAATAGCGCTCGGGGGAAGGATGAAACCGTTGACCGGACCGGGTGGCTGTGACAGCCTTTGACGGTCAACATAAGCGTGGAAGCAAACAATAATGACACACACGACTGAGGCCGTTGCGGCCAAGTATCGCCTGGATTATCAGGCTCCCCACTATCTGATCGACACCATCGATCTCGATGTTCAGCTGGGGGAGGAGAAGACCCGGGTGACTGCTATCTCCCGTGTTCGTCGTAATGGCGAGCACAACGAGCCGTTACGGCTCGACGGGGACGAAATGGAGCTCATCACCGTCGCCATCGACGGGCGTCCCTTTGGGGATTACCGATTGCTGCCTGGCGGGCTCGAGCTTGCGAACCTGCCGGCCGAATTTGTACTGACCATAGAGACCGAAATCGATCCCGCCGCCAACACGGCGCTGGAAGGGCTGTACAAATCCGGTGATGCCTTCTGCACCCAGTGTGAGGCCGAAGGGTTTCGGCGCATTACCTATTATCTCGATCGTCCCGACATACTGGCACGCTACAGCACACGCATCACGGCCGACAAAGGCAAGTATCCGTATCTGCTCTCCAACGGTAACAAGGTGGCCAGCGGTGACCTCGACGGAGGGCGTCACTTCGTTCAGTGGCAAGATCCCTTCCCCAAGCCCAGCTACCTGTTCGCCCTGGTCGCCGGTGACTTCGATGTGCTGCGCGATCACTATGTCACGCGCTCCGGCCGTCAGGTTGCCCTCGAGATCTTCGTCGACAAGGGCAATCTTGAGCGTGCCGATTTCGCCATGGAGAGCCTGAAGAAGGCGATGAAGTGGGATGAGGAGCGTTTCGGTCTCGAATACGATCTCGATATCTATATGATCGTGGCCGTCGACTTCTTCAACATGGGGGCGATGGAAAACAAGGGGCTGAACATCTTCAACTCCAAGTTTGTGCTGGCCAACCCGGCCACCGCCACCGATCTCGATTATCACGGTATCGAGCGGGTCATCGCTCACGAGTACTTCCACAACTGGACCGGTAACCGGGTCACTTGCCGCGACTGGTTCCAGCTCAGCCTCAAGGAGGGCTTGACCGTGTTCCGCGATCAGGAGTTCTCCTCCGATGTCGGCTCCCGACCGGTCAACCGCATCAATAACGTGCGCACCATCCGTGGCCCCCAGTTTGCCGAGGATGCAGGCCCCATGGCCCACCCGATCCGCCCCGATGTGGTGATCGAGATGAACAACTTCTACACCCTGACCGTCTATGAGAAAGGTTCAGAGGTGATCCGCATGATGCACACCCTGCTCGGCGAGGAGAAGTTCCAGGCCGGGATGCGTCTCTATTTCGAGCGCCATGATGGTACGGCCGCCACCTGTGAAGACTTCGTCTGTGCCATGGAAGAGGCATCCGGGGTCGATCTGGGCCGTTTTCGTCGCTGGTACAGTCAATCGGGGACGCCCGAGTTGACCGTGCGCGACGAGTTCGATGCCGCCAGCGGTGAGTATCGTCTTCATGTCACCCAGCATACCCCGGCCACGCTGGATCAGGCCGAGAAGCTCCCTTTGCATATTCCGCTGGCCATCGAGCTGTATGGCCGGGATGGTGGCCGCTTGCCACTGCAGCGGGCCGGTCAGCAGCTGCACCCGGTGCTGGATGTTCTGGAGTGCGAACAGACCTTCCTCTTCGACGGCCTGTCAGAGCGCCCGATCATCTCCTTGTTGTGTGACTTCTCGGCGCCGGTGCGGCTCGATTATCCCTATTCGGAGGAGGCCCTGACCTTCCTCATCGCTCATGCCCGCAATGAATTTGCCCGTTGGGATGCGGCCCAGACCCTGGTCAATCAGGCCGTGATCAGCAATGTGACCCGTTTGGCGCAAGGGGAGGATATCGTCTTCTCACCGGCCTTGCTGGAGGCGTTCACGGCCGTGCTGGGCGACGATACCCTCGAGCCTGCCTTCAAGGCCGAGTTGTTGACCTTGCCGGGTGAAGGGACACTGTTTGAGCAGTTCGAGACCGCCGATGTCGATGCCATCCATCAGGTTCGTCATGGGCTTCGGCATGCCCTGGCCGTGGCCTTTGGCTCCCGACTCGATGAGCTGCACGACGCCCTCAAGGCCGAGCGTTACGAGAACAGCCACGAGGCTGCCGCGCGCCGTACCCTGCGTAATGTGCTGCTCGGTTACCGGGTAGCCCGGGATGGGGACAGAGCCGATGCTCTGGTGGCGGCCCAGGCCGATCAGAGCGATAACATGACGGATCTGCTGGCGGCGTTGCAGGTGGCCAACGGTTTCCTGCTGCCTTGTCGGGCGCGTTTGATGGCCGAGTTTGAAGCCAAGTGGGCTCACGATGGTCTGGTGCTCGATAACTGGCTGCGTCTGGTGGGTAGCAAGCCTGCGAGTGATGCGTTGGCCGGGATCCGCAGCGCCATGGCGCACCCGACGTTCAGCATTCGTAACCCGAACCGGGTGCGAGCGTTGATCGGCAGCTTCGCGGCTGGCAACCCGGTGCAGTTTCATGCCAAAGATGGCAGTGGTTACCGCTTCCTGGCGGATCAGTTGGTGGTGCTCAACGAGGTCAACCCGCAGACCGCATCGCGCATGATCACACCGCTTATCCAGTTCAAGCGGCTCGATGCTGGGCGCAAGGCCCTGGTGCGTGCCGAGCTGGAGCGACTCGCCGCCCTGCCCAACCTGGCGGCGGATCTCTTCGAGAAGATCGATAAAGCGCTCAAGATGTAAGGAAATCCAGGCGGGCGCCAGTCGCCCGCTTTCTTAGGAGCTGTCATGAAACAGTACACGTTTCGCCTCAGCCTGCCTGCCGATGAGATCCTGCGCCTCTATCGGGGGGAGGTGCGCAAACTGGTGGTGCGCAGCGAGCAGGGACTGGTGCTTGAGCTCTCTGCCGACAAACTCAGACCCTTCGTCAATCAGAGCGGCGTCTATGGCCGTTTTCTGCTTAAAACCCAGGATGATCATCGCTTTCTCAGTCTGGAGCGGTTGTCGTAACAATCTGCTCACATTTTACCCACTCCTGCCGACACCCCTGCGGTCAAAGGGCGGTCGGGCCAGTTGCTTTTCCTGTCAGTTAACGCCCTTGGCAGCATATCTGACAAACGGCGCCGTGATCTTGCCCTAAGTTTTAACAAACTGTTATCACCTTGGCTCGCCTTGTTACATGCTTGGGATTACACTCGCGCTGACCCTTGTACCCAGCGCGGCACCTTGTTGCCGTTTGCGGTGTGAAGTCCGCTAAGGAAAACAACAAATGGCTTTGAAAGACGCACCCGTTTCCGTCCTGCTCGAAAACGTCATCCAACTCGTTAATCAGAAACTGCCCAACAAGAGTGCCTCTCTGGTGGAGCGCTTCGTCGCCAAGTTCTATGGCAACATGGGCAGCGACGATCTGGTCGATCGCAACGACAGCGATCTCTATGGCGCCGCTATCAGTCTCTGGAACGCCCTTAACCGGCGCAAGGAGACGACTCCCCATATTCGGGTCTATAACCCCGAACTGACGCGCCATGGCTGGCAATCTCCCCACACCATCGTCGAGCTGATCGTGCAGGACAGCCCCTTCCTGGTCGACTCTTTCCGCATGGCCCTCAAGCGCCTCGGGATCACCGCACACATGATGCTCCACCAGCCGCTGCACCTGGTGCGTGGCAAGGATGGCGAGATCACCGATATTCTTGGGATCGACAACATCGATGGCCAGACCTCGGTCGAGACGGCCTTTCTGGTCGAGATCGATCACCTGACCGACGAAGCCCAGATGGAGGCGCTCAGTGCCGAGCTCCACTCTGTTGCGGGAGAGGTGGCACTGGCCGTTAGCGACTGGCTCCCCATGCAGGAGCGTCTGCAGGCCATCATCGATGAGTTGCCCAAGCGTCCCTCGCCCCACACCAAGGCACAGCGCGAGACGGCGGTGACCTTCCTCAAGTGGGTTGCAGCCCACAACTTCACCCTGATGGGCTATCGCCGCTACGACGTCAAGGGGGTTGAAGGGGATCACGAGATCACCCCGGTGGCCGGCTCCAGTCTGGGTCTGATGAAGAACTCCATCAAGGAAGGGGGCATGCGCCTTGGCACCATGCCGGCCAGTGCCCGCCATGCGGCCCTGAGCCAGGAGTTGCTGATCCTGACCAAGTCCAACAGCAAGTCCCGGGTTCATCGCCCCGCCTATATCGATTACATCGGCATCAAGCGCTTCGACGAGCATGGCAAGGTGGTGGGTGAAGATCGCTTCATCGGCCTCTATGCCTCTTCTATCTACAACACCAGTGCCACCCAGATCCCACTCATCAGCCACAAGGTGGAGCGCATCATGGGGGCTTCCGGCTTCGAGAAGGGCTCTCATGCCTACAAGGCGCTGCTCAACGTCCTCGAGACCTACCCGCGTGATGAGCTGATCCAGGCCAGCGATGAGGAGCTGCTCGACACCGGGCTCGGGGTGCTCGAGATGCAAGAGCGCGACATGCTGCGCCTGTTTGTGCGCCGTGATGTCTACGGCCGCTTCTTCTCCTGCATGGTCTATGTGACCAAGGAGCGCTACAACACTGCCCTGCGGGTCAAGACCCAGCAGGTGTTGCAGCAGTACTTCGGCAGCGAGGAGGAGGTGGAGTTCAACGTCTACTTCACCGAAGGGGTGCTGGCCCGCACCCACTACATAGTGCGCGTCAATAACAATAACGTGGATGTGGATGTGAACGAGATCCAGACCAACCTCATCGAGGCTGCCCGCAGCTGGGACGATCGTCTCGATACCGTACTGCTTTCCCACTTTGGTGAGACTCGTGGCAACCTGTTGCGTCGCCGTTTCAGTGCTGCCTTCCCCCGTGCGTATAAAGAGGACGTGCTGCCCGGCTCTGCCGTGGCCGACATCATTCAGCTCGAGTCTCTCTCCGAGGAGACTCCCCTCGGCATGCTCTTCTACCGACCCCAGGAGGAGAGCGACGCCCAGAAGGTCCGTCTCAAGCTGTTCCACCGCAATGAGCCTATCCACCTCTCTGACGTGCTCCCCATGCTCGAGAACATGGGGCTGCGGGTGATCGGTGAAACGCCCTATCAGGTGCGTAACGGTGCCGGTGAGGTGTTCTGGGTGCTCGATTTCGCCATGACCTTCACCGGCAAGGCGCTCGATCTGGAGGAGTGCCAGACCCGCTTCCAGGAGGCCTTTGCCGCCGTATGGGAGAAGCGCCTCGAGGATGACGGTTTCAACCGTCTGGTACTCGGGGGGGGGCTCTGTGGTCGCCAGGTGTCGGTGCTGCGTGCCTATGCCAAGTACATGCGCCAGACCGGTGTCACCTTCAGCCAGGCCTATATCGAGGAGACCCTCAACCGTTATCCCGAGATTGCCCGCCGTCTGTTCGACTTGTTCGAGCAGCGGATGAACCCGGCCATCGAACGCAACGAGCACGCCCTCGAGAAGCTGCACGGGGATCTCATCCACCGTCTGGATCAGGTGGCCAACCTTGATGATGATCGCATCATCCGCCGCTTTATGGAGATGATCGAGGCGACCCTTCGCACCAACTTCTACCAGAAGGATAAGGCCGGTCTCGACAAGCCCTATATCTCCTTCAAACTGGCTCCGGCCTCTATCACCGACATGCCGCTGCCGCTGCCCAAGTTCGAGATCTTCGTTTATTCGCCCCGGGTCGAGGGGGTACACCTGCGCTGGGGCAAGGTGGCCCGGGGTGGCCTGCGCTGGTCCGATCGCAAGGAGGACTTCCGTACCGAGGTACTGGGTCTGGTCAAGGCGCAGCAGGTGAAGAACACCGTGATTGTGCCGGTCGGGGCCAAGGGCGGCTTCTACTGCAAGCAGATGCCGGTCGGGGCCAACCGCGCCGCCATTCAGGAGGAGGGCAAGGCCTGCTATCGCCTCTTCATCCGCGGCCTCCTGGATGTGACCGACAACATCATCAAGGGGGAGGTGATCCCGCCCAGAGACGTGGTGCGCCACGACGAGGATGACTACTACCTGGTGGTCGCCGCCGACAAGGGCACCGCCACCTTCTCCGACATCGCCAACGAGATCAGCCTCGAGTATGGCCACTGGCTGGGTGATGCGTTCGCCTCCGGCGGCTCGGTCGGTTACGACCACAAGAAGATGGGGATCACGGCCCGCGGCGCCTGGGAATCGGTCAAGCGCCACTTCCGCGAGATGGGGGTCGACTGCCAGAGCTCCGATTTCACCTGCGTCGGGATTGGCGACATGGCGGGGGATGTCTTCGGCAACGGCATGCTGCTCTCCGAGCACACCCGTCTGGTGGGGGCGTTTAACCACATGCACATCTTTGTCGATCCCACCCCGGATGCGGCCAAGAGTTTTGCCGAGCGCCAGCGTCTGTTCGATCTGCCCACCTCCACCTGGGATGACTACGACAAGTCGCTCATCTCCCAGGGCGGCGGCATCTTCCTGCGCTCGGCCAAGTCCATCAAGCTGTCAGATGAGATGAAGGGGCTGCTCCACACCGAGCGCGACACCATGACCCCCAACGAGCTCATCAAGGCGCTGCTGTGTCTCGATGTGGATCTGCTCTGGAACGGTGGCATCGGCACCTATGTGAAGAGCCGCAAGGAGAGCCACGCCGAGGTAGGGGATCGCAGCAACGATGCCCTGCGAGTCAACGGTGGCGAGCTCAAGGCGCGCATCGTGGGCGAGGGGGGGAACCTCGGCTTCACCCAGCAGGGGCGCATCGAGTACGCCATGAACGGCGGCCGTCTCAACACCGACTTCACCGATAACGTGGGGGGGGTGGACTGCTCCGACAACGAGGTGAACATCAAGATCCTGCTCAACCAGTTGGTCGATGCCGGGGATCTGACCGTCAAGCAGCGCAATCAGATGCTCTACGAGATGACCGACGAGGTGGCCCAGATAGTGCTGACCAACGCCTATCGTCAGTCCCAGTCCATCTCGGTGACCCGCTATCGTGGCGATGAACAGATCAAGGAGCAGCAGCGCTTCATTCAGGCTCTGGAGCGTGAGGGCAAGCTGGATCGCGCCCTCGAGCATCTGCCGAGCGACGAGGAGCTCTCCGAACGCATGGCCGCAGGCCAGGGGTTGACTCGCCCAGAGCTGTCAGTGCTGGTTGCCTACGGCAAGATGGTGCTCAAAGAGCAGCTCAATACACCCGAGGTGACCGAGGATCCTTTCCTCGCCCGTATGCTGGTCAAGAGCTTCCCGACCCAGCTGCAACAGCGCTTCGGCGAGGCGATGCAGCAGCATCCCCTGCGCCGCGAGATCATCGCAACCCGGGTCGCCAACATGCTGGTCAACGATATGGGTCTCAACTTCGCCTACCGTCTGCGCGATGAGACTGGCGCCAGCGTGGCCGAGGTGGCCATCTGCTTTGCCATGGCCCGCGAGGTGTTTGGCTTCGATGCCCTGTGGCGTGGCATCGAGGGGCTCGATAACCGGGTCAGTGCCGAGACTCAGCTCGAGATGATGTTCTACAGTCGTCGCATCCTGCGCCGGGCGACCCGCTGGTTCCTGCGCACCCGCAACCGCAACTGGAGCATCGAAGAGACGGTCGCCTTCTTCCGTCCTGCCTTCCTGAGCCTCTCCGAGCACCTCTATGAGGTGATGGAGGAGAGTGAGGTGGAAGAGCACAAGGAGGGGGTTGCCCGTCTGGTCGGTGAGGGGGTGCCCGAGCCTATCGCCCGCCAGCTGGCGCATATGAGCAGCCTCTTCTCCAGCCTGGATCTGGCCCAGGTGGCGGCCGAGCAGCAGGTTGATGTACTGCGGGTGGCCGATGTCTACTATCGCCTCGGTGCCCGTCTCGAGCTGCACTGGTTCCTGGCCCAAATCAACCACCAGCCGGTCGGCAACCACTGGCAGGCGATGGCCCGCGCGGCGTTTCGCGAGGATCTCGACTGGCAGCAGCGGGCATTGACCGCCGTGGTGTTTGAAGGGTGCAAAGATCAGGGGGAATGCGGTACCATACTGGCCGACTGGATTTCGGAGCATGAGCAACTCCTGTCCCGTTGGACCCATATGTTGGCCGACTTCAAGACCACCAGCACACACGAGTTCGCCAAGTTCTCGGTGGCCTTGCGGGAGTTGAACCTGCTCCAGTTGAATTGCCGTACCTCGGCATAAGACGAACAAGCCCCGGCATGTGCCGGGGCTTTTTTAAGGAGCAACGATGTATTACCCCCTCGCCAGGCACTTCCTGTTCAAGCTCGATCCCGAAGTTGCCCACGAACTCTCCATCAAACAGCTCTCCCGCCTCCAAAATACCCCTCTCGATCGCCTCTTCCGCCAAACCTTGCCACCGCGCCCCGTCACCGTCATGGGGCTTAATTTTGCCAATCCGGTCGGCCTCGCCGCGGGTCTGGACAAGGATGGCGAGTGCATCGATGCCTTTGGTGCCATGGGGTTTGGCTTTGTGGAGGTGGGCACGGTGACACCTCGCCCCCAGGCCGGTAATGACAAGCCAAGGTTGTTTCGGGTCATTCCGGGGGAGGGGATCATCAACCGAATGGGGTTCAACAACAAAGGGGTTGACCACCTGGTTGAGAATGTAAAACGTGCTCGCTATCAGGGGATCATCGGGATCAATATCGGCAAGAACAAAGATACCCCCCTCGAGCATGGCAAGGATGATTATCTGATCTGCATGGACAAGGTGTATGACCATGCGGGTTATATTGCGGTTAATATTTCTTCACCCAATACCCCGGGTCTGCGGCAACTGCAATATGGCGATGCCCTCGACGATCTGCTGGGATCCTTGAAGGCGCGTCAGCAAGAATTGGCCGAACGTTACAAAAAGTATGTGCCTCTCACGGTGAAAATTGCTCCGGATCTGAGCGACGATGAAATTGAACAGGTCGCCGACTGTTTTGTTCGTCATCAATTGGACGGGGTGATTGCGACCAATACCACCCTGGCCCGGGAGATGGTGTATGACATGCCCCATGCCCAGGAGGCCGGTGGCCTGTCGGGGCGCCCGTTGCAGCCGCGCAGCACAGAGGTCATTCGTCAGCTCGCAGGTCACCTGAAGGGGTCCATGCCGATTATCGGGGTAGGGGGTATCGACAGTGCCATGGCCGCTCGTGAAAAAATGGCCGCAGGAGCCAGTCTGGTCCAAATATACAGCGGGTTTATTTACAAGGGGCCGGCACTAATCAAAGATATTGTGACCAATATTTAACTAAGGGGCGCCCCGCTAATTGAAATTGACCTGACTCTCTGCATAAAATGGTATTTGAGTCAATTTTCAAGTTTAAGGGGCGCCCATGATCATTGCACCCAACGATCACTGGCACTGGCGTTATGACCATCAGGCTGATCGTCTGATGCTCGATTTATCCGAGCAGATGCTGTTCGCCACCGAATATTGTGGCAAGCAACTGGTGCCTGCTGCGTTTACTCATGCCCCCTTTTGTGTCGATGATGCGGCCCTCTACTACCAGTTGATGGAACGTACCCAGGATCTTGCCTGGTCGGTGCCCCATCAGGTTCAGCTGGTTCTCAATGCCATTGCGGTAACCCGTTTTTACAAGCCCCTGATGCCCCAGAGTTGGTTCTTCGCAGAGCAGGAGGGAGTCATGGTCGAGGCGGGGCTGCTGGTTGAGATGGTGACCCCCCATGGCCGTGGTGAATTCCTCGTCATCGAGGCTGGTGAGCAGGCGAGTGTCTGCCTCTGCCTGAGCGATGATCTGGTACTGACGACCAGCAAGTCGCTGCCCCGCTTTGGGGTCATCAAGGTGATGAATAATCGAATGAGTCTGCGTCAGCGACCACAGCAAGACTATCGTCAGGCTGGTTGAGCCC
Organism: Aeromonas schubertii; assembly: GCF_000820105.1. Lineage (GTDB taxonomy): Bacteria > Pseudomonadota > Gammaproteobacteria > Enterobacterales > Aeromonadaceae > Aeromonas > Aeromonas schubertii. The sequence continues at coordinate 139,871 of NZ_CDDB01000010.1, read as the reverse complement.
TGTTTTTCCTCCGGCCGCCTCGTTGCGGCCCTCTTAAAGCCACCCTTATTGTCCCCGGTCACACTCAGAGTCTGTGTGGCGAGGAGGCAATAGGGTATAATGCTGCCCTTTTTATGGCATCCCCGTGAGCGTGATGAAACAATTTTTTGCAACCTGCCCCAAGGGGCTGGAAGGCCTGCTGGCCGAAGAGCTGACCGGTCTTGGCGCGAGTGACGTGCGTGAGACCGTTGCCGGCGTCCACTTCAAGGGCGAGCTCGAGCAGGCCTACAAGGCCTGTCTCTGGAGCCGTCTCGCCTCCCGCATCGTGCTGGTGCTGGCCGAATTCCCGGTCAAGGATGATCTCGACCTCTATCTGGGTGTTCATACCCTGCCCTGGGAGCAACACTTTCCGGCCACCTCGTCCATCGCGGTGGACTTCACCGGTACCAGCGCTTCCATTCGCAACACCCAGTACGGCGCGCTCAAGGTCAAGGATGCCATCGTTGACCGCTTCCAAAAGCGCAGCAGCGCCCGTCCCGACGTGGACAAGAAGCAGCCGGATATCCGCATCCTCGGTCACCTCGGCAAGGGCAAGGTGAACATCACCCTGGATCTGTCGGGCTCGGCACTGCACCAGCGTGCCTACCGCCAGGGCACCGGCGAGGCGCCGCTCAAAGAGAACCTGGCCGCCGCCATGTTGCTGCGCAGTGGCTGGGCCGGTGAGGCGCTGCTCGATCCCATGTGCGGCTCGGGCACCCTGCTCATCGAGGCTGCCTTCATGGCCGCCGACGTGGCGCCGGGTCTCAACCGCCCGCGCTGGGGCTTCGAGAAGTGGCTCGGCCACGATCCCGAACTGTGGCAGAGCCTGATGATGGAGGCCCAGGTGCGCGCCAAACGCGGCCTCGGTCGCGTCGGTGGCAAGATCTTTGGCCGCGACAGCGACGAGCGGGTACTGGCCAAGGCCCGTGCCAATGCCAAGGCGGCCGGGGTGGGGCACCTCATCCAGTTCGCCGCTGGCGATGCGGTCAACCTCTCCAACCCCCTCAAGGGGACCGAAGAGGTGGGCATGCTCATCTGTAACCCGCCCTACGGCGAGCGTTTGGGGGAGTTCCCGGCCCTCATCGAGGTGCACCAGGCCCTCGGCGATGCCCTGCGCCGCGAGTTCCAGGGGTGGAAGGTCTCCATCCTTTCGGCCTCGCCGGAGCTGCTGAGCTGCCTGCGTCTGCGCGCCGACAAGCAGTACCGCCTCTTTAACGGCGGCATCGAGTGCCAGCTGCGCAACTACCAGATCGCCCTCGACTCGGTTGCCTCGAACAAGCAGGTGGCGGAAGACTTCGCCAATCGCCTGAAAAAGAACCTCAAGGGGCTCGAGAAGTGGGCCCAGAAAGAGGGGATTGAGTGCTACCGCCTCTATGACGCGGACTTGCCCGAATATAACGCTGCCATCGATCGCTACCGCGACTGGCTGGTCGTGCAGGAGTATGCCGCGCCCAAGGACATCCCGGCCCAGAAGACCCGCCAGCGCCTGCTCGACATGGTCCAGGCCGCTATCGCCGTCACCGGTGTGGACGGGGAGAAGGTGGTGCTCAAGGTGCGCGAGCGCCAGGAAGGCAAACAGCAGTACCAGAAGCTGGCCGAAGAGAAGCAGCGCTTCGAGGTGAACGAATACGGTGCCAGGCTCTGGGTCAACCTGCACGACTACCTCGATACGGGGCTCTTCCTCGATCACCGCACCACCCGCCGCAAGCTCGGCGAGATGGCCAAGGGAGCCCGTTTCCTCAACCTGTTTGCCTACACCGGCAGCGCCACCGTGCATGCTGCGCTGGGCGGTGCCCGCGAGACCACCACGGTGGACATGTCGCGCACCTACCTCAACTGGGCACAGGACAACATGCGCCTGAACGGTCTGAGCGGTCGCCAGCACCAGTTTGTGCAGGAAGATTGCCTGCAATGGCTGAGCGAGGCGCAGGGGCAGTACGATCTCATCTTCATCGACCCGCCTACCTTCTCCAACTCCAAGCGGATGGAGTCGACCTTCGATGTGCAGCGCGATCACCTGATCCTGCTCGGCCATCTCAAGCGCCTGCTGGCACCGGAAGGGACCCTGGTCTTCTCCAACAACAAGCGCCACTTCAAGATGGACATGGAGGGCGTGGCCGATCTGGGCCTTGAGGTGCAAAACATCAGCAAGCAGACCCTGCCCAAAGACTTCGAGCGCAACCCGCAGATCCACAACTGCTGGCTCATTCATCATGTGAAGGACTGATGCTGACCCTGTTTCATACCGACGGCTGTCACCTCTGTGAGGAGGCCTGGGCCCTGCTGGAGACGGCAGGGCTCGCCAGCATCACCCGGCGCTGCGACATTCTCGACGACCCGGCCTGGCTTGACGCCTACCGGGTGCGCATCCCGGTGCTGCGTGACGAGGCCGGGCGCGAGCTCGGCTGGCCGTTCGATCTGGCGGCACTGCGCCGCTTCACCGCTATACACCCTTAAGGAATCACGATGGCTCTGTTGACCCTGCACGGCGCCTGCCTTTCGTTTAGTGATGCCCCCTTGCTCGATCAGGCCGATCTGCAGATCGAGCGTGGCGAGCGCCTCTGTCTGGTCGGGCGTAACGGGGCAGGCAAGTCCACCCTGATGAAGATCCTGGCTGGCGAGATGAACCTGGACGACGGTCGTCTCATCATCCAGCAGGATTTGAAAATCGCCCGTCTCGAGCAGGATCCGCCGGCCTCGAGTGAGCACAGTGTGTTCGACTACGCCGCCGAGGGCCTCTCTCTGGTGGGGGAGCTGCTCAAGGACTACCATCAGGCCTCGCTCCTGGTGGCCAAGGATCCGAGCGATCAGCACATCCGCACCATGAGCCGCCTGCAAGAGCAGCTCGATCACTGCCAGGGCTGGCAGTTCGAGACCCGCATCAATCAGGTGCTGCAACTGCTCGGTCTCGATCCGGAGGCCAGGCTCTCCAGCCTCTCCGGCGGGTGGCTGCGCAAGGTGGCTCTGGCCCGTGCCCTGGCCAGTGATCCGGACATCCTGCTGCTCGACGAGCCGACCAACCACCTGGATATCGACGCCATTCAGTGGCTCGAGAACTTCCTGAAAGATTTTCGCGGCGCCATCGTCTTTATCTCCCACGATCGGGAGTTTATCCACCGCCTGTCGACCCGCATCATCGATCTCGATCGCGGCAAGATCACCTCCTGGCCCGGGGATTACGATCAGTACCTCATCGGCAAGGAGGAGGCACTGCGGGTCGAGGAGCTGCAAAACGCCGAGTTCGATCGCAAGCTGGCCCAGGAAGAGGTGTGGGTACGCCAGGGGATCAAGGCCCGCCGTACCCGCAACGAGGGGCGAGTGCGCGCCCTCAAGGCGATGCGCATGGAGCGTCGCGAGCGCCGTGAGCTGCAAGGCAAGGCCAGACTCCAGATGGAGGATGCGGGTCGCTCCGGCAAGCTGGTGTTCGAGGCTCAGGGAGTGAGTCTCTCGTTTGATGACAAGACCCTCTTCACCCGTCTGGAGCTGTTGGTGCAGCGCGGTGACAAGATTGCCCTGGTCGGTCCCAACGGCTGTGGCAAGTCGACCCTCATCAAGCTGCTGCTCGGGGATCTCGAGCCCAACGCTGGACAGCTTCGTCAGGGCACCAACCTCGAGGTGGCTTACTTCGATCAGTATCGTGAGCAGCTCAACCCCGAGCAGACCGTGATGGAGAACGTGGGGGAAGGCAAGCAGGAGGTGACCGTCGGTGGACGTACCCGTCACATCCTCGGTTACCTGCAAGACTTCCTGTTCGAACCCAAGCGGGCGCGTACCCCGGTGCGGGCTCTGTCGGGGGGCGAGAAGAACCGCCTGCTGCTGGCCAAGTTGTTCTTAAAGCCGAGCAACCTGCTGATCCTCGACGAGCCGACCAACGATCTCGACGTCGAAACCCTCGAACTGCTCGAAGAGCTGCTGGCGGATTACCCGGGCACTCTGCTGTTGGTGAGCCACGATCGCCGTTTCATCGACAACACGGTGACCGGCTGCTGGTTCTTCGAAGGAGACGGGCGGATCAGCGACTACGTGGGTGGCTATGCCGACATGATGCACACCCGCAGTCAGCAGGTGAGTCAGCCGGTGAAGAAGAGCGAGCCTGTGCCCGTCGTGGCGCCAACCCCTGCACCCGAAGCCAGGAAGAGCAAGAAGCTCTCCTACAAGTTGCAGCTCGAGCTCGATGCCCTGCCTGCTCGTCTCGAGACGCTGGAGGCCGAGATCGCCACCCTGCAGGCCGAGATCAATGCTCCCGGTTTCTTCTCTTTGCCCAGTGAGCAGACCCAGCCCAGGCTGGAAGCCCTGGCGGCGGCCGAGAACGGTCTCGAGGAGGCCTTCCTGCGCTGGGAGGAGTTGGAGGGTATAAAAAACGGTGACTGATAACCCGTCATCGAAAGTTCACCCACTTCATACGCTTGTGTCACACAGTGACGAGATGATGAAAAATTGGGTTTGACCCGCCCTCCCGATTGGGATAATGATGAAAGTCGACCGGTGCAAAATTGGTCGACTTTTTTTTCCACGCAAAGAGGGTCAAGAATGATGAAGAGACAGAAACGGGACCGTCTGGAAAGGGCTCGCGCTCGTGGTTATCAGGCTGGCGTTGCCGGCAAACATAAGGAGGCTTGTCCCTATCAGTGCCTAGATGCCCGTGGTCATTGGCTCGGGGGTTGGCGAGATGCCATGGAAGGACGGGGTTCAGGCCTCTTCATGAATATGAAGTAACGACAGGATACAACGACAAGGGGCCCGCTGGGCCCCTTGGTCATTTTGCTTAGAAGCTGCTGGTGTCCTGGAACAGGCCCACCTTGAGATCGGTCGCACTGTAGATGGGTCGACCGTCTACCTCGACCACACCGTCGGCGATCCCCATCACCAGCTTGCGGTTGATGACCCGCTTCATGGTGATCTTGTAGGTGACCTTCTTGGCTGTCGGCAGGATTTGACCGGTGAATTTCACTTCGCCAACCCCCAGAGCGCGACCCTTGCCGGGGCCACCCTTCCAGCCGAGGAAGAAGCCAACCAGCTGCCACATGGCGTCCAGGCCCAGGCAGCCGGGCATGACGGGATCCCCGGGGAAGTGGCAATCGAAGAACCAGAGGTCAGGCGTGATATCCAGCTCGGCCAGGATCTCGCCCTTAGCGTACTCACCACCCTTGTCGTTGATGGTCACGATGCGATCCATCATCAGCATATTGGGGGCGGGGAGCTGGCTGTTCCCCTCACCAAAGAGCTCGCCACGGCTGCAAGCGAGCAGCTCTTCACGGGTAAAGCTCTCTTTGCCCTGTTCACAAAGGGAGAGGCGGGGAGCGGTCATTTCTTCGATCACGGGTCAATCCTTCTCGTTGACGTTCAATGCCCGGCCAATTTAGCGTACACCTGTTCGCTAAACAACTCCGATCTCTCTTACAGGCTAAACAGGCGCCCCAGCAGCCGGCGCAACAAACCCTGGCGGGGCAGGGTGCCGTTGAGCTCGTCCAGACGGGTCTGGATACGACCAAACAGAGTCTCCTCCTTGTCCGGCTCGCCGGCGATACAGCCGGTGAGCAGCTCGATGGCCTCTTCCACATGGCTGACCGGGTAGATATGAAACTGGCCGGCCTCTACCGCCTCGATCACCTCGTCCGAGAGGTTGAGCTGCAGGTTGTTGGTGGCGGGCAGTATGATCCCCTGTTTACCGGTGAGGCCGTGGATCTGGCAGACCCGGAAGAAGCCTTCAATCTTCTCGTTCACCCCGCCCACCGGCTGCACGTTGCCGAACTGATCGACCGCGCCCGTCACGGCGAAGTGCTGGAAGATGGGCTGGCGGGCGAGGGCCGAGAGCAGGGCACACAGACCGGTGAGAGAGGCGCTGTCGCCGTCAATCTCGTGATAGGACTGCTCGAACACCAGATTGGCGGAGAGGGGGGAGGGGTTCTCGGCCCCAAACTTGTTGGAGAGGTAGCCGTGGATGATCATCATCGCCTTGGCGTGGATGTGACCGGCCAGCTCTGCCTTGCGCTCGATGTCTGCCACATCGCCATCTCCCATGTGAACGGTTGCGGTCAGGCGGACCGGCTCGCCAAAGTCATAGGGGTGGCCGGCCACCTGGATAACCGAGAGACCATTGATCTGGCCGATCTCCTCACCATCGGTCTGCAGCAGGATCTGGCCATCGATGACGCCCAGATCCGACTGTTCAACCAGATAGTTGAGGCGAAAATCCTGCTCGCCCAGAGCCTCGCGGATATGATCACCGGAGATCTGCTCGGCGCCGGCATCCCGGGCTACACCATCTGCCAGACGCATCAGGGCACTGATCTGCACATCGGCCAGAGAGAGCCACTCCTGGTGATCACACAGACGTGAGGCGTGACGGCAGAGGGCCGCCACCGCATCCGGCGTGAAGTCCAGCAGATGCCACTGCTGCATCAGTCCGGCCAGATAGCGGGTGAACTCGTCGAGCTGCAGCTCGACGCTCACTTCGGAGACCAGCTCGGCACGCAGGAAGATACGCTCGCTCATGTCCCTGTCGAGTTGCTGGAACTCGGCCACATCCAGGCGATCGCCCACCAGGATCAGCTTGAGCTTGACCGGGGTGGGCTCGGGAGAGAAGAAGGGGGTAAGGGTCTTGCCTTCCTGGAAGGCGTTCCAGTCCAGCTCGCCCTTCTGCATGGCGTTTTTGAGCTTGAACCAGAGGTGGGGTTGGGCCAGCAGCTCATCGAGGGGAAGGATGAGGTAGCCACCATTGGCCTCGCGCACCAGGCCAGGCTCGAGCAGGTGGTGGTTGGCATAGACAGAGCCCTGCTCCGTCTGGTAGTTGATGGAGCCAAACAGGGTGTCCCAGTTGAGATCGCGCCCATAGATGATGGGCGCCTGCTTCTGCTCATGGTGGATCAGCAGGTTGATAAGCACCGGGTGCTGGAATTCGAGCCCCAGGGCCACATGAGCGGTCAAGTCCGAGAGAAAATCGTCGATCTTGGGATCATCGTTTTGCTTTCTCATGATGCGGGTGACCAGACGCTCAGCATCCAGGTGGTGGTTGGCCAGCTTGAGCAGCTCGGCCACCATCTCGCAAAACTCATAACCCGTGCCCGGTTGCAACTGCAACCAGATGGGCTTGAAGGGGTTGTTGAGGTTCTCGGTAAAGCAGAGATCGAAGAGATCCGAGTCCTGGCCGGTGACGCCCTCGATCAGCTGGTTGCAGACCGCTTCATAGTCCACACCGGGAAAGCCGTTGAGCAGCATGACAGGGGAGTCGCCAGAGAAGTTGGCCAGGCGATGAATACCGGAGATGGCGCGTGGTTGCAGATCCGCAAAGGTGAGCGGCTCCTGCGCCGACAGGGGGCGAAACTCGGTGTTGCCAAAGTCAGGCTTAAGCTCTTCTGGTGATAATTCAGCCACTTATTATGATCCGATGATGGGCAGATAATGGGCTCATTATACACACATCACATCGGGCATTGGCCGCCATTACCGGCCGAAGTCACAAAATGGTGCGCTCGGAAGAGACCTTTGCAGCGGGCGCCCGGGGAGGAATATCAGGGGAGGGGAGTGAGAAACGGGGAGGCGCGCTCCCCGTTCGGCTTATTGGGCTGTGATGATGCCTCTGGTGCCGGCATCGCTGTCAAACCAGGTATCCTCTCCCTTGAGCCGGCGATCCCCCTGAATGGTGTAGGTGATATAGCCATCCTTGACGATCAGGGCGCCATCAGATTTCTTGGCCTTCAGCTTCTTGTTGTTGACCCATACCTGATCCTTGGCATCGATACGGATATGGGCCACGGTGGCACCGGTCTGGGGCTGCGTGGCAATCCAGTGACCGGCATAGGGACTGGCTGGAGTGGCGACGGAGCCAAATCCGGCGGCTGCGTTTTCGGCCTTGCTCTTGTGAATGTCGCAGCCCTGGGCCTCAGTGACCTGGGTACACCCGGACTGTTCCAGTTGTTGACGATACTTGGCGCTAATGGCGTGAGCCGGAGTCATGCCCATCAGGGCGAGAGAGAGTAGTAAGGCAGTCTGTTTGAACATGATGAATCCTTAAGCGAGTGAATTAAGTGGCGCTAGCCACTTGAACGTCCATATTGCGAGAGCCGCTAAGAACCTATGAACGAGCCCCGGCAGCATGGCACCCTTGTTGATGGCAGACAAGAGGGCGCCTTTGGCCAAGGCCGTGCCACTATCAAGTTGCTGATGCCCGAGAGCTGTCTCTCTAGACAAGTGCTGTCGCGAGCACCAGCCCAATGGCCTCCAAAGGCGGTGGGCGAAGTGATAGCACCAGTGATAGGGTTCACTTACATAGTTAATTTAACATAATATATATTATGCGAAGTGACTAATGCGGAGGATAAGGAATGAAGCTGAAAGCGTCCTGGAGCCGTTTTGATGTGGCCGACAGTCTAACCAGTGAGGTCGAGATGGTCGCCTATCTGCAAGCCGCTCTGGAAGATGGTGATCCGGCGCTGCTGACTGCGGCGTTTGATGATGTAGAGCGTGCTCGCGCCAAACTGCGTGGCCAGCCGCTCTACACGCTGGAAGAACTGCTGGCCCAGTGTGACCCCAATGCCACGTCACCAGGTGAAATGGATTGGGGTCCACTTGTTAAAGGCTAGGCACTCCAACTTATGGAGATGAATGGGTTGGTTTTTATCCAGGAGATAATCTCCTGAACACGATTTTTTCTCTCATCAGGTAGTTGCGCCATAAGAGCGTCTTGAGTTTGCTCAAGGTTTCCCGAGCAGAGCTCTTGGCATTCATTTTCGAATCTTATGAGCAGTTTGCGGTCTGACTCTGCTCGTTGCTTAATACGTGGATTAACACTGCAACGATTTGAGTCGATTGCTGCGTAGGCATCCAGAATGGATTGTTTTAGGGTTTTCATATAAAGCCTCCAGTTTAAGATATATGAGAAGGCTTTCCATGCCACCGACCGAAGCCGAATGACTTTGGCTTATGTCCTGCCATCCAGTACACACTTATACTAAATACTTTGTCAATAACGTTTACCTGTGGCGCCGATAACCCTATTTATCGGCATCTGTCGTGAGAGATAACGGCGCCATGTGTTTATCTACGGCGATACAATTCCCGCAGTAAATCGGTCGAAGGTGAAACGCCCTCCTTAGTTTCTTGGTCTGCGATCTTGAGCAGGTCATCGCCCAAGTCGGCCAACCCCGCCATCCGATCTCCCTGCCGCCTGACCACATAGAGGTCGGCCAGCCTAGCTAGCTGATCCAGCAAAGCCCCCTCTCCCACCACATGCTCCCGCTCGACCAGAAAATCCGGTGACGCCCTCTCCTGCTCGCAGTAGTCATCCCAAGAATCCGCCATAGCCCCTCCCCTGACACCCGAAACGTCCCATTTTGAGACTAGAGTTCACTATTAAAGTCAGTGGTTAAGTCCCCTGCCCTCCCTGCACTGCGGGCTGTTTTAGAAGGCGATTTTCTATACGAAACGCGCGGTGACGACAGATATTTACCCGCACAACGGGTAATAAATTCCCTCTTGGGGCGGTCTGAATGATGACAGTGGCGCCTTCACCCCGCCTTTAGTACCATCCCCTGCGTTTTCTGCGGAGTATCTTATGCTGATGCACACCCAGGCCGTGACCGGCCTTCCCACCAATCATCCCTGGGCCATGAGTGACAAGGAGCTGATCCGTCAGCTGCAGGCGCTCAGTGCCAATCTTCCCCCTCATATGGCTGCCCTGGTGTTCGAGGCGGCGCAGCGGCTTGGCGACTACAGCGAAGAGCCCTGACCCTCTCTCTTTGTCCCGCTCCCTTCTTCACGCCTCCTCCAACAAGGGTCAAGAGCGGGACAATGCTCTCACTTGTTTTAAAAATCGCGACCGTTATCTCTCACGCGCCAGCGCCAGATGATCAAGAGGTTTGCTGCGCGCACTCTCATGGCGCTCCGCATGGCTGGTGTGAAGATATCGGGAGGTGGTCTCTATGCTGTCGTGCCCTGCGTCGGCCTGAACGTGGGAGAGCGGGCGACCGTTGAGGTTGATGTCGTGGGTAATGCCGGTATGACGAATGGCGTGCACGGTCAGGGTGCGCATCTCGGCGGCGTCTTGCCAGTGCCCGGCCTGCTCGGCCAGATTGGCGCCAGCCGTGATGACATTGCCGATCAGCTCCCTGAGCTGACGGATCCCCAGATTGGCGTTGAGCTCCCCCTGCTCGCGGCCGTGTCCGGCCGCCTTGTGACGTACAAATAGCGGTGTATTTTCCCCCGGGGCTGGCAGCGGTGAGAGGCCAAGAAAGCCACGATAACGTTCGAGCCCCTGCAGCAACGCTGCCGAGACCGCCACGGTGCGCCGCTTTCCTCCCTTGCTGCAGGGAATGTGATAGCCCCAGACGCCTGTCTTGTTGTCGCGGCGAAACTGGCTCATCACAGGGCTAAAACCTGGCCTGGCGGCGACTTCAGAGATGCGCAGGTAACAGGCATACATGAGACGAACCAGAAAGAGGGTGCGTTCATGCTGCTCGGGCTGGGCATGGGCCAGCTCCTCGGCGGCCTGTACCACATAGGACCACTGCAGCTCGCTAAAGGCTTGCACACTCTCTTCGCTCCCCTCCACCGGCCGCTTGGTGCGTTGCAGGAGCAGCGCCGGATTTCTCTCCATGTACTCCTCCTGAATGAGGAACTGGAAGAAGGCGGAGAGGATGGCCAGCTTGGTGCGCATGGCCGGCTCACTCAGACGATAGGGCTGGGGCCGGCCATCCTCCTTTTTGCCCAGAAAGGGACGCCAGGCGGGGTTGGCCAACCGCTCTCCCCACTCCTTGTCCCGAACAAACTGGGCGACGTTGTAATAGCCGATGAGTTCGACCGGCGGAGCCTGACAAAACTCCAGATAGCGCATCATGATGCGGCGGGTGAGATCCTTGGGGCTGATGCAGGCCTGCTCGAAGCACCAGTGCAAGAAGGTGGTGAGTTCACTGCGGTAGGTCTTGTAGTTGTTCTCGCTGTGGCGCTGCTCGAGCAGCCAGTCCACGGCCAACTCATAGACGAGCCCCGCATCCGGGATGCGGGTCAAACTCAGGCTGGCCAGGTACTGGTTAACCTGACCATTGCCCTCTTCGAGGTGGGCAAGGGTGTCAAACAGGGGCATGGCGGGGGGAAGGAGTGGATTCATCGATGGCTCTCTCTGGCCCCATGCCGCCGGGGCGGCATGACTGCGGGTCGTGGGGGCTTGGCCCCCGTCGTTGGCATGACACTATTCACGCCATATTCGTTGTTGTCTCAAAATTCTCGGGGATATAGGGGGCTTATTTGACTAAACACCCAAAAAAGTGAATAAGGCGAGACTCAGGCCACCTGCTTGAGCGCTTTCTTGGGGCTCTTTTCTTCATTGGGAGCCCCCTTGCCGCCACGCAGCAGGGCGGCAAGAGCCTCTCGCTGGCTGGCCAAATAGAAGGCGAGCCGCTCACGGTCGGGCTCTGCAAGCTCGACCGGTGCCAGCTCGAGCAACCGGGTCAGCTCGTCGCTCAGATCGAGCAGCTTGTCATAGGCATCGGCCTCCTTCTTGCTGGTAAAGGTCATCTTTTCAACTCCTGCGCGTACGACAACGTATTGAATAGTAACGGCCATGATGGACTCCTGAGGATGGAAACAGAGTAAGTATATGTATGGATATACAGTATATCAATCTCTGCCCACCACCGTGACACATTGGCCTGTTTTCTGCTCAATCGGGGTAAACCCATGGGAGAGAAGCGCGATGCGAGTCTGGTTGCTGATCGATGCAAGAGGTATTGGGGGTATTGAGACCCATGTCTGCCATCTGGCCAGGGCGCTGAGTGAGCACGGCATGGAGGCCGAAGTGGTGTTGCTCTGCGATCATGGTCAGAGCCCTTTCGTGATGCGCCTTGTGCAGGAGAGGCTCCCCTTTCGGGTGCTCAGTCACTGGCGTCGCCTGTTGCCGCTGCTGCTGGGCGATCGGGTCGATCTGCTCCATACCCACGGCTACAAGGCGGGGATCCTGGGGCGTCTGCTCGGCGCGCTCGGTGGGGTGCCCGTGGTCTCGACCTTTCACAGCGGTGATGATGGCCGGGGGCGCCTTGCCTTCTATAGCCGGCTGGATCGCTGGACCGCTCCCCTTGCAAAATGCATCGCGGTGAGCGGTGAGATCGCCGCAAAACTCAACGGCAAGGCGCACCTTATTCCCAATTTTGTGCCGTTGCCGAGCGAGCGCTCATCACTGATGGGCAGGCGCATCGCCTTCGTCGGCCGCCTCAGCGAAGAAAAAGATCCCGCTCTCTTCTGCCAGTTGGCAGGCCTTTGCCCCGAGGGAGAGTTTCACCTCTACGGTGAAGGGCCGCTACATAGCAGGCTGGTTTGCCAGTACGCTGATCGGGTTCAGTTTCACGGTTTTTGCGAGATGGCGGCGCATTGGAAAGAGATAGACCTGCTCTGCATCACCTCAACCCATGAGGGGCTCCCCCTGGCGGCGCTCGAGGCGATGGCCCATGGCATCCCGCTTTGCAGCTTTGCGGTGGGGGGGATCCCCTCCCTCATTGACCATAGGCGCAACGGCTGGTTGATCCCACCGGGAGATCGGCTGGCTATGGCGGCGCAGCTTAACGACTGGCTCTCGCTCTCGGCCGCCGATCGGTTGCAGATGGGCAACCGGGCACGCCATACGGTAGTGGCAGGCTATAGCGTCGAGAGCCGCATGAGCGAGATCCTCGCCGTTTACCTGGGATAAGCGGTTATTCAGACCCCTATCAGGCCAAGCAGATACTGGCGCGGGGCCTGCCAGGTCAGCTCGGCGCGATAGCGCTCAGAGGCGAGACGGGCCGCCGCCTCACCCAGGCTGCGGACCCGCTTCGGGTCACGACACAATGTATCGAGAACACGGGCGAGATCGGCGCAGGAGCCGGGCTCGTACTTGACGCAGTGCACCCCTTCCTTGAGCTCCCGATCCCAGTAAGCGCCATCGCGGGGCAGCACGACGCACAGACCGGCGGCCATGGCCTCGAGCAGAGAGAGACCAAAGGGCTCCTGATGGCTGGTTGAGACAAAGACAGAGCAGCGGGAGCGGATCGCATCGAGATCCCGGGGGGCCGAATACCAGTGGACACCGCGTTGCCCAGGGGCAATCTTGCTCACCGGTTGGCCCGTCTCCTTCGGAGTGAGATAACAGACATGCAGGGGCTGCGGCTCATGCATCTGGCGGTGAGCATCGAGCATCAATTCGAGCCCCTTCCAGCGCAGCAGCGATGCAGCCCAAAGCACCCCTTGCCCCATCGAGAGCGTGGGCCAACTCCGTTGGCTGAGGCCATTTTGAAACGGCTGCCAGTGCGCCGGCAAGGGGTGGTCGAGCAGACGCTCCAGGCTTGCCCGGGCGCTCTCGAGATAAAAGAGACGGTCGACCCTGGCCAGGGCCCGGCGGGCGACGCCAGAGGTGCCCACCGGGCCGTGGACAAACTGCACGACAGGCACACGCAGCAGCCGGGCGGCCCAGTGGACCGCCAGATCGACCCCGGGCCCGGAGGCGCCGATCAGGGCGCTCACCCCTCTCCCCTGTCCCAGGATCTGCAGCAGTATGACCCCCTGCTTGAGCAGATAACCCCACCCCTGCTCACGCCCCTGTAACCAGCGCGGCAGCCAAAGTCGCCGACAGGCTTGGGCATGCCAGGAGTCGCGGTCTCGGGTCAGAACCCGGGCGCCCTCGGTTGGCAACAGGGAGAGCAGGGTTTCGGTGGCCACCTTGGAGCCGCCACGAAAGGCGATGGGATCGACGATCAGCAGCGCCATCAGCTAGCCCCCCTGTCCGATACGCCGCCCCAGCCAACGCCACAGGCCGGGAAAGGCCGGGCCGGGCTCGGGTCTGCTATTGAGCAAGCGTTGCCATTCCCGCTCGATAGCACCCACATAGCGCGCCATGGTGAAGTGGTGCAAGGCATGCTCTCTGCCGGCCTCACCGAGGCGCTGGCGTACGGTGGGCTCGACCAGATGCAGCATGGCGCCGGCCATGGCGGCTGTGTCCCCATCCGGGCAGAGCAGGCCGGTGCGATCGTGTTGAACGACCTCGGGGATCCCCCCGACCCGAAAGGCAAGGGTGGGAAGTCCCAGAGCAGCAGCCTCGGCCAGGGTAAGGCCGAAGACCTCCTCCCTGGCCCCCGAGACCACCAGATCGACCCCGCCGCGCAGCCAGCGTCCCACCTCTGGCTGCTCTCCGAGCCAGGAGACATGGGGCGCTATCCCGCGCTCTTCGGCCAGAGCCCTCAGCTGCGCCTCCTCAGGGCCGCTACCGAGCAGGGCCAGGTGCACCTTTGCCCCCGCCTCCCGCGCCAGGCTCATGGCCTCGAACAATCTGTCTATCCCCTTGCGTGGAATGAGCGAGCCAACGGCCGCCATCAGCAGGGTGTCGGGGGAAAGCTCCAGCCATTGGCGCAGGGGGATTGCCGACGCCTGCATCAGGCGCGGCAGATCCACGCCGTTCGGGATGCAGTCGAGATGGTGGGGGGGGACCCCGTCCCGGGACCAGGCCTCGAGCACGACGCTGCTCACCCCGATGAGACGACTGGCCCCGTGCACTCTCAGGGTGTAGCGATCCCGTGGCAGATAACGAGCATGGAGATGACACAACAGGGGGAGCGACAGGGCGCGCGCCACCGGCACCAGCCATTGGCAGGGTGCGGCACTGTTGACGTGGATCAGGCGGACGTCGTGACCTGCGATCAGTTCGCGCGCCTTGCGCCGCAAGCGGGCGTAGCCGGTGATATCGAAGCGGGGGGCGCGCCAGCCGAGTAGCAGGGGAAACTCGTCGAGCTCTCCCTCGACCCCCAGTTTGTGTGCCTCGTGCAGCAGTGCCGGGGAGTTGGTCCAGAGCAGGGGGCGATAGCGCTGACAGTCCATGTGAGCCATGAGATCGAGCAGGCAGCGCTCGCTGCCACGGATCCAGTCCTCGCCATAGTGGACCAGTAACAGGGTCTCAGCCATGGGGTTGCTCCTTGTTTGGGTGGTGAAGGTAGCGCAGCAGCGCCACCGTGATGGCGAGCTCGATGTAGACGGGCCAGGTAAAGCCCTGGGTCAGAAACGAGCCGGAAATAATGAAGCCGCACAGGGAGGCGGTCACCCCCTCGAGGGCCTGTCTGATGGCCGGATCTGCCCGGGCCGCCTCTCCCCTCGCCCGCCATGCACCCTTAAGCGTGGTGCCCACCATGGTGACGAAGAGAGCAATACCGATAAAGCCGGTCTCGGCCAGTACCCCGAACCAGGTGGAGTGAACCGCATGGTTGAGTCCATCCCAGTGGGGGCTGTAGAAGAAGTAGTTGTAATAGAAGTTGCTCAGTCCCACGCCGAGAAACGGGTGATCCAGCGCCATGCCCCAGGCAGCCTGCCAGGCGTAGAGGCGTCCCATGGCCGAGGCATCGACGCCGCTCTCGGCGGCCCCTCCCGAGGCGCGACCACTGATCCCGGCCAGCACGAAGAGCGCCATCAGCGCCAGTACGCCCAGGGTGATGAGCAGCGCTTTGGAGCGCACCCTATGCCAGGCAAACAGGGCACTGACGGCGCACAGTCCGAGCAACCCCCCCCGACTCTGGGTGGCGATGATGGCGCCGCTGACCAGCACAACGCCGAGGGCTCCGATCAGGCGCCATCCCTTTCCGTCAGCATCCGATAACAGCAGGCTTAAGGAGAAGCCGGCCCCGAACAGCAGCACCAGGGATAGATCGTTCGGGTCCCCCAACACGGATCCGAGTTCACGACCAATGGTGACCCGGGTTCCCTCGACCAGGCCGATGCCGGCACTCTTGTTGTAGAGCGCCACCAGGGCCACCAGGGCCGCTGACAGGGTGATGACCCGCACCACCAGGCTGAACTCGCGCGGGGTGCGCAGCAGCCAGGCGCAGGCCAGGGTCATCAGGTAGATCTTCACATAGCTGCCGCTCCAGCTGGCCATGGCCTCACCCCGATTGGCGGCGAGCAGCGCCCCCAGGGTCACATGCATGAAGAAGAGGGTGAGCCAGGTGAGCTGGGGTGACCACCAGGGGGTGAGCCGTCCGGTCCAGAAGATATGCCAGAGCAGGGCGGCGATGGCGGCCATGGCAAGCAGCTGGGGGATGCGCAAGGGGTAGAGAAAGGGAAACACTTCGTGCAGGCGAAAGAAGGAGAAGACGATAAATCCGAGCACCATCCACATGGGGCTGCGCAGGGCCAGCAACAGGGCCGGCAACGCCAGACCCAGCGCGGGTAGCAACATGGGATGGGGCAGCTTCCACCACAGCAGCGAGGCGAGCAGCACGCATCCCAGGGGCAGCCACAAAGGGCTCAGGCGTGCCATTGGCCGGCTCCGACCAGCAAGAGGCCAAGCAGGGCGCTGGCGAGCAGCGGCGAGAGGCGATACGGGAGCCAGAGCAGACGTTGGCTCACCAGATAGAAGGCCAGCGCCCTCCCCCCGTAGATCAGCAGCAGGCTCCAGACCACACCGGCCACCCCGTAGGGGGGAATGAGCAGGGCAAAGAGCAGTAACCCCGCCAGGCTGGTGCCCAGGTTGATGATCATCTGGCTGTGGCTGCGCTCCCCGGAAAAGCAGCCCAGATTGAGCAGATCCGAGACGTTGCGAAGGGCCATGGCCAGCACCAGCGGCGGGATCCATTGACTGGCACCGTGGTAGCTTTGGGGAGTGAGCCAGGTGATGAGCCAGGGGGCAATCATTCCCACCAGGCCGGCGATCAGAAAGCCGACGGCGGCCCCCAGCACGCTGATACGGGCGTTATCCTCGCGGCCATTGGCCTCGTGCAGCAGTTGAAAGCGGCGCGGATACCACCAGAGCCCGAAGGGCTGGAGCAAGATCCCCACCGCCAGAGCCAGCTTGCTGGCCACCGCATATTGGGCCAGCTCGCCGGCACCGGCCACACCGGCCAGCCAGAAGCGATCCACCCCGCTTAAGGCAAACCCGGCCAGGCCGCTCACCAGCACGGGGCCACCATAGCCCATCAGACGCCAGCTAAAGGCGCCAGGCCAGGTGATGCCACTGTCGCTCCACTGCCAATGGGTCAGCCAGAGGGCCAGCAACAGGCAGCTGAGGGTGCCGGAGGCGAGGACCCCGGCGACACCCCAGCCAAGGGCCAGGCCGCTCAGGGTCATGGCCGTCTGCAACAGGGTCTTGCCCACGGTGGCGAAGAAAAAGAGACGGGCCTGGTCGCGCATGCGCAGCCAGGCCAGGGGAATGGCGATCACCGCCTCAAAGGGCAAGGCGAGCAGCACCCAGCGCAGGTGTGAGAGCGGCGTGGCCAGGGGGAGCCAGCCTTGCACCAACGGGGCCGCCAGCCAGCAGAGGGGGAGCGACAACAGGGCAATAAGCCAGGCCAGCCCCATGGCACGGGCCACCACAGCTCGGCGCTGGGTGGCATCGGCTACCCCGGCAAAGCGGTAGAGTGCCTCGACCAGCCCCAACCCCAGCAGCAGGGAGCCCAGGTTGATCACCGAGAGCAGCAGCTCGAGCTCGCCATACTCGTCGGGGGTGAGGGCGTGGGTCAGCAGGGGCAGCAGCAGCAGCGAGATCCCGCGCATCAGCAACAGTCCCACCCCGTAGTAACCCATGACGATGAGTTGTGGCTTGAGCGCATGCCAGCGGGCTGACGGCGCGATCGAGTCCATGCTTGAGTCTCTCTCCCCGGTTTTCCCGACAGGTGCAAGGAGCAGGCCATCCCCCCTGCTGCCCGAATGGTCGGGCGTGGGGGCCCTGTTTGAGCAAAATGCACAGCCCCGGGGACGAGTTCGCATCGCAAATTGCACCCGGGCGAGGGAACCCATGGGTCGTTACGCCACTTACCGGGGTTGGCCCGAACTCTGCTAACGCCAGCTAAGGCGTGTTTGCATCCGATCATTCGAAGGAGCCTCTATGCAATATCTTGCACGGTTAAAGCAGTGGGCCAAGCGGGGGGAGACGCCACCGGCACGCGCCCTGTGGCGGCTGGCCAAGGGGAGCCGGACGGTCCAGATGCCGGTGATCCCGTACCTGCACGCCGGGCTGCGACGGCTGCATCTGCTCATCAACGGGCTCGGTACTCATCTGCTGCGTACCCTCTACTGGACACCTTTGTTTCAATCGAGGCTTGAGACGAGTGCGCCACGCCTCTATCTCTATGGCGGCATGCCGCTGGTGACCGGGCCCCTCACCATCCGGGTCGGGAGCGACTGTCGCCTCAGCGCGGCCACCACCTTCAGTGGCCGTACCTGCGGGCTCCATTCCCCCACTCTGGAGATAGGCAATAACGTGGGGATCGGCTGGCAGACCACCATCGCCGTCGGGCGTCGGGTGGTGCTGGGGGATCATGTGCGCATCGCCGGGCGGGCCTTCCTCGCCGGCTATCCCGGTCATCCTCTCGATGCCGAAGCCAGGGCAAGAGGTGAGCCCGACCAGGAGAGCCAGGTGGGAGACATTATCCTCGAGGATCACGTCTGGCTTGCTACCGGCGTCATGGTGATGGCCGGTGTGCGCATAGGTCGCGGCACCGTCGTGGCTGCCGGTAGCGTGGTGACCCGGGATCTCCCTGCGGATGTCGTGGCGGCCGGCAATCCGGCCCGGGTGATCCGCTCTCTTTGTGAGCGCACGCCGCCAGAGGCCGCCGATACCAGGGAGAGTCTGGCATGAGTCGTCAACTGGTGGTCCTCGGCGAGGATTGGGGGGCTCATCCCTCCAGCACCCAGCATCTGATCCGTCGCCTCTTGCCCGATTATCGGGTGCTCTGGGTCAACTCCATCGGCCTGCGAGCCCCCGGCTGGCGCGATCTTGGACGGATCGGACGCAAGCTTTGTGCCGCCACCACGGACGCCTCTTCGGTGACGCCCCCCCCAGGAATGGAGGTGCTCTCTCCCCTGGCGCTCCCCTGGCACGGGCAGGAGTGGGTGCGGCGAGTCAATGGCCCCTGGCTTGCCCGCCAGATCCGAAAGCGAGCCCCCTGGCTGGAGCGGCCCCTGCTCTGGCTCTCCCTGCCCAGCGCAATAGCCTTGGCCGGACATCTCGGGGAGCAGGCCATCATCTACTACTGTGGCGATGATTTTGGCGCCCTGGAGGGGGTGGATCACGCCATGGCCAGGGAGTGCGAGCAGGCGCTGGTGGCTCGCGCCAGCCTCATCATCGCCGCCAGCCCGGCCCTGGCCGAGTGCTTCCCGGCCCACAAGACCCGGTTGCTTCCCCACGGGGTGGACCTGGATCGCTTCTCGGCCGGGGGGCAGAGGCCCGCCGACTTGCCCCGCGGGCGCCCCATCGCCGGCTTCTATGGCAGTCTCTCGAGCTGGATCGATCTGCCACTGCTGGCCGAAACGGCCCGGGCCCTGCCCCACTGGGATCTGGTGCTGATAGGTCCCCATCACTGCGATCTCGGTGCACTGAGGGGGATTGCAAATATTCACCTGCTCGGGCCGCGCCCCCATGATCAGCTGCCGGCCTATCTGCATCACTGGCAGGTGAGTCTGCTGCCGTTTCGCGACACCCCCCAGATCCGCGCCTGTAACCCCTTGAAGCTGCGGGAATATCTGGCAGCAGGCAAGCCGGTGGTGAGCACCGATTTCCCCGCGCTCGACGGTTATCGTGAGCAAGTGGTAGTTGCCGAGCGCACGCCACAAGGACTGGCCAAGGCGATCACCCGGGCCGCTCTGGATGCGCCTCAGGGCCCCTGGCTCGAGGCGGACACCTGGTCGGTGCTGACCGATCATGGCGGTCGCTCCCTGCGTCGCCAGCAGGTGAGCGACGAGGGGTGGACTCAGCGAGGGGAGACGCTCAAGTGCTGGCTGCACTCCTTGGCCTGAGCCTGCTGCTCCCCTTAAGCGGGACGGCCACCCCCCAGCGCCTGGATCCGCAGACCCTGGATGCCCCTTTCGACGGGCAGCATGAACTGGTCATCGAGGGAGAGAGCCGAGCCAAGGATCTGGTCACACTGATCCTGCAGGTCGATGATGCCCACTCGGTCAACTATCGCACCCGGGTCAATCTGGAGCGGCGGTTGCCTGCGGGCCCCTTCTTGCTGCGCTTCCCCTTAAGCGAGTGGCGCACCCAGGAGCCGAGGGGGCTGGCGCTCGACCAGCTCAAGCGAATCACCCTCTTTATGGCCGACGGTGACCCCCCCCTGACGCTGCATCGGTGGCGCCTCGAGCCGGGCCTGCGCCTCGCCACCACCACACAGGCCCTGGATCTGGGGGCGGCAGACAGCCCCCTGATGGCGGGGTTTGCCCCGCTGGTGCCCGGCGACCCTCGCATCGAGGGGCGGCTCGCCCCGGTGCAGCGCCCCGCCGGGGATGCCCTGATCCGCGACGGTTTGCGCGGGGTGGAGCGGATCACCCTGATGGCCGCTTCGGGGACTTATCGCCTCACCCTCTGGCTGGAAGAGCCCGGGGAGTGGGAGCTCTTTCCCCATCCTCTTGAGCGGGCCATCGAAGTCAATGGGGAGCGCCTCTGGGAGCAGCGCCTCGATGCCGAGCGTTGGCTGCAAGAGCGCTATCTGGCAGGGCGACAGGAGCACTGGCCGCCGGACCCCTGGCGTCAGTTGGGGGCACGCCAGGGAGGCGCGGTGAGCCTCACCCTGGTGCATCCGGGTGGCCCCCTGGTGATCCGCCCGATTGGCCACAGCCCCGAGGCCCGCTTTCTCGCCGGCCTGTTGCTGCGTCCCCTCAGTGGCCCGGCCGACGAAGAGAAGGTAGAGGATAAACGGCGCCAGCTTTTCCTCGAGCGCTGGCAACTGCAGAGGCCCACGCCCAAAAGTGACCGCCCCCTTGCCCTGTCGCCGCAGGGGGAGGCCGGTGAGCCCGAGATTGTCGCGGCAGCCGGCTCACGCCTGTTACTGAGTTACGCCATGACATCCGGTGTCGGCGATGAGGCTCCGACCCTGCTGGTGACCCCCCCCGGCTATCGGGGGCATACCCTCACGCTGACCCCCTACCTCGGCATCTGGCGTTGGCAACGGGAGGCGGCGGCCTCCAGTCTGCTGCGTCTCGAGGAGAGCCAACTGCAGGAGGGGGTGGATGGCGTCACCCTGCCCGAAGGCCTGCCCAGGCAGCTGCACCTGGCTGTCAGAGTGCCAGAGGGAACGCCAGCGGGCCTCTATGAGGGGGCGGTGCAACTGCTCAGCCACGGAGAGTTGGTGGTGCAACCCCTGCGAGTGAGGGTATTGCCACTGGCCCTGCCGCCACCGGCGCATCCGGCGGGGATCTATCTTGAGCTATCACCGACGCTGGCTTGGTTTGGTGGTGATCAGGGAGCGGCGCTGGAGTGTGATCTGGCGCGGCTCGAGGCCCTCGGGGTGGCGCCGCTCTCCCCGCCTCTGCCGCAGGATGTGATGGGGCTGACCCGGGTCGGCCAGGCCTTGGCCGGCCATGGCATGAGTTGGCCCCTGCTCGCCTACACCCCCCTCAAACGCTGGTGGCTGGAGGGACACAGTGTGGCGACCGAGGCGGTGGCAAAGAGCGAGCGGCGCTGGCGTGCGCTGGGATTACCGCCCCTCTACTGGAGCCTGGCCGATGAGCCGCGTCTTGAGACCCTGCCGGCCCTGCAGGCCGAGGCCAATACGCTCCGTCGGGCCATCCCCGGGGTGCGTCTGGCGGCACATTTGAACCACCCGAGCCAGGCTCCCCTGCTGGCCCAGATCGAGCTGGCGCTGATCAACGCCGGATTTGGCGCCGATCGCGAGCAGGTGGAGCGGCTCAAGGGAATGGGCAAGTCCGTGTGGCTCTACAATCTGGGGACGCCCCGCGCGGCAGCCGGTTTCTACCTCTGGCGCAGCGGGGCCGACGGCCTGATCCAGTGGCACGGGCGCATGCCCACCGCCCGCCCCTTCGACCCCACCGATGGACGGGAGCAGGACTTCTTGCTGTTGGGTGCCGAGTCATGCCAGCGTCGTGAGATAGGTCTCGATCTGTTGAGGCTGCAACAGGGCATCGAAGATGGCCGCTGGCTGCGTTGGCTGGCCGAGAAGGCCCGGGACAATCCCGAGGCGGCAGCCCTGCTTACCCGGCTCTGGCAGCAAACACCGAGCCGCTGGGCCGAGGCCGAGGCGCTGCCCGAGCAGCACTGGGCGCGCGCTCGCAATGCTATTACCAGGCTGGCGGCAAGGTTGCATTGAGCGCCGGTTCGGTGATTGAATCGGGGAAGATACCGCGCCGGAGAATTCTATGACACGCCCTCTGTTCGTGCTGGCTGCCTGCCTGTTGGCCGGTTGCAGCGCCAAGCCCCAGTCCGACCCGGCCGCCACGCTGCAGATGATCCAGCAGCTGCGCGGTCAGCAGCAGAGCGCCACACCGCTGACCCTGGAATATCGCCAGAGCGATCTGGCCCTCAATCCGGAGCAGGAGCAGACCCTGCACCGCTACATCGCCGAGCGGGATCCGGTCAGTTTGACCCTGAGTGCCGGGCCGGCCGATCAGGGGGATCCCCTGGCCGATGCTAGGCTCGCCAGCAACCGACTGAGCCAGCTGGCCAGGCTGCTGGCGCCACGCGCCGTGACGCTGGAGCTGCGCTACGATCCGTCACTGCCGGTCAATGCCCTGCAGGTGGTATCGCGTCACTGAGCAGTCTCAGGCAGTGGTGAGCCAGGCTGACGCGATAGAGCGGCTCGCGGGCCAGCCCCCACCATCCGCGCCACCCCTGAATGAGTCGATAGGTGAGAAGAGGGAGTGCTTCGACGTTGCGACCCGCGAAGCGCACCCCCTGCCACTCCCCGGGTTGCCCCAGCGAGAGCCCCATCGCCTCCCGATCCGGCTCGATGGGCAGCACGCTCAGCGGCTGGTCACAGCGGGGGTGACGGAAGATCCAGCGGGCGTAGCTGCCACCCAGCAGCGGCTCGGCCCGATAAGGGATCCAGCCGAGGGTCGCCAGCTCGGCCATGACAAGGCGGTGAGCCGGCTCCGGGGCCGGGCGCTGCTGACGCCACCAGAGGCTTGCCCCCTGCCCCACCAGAAGCACTCCCAGCAGCAGATAGCCCGCAAGTTGGCGCAGGGGGATCATGGGGGAGTGCCTTGCCTGGGGGGGAGAAACAGCAGCAGCAGGACTCCCATCATCACCAGCCATTGGTAGAGCTGGGCCACACTTCCGGTGTGGAGCAGACGATACCACTGCAGATCCAGGCTCATCAGCAGCAGACGAAGCTGGTTGGCGCCGATGGCGATGAGCAGGCAAAGCAGCAACCGAACCAGCTCGGCTCCTCGCGTTCGATGGCCATACCAGAGGGCCGCGACCAGCCAGGCGATGACGACGAGATAGAGCTGGGCGAACGAGGAGCACCCCTTGAGCACCACCAGGCTATGGCCACCGACGCGGGCCACCCGGTTGCCCTCTATATCGGGAGACGCCCCCAGCAGCTCCAGCCACAGCCCCACCCCTCTGGCATCCAGATTGAGCAGCCAGCCAGAAAGCAGCCCGAACAGTTGATGCCCCCACAGTACCGCCAGAGTAAAGGCCAGGACAATGGAGAGCATGGCTCGCTCCCGCTTGTCAGCCTTGGGGGTCAGGCTTGCCAGTAGCAACAGGGTGGCGATGGCGCGCAGGGATGCACTCGGGACAAGCAGCAAGGGGGTGACAAGCGTGATCACCATCGGCGAAACGCAAAGACCGGGTGCACTTTGCAACGCAATCGCGAACCACATGAGCAGCAAGAGCACAATCAACAGGCTGACGTTGTGGTAGTTCACCCAGGCGCTGAGCCACTGGGCGATGAGGCAAAGGAGCAGCCACCAGGGGGCCCAGCGCCAGCTGTGAACCGTGCGACTCGCCGCCATAGGGCCTCCTTTGTGGTCATTGAAGAGGCGGTAGCAAGAAACGCGCCGTTGGCACGATTTATCCATTGTCACCCACGCCAATCATGGCCAGGGAGGAGGTGATATGCGCTATAAACGGATCGGTCTGTTGTGCGGGGTCTTGTTGTCGCCCTTGCATGCACAGGCCTTGACCTATGTGGATACAGAGCTACAGCTCTTGATGGATGTCTCGGGCAGCGTCTCGGCCAGCGAGTTTAACTTGCAGTTGCAGGGGTATGTGGATGCCTTTTACAGCAGCGATGTACAAAACGCCATCCTGGACACCAGCGACGGAAAGAGCGGCTCGATCGCCGTTCAGTTGATCATGTGGAGCGGTGCAACCCAGCAGTCGGTGATGACCGACTGGTTCCACCTCTATGACATGACCTCGATCAACGAGTTTGCCGCCACCTTGGATGCCCTGGTACGCCCCTATTCGGGGATGACGGCACCAGGCTCGGCGATAGCCTTTGGTGGCCTCCAGTTCGACACCAATGACTTCACCTCGGCTCGCCAGGTGATGGACGTGTCGGGGGATGGCATGGCCAATGCGGGGCTGGATACCGCCACGGTACGGGATCAGCTGCTGGCCTCGGGGATCGACACCATCAACGGTATCGCCATCGGGCAGGACTATGCCCCGGGCGAGCTGCAGCAGTGGTACCTGGACAATATCGCCGGGGGGCAGGATGCGTTCGTGATGAATGCCACCACCTTCGCCGACTTTGGTACGGCACTGGAGCGCAAGCTCTCGGCCGAGATCCAGGGGGGGGTGATTCCGGAAGGGGCGTTGGCGGCCCCTGTCGAGGATCTTCCCCTGCCGGCTCAGCTGTTGTTGGGGCTGCCACTGCTGATGGCCTGGCGCTGGCGGGTGCGTGTCACACCGACGGCAGCCATGGCGATTGGCTGAAGGGGGTACTCAGGAGGGGGCGAACGTCCCCTCACCTTTTCCCCCTGTCCGGGCTACTCCTGTAGCCAGCGCTCAGGCGTAATGGCGGGAATTCGGCCGAGCACGGGGACGCCGGTCAGACGTGCCAGTTGGTCGGTGCGGCGCAAACTGGTGTCGAGAAGTTCGCAGGCGATGGCCAAGGAGAGACCGATGCCGATGCCGCCGACGATTCCCGCCAGCAGGAAGAGCCAGAGGGGTTTGTTGACCGGGGTTCCCCCCGCATAGGGTTTGTCGATCACCTTGACCCTGTCCCCCTGTTCAAACCCGCCCAGGGCTCCGGAGAGACGGCTCTTCTCAAGGCGAATGGAGAGATCCTGATAGAGCTCGCGGCGTACCGTGACCTCGCGCTCCATCCTGGCGACGGTTTGTGCCACCTCCCCCTCCTGGGCGATGGCGCTATCCATGGCGGCGATCTGCTGATCGAACCCGGCCAACTCCTGGGCCAGGGCATCGACCCGGGCCTTGGCCAGGCGCCAGCCATCGCTCTCTTGCAGGGTGGCCGGATCGGGGGCTCTCTGGCGCTCCTCTTTGAGGCGCCCGAGTCGGTAGTTCAAGGCCTGCACCTCACTGTGCTGGTCCGTATAACGGCTGCGAAGCAGCATCAGTTCACTCTCGAGTCTGGCGATGTTCTCATCGAGCAGCCGCATCGCATCGCTGCGGCTGTTCGCCGTCTGGGCCAGGGCCTCGCGAGCCACTTCCAGGGCGGTGCTCTTCTCACTGCGGCGGCTTTGCAGATCGTAACGGCGCGCCGCATTGAGGGATTGTTGCTCGGGCAAGGAGGCGGAGTGCTCGGCACGGTAGCGAGCCAGCGCCTGCTCTGCCTCTTGCAGGGATTGGCTGCGCTCGCTCAGCTGGCTTTGCAAGAAACGCTCTGAGGTCTCCGCCGACTGCTTGTCGCGGCTGATGATGTTGTAGAGAAAGCGGCGAGAGATGGCCTCGAGCAGCTCGGCGCTCTGCTTGGGTGAGTCTGACTTGATGGTAAGTTCGAGCACCTCGTTGCCGATGAGGGAGAGCGAGACCGAGGCCGAGAGCCCCTCGACGATGGCATCCCGGGCCTTGGGGGGAGTCTCGTCACTGATAAGACCGCTCTCTTTCGCCACCCCGTCCATCACGAAGCGGCTGCGAAGCAGGGCCTCTAGTACCTGAAAGCGATCCTTGAGACTCGAGTCACTGAGCATCAGATCGCGCAGGCTTGGCATCTGGGAGAGTTCCTGGGGCAGCAGAAAGGTGGTTCGACTCTCGTAGACCTTGGGTGAGAAGAGGCCAACGGCAAGCCCCACCCAGGGGAAGATGAGCACGGGAATGATGATCCGCCAGCGTTGGCGCCAGGCGGCGCAAAGCAGCAGATAGAGGCGCTGGCTCCAGCTCTGATCCATCGGTTCTCTTCCTCTTCCCGTTCTCCCGGTCAAGGCCAAGCAAGATTGAGGCCTAACAAGCTGGCATGAGTTTCGCTGTACCCGATGACACAGGGATCAGAGGAGGCGGCGAGATGGGTCATCAGAGAGGGGCTGTCGCCCAGATAGTGCAACACCTGGCCCCCGGGGGGCTCGAGACCATGGTGCTCAACCTGCAGCAGGCCAGCCCCTGGCCCACTCATGTTATTGCCCTTGAGGGAAGCGAGCGCAGTAGCTGCGATCACTGGGGTCGCCTGCGACATGGGGCCGGTCCCCTTCACTTTATCGACAAGGGACAGGGGGTGAGCCTCACCCTCTGCTGGCAACTGGCACGATTGCTGCGCCGGGCCCGTATTGCCGTGGTTCACACCCATCACCTTGGCCCTCTGCTCTACGGAGGCGTCGCCGCCAGGCTGGCGGGCTGCCGTCTGGTACACACCGAACACGATGCCTGGTATCTCGAGAGCCCGCAGGCCCGCTCCCTGGCCGGCAGTGCCTTGCGGCTGCTCAGACCCGCGCTGGTGGCCGATGCGAGTGAAGTGGCCGACGGCTTGCTCCGCTGGTTCCCCTGGGCTCGCCCAACCGTGATCCGCAATGGTATCGATACGACCCATTTCACTCCGGGAGATCGGCAAGAGGCGCGCCAGCGCCTGGCCCTGCCCCCGCACGGCCCATTGCTCGGCTGCGCCGCACGGCTGGAGCCCGTCAAGGATCACGCCCTGCTATTGCGCGCCCTGACCCGGCTGCCCGATGAGGTGCATCTTGCGCTGGCCGGGGATGGATCGTTGCAAAATGCATTGCGCGATCAAGCCTCGCAGCTGGGATTGTCCCATCGGGTCCATTTTCTCGGTCAGGTGGAGCAGATGCCCCACTTCTATCGGGCGCTCGATCTGATGGTGCTCCCCTCCAAGTCAGAAGGACTCCCGCTGACCCTTCTCGAGGCCCAATCCTGCAATACCCCGGTGATCGCCTTCGCGGTGGGAGGCTGTGGCGAGGCGGTGTGCCCCGAGACCGGCACGCTGCTCAAGGAGCGCAGTGACGCGGCGCTGGCCCACTCCCTGCTTGACGCCTTGCGACATCCGAAGGGGGGCTGTCCCCGCCACTTCGTAAAGCGTCACGGCAGCGAGCAGGCCATGGTAACTGCCTATGGCCACTCCTATTTTCCAGACGAGGAGAAGAGACGATGAACACACTGCTGACGTGGAGCCTGTGGATAGCCGCCTTGCTGGTTGTCTATCACCATCTGGGTTATCCCCTGCTGCTGCGCTGGGAGGGACGCGCGCCGCTGCCCCTGCCCGAGCCGCGTGCCCGGGGCTATCGCAACCGTGGAGGGGATGAGGCCTTGCCGACGGTGACGCTGGTCATGCCGGTCTATAACGAGGCTCCTTTGATGGAAGCCAAGCTCTACAACCTCATCTGCCTCGACTATCCCCCCGGCCGGCTCAAGGTGATGCTCCATTTCGATGGCTGTAGCGATGAGAGTGTCGCCATCACCCGAACCCTGTTGGCGCGCCCCGAGTTTGCCGAATTAGCGGTCACCCTGTGGGTGCATGAACACAATCGGGGCAAGGTCGCCGTGCTTAACGAGGCGTTGACCCGGTGTGACAGCGAGCTCATCTGCCTGACCGACCTCTCGGCCCTGTTGCCGGCCGATGCGCTGCTGCTGATGGTGGCGCATTTCCGGGATCGCCATGTCGGCGTGGTGGGTGGGGGTTACCGCTTCTGGCAGGTAGGCTCGGTCGGCGAGGAGCAGTTCTGGCGCTATCAGAGCAACATCAAGCATGCCGAAGCAAGCCGCGGGGAGATGCTGGGGGCCCATGGGGCCTGCTATATGCTGCGTCGCGCGGCCGTTACGCTCCTCCCTGCCGATACCATCAACGACGATTTTATGCTCCCCTGCCTGGCGCTCCTCAAGGGGTATCACGCCCGTTATGAGCGACGGGTGCCGGCCCTGGAGCTGGAGATCTCAAACCCCGAGCTTGAGGCCAGCCGCCGTCAGCGGATCGGGGCCGGCAACGTGCAGCAATTGCTGCGCTTGCTCCCCCTGCTTCACCCCCGCCATGGCTGGACCGCACTCAACTTCGCCAGCGGCAAGGGGCTCAGGGTGTTGATGCCCTGGTGTCTGCTCTTGATCTGGGGGGCGAGTCTGGTGCTGGCGCAGGCTCACCCTCTCTATCTGGTGCTGGCACTGCTACAGACCTTCGGTTACGGCACTGTGGCCCTGCTGCATTGGACACGGGTGCCCCTGCCGGGGAAATGGGCAAGCCTGCACTATCTGGTATTGGGTCACTGGTACAACGGGCTCGGTGCAGTTCGCTATCTGCTGCATCGCCCCCTTAAGTGGAAGAAGACGGAGTCACCATCATGAAGACAAGCCTCTCTTTGTTGACCCGCCGCATCAAGCGGGGAATGGACGTGGCCGGTGCGGCCACCGCCCTGGCGATCTCGGCTCCGCTTTGGCCCCTGATCGCCCTGGCCGTACGGCTCGACTCCCCGGGGCCGGTCATCTTTCGCCAGATGCGTATTGGTGCCGCCCTTCCCGATCGCAGTACCCTCTTCTATATGCTGAAATTTCGCACCATGCGAAGCGATGCCGAGCAGCAGAGTGGCCCTGTGTGGTGCCAAAAGGAAGACCCCCGTATTACCCGTGTGGGCCGTTTCCTGCGCCGCAGCCGCCTCGATGAGCTGCCGCAGCTGATCAATGTCTTGCGCGGGGAGATGTCGCTGATAGGACCCCGCCCCGAGCGCCCCGGCATCGCCAATCGCCTGGAGGGGGCCATCCCCTTCTTTATCGAGCGCACCTTCGATGTATTACCCGGGATCACCGGCCTGGCCCAGGTCAATCAGGGGTATGACGAGGATCTCGCCAGCGTGCGCAGCAAGCTCGCCTTCGATCTCGCCTATATCGTCCAGCTGCACCACCCCTGGCGCTGGCTGGTACAGGATCTGACCATCGTCTGGCTCACCCTGATGGTGATGGTTGGGCTTAAGGGGCGCTAATGTCGGGGGCGGCATGCTTCGCCCCTTCGGCTCTCATTGCTTTAGCACTCCCCGAAACGCCCTCTCCTGCAGGGGCATCGTGTGAGTGCGGCCTCCTGCTTCCCTCATCGGGCCACATTGATAACTATGCCGCTGAAGTGTCGACCCCTTTATGGCAGGTCGTCAGCGCACGGCACGCCGACTGGGTGGTGACAGGAGCATCACGGGAAGGTGTTATCGGGTGAGCGCAGACTATGGGTGGATCTTTTCGAGGGCCCGCTCGAGCGCCTGGCGAGTCACCGGCTTGGGGAGGATCCCTATCATGCCGGCCGATAGGCAGGCTTTGGGGAGATCGGGGCTGCAATCTGCGGTCAGGGCCAGGATCTGGCCGGGCCTCTGCGATTCGGGCAGGGTATTGAGGCGACGGCTGGTCTCGAGTCCATCGAGCTCGGCCATGTGGATATCCATCAGCACCAGATCGAAGTGGCGTTCACGACAGAGCCGATACGCCTCCTCGCCAGAGTGGGCTTCACAGACGCCCCAGCCGAGTTTATGCAACATGGCACTGGCCACGCTCAGATTGACCTGATTGTCGTCGACCACCATCACCTGGCCATGAACGGCGACCAAGGGCCGATGGGACAGCAGCCTGGAGAGGGTACGCAGCAAGGCATCCCGGCGCAGGGGTTTGGTCAGATAGGCATTCATGCCCAGCGAGAGATAACGCTGCTCGGCATCGGGCATGGCATCGGCAGTCAATGCCACAATGGGCAGGTTGGCCCAGGCCTCTCCCGAGGCTCTGATGCGGCGGCTGGCCTCGATGCCATCAATACCGGGCATCTGTATATCCATCAAGACGATGTCGAATGGAGCGCCAGCCAGCGATTCGAGGGCCGCCTCTCCGCTTTGGGCCCGGGTGACCTCATATCCCCCCTGCTCCAGCATGACGCCGAAGACCGTCAGATTGGTCAGATTGTCGTCCACCAGCAGTACCCGGCCTTGTGATCGTGCCCCGCGGCGCTGAGTCGGCCGAGGTTGTGCCGTTATGGGTTGTGGCATGGCTTCCAGCACCGAGACGATGAGGGTGAAGCGGCTCCCCTGCCCCGGGGTGCTCTCGACCCGGATCTCCCCCCCCATGAGACGCGCCAGGGAGCGGGAGATCTCAAGGCCAAGCCCGGACCCCCCATAGTGGCGGGTGATGGAGGGATCGGCCTGCACGAAGCGCTGGAACAGGGCCGACATCTGCTGTTGAGTGATCCCTATCCCTGTATCGGCCACCGTGATGCGATATTGCCAGCACTCCCCCAATTGATGGTCTGCCCCGACCAACACCCGAACCTCCCCCTCATCGGTGAACTTGATGGCATTGGAGATAAGGTTCAGCAGGATTTGCCGAACCCTGAGCTCATCAATCTGGATCCAGTGAGGCACGTCGGGAGCGATCTGCCACGAAAATGAGAGCCCCTTGCTCTCATAGTTTGGCCTGACCAACTCTGCGAGCTCCTGGATCATCTGTTCAAGACTTGAGGGTGCCGGGTGCAGGGCGATTTTCCCTGCCTCGAGCTTGGAGAGATCGAGGATGTCATTGAGCAGGGCCAGAAGGTATTCAGCAGACTCCCTGGCGGTGTGCATATACCCCACGTGGCGGGGCTCGGTCAGCTCATCCTCGAGCAGGGAGATCATGCCGATCACCCCGTTCATGGGAGTGCGGATCTCATGGCTCATATTGGCGATAAAGGTGCTCTTGGCCCGTTTCCCTGCTTCGGCTTCCCGGTTGGCGCGCACCAGCTTCTCGTTGAGTTTGCGCAAGGCATAGTGGTGTCTGTGTACCTGGCGAAACTGGCGCCATGCCATCAGGGCGAAGAAGGTCAACAGGCCAAACTGGAACAGGGCGATGCTGACCGTGATGACGATCTGCTCCTTGACCGTCTCCTTGCGCTGTTGATCAAACAGAGAAGACTGGTTGTTCATCTCCAACGTCAGGGCGTGCAGCAGAGGGAGCAGCCTGGCAATCTGCTCTCCCAGCCAGCGGCGGGTCTGAGGGGAGACGGTCTCCTCCTCCATATTGGGGTCGGCCTCCTCAACGAAGCGGCGCAGGGCCGGGATCGCCGCCTGGTAGGCCTCTGTGTGTTGCATGATATGACGATCGCGGGATTGATAGATGAGGTCGATGCGGCTGACGAAGATACCGTAGCGCAGCAGCACCTCCTCATCGCCCTTACGCTCTATATCATGGGAGAGGTGTTCAAACCGGGGGCCTATGAGGGGAAAGAGGGCGATACCTTTCTCGATATCCTGGCCAATGCAGGAGGGCCGACCCGTTATGCCGAGAGTCGCCAGATCCGGCTGCTGCGCAGCAACGGCCGGGTCGAGGCCTTTGACCTGCAAGGCTACACGGAGGGGCTCTCTGCGTCCCTGCCCAAGGTGCAGCCCGGCGACGCCATCTTCATTCCCGAGAAGACCGACATCAACGAGAAGTCCTGGCTCAAGGTCGCGCCCGGACGCGCCGTCATGGTGCTCGGGGCCGTGCGCCTGCCGGGTCGCTACGAATGGTCAGACGAGATGAGCCTGCTCGATCTGTTGGCTCATGCGGGAGGCCCCAACGAACGGGCCGATATTGCCAAGGTGCAGATCCTGGAAAAACAGGGAAGCCGCGCCAACCCGACCCTGTTTGATCTGGACCACTTCCTCCATCAGGGCGGCGATCTGGGTGCCCTGCCAAAGGTTCGGGCCGGCTACACCATCATGATCCCCGAACTGCCCACCGACCCCAGCGACAACAAGTCCCAGTGGGTACGGCAATCGCCCCAGAGCTCTATCTATGTGTTTGGTCAGGTCGGGGCCCCCGGCCGCTACGCCTTTAACGATCAGATGGGGTTTCTCGACATTCTGTCGGCAGCCGACGGGCCCACCGCCAATGCGGATCTGCGCAACGTGCGGATCGCCCATCGGGATGGAACCCGGGCCAGGGTGAGCCGCCTCGATCTCTCGCGCTATTTCGAAACCGGTGACGAGACGCTGCTCCCCCGGGTGGTGGTGGGAGACTCCATCTATATCCCCGAAAAGAATCGCCCCTGGATTGATGAGCCCAAGGAGGAGACGGTTCGCGTACTCGGTGCCATCGCCAGGCCGGGCCGCTACCGCTTCACCAGCGCCATGACATTGCTCGATCTGTTGGCCGAGGCGGGGGGGCCTACCAGTACTGCCTATATCAAGAACATCATAGTGGTGAATCAGGCCAGCAGTGCCGAGGGGGATCAGGCTCGCAGTTTCGATCTCGACGGGTTTGTGCGGGAGCCGGACTTTTCCCGGTTGCCGCTACTGCGTGCCGGGGACACGGTCTTTATCCCCGATGCCAAGAGCAGTGGGTGGGCCATCTTCATGGATGGCATGCGTGATATCGCCACCACCTTGTCGGTGGCCGTGTTGATAGGGAGTCTGTGATGGGCATACCGGTTCACTACCTGGAACTTGAACGCATCTACGCCGCGACCCTCAGCAGCGGGATACGTACCCTGGCGATCACCTCCGCCTGTGGCGGTGAAGGTACCACCAGTCTGTGCCGGGCACTGGCCCGCCGTGCCGCCGTGGATGGATTGCGTACCCTGCTGGTGGATTTCGATCTGCATCACCATGGCCTGAGCGAGGCGCCGCTACCCTGGAGCCCGGATGCCCCCCCCTCCCCCCTGCTGCAAGAGGAGCGCCTCTCCCTGATGCCGGCTCCGAGCCAGAATTTGCTTCCCTTCCGTCGCCGTGAAGCCGTCGAGGGGCTGCTGGGTGGCTGGCTCAAGGAGTATGACGTGGTGCTGGTCGATACCTCCCCGCTCAATGCCGTCAATCACGGCAACCTGCCGGCGGAGCAGATCTGTGCCTTCTGTGAGGCCTGCCTGATGGTCGTGCTGTGCGGTGTCACCCCGGCGCACCAGGTAGAAACGGCAGTGAGTCGCCTGCGCGCCAGAGAGGCCAGGTTGCTGGGATGTGTCTACAACGATCGCCACACGCCAACACTGCGAGAGCAGCTTCTCACCGCCCTGGCTCCCTGGCGACGCTGGCTTCCCCTGCGTCGTCTCGAGGGGTGGCTGCGTCGCACCCCCCTGCTCAATATGTCCCTCTAAGATGGAAAGGAACCTGCTTCAACTCTCCGAGTCGGCCACTCTGGAGGGCGTTCGCGCCCTGCGCCGAGGACTTATGCTGCGTCTCGAACAATTGGGGCTTGAGAGCCGCGAGCAGGATCGCTGGCTGCTGGGCCTCAGTGAGGCGGCCACCAACGTGGTACGCCACACCCGGCCGGCGGCGACCCGATTACACCTCACGTTGCGTCAGCAAGGGAATGCCCTCGTGCTGGAGTTGGCTGATGATGGGGGGGCGCCTGCACCCCTTGGTCCCGTACATCATCCCGGTGTGGCCGAAGGGGGATATGGCCTGCTGCTTCTGTCGTCGCTCTTCGACGAGCTCTCCAGCGAGGTTCATGACGGGCTCAATCGACTGGTCTTGAGACGGCAAGGTGTGCTGGATTCGGTGCGCCCGACCCTGCTGGTGATTGACGACGACAGGGCGACCCGGGTACTGCTCGAAAATTATCTGAAGGAGCACTATCAGGTGATAGCGGTCTCCTCCCCCGACGTGGCGCTTGGTCTCATCAACCCCTCGGATGGTGAGGGTTGCCGGGTCGACCTGGTGCTATCGGATATCGAGATGGAGGGCACTGACGGGATTACCTTCCGTCGCCGTTTGATGCGAGAGGCCTCGACCGGCGTCATCCCCTTCATCTTTCTCACCGGCCATGGGGATGAGGAGACCCAGAGCAGGGTCAGTGCACTCGGGATCGACGATCTGTTGACCAAGCCGGTGGATAAACGGATCCTGCTGCGCACCGTAGACAGGGTACTCAAGCGCGCCGGACAGTTGCAGCAGCAGTGGGGAGATACCCTGGATCGCCGCTATACCGCAGCCCTGAGGCCTGAGTTGGGGCCGCTTCCCATAGGGTGGCATGGGACCCTTCGAACCCGTAACGCCTCCCGGGGAGGCGGTGATCTGCTGCTCTGTAGTGGCTCCCTGCTCTGGCTTGGGGATGTGATGGGACACGATGAGGTGGCCAAGTTTTTTGCCCACGCCTATGCCGGTTATCTGCGTGGCCTGCTCCTCTCCCAAGAGGTTCAGGCCCCGGCGATGCTGCTGGAGCATCTCTCCCGCATCGTGCGCGACGATCCCACCCTGGGGGCGGCACTCATCACGGGGGTGATGGTGAGGCTCGAGCCTGGTGGAGCGTGCTGCTGGGCCAGTGCGGGCCATCCCCTCCCCTGGCGTATTACGGTGGCGGGGGCGGCTCCCGAAGGTGAAATCGGCCCTCTGCCGGGCCTGCTGCCACAGGGGGGGTATCGGGAGTGGCGGGTTCAGCTGCAACCCGGGGAGCGATTGCTGCTGATGACAGACGGCCTCATCGAGGCCCGCGATGGTGGCGGCGGCGTGGAGCGCGAACTCGACGCCGTGCTGGCCGAGTTGGCACCACTGCCGCTCGAGTCGGCGGCCGAGCGACTGCTCACCTGGTTTGATGCCCGCCATCCAAATGGGCCCGATGATGACATGACGCTTATCCTGCTGGAGGCAACACAGTGACGATGAACCGGCAGATGCAGCTGCTGCTGCTTGTCGAAGTGGTAATGTTTGGGGCCTTGGGGCACCTGCTCTTTGGTCTGGGTCTGGCAGGTAGCGTGCTCTTTGTGCTCCTGGTTCAACTGGTGTTGAGAGTCATGGTAGTGCTGGCTACCTGGGGCTTCTCCCGCTTCTTTGCCTCGCCGGCACCGCCGCTTGGGGTGAGGGGGTGGCTATGGATGATAGGGTTCGAGCTCTACGCCTATATCCTCACCTTCAACTGGCTCATTCCCTTTGAAACCGTCTTGATGAGGCACGACCGGATGGCCCCGTGTCGACGCCCACTGCTGCTGGTTCACGGCTATGGTTGCAACCGGGGGATCTGGCTGCCTCTGGTACGCAGGCTCGAGAGACGGGGGCACGTGGTGGCGACCCTCTCGCTGACCCCTCCCTTTGGCCATATCGACGACATGGTGCCCCAGCTGGCGCGACGCATCGACGCGGTTCTCATTGCAACGGGAGCCACTCGGGTGACGCTCATTGGGCATAGTATGGGGGGCCTGGTCTGCCGCGACTATCTGGCGCTGCATGGTGCCGGCAAGGTGGATCGCCTCGTGACCCTGGCGACGCCCCATCAGGGGAGTGAGCTCGCCAACTTGGGGATTGGAGACAACGCCCGAGAGATGGAGCCCGGATCGGGTTGGTTGCAACGCTTCGCCGCCATGCCTATTCCTGTTACGGGGGTGTCGGTTCGCACCACCCATGACAACTTCGTCATGCCCCAGGACCGTCAGCATATGGCGGGTCTGGAGGATGTGCCTCTGGTCGGGGTCGGCCATCTGAGCCTTCTCTATCTGCCCGTGCTGACGACCCTTATCGAGGCATCACTTGCCGACTCCGAGCCACAAAAAGAGAGGGCCTGATCTCAGGCCCTCTGCTCACTCATCACTTCCCTCTCGTTAGAAGTGGATCCCCTTGATCAGGGTCGAGATGGCCGCCTGATCGGCACTGGCCTTGGAGCGATCGCCATCCTTGGGATCCGAGAAGGTGCGAAAACTGGTGTTCATGATGACCTGTGCCACCCGGGGGGCCACCGCATGCACCAGTTGCCCGAAGACCCCGAGCCGGGTCGCCAGTCGCACATGCTTGTTGATGATAGTGTCACACACCATGTCGGCAGCCTCTTCCGACGTCAGCATGGGGACCTGGTCATAGACCTTGGTGGGCGCCACCATGGGGGTCTTCACCAGCGGCATGTTGATGATAGAGAAGTTGACCCCCTTGTCGGCAAACTCGGAGGCGGCGGTACGCACCCAGGCATCCAGGGCTGCCTTGGAGGAGACATAGGCCGAGAACCGGGGGGCATTGGTCAACACCCCGATGGAGGAGATGTTGATGATATGGCCGCGCTTGCGCTCAATCATATCGGGGAGTACCCCCATGATCACCTTGAGTGCACCGAAGTAGTTGAGCTGCATGGTCCGCTCGAGATCGTGGAAGCGGTCGAAAGAGTCTTCGATGGCGCGACGGATGGAGCGGCCCGCATTATTGATGAGCACCTCGACCGGACCGTGGTCGGCCAGGATCTGCGCCGTGATGGTTGAGGCCTCCTCCAGATTGGCGATATCCCCCTGATAGGCATGCAGGGTAAAGCCCGCCTCGGCAAACTCGGCCTGGGTCTCGGCGATCTTGACCGGATCGCGGGCTATGGTCACCACGGTGGCGCCCGCTTCGAGCAGGCGACGGGCGGTGGCCTTGCCAATCCCCGACGTAGCCCCGCTGATCAGCACCACCTTGCCCTCTACCCGCCCACGCAGGGTGCGGTCGATAAAGAGATCCGGATCGAGATGCCGCTCCCAATAGTCCCACAGGCGCCAGGCATAGCTATGCAGTGCGGGAACCTCGATGCCACTCCCCTTGAGGGCACGCAGGGTCTCACGACTGTCGAAACGGGTTGGATAACTGATGAGGCGGAAGATGTCTTTGGGAAGCCCCAGATCCTCGATGGCCGCATCACGAATACGCCGCACCGGTGTCAGGGCCATCAACATGGTCATCAGATGGCGCGGGATCACGTTAAAGAGGCTGGCGTTGATGCGAATGGCCGGCTCCGGAGCATGGGCCGCCCTGGAGAAGGTGGCCAGCATGTCTCCGACACGCATGGGGTTGGGATCGGTCAGGTGGAAGCACTTGCCATCCTCCCCTTCCAGGTGCGCCAGATAGTCCATGGCGTCGACCACGAAGTCCACAGGTACCACGTTGATGCGACCGCCCTCTATGCCCAGAGCCGGCATCCAGGGGGGCAACATACGGCGCAGTTTCTGGATCATCTTGAAGAAGTAATAGGGGCCATCGACCTTGTCCATCTCGCCGGTGCGAGAGTCACCGACGACGATGGCCGGTCGGTAGATGCGCCAGGCCAGGGTAGTGTGATCGCGAACCAGCCCCTCGGCGTCGTGCTTGGTCTTGAAGTAAGGCATGTCCAGATGCTCTGCTTCATCGAACATGTCTTCCCGGAACAGTCCATCGAACAAACCCGCAGCGGCAATTGAGCTGCAGTGATGAAAACGGCACCCCTTCAGTGACTCGGCCAGCAACAACGCCTGACGGGTACCCTCCACATTGACGCGAACCTGGACATCGGCCGGGGCATTGAGATCGTAAATAGCGGCCAGATGGAAGAAGTGATCGACCCGCCCCCGCATGGCTTCCAACTGCTGTGAAGAGACGCCCAGCATAGGGTCGGTGAGATCCCCAAACACAGGAATGGCGCGATGTTCGTCAACCTGCCAGAAATGATAGAGCTCTTCCAGTTTCTCCCTATGCTGTTCGCGCATCAGGAAATAGACTCTGCTTTCGCCACGCTCCAGCAATTTTTTAATCAAACGACGGCCGATAAAGCCGCTTCCACCGGTAACAAAATATTCCATATCGAAAACATCCATGGCGTACTGAGTAAGACATTACTTGCGCTAGATATAACATGACTTACATCAATTTTAAATTGTCAGTTTTATTACATGACCAATGCCACATATATGATGTTGATGGGTTCCATTATTAGGTAGAACCCTCTATTTTTTCTCCCTAGACTGGTGTTGAAAGGCAGGCAAAAGGTGCCGAGATACAACATTCCATCATCATGTTGTGATCGCCGTTACGTTTGTTGAAATAGATACTCAAGGAGAAGATCATGGCCAAGAAACTCAAAGCGTTGGCAGGCTCTGTCACCGACAACCAACTCGCCTCCACCATCAAGGAATCGACTCAGCAGATCTGGCTGGCCGGCCTCGGTGCCTATGCCAAGGCCCACGAAGAGGGTGGCAAGATCTTCGATGCTCTGGTTCAGGAAGGTGAAGCCCTGCAGGCCAAGACCCGCCATGCAGCCGATCAGAAGATTGCCGCCATGGCTGACAAGACCTCCGGTACCTGGGGACGCCTGGAGCAGGTGTTTGAGGAGCGTGTGGCCCGCGCCGTTGCCAGCCTGGGGATCCCGACTCGCAAGGATATCGACAAGCTCTCCAAGCGTATGGCCGAGCTGACCGAGGTCGTACAGCAGTTGATCGAGGCACAAGAGCAAGAAGAGGCCGCTCCCCAGGCCAAGCCGGCCCCAGTTGCCCGCAAGGCTCCCCCGAAAAAGGCACCGCCCAAGAAGGCTCCGGTGAAAGAGGAGACCAAGGATCTGGTGGTGGAGATGGAGCTCGTTGAGCCCGCCAAGGAGGAGATCAAGAAGGATGAGGCAGTCGTCTCCTGATGCTCTTCTCTCTCGTTAACACAGACCGGCCCTCGCCCCTCGCCAGGGCCGGTTTTTATTGGAACGAACCATCGGTTGATATTTGAGCAGCGATGGGAGGCGTGAGATGAGCAAGATTGCGATAGCGCTGGCAGGAGGTGGTCCCCTCGGCGGGATCTATGAAATTGGTGCCAGTGTGGCCCTGGCCGAATCGATCCACGGGCTGCGCCTGGAGCGTCTCGATGGTTATGTGGGAGTGAGCTCGGGCGCCGTGATCGCCTCCATTCTGGCCAACGGGGTCCCTCCCCACAAACTGGCTCGCATCCTTATCAATGACGACAGTGGCGATCTGTTTGACCCCTCAACCCTGCTTCGCCCCGCCTTTGGCGAGTTTGCCCAGCGCCTGGCGATGTTTCCCGCCCTGCTGGCCGAATCCCTGTGGGATTACGTCAAGACCCCCTGGAAGCACACCCTGTTTGAATCGATGCAGCACCTGGCCAAATCTATCCCGGCCGGCCTGTTTGATAATCAGGGGGTTGACCGGATCCTGACCGATTTCTTTGCCAAGCCCGGCAGAAGCAACGATTTTCGTGCCCTGCGCAGTCCCCTGTTTGTCATCGCGACCGAGCTCGATACCGGCCGTCCCGTTGCCTTCGGAACGCCGGGGCTGGATCACATCCCCATCTCGGCGGCGGTACAGGCGTCGGCTGCCTTGCCGGGTCTCTTCCCTCCGTCGTTTATCGAGGGGCGTTATTACGTAGATGGCGCACTCATCAAGACGCTGCACGCCTCGGTAGCGCTGCAGGAGGGAGCCGATCTGGTGTTCTGCATCAACCCCCTGGTCCCCTTCGATGCGGAGTTGGCCGGTTGCCACCAGGTCGGCTCAGAGAGCCTGGTCGAGTGCGGATTGCCGGTGGTACTGGCGCAGACCTTTCGTGCCATTATTCACTCGCGCATGCACGTCGGAATGGACCGCTATCGCCACCAGTACCCCGATGCGGATGTGTTGTTGTTTGAGCCCTCACCGGCCGATCGCGAAATGTTTTTTACCAACGTCTTCAGCTATCGGGATCGTCGCCGTCTCTGTGAACATGCCTACCAGCATACCCGTGCCGAGCTGTTGCGTCGGGCCTCAGAGCTTGCCCCCAAGCTCGCGCGCCATGGTCTGGAGCTGGATCTTGGTCTGCTTGAGGAGGAGCGCTCCCTCATCTCCCCCTCCAGCAGTGCGGCCGCCGATCTCGAGCGCACCCTGGGTGACTGGCTCCATCGCCTGAGAGAACGACACCATGACGAGCAACGCTAAGACCTGCGTCAGGGGAAAACCCAAACGGCGCACCCGGGAGCGCATTCTCGAGACGGCCCTGGCCCAGTTCAACCTGCTGGGGGAGCCCACTGTCACCACCTCCGCGATTGCCGCCGAGATGGGGATAAGCCAGGGGAACCTCTATTACCATTTTCGTAACAAAGAAGAGATAGTGTTGGCACTGCTTGGGGAGTTTGAGTTGCAAATGGCCCCCCTGCTTGATGCCATGAGCCAGCCGACCGGTGAGCCGGAGGATGTCTGGCTTTTTTTGCATCTGATGTTTGAGTCAATTTGGCGATATCGTTTTTTTTACTATGATATCAGCACGTTAATGAGCAACCATCGGCAGGTAGAGAGCCATTTTCGCGCCTTGCTGGCCCGCAAGCAGCACACGGCGCATGCCTTGTGCCTGCATCTGGAGCAGGCTCGATTGCTCAATGCCACGGCAGCCCAGATGGAGGCCCTGTCGCGTAATCTGGTGTTGGTAGGGACTTTCTGGATCTCCTATCAGCGCGCCCTTAATCCAAGGGGAGATGCCGATATCGCCCTCGGCGTCTACCAGGTGATGCAACTGGTCGCCCCTTATCTCAGAACCGATGCCCGCGAGCACCTGCAACTGCTGGCGGAGCACTACACCTCGCAACGTCCCGCTTCTTAGGGAGAGACATGATGTCCAACATGGAGAACAAGATGGCTGAATTTATCCCCTTCCCCTTCCCGGCCTATGACTACTCCGGCGACAAGCTGGCTCAGCATTGGGAGCGTCTGCACCGCGGCGATGCCGAGCCCTGGCCCGATAACGAGACGGTACAGCAGGCCTGGGCGGCCTACCATGCAGGTGACTTTGGTCGTGCTGTCGAATTGGGTCTCGCGGCCGGTGATGAGGGGATCAACGTGGTCAACAAGGCCCTGGTGATCCACGCCTCCTACCTGCTCGATGACAAGTATGCCAAGCGTGAGGCCTTCGAGCAGGCGGCCGCCCAGGCCGAGCGTCTGCAGAAAATTGATCCTGACAACGCCAACGCCTGGTACTTCCACGCCCTGGCGCTGGGGCGCTATAGCCAAGTGGTCTCGGTTTCCAAGGCCCTCTCTCAGGGGCTCGGGGACAAGGTGCGGGCGAGCCTTGAGAAGGCACTGGCGCTGGCGCCGGATCATGCCGAGGCACATATCGCCTTCGGTGCCTGGCATGCGGAGATCCTCGACAAGTTGGGCGCCATGATAGGTGGCCTTACCTACGGCGCCAAGAAGGATGAAGTGGAGCGCCACTTCAAGGCGGCCCTCGAGTGGATGCCCGACTCGGCCATCGCCCGCATGGAGTATGCCAACGCCATTGCCATGCTCCATGGCAAGAGTCGTCTGAAAGAGGCCGAGGCACTCTACGCCGAAGCCGCCGAATGCGACCCCCTCGATGCCATGGAGCGCCTCGATGTGGAAGCGGCCCGGGAAGAGGTGGCCGAAGAGTAAGGGACACCCCAAAGAGCAAGGGCAGGCCAATGGCCTGCCCTTCTTTTTATGCCTGGGCAGCGCAGAGATAGTGTTCGATGGCCTCGGGATCCTCAAGGAGGTCGGCCGGCTCCAGCAGTACCAGCAACAGCAGTTGTTCGAACTCATGGGCGAAGCGATTGACGATCTTCTCCGGGTCCGGGATCCGCTTCTTGTCGGTGATAAGCCCCAGCTGCACCTTACCGTCATAGGAGAGGATAGAGACCCCAATGCCAATGTCACCGGCCTGGGGCACCCAGAAGAGGGGTTGACGCAGCCGGGCGCCCGCCAGATAGAGGGTCTGTTGCGGTCCCGGGACATTGGTGATCACCATGGAGGCCTTGGCCGACAGTACCTCGACCACCTGCTGCTGAACCGTCCTGGGGGCCATGCCTATCGCCTCGAGCAGGTTCAGGACCACCGCAGGTTGGCACGAGGATTTCAAGGCCTGCATCCGCTCGCGCACCTTGTAGAGACGCTGCAACGGGTTATCGAGATCGACCGGCAGATCCAGCGCCACCAGCCCGAAGCGATTACCCAGCTCACCCTTGTCATGGGGTCCGCGCATATTGACCGGCACCAGAGAGCGAACGGAGAGATCGCCGGTCTCGTCTCCTTTCTCCTCCAGATAGCCACGAAACGCTCCCGTTGCGGCGGCGATAAGCAGATCGTTGACAGAGCAACCCAGTACGCGCCCCACGGCCTTGACATCGGGCAGAGGGATCTGCTCTGACCAGGCGACGCGCTTGGTGCTGCCGGTCTCCCCCTTGAAACGGGTTGGGCTGTCGTCGGGTAGCGTGGCGATGGTCACCAGCTCGGAGGTCACATCCCGGGTGATCTTCGCATAGTCGATGATGCGAGCAGGATTGGTGGCCAGCTCTATGTATTTCGACCAGATCTTGCCGGTCATTTTCAGACCCATTCGCAGCAGGCGGCTGCCATGGTGATCCTCGTCACTCTGTTGCTCGTGATGGGGATCTGCTGGCCCGAGTCCACGCTCCCGGGTTGGCGTTGGGGTCTCATCCATCATGGTCAGCATGGCCTTGATCAGCGAGAAGCCGTCACCGATGGCATGATGGAAGCGCATCACCAGTGCCTGACCCCCGAGTGAGGTGTCAGTCAGGTGAATTTCCCAGAGAGGACGCTGGGGGTTAAGGGGGGTCGAGGCAAAGTCGGCGACCAGTTTCTCGAGCTCATGTTGGCCCGCATCCCCCGGCAGAATGACCCGCTTGAGGTGGAGATCCAGATCGAAGTCTGTGTCTTCACGCCAGTAATAGACACCGCCTTCCAACACGGCGCGCTGTCTGAATCTGGGTTGCTGGGCTATGGTGTGCAGCAGGTTGTGGCGCAGCTGCCCTTCATCGAGTTGCCCGTCAAACATGAGTACACCCACTATCTGCATCAGATTATTGGGTCTGTCCATCCGCAACCATGCGGTATCGACACAAGTGATCATTTCACACAACGACATGTCAGTTCCCTTAAATTGTTTCAAACATTACGTCCAATACGGTGCATCTATGGTTCGGCAGTCAAATATAATGTTTGAATTCTTATCCAGCCCTTATGAATTCCTTTACGCGCCGGAAGATAGAAATAAAAAATGAAGGCCAAAGCCTCATTTCACTCAACGATGATTTGTCGTGCACCTGTATAAGTGCCCATGCAGTGTCAATAGCCAGTTCTGACAGGTGGTAATATCAACCGGCAGGACAGGGAATACGATGAGCCATATAGTCGAGGATCTCCTGCTCCAGAGTACTGCGTAATGGCAACAGAAACAGCCCAAGATTGACTTCCAGTTCGAGTTGGCTCTCACCCAGCGTCAGGGAGCCTTCGACACCGCTGCCTTTAAATTCGAGCAGATGTGCCTCGCTCCACTCCATATCGAGCTGATAATTGCTCGCCAGGTCGGCGGCAATCGCCTCAGCGGCCAGACGAGCACCGGCGAGCCCCAACTGATGCTGACGTGAAATCTGTATGGTGGAGAGGGAGCCGCTGCTACGAGGTTCATAGAGAAACATGGATCATACTCAAATGGTGGCGAATGCTACTGATACTAAGCACATGAGAACAACATGTGAAGAGATAGGGCGACATAAGTGGGATTTACATAACAAACTAATGGTATCGACAGGGCAAATAACGAGGGGAAGGGGAAAAATGGGTGGCAGCGCAGTAAAATGGCCGACCTCTTTTATGACAGCGCAATCTTGAAGGATGCACTATGACTCGTTCCCTCCCCTCAGCCCAACCTCCTCTTGAGCGCATCG
This sequence comes from Aeromonas schubertii, assembly GCF_000820105.1. Taxonomy (GTDB): domain Bacteria; phylum Pseudomonadota; class Gammaproteobacteria; order Enterobacterales; family Aeromonadaceae; genus Aeromonas; species Aeromonas schubertii. Next base: position 96,439 of record NZ_CDDB01000010.1, on the reverse strand, counting down.
AACGCGATCTCAAGCAGGTTGCCGAACTGCGGGCGCTGATGCAGGCTCATCCGGAAGATGCCAGAGACAGGGACAGAGTGCGTCAGTGGCAGGCTCAACGACTCGAGTGTACCTATGGGGATCTCCTCGAGAGCAAGCGGTATGCCCCGGCTGCCCGTTTTTTCCTGACCGATCTCTATGGGCCCGGTGACAGTGCCCGGCGGGATGCAGATCTGCTGCGCGTCATGCCCATGGCGGAGCGGGTCTTGCCGCAATCAGGGCTGGAGGTCCTGGCCAAGGCTATCGAGCTCGACGCCCTCTCTGAAGAGCTCGACTATCACATGGTGATGGCGTTGCGACGCAGGGAGACCATCGACCATATCACCCCGCAACACTATCTCGATGCCTTCTTGGATGTGGGAGAGCAGGCCAGCCGGGAGCATCAGCTCACACTGGTGATCGAGTTGGGCGAGACCCTGGATAGATTGGCAAGAAAGGCGTTTGCGGGGACGACCCTGCGTCTTGTCTCGGGACCTGCCCACCTGGCTGGGCTAGGCGAGCTCTTCTCTTTTGTGGAGCGAGGCTATCAGGCTTGTCATCACATGGGGCGGGCCGATGAGTTTCTGGCCACCATAGCCAGCCGCGAGCAGGCCGTGATCGAGGGGCTGTTTGCCTCGCGGGTGGAGGTGTTAACGGCCCGTTTGGGCCGCTAAACCTTAAACTCTTTAAGCAGGTGGTCGAGCTCACCGGAGAGATGGCGAAGGTCGCTGCTCGCCTCAGCGGTCGAATTGACCCGGGCAGCGGTATCGCTGTTGAGGCTGGCGATTCGGTTAACGCTGCCGCTGACCTCCTCGGCGACCGAGTGCTGCTCTTCGGCGGCCTGGGCAATGTACATGTTCATCTCGCGGATGAGCCCCACCTGCTCCTTTATCCCCGCCATCGCCTCCTGGACGGCCTGAGCCTCGGAACCAGCCGACGCCGCCCGGTCGCGGCTCTGGGTCATCCCGCTGACCACATTACTGGTGGCCTGCTGCAGACGGCGAATGCTGGCACTGATCTCTTCGGTTGAACTGCGGGTGCGCCCCGAGAGGGTGCGTACCTCGTCGGCCACCACCGCAAAGCCCCGTCCATGATCCCCGGCCCTTGCCGCTTCAATGGCCGCATTGAGGGCGAGCAAGTTGGTCTGCTCGGCAATGGCATTGATCACCTCGACGATGGTGCCAATGCTGCTGCTCTCGCTGGACAGGGATTCAATAAGCGCGGCCACCCGCTCCACCTCGTCGACCAGTTGGTGGATCACCTCATTGGCATGACCCGCCTGGCGAAAACCCGCCTCCACGTGACGGTTGGCCTCATCAGTCGCTTCCGAGGTCTTGACCGCATTGCCGGCGACCTCTTCAACCGCATGACTCATCTGGGTGATGGCTGTTGCGACCTGATCGAGTTCGGCTTGCTGCTCGCCAATCCCCTGGCGATTCTCGGAGGAGAGGGCGCTGCATTGATCGGCCGTTTGCAAGACGCTGACGGATAGCTGGTTGATGCGCCCCACCATCTGTTGCAATTTCTCGATGAAACGGTTGATGTTGCCTGCCAGCTCCCCCATCTCGTCACGCCGGGCGATGGTGAGGCGCTGGGTCAGATCCCCCTCCCCCTGGGCAATGTCGAAGACCGCCTGATTCATCCGATTCAGGGGACGCAGTACATTGCCGTGAATGAGCACCACCAGCAGACCAATGATGCAGAGATCGAGGATCACGATCTTCACAATGCTGGCCATGAGTTGCTTGCGCAGATGCTCCTTGATGGCCGCATCGCTCTCCCTGACATACAACTGAGCCACCGGAGTCTGATTGCCGCCGTCATCATAGAGGATCTCGTGTTTGGCAAGGGTGGCCAGATCATCGGGGTCCTGGGTCAGCGGAACTATCTCCCCGGCCTCATCACGGCCAAAACCCGCCACCCATTTCTCCTTGTTTTTCACGATCAGGGCATCAAGCGCCGAGTCTCCCAGCTCTGACTTGAGTGCGGCAGTGACAAAGCCGGTTTCGTAATTCCACAGCGGCCCCGGCAGTGAGAGTTGCAAACGACCGACGGCCCGCTCGACCAAGCGGGCCTGACGCTCATAGCTCTCGTTATGAGTGGTGTAATAGTCGTAGCCGCCGAAGATCACCAACAGCAGGCTGACCGACAGCGTCGTCAGTAGCGCAATCCTGACCATTAGGCTGTTCCAGCTCATGGTGACCTCCTGGTGCTGCTCGCGTTACTGATACTTGGCACTGATCTTGGCCATGGTGCCATCGTCCACCATGCCCTTGAGGGTATCGTTGAGTTTCTGGATCAGATCGTCCGGTGTTTCCTTGTTGAAGGCCAGGCTCATCTGGGTTTCCTTGAACTTGAAGACGACCTTGGGGGCTGCGGCTCCCTCTTTCTTGGCCAGATAGGGTGCCAGGTATTCACCCGTGGCCCAGAGGTCGATCCTGCCTGCCTCGAGCTTCTTGGCATTGGCGGCATCGTTGGCGGCCAGTTGCAGCTTGCCAAATCCCTGGGCTGCAAGATACTCGGCTGCCGCATCGCCGTTGTACCCACCGACCGAATAGGCCTTGGCTTCCTCAAGGGAGTTGATGGTCATGGTGGCATCACCCTTGGCAAAGAAGACCCAGTTATTGGTGACCAGAGGACCCACCCACTTGAAGAGGGCCTCGCGCTCAGGAGTGCGGGTGGTCGAGAAGAGCGCCGCCCCCGGGGTGCTCAGGGTATCTTCATAGGCCCGCTTCCAGGGCATCAGTGTCAGGGTATATTCGACCCCGGCCCGTTTGAACAGCTCTTCGACCACCTCGGTCGACAGGCCCACGACCTTGCCCCCCTCTCCTGCCATGTTGAAGGGAGGGTAATCTTCCGTCATTACCTTGACCGGGGCAGCCTGAAGCGGGGCAGCCAGAAAAAGCAGGGCCAATAGACCTTGTAGCCACAGCGCGATGCGTTTCATCTCACTCTCCTTGGATGATGCGAGTCTTGGATCTGTACAGCACAGACCGTTTCAGTCGGGATCACGGGATGTACAAGGAGGTGATAATGGGAGCAGGATCCAGGCTTTGCTACACCAACCACACTTGGACAGCCTGTTGTTTAGCTAAGGCCAAAGGAGGGCGTGCGTCAAACCGGGGGGATAAATTGAAACCGGAGCCCTGGGGCTCCGGTCGATAGCGGGTCAAATCACCAGCAGATCCATGAAGGCGTGCACCGGGGTGGCGGCGAGCCGCGCCTCGTCCTGACACAGGGCCAGGATCGCCTCGGCGCGCTTGGCCGGGAAACGGGTCGCCAGATTGGCGGCGAACTTCTCGACCAGAAGCGGTATGCCCTCCTCGCGGCGACGGCGATGGCCGACCGGGTACTCCACCTCCACCTTGGCGCTGTGGGTCCCGTCTTTGAAGAAGATCTGGATGGCGTTGGCAATCGAGCGCTTGTCCGCTTCCAGGTACTCACGGCTGTAACGCGCATCCTCTTGCACCACCATCTTGGCGCGCAGGGCATCGATACGCGGATCGGCCGCCACCGCATCCTCGTAATCCTCGGCCACCAGCCGACCGAAGATGAGCGGCACCGCCACCATGTACTGCAGGCAGTGATCCCTGTCCGCCGGGTTGTTGAGGGCGCCCACCTTGCTGATGATGCGAATGGCCGACTCGTGGGTGGTGAGTTCGATGCGGTCTATCTCGTCGAGTCTCTCCTTCACCTGGGGGTGCAGCTTGAGGGCACATTCCACCGCCGTCTGGGCATGGAACTCGGCCGGGTAGCTGATTTTAAACAGCACATTCTCCATCACATAGCTGTCGTAAGGCTGGCTCAGGGCGAACTGGTTGCCCTTGAACAGGACGTCATAGAAGCCCCACCTGGGCGCGCTTAGCACCCCCGGATAACCCATCTCACCGCTCAGGGTGATGAGAGCCAGGCGCACGGCGCGTGAAGTGGCATCGCCGGCCGCCCAGCTCTTGCGTGATCCCGCGTTGGGAGCATGACGATAGGTGCGCAGGCTCTGACCGTCTACCCAGGCTTGGGAGACGGCGTCGATCACCTGCTCGCGACTGCCCCCGAGCAGACGGGTCACCACGGCAGTGCTGGCGACTTTCACCAGCACCACGTGATCGAGTCCGACCCGGTTGAAAGAGTTCTCCAGCGCCAGTACCCCCTGAATCTCGTGGGCCTTGACCATGGCGACCAGCACCTCGCCCATGGTGAGCGGCGCCTCCCCTTGCGCCACCCGGGTGCGCGACAGCCAGTCGGCAGTGGCGAGGATCCCGCCCAGGTTGTCGGACGGGTGACCCCACTCGGCGGCCAGCCAGGTGTCGTTGTAGTCGAGCCAGCGGATGATAGCGCCGATGTCCCAGGCAGCCTTGACCGGATCGAGGCAGAGCTGGGTACCCGGCACCCGTGCCCCGTGCGGCACCACGGTCCCGGGGACGATGGGCCCAAGGTGCTTGGTGCACTCGGGGAAGCGCAGGGCCAACAGGCCGCAGCCCAGGGTATCCATCAGGCAGTAGCGGGCGGTCTCGAGGGCCTCGCGGCTGGTGATGGGGTGATTGCAGACGTAGTCGGCGATCTGGACCAGTACTTCATCCGGATCGGGTCTGTGGTTGACGTCGACGTTGGCAGACATCGGATTTCCTTATCGTTGTGACAGTGAGACGAAGGGGCGCGGCGCCGGCCCCACGTAATCCGCGCTCGGACGGATGATGCGGTTGTTTTCGCGCTGCTCCATGATGTGGGCGCACCAACCGGTGACCCGGGAGCAGACGAAGATGGGGGTGAAGAGCTTGGTCGGGATCCCTAGGTAGTGATAGGTGCTGGCGTGGAAGAAATCGGCATTGGGAAAGAGCTCTTTTTCCTCCCACATCACCTTCTCCGCCTCACAGGAGACCCGGTAGAGACGATCATCCTCCGCCGCCTGACCCAGCTTCTCGGACCACCCCTTGATGATGACGTTGCGCGGATCCGAGGTACGGTAGACCGCATGACCAAAGCCCATGATCTTCTCCTTGGCCGCCAGCTTGGCGAGCAGCTCGCGGCGCGCCTGAGCCTCATCCTGCCAGGTTTCGATAAGCGCCATGGCCGCCTCGTTGGCGCCCCCGTGCAGAGGGCCGCGCAGGGTACCAATGGCGGCAGTGACGCAGGAGAACATGTCCGACAGGGTCGAGGCACAGACCCGGGCGGCGAAGGTCGAGGCGTTAAACTCATGCTCGGCGTAGAGGATGAGGGAGACGTGCATCACCCGGCGTGCCAGCTCGCTCGGGGCTCGCTGGTGCAGCAGGGCCAGAAAATGACCGCCGATACACTCCTCGTCGGTGTCGAGGGCGATGCGTACCCCCTCGTGACTGAATTTGTACCAGTAGAGCAGGATCCCCGGGAAGGCGGCCAGCAGTCGGTCGGCCACCTCATGCTCGTGCTCGAAGCCATCTTCGGGCTCGAGATCTCCGAGCATGGAGCAGCCGGTGCGCAGCACATCCATGGGGTGAGCGTCGGCCGGAATGAGCTCGAGCACCTCGAGCAGTGCCGGCGGCAGGGTTCGCAGACCGCGCAGCCGGGTGCGATAGGCAGAGAGCTCCTGAGCGCAGGGCAGATGGCCCTTGAGCAGCAGGTGGGCGACCTCCTCGAAGTCGGCTCCCTCGGCCAGATCCTTGATGTCATAGCCCCGATAGGTGAGCCCGGTGCCGCTCTTGCCGACCGTGCAGATGCTGGTCTCGCCGGCGCTCTGGCCGCGCAGGCCGGCCCCCCCCAATGCTTTCTGAACCATGGTTACTCTCCCTCATTGCGATCGAACAGACGATCCAGTGTCTGCTCGTAGTGGTGGTAGCCAAGGAAGTCGTACAGCGCCTCCCGGGTCTGCATGGTGTCGACCACGGCTCTTTGATGGCCATCGCGACGAATGTGCTGGTAGACGTTGAGCGCAGCCTGGTGGGCGGCGCGGCTGGCGCTCAAGGGGTAGAGCACCATGGCCACCCCGTGGGCGGCAAGCTGCTCCTTGTCAAACAATTCGGTCTTGCCGAACTCGGTCATGTTGGCGAGCACCGGCACCCCGGCTGCCTGGGCGAACAGGTCATATTGCCCGAGTTCGGTCACCGCCTCGGCGAAGATCATGTCGGCGCCGGCCGTCACGTAGGCCGCGGCGCGCTCAAGAGCGCTGCCGATCCCCTCCACCGCCAGGGCGTCGGTGCGGGCCATGATGACGAATTCGTCATTCTCGCGGGCATCCACCGCTGCCTTGATGCGATCGCACATCTCCTCCAGCGACACCACCGCCTTGTTGGGCCTGTGGCCACAGCGTTTCTGGGCCACTTGATCTTCCATGTGAACCGCGGCCACCCCGGCACGCTCGAAGGCGCGCACGGTGCGGGCGATGTTGAAGGCCCCGCCCCAGCCGGTGTCGATATCGACCAAGAGCGGCAAGCGGGTCGCCGCCGTGATGCGCTCGGCATCGGTCAAGACGTCATTGAGGCTGGTCATGCCAAGATCCGGCAAGCCAAAGGAGGCGTTGGCCACCCCGGCACCGGAGAGATAGAGGGCTTGAAAGCCGCTGCGCTCGGCCATCAAGGCCATGTAGGCGTTGATGGTGCCGACGATCTGCAGGGGCCGCTCTTGGGCGATAGCCTGGCGAAAACGCTTGCCGGCCGAGGGGGTAAGGCTGGACATCATGACTCCTTTCACGCTGTGACTGGAGTGATCTAACCTCACGTTGACGTTAACGTCAATTCAACTTTTGGTTAACAGTTGTACTCTGGGAGACAATGAAACCGCTTTAGTATAAATTTGCTGGACAGTTCAATCGGTTGACATGCACACCATGCCCCCATCACCGCGCTTTATCGCCTGCCCATCCTGCGATCTGCTGATCGAGCGCACCGAGCTTCCCCTGCGCCGGGATGCCCACTGTCCCCGCTGCCGCCAACACCTCTACGGCCGCTACTCCTTTCGCCCCTCCCAGTTGATGGCCCTCACTCTCACGGGATTGCTGCTGCTGCCCAGCGCCCTGCTTGAGCCCTTGCTCTATATGCGTCTTGGGGGCGTGAATTCTCAAGCCAGCCTGCTCGAGGGGATCCGAATCCTCTTCATCGAGCATGAGCCCTGGGTGGCCGGGTTGGTGCTCTGGTGCGCCGTATTGGCGCCGGTGGGGTTGCTGCTGGGCATCTTTGTGCTCGCCTCCGGCATTGCGAAACGCTGGCGCATACTGCCCATCACCCTCAAGGCGGTCGAGGTGTTTCGTCACTGGGCCATGTTGGAGGTCTATCTGGTGAGCTTTCTGGTGGCCCTGTTCAAGCTGGTCGATATTGCAGAGACCCATTTGGGGGGCGGCCTGCTCAGCCTCGGGATCCTGATGCTGCTTAACCTCACCCTGCTGATCCTGTTTGACCCCGAGCCCTACTGGCAGAAGGTCTCCTATGAGTGAGTCGTTGCCAAGCGCCCGCGATGCCGGGCTCTGCCGCTGCCATACCTGTGGTCTGCTGGTGAAATATGTTCCACACCACGACTGCCCGCGCTGCGGCAGCGCCTTGCATCAAAGGATCCCCAACTCCCTGGCATGGACCTGGGGGCTGCTGGCGTTGGCAACCTTTATGCTGTTACCTGCCAACCTCTTGCCCATTACCCTCTTCTACAACAAGGGGATCCTCCAGGCCGATACCATCTTTAGCGGGATCCAGGCCCTGGTGCGGAGCCATATGACGGGCATCGCCTGCATTGTCTTCATCGCCAGTATCGTGGTGCCCATTATGAAAATTGTCGGATTGGCCTGGATCTGCCTGCAGTTGCAGCGCCCCAAGCCGGTGCGTCGCAAACGGCAGCTGCGCATGTACCGTATCATCGATTTCATCGGCCGCTGGTCGATGCTCGATCTCTTTGTCATCTCTCTCATGGTGGCGCTGGTGGATCGGGGGATCCTGCTCGATGTGAGTGCAGGTCCCGGAGCCACCGCCTTTGCCGGTGTGGTGGTCTTGACCATGCTCTCGGCCAAGATGCTCGACACCCGTCTGCTGTGGGACAAGGCGGCCCGCTGAGGGCCCGTCGTTTAAGGAGTCATTATGATTGGGGCCAAGCCCGTTGTTCATCGTCGCCGCTGGCTATCGCCGGTCTGGTTGCTGCCAGCCCTGGCTATCATGCTCGCCACCGGCTTTCTCTATCAGCAGTACCAGCATGCGGGTCAGCTCGTCCAGATCGACTTTGAGCAAGGCAACGGCATTCTGCCCGGCAAGACCCAGCTGCGTTATCAGGGGGTGGCCGTCGGGGTGGTCAGCGAGCTCGATCTTGCCGATGACGGTCGCAAGATTGCCGTCATCGTCAAGATTGACAAGCGTGCCCGGGCCCTCATCCGCAAGGGTGCCCAGTTCTGGTTGGTTAGTCCCAAGGCTTCGCTGACCGAGATCTCCGGTCTCGAGACGCTGGTCTCCGGTAACTATATCAACCTGCTCCCCGGTAGCGAGAAGGCTCCTGAAGCCTCCCACTTCGATGGCCTCAGCCTCCCTCCCCCGGGTTGGCAAGCCGATGGCCGGATAGTTCGCCTGCTCACCGATACCCTGAGCGGCGCCGCCAACGGGGCCAAGGTTTTCTACCGTGGCCTCGAGGTGGGCAGTGTCATTAACACTCAACTGGCCGATAAAGATAGTCGGGTTCAGCTCGATCTGGTGATCGATAATCGCTATGCCCATCTGCTGAAAAAAGAGAGTCGCTTCTGGAGTGTCGGCGGGATCCGTGCAGGGTTTGGTCCGGCTGGCGTCAAAGTCGAGATGGGAAATCTGGCCACAATTCTCGGTGGCGGGATTGCTTTCGATGCACCAGCTGACTCTCCGATTGCCTCCCGGGAACAGCGCTTCGAGCTCTATCCCAATCTGGTGGCCGCCGAGCGAGGTGAGCGGATCAGGCTGCAAGCCGGTGAGCTGGCGGTCAGGGAGGGGATGTCCATCCTCTACAACGGCCTCGAGATCGGCCGGGTACTGGCCCCGACAGAGGGGGAGCAGGGGCGTGAGTTTTATGCCTTGATTGCCCCGGAGCAGAAGGGGCGCTTTACCGAGCGCAGCACGCTGGTGCTCGAGGGGGCCGACATCTCACTGTCAGGAGTCGCCCATGCGGAGCGCCTGTTAACGGGTCCCGTTTTGCGCCTGGATAGTCTGCCGGGCAAACCCAGCGATACCATTACCGTAGTGGGACGCCCCCCCCTCGATGGCCCCACCTTGACCCTGAGTGCCGACGATCTCTCCGGGATCACGGAAGGCGCTCCCCTCTGGTTCAAGGGGATGCCTGTCGGGCGCATCGAGCACCTGACCCTGAACCGACAGGGCCAGGCCGCAGTGATCGTCAAGCTCTCGGGCGAATATCGCGCCCTGCTCGAGGGGGCCCGCTTTTACAAGGCGGCCCCCCTCCAGGTTGAAGCCGATCTCTCCGGGATCCGGGTCGACAGCACTGCCGCCAGCGGCTGGATTGGCGGCGGCATCAAGATGGTGCAAGTGAAGGGGGCGCGCGTTGATACCCTCTATCCGAGCCGTGAACTGGCAACCCTGGCAAGCCCCGGACGAGCGGCCAGAAGTTGGACGCTGCGTGCCGCCCACGCAGAGGGCATCGGGATCGGTACTCCCCTTTACTATCTCGGTATCGAGGCCGGCAAGGTTAAAGCCCTCAAAGGGGATGGCAAGGGGGTCTCTGTCACGGTGGAGCTCTCCTCCCCCTTTGCCCCCCTGTTGGGAGAGCATACCCGCTTCTGGCGTCTGCCCGCAGTGGATGCGCGCCTCGGCGGTGATGGCGTCAAGGTGAAGATGGGTAACCTCTCGACCCTGCTGCGCGGCGGCATCGAGTTTGCCAATTTACCGGGCACCCGGCGCAGCAATGATGAGCTTTACGCCAACCGGGACGAGGCCTCCACGACCAGTCGCATGGTTCGTTTGACCACCGACAGCAACCCGGGTCTCAGCGCCGGGACGCCTATTCGCTATCGTGGCGTCACCATAGGCGAGATCACCTCTGTCGGTCTCTCACCCGGGCTCGGTCGCGTGGAGCTTCAGGGACGTATCGATGAGCGCTACGGGGATCGTTTCTTGCGAAGCGGGGCCGATTACCAACTGGTGCAAGCCAAGCTGGCCCTGACCGGTGCCGCCCACCTCGATACCCTTATCAAGGGTGCCTATGTAGAGGCAGCACCGGGGAGCGGCGCACTGGTCGATCACTTTCCCCTGCTGACCACTCCGGCGGCCGGGCTGCGGCTGCTGCTCACCAGTCCCGATCTGCGCGGGGTCAGCGTGGGGGCTCCGGTGTTGTTTCGCAAGGTTGCCGTCGGAGAGGTCGAGTCTGTGGCACTGGCAAGGGATGGTAGCCGGGTCGAGACCCGGGTCATCATTGCGCCCGAGTACGCCCATCTGGTGCGTACCCACAGCCGCTTCTGGAATGTTTCCGGGTTGAAGGCGGACGTGGGGTTGACCGGCGGCACCATAGAAGTGGAAACCGTGCAGAGCCTGCTGGCCGGAGGCATCGCCTTTAACACCCCCGAGAGTGGCATGGGCGCGAAGGCGGCATCCGGAGCCCGCTTTTCCCTCTATCCCGAAGCCGAGGCCCAGTGGCTGATGTGGCAGCCCAATATCAAGCCTTGAGAGAGCAGAGGGAGCCCGATTCCCTCTCTCTTTACACCTACACTCAATCTTGGGACGGGATGAGTGAGGTGATAGGTCCATGGGGTGGATCCGCAGCTGGCTTCTGGCGTTCCTGATAGGGTTACCCCTTCAGGCTGCCACATTGCAACTGGTCACCCTTCAATATCCTCCCTATGTCTATGAAGAGCAGGGGGAGATCCGGGGGGTAGCGTTTGAGTTGGTGAAAGAGGCATTTCGTCGTGGCGGCTATGGGCTAGAGGTGCGTCTGCTCCCTTGGGGGCGGGCATTACAGCTTGTCGAAAACGGTGAGGCTGACGGAATCTTCACCCTGTTTAAAACAGCGGAACGAGAGCGCTTTGCCGACTTCAGTGAGGAGGTGTTACTGGAGCAGTCCATCTCACTGTTCGTGCGTCATGATGCCACCATCGAGTTCAACGGAGAGCTCGATACCCTCCTCCCCTTTCGCTTTGGAGTGGTGCGTAATGTCAGCTACGGAGAGCGTTTCGATGGCTGGTTGAGCCGACATCCTGAAATAGCCCGTGATCTTAGTCATACGGGTGAGGCGAATCTCAACAAGTTAGTGAGAGGCCGTTTCGATATTCTGGTGAGCAACAGCGGTGGTGCCCACTTTATTCTGGAACGCCTGGGATTGGTCACCCGAGTACGGGCACTGAGGCCCGAGATCCAGCGCATCCCCAGTTATCTGGCGTTTAGCAAGCGGCGCCATCTCGAGTCGGTGCGCCGCTCCTTCGACAAGGCCTTGAAGTCCATGCATGCCGATGGCACTTATCAACGCATTGTCGCGGCCTACGGCCTGTGATCCTGACCGGTAAGCTTTCGGTTTGTTGCCCCCACCCCCTGTGCTAGAATTTTGCGCCCTGTGACGCATCAACAAGAGCCGGACTCGTGCATCAGAACAGCTATATTCCCGACGCTTTCATCGCCCATATCGCCAAGATCATGCCCAGTCACCTCTTGATGGAGGATTTTCTGGCCAGCTGTCGCACCCCTCTGCGCCGCAGCATTCGGGTCAACACCCTCAAGATCCCGGTCGAGGCCTTTGTCGAGCGTATGCAGGCCCGCGGCTGGACTCTGGAGCCGGTACCCTGGTGTCATACCGGGTTCTGGCTGACCCGTCCCGAGAGCGAAACGGTGCCTCTGGGGAACACGGCCGAACATCTGGCCGGGCTCTTCTATATTCAGGAGGCGAGCTCCATGATGCCGGTCACGGCCCTTGAGGAAGCCCTCGAGAACGCCGAGATGGTGCTCGATGCGGCGGCGGCCCCCGGCTCCAAGACCACTCAGATGGCGGCCCTCATGGGTAATCGTGGCATGTTGATCGCCAACGAATTTTCGGCCAGTCGTATCAAGGGCCTCTTCTCCAACATTCAGCGCTGTGGGGTCACCAACGTGGCCCTCACCCATTTCGATGCAAGAGTGTTTGGTCAGTGGTTGCCCGAGACGTTCGATGCGATCCTGCTCGATGCCCCCTGCTCAGGGGAAGGGACCTTGCGCAAGGATGAGGATGCCCTGCGTAACTGGAGCATCGAGAGCATCAACGACATTGCCGCCACCCAAAAGGCCTTGCTTGAAAGCGCCTTCCACGCCTTGAAGCCAGGCGGCGTCATCGTCTACTCCACCTGTACCCTGAGCCATCAGGAGAATCAGGAGGTGTGCGAGCATATCAAGGCACGCTTTGGCGATGCCCTCACCTTTGAATCCCTTGCCGATCTCTTCCCGGGGGCCGAGCGTTCCTGCACCGCCGAGGGTTACCTGCACATCTGGCCGCAGATCTACGACAGTGAAGGCTTCTTCGTGGCGCGGCTTCGCAAACACGCCAGCGTGCCCAACGATATCTTCAAGCCGGGCAAACTCGGCAAGTTCCCCTTCTCTCCCCTCTCGCCCAAGGAAGGCAACACGCTGCGCCAGGATATTGAGCAGGCCTATGGGGTCACCCTGCGCGGTAAACTCTATGGCCGTGACGGTGAGATCTGGCTCTTCCCCGAGCCGGTTGAGCAGGTGATCGGCAAGATCCGTTTCGACCGTATCGGCTTCAAGCTGGCCGAGACCTTCAAGAAGGGCTATCGCCTCACTCACGAGTGGGCACTAGCCTATGGGGATGGGGCCAGCCGGGGCACGCTGGAGCTCGACGTGGAGCTGGCCCGGGAATACATGATGGGGCGCGATGTGCGTCCCGAAGGGGAAACGGGTCAGGGCGAGGTGGTGGTCCGCTATCAGGGTCATGCCCTGGGTCTTGGCAAGTGGGTGGGCAACCGCCTGAAAAATGGTCTGCCGCGCGATCTGGTTCGGGATGGCAATCTGTTCGAGCAGTGATTGCAACGTCAGTTTAAAAATGCAGCGAAAGTGGCAATCTCACCTCTTCTGGCTATGCTTGCGTTAATGATGTCCCGAACATCCAGTTAGCGCACGGCTCTGCAAGGAGCCAATTCCCCTATGCCAGGTACATGGACTTCGTGCCTGGCTTTTTTTGTGTTTCTTTTATTGTTCCGCCTCATTAGGAAACTCCTGGGCATAGAGCAGATCGATTGCCTGCTCTATCAAGGAAGCCTGTGAATCTTCCAGCAGCCCGACCAGCTCGGTTAGCCGCTCGGTATGGCGCCGGCTGATCCAGCATTGCAGACGGGCATGGGTCTCTTGCTTGCGCCGAACGTGAAGGCGTTGCCGGGTCGCGCTGTCGAGAGCCTCACGGGGCGAGGTTTCCTGAGTCTGGTTGCGCTCGAGTGTCATCTCTTCCATCTGTTATCTCTCACTGTGATGAGCTCTAATGGGGCACTCCCCTATCGACTGGCGATTATCTCTTATATTCAATGATTTGCAATTTACCATAATATCTACCGTTGCGAGATTAGACTCCGGACCTCTCGCATCGGTTTTGCGAGAGCACTCGCAACCCGCCTGGTCGTCATGGCTTATGATATTGGCTTCGAACGTGACCAATATTGGAGAAGCGTATATGAAACCAGCCCCTCTCCCCCTGGCTCTGTTACTCACTGCCGGTTTGAGCCAGGCGGTGAGCCCCGCCAAACCCAGTGCCGATCTTATCTACCTGGGGGGTGACATAGTGACGGTCAATGATGCGGCCCCCACGGTCGAAGCGCTGGCCGTCAAGGGAGGGCGGATCCTTGCCCTCGGCGGGAAGGAGGCGATCATGAAGCTCAAGGGAGAGCAGACACAGATCATCGATCTTGCCGGCAAGACCCTCATCCCTGGTTTTATCGATGCTCATGGCCATGTATTCAATAGCGGGATCCAGGCACTCTCGGCCAATCTGCTAGCGCCACCGGATGGAGGGGTGACCAATATTACGACCTTGCAGCAGGCACTCAAGGCATGGGGATCAGACGCTGAGAATCGGCAGCACGGTATCATACTTGGCTTCGGTTACGATGACTCACAGTTGCAAGAGGGGCGCCACCCTACCCGGCAGGAGCTGGATCAGGTGTCAACCACGCTTCCGGTCATCATCATCCATCAATCGGGACATCTGGCGACCTTGAATACCAAGGCGCTGGCCCTTGCGGGAATCGATACGACCAGCAACGACCCGGTGGGGGGGAAGATCCGCCGTGAGCAAGACGGTAGAACCCCGAGCGGTGTACTGGAAGAGACCGCCTTCTTCGCTACCCTGCTTCCCCTGTTTACCAAGTTGAGTCCGCAAGAAAATCGGGTGATTTTTAAGGCTGGTATGGCGCTTTACGCCCGTTATGGATACACGACAGCCCAGGAAGGACGAGCCTCTTCGACTGCCGTCAAGACCATGTATCAGTTGGCCGAACAGGAGAAACTACCCATCGATGTGGCGGCCTATCCCGATATCCAGATCGCCAGCGATGTGATCACCGCTCCTTACTACTCCAGCCGCTATACCAACGGATTTCGGGTTGCCGGTGCAAAGCTGAATCTGGACGGTTCGCCCCAAGGCAAGACCGCCTGGTTGACCCAACCCTATCTGATCCCACCAGCGGGCCAGGCCGCCGGCTACAAGGGCTATCCCAGCATGAGTGATGAGCAGGCTGAGGAGTACATAGAAAAGGCGCAACGAAACGGCTGGCAATTACTGACTCACGTCAATGGCGATGCGGCGATCGATCAACTTATCAAGGGGGTTGAAGCGAGTGAGAAGCGCCATGGCAAGAGCGATCGCGCTTTTGTGGCGATCCACGCCCAGACCGCACGCAAGGATCAGGTCGTCTCCTTCAAACGACTGGGTATCTTCCCCTCGTTTTTCCCAATGCACACTTTCTACTGGGGAGACTGGCATACGGATTCCGTGCTGGGAAAACCCCGAGCTGACAACATCTCTCCCACAGGATGGGCACGTGAGCTGGGCATGATCTTCACCTCTCACCACGATGCCCCCGTCGCCTTCCCCAACGCCATGCGCGTCTATTCGGCGACCGTTAACCGTGTCAGCCGAACCGGTCGAGCGATTGGACCGGACCAGCGAGTCTCGTCACTGGAAGGGTTAAAGGCTCAGACGCTCTGGGCGGCTATCCAGTATAAAGAGGAGAGCAACAAGGGCTCGTTGGAGGTGGGTAAATTGGCTGACATGGTGGTGTTGTCGGCCAATCCCCTCAAGGTCAGCCCACAAGCCTTGGCTGACATCGCCATCGAGGCCACGATCAAGGAGGGACGGACTGTCTATCAGAATGGTCCGGTGGCATCGTCACGCATAGCTTGCATCGACTCACCTCGATGCAGTCAGGTAGCCACCACGGCCATGATGGCTTCTGGAATGCTCCAGCATGCCCACTAGAGTAATCCCTCCATGGCGTGATCGCGGAAGCGATCCGCCTGGTCGAAGTACTCCTGCAGGGTACGAATGTCCCGGTGGCGGGTCACTTCGATAATCTTGTTCAAGGGCTTGCCTGCGGTCACGGCCGAGGTGATAAAACCGCGGCGAAGGCTGTGACCGCTAACCTCCAGCTCACCAGCGGCGATCGCACTGCGCCGTTTTATCATCAGGTTGATGCCTTGTGGCCCCAGGGCGTCGGCCGTGAGCTCACCCCACCGGGTTAACCGGCAAAAGAGCGGACCCTGTGTCACCCTGGCCAGCCGGATCCAGCGCTCCAATGCGATGACCGGACAGTGACGCCCTCCCCTCACCAGGGCTATTTCACTCTCCTTGAGTTGATGCTTGCTCGGCTTGATCCTCAAGACGACGCCATCACGGGTGAAGTGCAGATCATCGAGCGTCAGACGCGCAGCCTCCGAGCGGCGCAGTGCGCCGGCAAACATCAAAAGCAGCAGGGTGTAATCACGCAATCCTCCGACACTTCGGGTATCGATGGCATCGAGGACTCGGGTCAGGGGCTCCCTTGTCAGGGCTCCGGTCTTGACCTTCCGGGTGTCACCCAGCCGCACTATGCCACGCATCATCTCCTTGATATCGCTGTGCTCGGTCGGCAGTGGATGCACTCCCTTCTGGCGAAAGGCATAGCGGATCCCGGCCAGGCGCCTGACCAGGGTGGCGGGTTTGCGCGGGGCACCACTGCGCAGCTCTCCTTGACTTCGCGCCTTGTCGAGCCAGACCCAGTGGGCCAGCACCCCGTCGGCCTGATCGGCGAGAAAATTCATGATGTCGAGATGACTCACTGCCAGGGGATCGAGGCGATGACGCTGACACCAGGCCACAAAGATACGGGTGTCTGCCTCATAGGCATTGAGGGTGGAATCGGCTTTTGCACTGCGTAGAAAGCGACGGGCGCGCTCGTTAAGGCCGGGATCGAAGACGCTCTGTAATCCCCTCTCCCGAGTGGCAACGGTATGTGATGAAGACATCTAACATCATGTTTTTGCTGAGAGTTTAAAGGATCCTACCGGATCGAAAGAGAAGATCAACTAGCGATAATGAATATTATCGATACTAAAGACACCGTGCAGATGACTCATCGGCGACTGCCCCGCCACTCAATCAGCAGTACGAACGCAGTATCAAGTCCACAGGAAAGGAAAGAGGTGAGAGATAACGAAATGGAAAACGGTGCCTGAGCTTAATCTTCGCCACCGTTAAAAAACGAGGAGGCATACAGCCTCCTCTATTAATCCTGTTTCGCGAGGCGAAACAGCTCGAAAAAGTTATGGGTCGTCTGTTGAGCCAGGCTCTCCAATGACACTTCTTTCAGATCCGCAACGAATTGGGCTACGTCCCGAACGAAGGCGGGTTCATTTTCCTTCCCTCGGTGAGGGACCGGTGCCAGATAGGGGGCATCGGTTTCGACCAACAGTCGCTCCAGAGGCAAGGCTCGTACCACCTCTTGCAACGCCTTGGCATTTCGGAAGGTAGCAATACCTGAGATGGAAATATAGAAGCCCATGGCCATGGCCGCTTCGGCCATCTCGAGGGACTCGGTAAAGCAGTGGAGCACCCCTCCCACCTGATCGGCCCCCTCTTCGGCCATGATACGCAAGGTATCGACCTGAGCATCTCGGGTATGGATGATAAGAGGTTTGTTCAGCTCTCTGGCGACACGAATATGCTCGCGAAACGAGGCCTGCTGAACGCTTTTGTTCTCCGGTGAGTAATAGTAATCGAGCCCGGTCTCACCGATGGCCACTACCCTGGGATCTGCCGCCTGGAGACGCAGCCGCTCCACATCAACGCCGGGCTCCTGATTGAGTGGATGAACACCGCAGGAGGCGAAGACATTGGAATAGGGATAGATGGCCTCAATCATGGAGGGGAATTGATCCTGAGTCACGCTGACACAGAGAAAATAACCGACCCCGCGCTCCTTTGCCTTGGCCAGTACGGTGGGGATATCGACCTGTTTGTCCCCATAACTGAGGCGATCGAGATGACAGTGTGAATCGACGAGTAACATGAAAATTTCGCTTTACAACCAGTGGCCTAGCCACTTGTGAAGATGAATGGTGGGATTGACCAACTGGCCGGGCTGGCAAGTTTCCCGAACCCGAAGCAAGGTCTCCTGCGCGTGCAGCAGTTGTTCGCTGGAGTGGCGCTCTGCCAGCTCGGACAGGGGCGTCACAAGATCGGGCATGGCAAGCTGATCGCTCGTGCAGTGTGCCTGCAGCTTGAGGGCATCGCCAATCAGCAACTGCAACCAGGGCAGGTGACGCTCGAGATCGGTCGCGATGCGGCTGGCCAGCGCGGGTAACTCGACCGGGTGAAGGGAGAGCCGGCATAACTGCTCAAGCAATGAGCGGCGCTCGTCGTCTCCCCCCTCTTCGAGATAAGCCTTGACCCGAAGCGGAGCTCCCTGACACAGGCGGACCTGACTCGGCGTAGCCCTGAACCCCTGCTCCTCGAGCCAACGCAGGGTGAGTGATTCGGGGGGAATGGGGCAAAGATGCTTGTTACAGCGGCTGAGTATGGTGGGGAGCAAGCGACTGCTCTGACTGGCCAGCAACAGGATCAGGCTGTTGCCTGCAGGCTCTTCCAATGTTTTGAGCAAGGCGTTGGCAGCGGCCTCGGTCATCCTCTGCGCCTGCTCGATGATAACCACCTTGCCACGCCCCAGCTGGGGGCTCTCCCCCAGGCGCTGGCAGAGCGTGCGGATCTGGTCCACACCTATGCTCTTGCCCTCACGGCTCACCCGGCCAAGATCGGGATGATGCCCCTTGGCCATGAGTTGGCAGGCGTGGCAGTGTCCACAAGGGTTCTCATCTTGCAACTGCTGACAGAGATGGCGTTGGGCCAGAGCATCGGCCAGTTGCTCCTTGCCGAGCCCCTCATCACCGAGTAGCAACCAGGCGTGCCCCAATCGACCGGCTCTGGCAACCTCCAACAGGGAGTGCCACTGGGGGATCAACCAGGGATACATAGGGAGCGCTCTAGCTCGGCCTCGATAGCGGCCTTCACAAGCTCGGGACGCTGGCTGGCATCGATCACCCGGATCGATGCATCACCGGCGGCCAGTGAGAGATAACGCTCTCGCGTTCGCTCGAAGAAGGGGAGTTGCTCTTGCTCTATGCGATCCAGCTCGCCACGATGACGGGCACGGGCGAGCCCCAGAGCCGGATCGATATCGAGATAGAGGGTCAGATCGGGTTTGAACTCCCCAAGCACCGCCTGCTTGATCCCGTCGATGAGATCGGCAGGGATGCCACGGCCGCCCCCCTGATAGGCTTGTGACGACAGGTTGTGTCTGTCCCCTACCACCCAGGCACCGCGTGCCAATGCCGGTTTGATCCGGTTGGCAACCAGCTGTACCCGGGCGGCATACATCAGGAGCAGTTCGGCCTCAACGGTGAGTTGCTCGTCATGGGGCTCCTTGACGATGGCGCGCATTCGCTCGGCAAGCGGTGTACCACCTGGCTCCCGGGTGCACTCGATATCGGCGATTCCCCTGGCCTCGAGCCAGTCGGTGACATAGGCCACGGCTGAACTCTTGCCAGCCCCTTCCAGACCTTCGATTACGATAAATTTCGACATCAGGACTTCTTCAAAATGTATTTGCGCACGGCTTGGTTATGCTCGGCCAGGGTCTTGGAGAAGTAGTGCTCCCCTCCCCCCTTGGCCACGAAATAGAGATAGTCACTCTTGACCGGATTGAGTGCCGCCTCGATGGAGGCCTTACCCGGCATGGCGATAGGCGTTGGCGGAAGGCCGTTGATCACATAGGTATTAAACGGGTTGTTGTCGGTAAGATCCGACTTGCGAATATTACCGTCGTAACGATCTTTGACACCGTAGATCACCGTCGGGTCCGTCTGCAGCCTCATCCCCAGACGCAACCGGTTGACGAAGACAGAGGCGATAAGGGGACGCTCATGGGGTTGTCCCGTCTCCTTCTCGATGATAGAGGCCATCACCAAGGCTTCATAGGGCGTCTTGTAAGGGAGGTCGGCCTGACGCTTTTGCCAGGCACTCTCGAGAAAGCTCTCCATCTCCTGATGGGCACGCCTCAGGATTGCCAGATCCGAACTATGGCTGGTGTAGGCATAGGTTTCTGGAAGGAACCACCCTTCCGGTTTGCCATTCTCGATGCCGAGCTCGCGGGCCAACTCCTCATCGCTCTGATCACGGCTGACCCGCTCCAGATAGGGTGCCGAATTGAGCTGCTTGCGCCACTCTTCAAAACGGGAGCCTTCGACGAAGGTGAGGTTGAACATAAACTCCTTACCCGAGGCAAACAGGGAGAGTACCTCGGTGAGCCGCGTCCCCTCTTTCACCTCATAGGTACCGGACTTGATCTGCACCAGATCCGGGTGAAAACGCAGCCAGAGGCGCACCGCCCAGTCGGCGAGTTGCTCCTCGGCCAGCGTCTCGATGATCCGGCTTGCATGATCCCCCTTCTCCACCGTAAAGAGGCGAGTGGGACCTTCGATCGTGGCTCGCTCGATGGCACTGTACTCTCGATACCCATAACCACCACCGAGGACCAACAACAGAGAGGCCGCAGTGGCGAGCCCCTTGAGTCGTTTAGACGTCAATTAATAAACGCTCCTGTAAATAGCGAACCACTGCACCGATCGAATAGCTCTTTTGGGCAACGCGGGTTACCGGGACCACCCCCATCAGGGCATTGGTCAGCCACACCTCTTCCGCATGCCACAGCGACTCCAGTGGAGCCTCGACCGTGCGCAGCTCAATACTCATCTCTTTGAGCATCCCCATGACACTACGCCGCATCACTCCGTCAATGCCTCCATGAGAGAGATCCGGCGTGAAGACCGTTTTGTCACGACGCCAAAACAGATTGGCACTGACCCCGGCAACCAACACGTTGCGAGTGTTGAGTACTACACCTTCGACTGCATTCGCGTCGTTAAGTTCTTGTCGCAGCAACACCTGCTCGAGCCGATTGAGGGTTTTCAGCCCGGCCAGCATGGGTTGATCCCCGACTCGTTGCCGGCAGACCACCACCTCAATCCCCTGCTGCTGCCAGTTGGGATAGTGATCGGGAAAGGGAGAGAGCGTCAGGATCCAGCGCGTATCATGACACCCGGCCGGCGAATAACCACGGCCTCCGCTACCTCGGGTGACCATCACCTTGGCACAACCGAGCTCAATACCGGCGATCTCCCGCTGCAACGAGACGGTGAGTGCGGACCAATCGGGTTCAGTGATCCCCAGGCGCAGACACCCTTTTTGCAGTCTGGTCAGGTGAGCTTCCCAGCGTTCCACATGACCATCCACCACCTTCATGGTGGTAAAGTGGCCATCACCATAGGCCAACCCGCGATCCGATATCTCCACGTGATCCAGCTTCCTGCCATTGATCAGTGACATTGTGCCTCCGATAAAAAAGCCCGATACCAGGGGTATCGGGCTTGATGGTGATCGCCCCGGGACGATTATACGCGTTTGAAGATCAGCGAGCCATTGGTGCCGCCGAAGCCAAAGGAGTTGGAGAGGGCATAGTCGAACTCCCCCTTCTTGGCCACATGAGGGACCAGATCGAGGTCGCACTCATCATCCGGGTTATCCAGATTGATAGTCGGCGGCGCTATCTGGTCGCGCAAGGCCAGCACAGTGATGATGGCCTCAATGGCGCCGGCGGCTCCGAGCAGGTGACCGGTCATCGATTTGGTCGAGCTGACCATCACCCGGCCGGCATGCTCACCCATCACCTTCTTCACACCGCGCAGCTCGGCCACGTCCCCAAGCGGGGTGGAGGTGCCATGAGCATTGATATAGCCAATCTGGGCCACATCGATGCCGGCATCCTTGATGGCGGCCTGCATGGCGCGGGCGGCGCCGCTGCCATCATCGGGCGGCGCAGTCATGTGGTGCGCGTCACCGCTCATGCCAAAGCCAACCAGCTCGGCATAGATCCGGGCGCCACGCGCCTTGGCGTATTCGTACTCTTCCAGCACCAGGACACCGGCACCATCCCCCAGCACGAAACCATCGCGATCCTTGTCCCACGGACGGCTCGCCTTTTGAGGCTCATCATTACGGCTGGAGAGGGCCTTGGCAGCGGCAAAGCCCCCCATCCCCATCGGGGTCGAGGCCTTCTCGGCGCCGCCGGCGACCATCACATCCGCATCGCCGTAAGCGATCATACGGGCGGCCATGCCGATGGCATGAGTCCCGGTGGTACAGGCGGTGGTCACGGCGATGTTGGGCCCCTGGATCCCCTTCATGATGGAGAGGTGACCCGCCACCATGTTGATGATGGTGGACGGCACGAAGAAGGGACTGATCTTGCGGGGACCCCCCTTGGCCAGGCTGTCGTGATTCACTTCGATAAGACCGAGGCCACCGATACCGGAGCCGATAGCCACACCGATCCGCTCGGCATTACTCTCATTGATCTCGAGGGAAGCATCTTCGATGGCCTGCAATCCAGCCGCGATACCGTACTGGATGAAGAGATCCATCTTGCGGGCATCCTTGCGGCTGATGCCATAGGCTTCAGCATCAAAATCCTTGACCAGGCCGGCAAAACGGGTGGGGAAATCTGTGGTATCGAAGTGTTCGATGTGGCTGATACCGCTTTGGCCCTGAAGCAAGGCCTGCCAGCTGGTTTCGGCACTGTTGCCTACCGGGGAAAGCATGCCCAGGCCGGTCACCACGACTCTGCGTTTAGACACTGAGGTAGTCTCCGAGGGGGAATTTTGGGGAAAGCTGGATAAAAGAAGCGGCCCTCAGGCCGCTTCTCGCAACACAGGAGAGATTACTCCTGGTTGGCGTTGATGTAGTCGATAGCCGCTTGAACAGTGGTGATCTTCTCGGCTTCTTCGTCAGGAATCTCGGTATCGAATTCTTCTTCCAGGGCCATTACCAGCTCAACGGTGTCCAGGGAGTCAGCGCCCAGATCGTCGACGAAGGAAGCGCTGTTCTTGACGTCTTCTTCTTTAACGCCCAGCTGCTCGACGATGATTTTCTTTACGCGTTCTTCGATGTTGCTCATGACCTGAATTTTCCTTTAAAAATACGCAATTGCGTCTGGTTGCAGTAGTTTATTCAATTGACGTGAGTTTGCAAGCAACTTGCTTCTGGTCAAACCACGAAAATACGCGAACGTCGTCGTAAAATCGCCATTTTGGCCAGAACTCGCGACAAAATGGTTACACCATGTACATCCCGCCGTTAACATGCAGGGTTTCGCCGGTGATGTATCCTGCATCGCTGGATGCCAGGAAAACCACGGCGGCGGCAATCTCTTTCGGATCGCCCAGGCGGGCAGCCGGTACCTGGTTCATGATGCCAGCGCGCTGATCATCGTTCAGGGCACGGGTCATGTCGGTCTCGATAAAGCCGGGTGCCACCGCGTTGACGGTGATACCACGGGAGGCCACTTCACGGGCCAGCGCCTTGGTGAAACCCACCAGACCAGCCTTGGCGGCAGCATAGTTGGTCTGCCCTGCGTTCCCCATGGTACCCACCACGGAGCCAATGCTGACGATGCGACCATAGCGCTTTTTCATCATGGCTCGCAACACCGGCTTGCTCAGGCGATAGAGAGATGTGAGGTTGGTCTCGATGATGTCATTCCACTCATCATCTTTCATCCGCATCAAGAGGTTATCACGAGTGATACCTGCGTTGTTGATGAGAACATCCACATCACCGAAACGCTCCTTGATGGTCGCAAGCACCTGTTCAACGGAGCCGGCATCGGTCACGTTGAGCGCCAGGCCGCAACCCTTGTCACCCAGATAGGCACTGATAGCCTCGGCACCGCTCTCGCTGGTGGCGGTTCCCACCACCTTGGCGCCACGCTCGGCAAAGGCTTCGGCGATAGCGCGGCCGATACCACGGCTGGCACCCGTCACCAGAACGACCTTGTCAGTAAAGCTCATCTCGTTACTCCTGCTTAATTAACCTTGGCCAACGCCGCCTCGAAAGAGGCGGGATCGTTGGCATGGATCCCTTCGACGCGCGCATTACAGCGCTTGGCCAGGCCGGTGAGCACCTTGCCCGGGCCCATCTCGATGGTGAGGGCGATGTCGGCATCGGCCATGGCCACCACGCTCTCGCTCCAGCGCACCGGGCTGTAGAGCTGGCGTACCAGCGCCTGCTTGATGGCTGCAGGATCGCTCTCGCGGACCACGTCGACGTTGTTGATAACAGCGATGGCCGGGGCCTTCACCTGGATCTGCTCGAGGGCGGCAGCCAGCTTCTCGGCCGCCGGCTTCATCAGGGCGCAGTGGGAGGGAACGGAGACCGGCAGCGGCAGCGCACGCTTGGCACCCGAGGCCTTCATCAGGACGTTGGCACGCTCGACAGCCTCTTTGTGACCGGCGATGACTACCTGACCCGGGGAGTTGAAGTTGACCGGAGAGACCACCTGCCCTTCGGCCGCCTGCTCGCAGTTAGCGGCGATGGTGTCGTTGTCCAAACCGATGATGGCGGCCATGGCGCCAGTGCCTTCCGGTACGGCCTCTTGCATGGCCAGACCACGCAGCTCGACGAGCTTCACTGCATCGGTAAAGGCCAGGGCGCCACTGCACACCAGCGCCGAGTACTCACCCAGGCTGTGACCGGCCATCACGGCCGGCTGCACACCGCCCTGGGCTTGCCACAGGCGCCACAGGGCGACCGAGGCGGTGAGCAGAGCCGGTTGGGTACGCCAGGTTTTGCCGAGCTCTTCGGCCGGGCCTTGCTGCACCAGTTCGAGCAGGTCGTAGCCCAGCACCTGGCTGGCCTCGGCGAAGGTCTCCTTGATGAGAGGGTGCTGCTCGGCCAGCTCGGCCAACATACCCACAGACTGGGAGCCCTGTCCCGGGAAGACAATAGCGAATTGAGTCATCTCAAACTCCTTACGAAGAGGAAAGCGGGATCAGAAGCGAACCAGGGCAGAGCCCCAGGCAAAGCCGCCACCGAACGCCTCAAGCAACACCAGTTGGCCGCGCTGAATTCGACCGTCACGAACCCCTTCGTCGAGGGCGATCGGGACGGAGGCGGCGGAGGTATTACCGTGCTTGTCGAGGGTCAACACCACCTTGTCGAGGCTCATGCCGAGCTTCTTGGCGGTGGCGCTGATGATACGGAAGTTGGCCTGGTGCGGCACCAGCCAATCGAGTTCGGATGGCGCAATGCCGGCTGCCGTGAGCGTCTCGGTAACGATCTCGCTCAGTCGGGTCACCGCCACCTTGAAGACGTCGTTGCCCTTCATGTACATGTAGGCTTCCAACTCGCTGCCACTCATGCCACGACGTGGCTGCGGCAGCTTGAGCAGATCCCCGTAGCGACCATCCGCGTGCAGATGGGTCGAGAGGATGCCTGGCGTATCGGAACGGCCGATCACCACGGCCCCTGCCCCATCACCAAACAGGATGATGGTGCCGCGATCGCTGGGATCGCACATGCGCGACAATACGTCGGCCCCGACCACCAGAACGTGACGGGCAGCGCCGGATTTCACGAACTGATCGGCAATAGCGAGCGCATAAGTGAAGCCGGCACAGGCAGCGGCCACATCGAAGGCGGGAATGTTGGTCACGCCCAGCATGGCCTGCAGCTCGCAGGCGGCAGCGGGAAAGGCGTTTTCGGCACTGGTGGTGGCCAGCACTATCATGTCGAGATCGGCCGGGGTCAGTCCGGCAGCCTCGAGGGCGCGCTGAGCCGCCTTGCAGCCCAGACTGGCGACGGTTTCACCCTGGTCGGCGATGCGGCGTTCGCGAATACCGGTACGCTCCACGATCCACTCGTCACTGGTTTCCACCATCTGTTCGAGGTCGGCGTTGGTGCGCACCGAGGCGGGCAGATAGCTGCCGGTTCCCAGAATTTTGCTATGCATATGTGTGTTTATTGATCCCTGTCGGAGAGGACAGTTTCCAGGCGATCGGCTATTTGGGCAGGGAGTTGTGCTTTGACTTCTTCCGCAGCCAGCATGATCGCGTGACATAAGGCGCGCTCGTTGGCGCTGCCGTGACTTTTTACCACAATACCGCGCAATCCTAACAGACTGGCGCCGTTATACTGGTCGGGGTTCAGGGTTTTAAAGCGTCGTTTGAGCAGAAATGAGGCGAGTTGGCCAATAAAAGTGCGTCTCGAACCCTCAACGCCCACCATGCGCCCCATCATCCGGGCTACCCCTTCGGCCGTCTTGAGGGCTACGTTACCCACAAAACCATCGCAGACGATCACATCCGCCTTGCCGGTGAAGAGTTCGTTACCCTCCACATAGCCGATGTAGTTGAGGGCCGGGCACTGGCCGATAAGCTCGGCGCTGTGGCGCACCAGGTCATTGCCCTTGATCTCCTCTTCCCCCACGTTGAGCAGCGCCACTCTGGGTCTGGCTATCCCCTCCACCCGCTCGGCCACCACGGATCCCATAACGGCAAACTGCAGCAGGCTGTCGGCGTCACAGCTGACATTGGCGCCCAAGTCGAGCAGGTAGGTGCGTCCCCCCTGGATATGGGGTAATCCCTTGACCAGAGCCGGCCTGTCAACACCGGGCAGTGATTTGAGCACACACTTGGCCATGGCCATCAGAGCGCCGGTGTTACCAGCGCTGACACAGGCCGATGCCTCTCCCTGTTTGACCAGATCGAGTGACAGGCGCATGGAGGAGTCTTTGAGGTGACGCAATGCGTGGATAGGCTTGTCTCCCATGCTGACCACCTGGCTGGCATGGAGAAGGCGCACACGGGGGTGGGTAAGCAAACCGTGCCGCGAGAGCAGATCATGACAACGTGAGAGATCCCCAACCAGCACAAGGTGTAACTGGGGCATAAGCGACAGTGCCTGCACGGAGGCAGGCACTGTAACCGGGGGGCCGTTGTCTCCCCCCATCATGTCTAACGCAACGGTGAGCGCAGACAAGGGCTCGCCTTAGGCGATAACCTTTTTGCCACGGTAGAAACCATCGGCAGTCACGTGGTGACGACGATGGGTTTCACCACTGGTCTGATCAACAGTCAGGGCAGCAGCGGTCAGGGCATCGTGGGAACGACGCATGCCACGCTTGGAGCGGGTTTTACGGTTCTGTTGTACGGCCATTTAGGCTAACTCCTAATTCACTTACGTTTGAGTTCTTCAAGAACTGCAAAGGGATTCGGGCGCTCATCAGCAGGTTCGATATGACCCCAGCTCATCTCCATCTTACCTCTCGGGCACTCATCCACAGGGTGCATGGGTACCAGAGGCAGGGCGAGGATGAGTTCATCCTCGAGGATCTGATGCAGGTTTATCTCCCCATTTTCATCCAACTCAATGGGCTCATAAGCTTCCGGCAGCTCTTCCTCGTCAGTTCTTTCGAACATCGGAGTGTAGACAAATTCGGCTTCGCAACGGTGGGCAAATGACTCTCCACAACGTTGGCAAACCAGATTGACCTCGGCATGGGCAGTGCCTTTCATAACGGTCAGTCTCTGGACATCTTTACCAAAGTGCAGTGACACATCCACATCACCGAGCAAGCCTGCGGTTGATTCCTCCAGCCTGGGCATCTGCGACTTTTCCACAACCCCGACATAATCGAGGAGCTTCAAGGCACTACGGACTGGATCAACCTTAACGGGCAACTTCACCTTTTGCATAGGGCGCGAATGATATAGTTCCAAGAGGTTATAGTCAAAGGAAAAACCATTTATTGCGATGATTTTTAACGCACAACTCCCTAGAATGCCGGGACCTGCCCTCATCGGAATAACAGTATGCCAGAAAAAGTGATCCTCGCCTCCACTTCTCGCTATCGGGCGGCCTTGCTGGCCAAACTTGGGATGGCATTTGACACCGAAGCACCCCGTGTTGATGAAACGCCTCTGCCCGGAGAAACGGCTCCCGAGCTGGTACTCAGACTGGCCATCAGCAAGGCGCAGGCGGTGGCCGGTGGTCGTGATCATGGGTTGGTGATCGGCTCTGATCAGGTGTGTGTCTGCGATGGACGCATCCTCGGCAAGCCCGGCAATTTTGACAACGCCCTGGCCCAGCTCAAGGCGGCCCAGGGAAGCCGCGTGATCTTCTACACTGGCCTGTGCGTGATCAATGCAGTCAGCGGTGAGAATCACTCTCTGGTAGAGCCCTTTACCGTCCATTTTCGCACCCTCGACGAGGCCGCCCTGACCCGCTACCTGCTGGCCGAGACCCCCTATGACTGCGCCGGGAGCTTCAAGAGTGAAGGCATGGGGATCACCTTATTCAGTGCACTCGAGGGGCGCGATCCCAATGCCTTGATAGGGCTTCCCCTTATCGGCCTGGTGGAGCTCTTCAAGCGCCACGGACTCGCCCTCCCCTGACAAGGGTGAGGCTACCCCTTGCGAATTATGGAAAAGAGGCCTGACGGCCTCTTTTCCTTTCATTGCGTCTCTTGATACGGGTCAATTCACCTTGTCCCAGGCGCTCTGCCAATGGGAGCCGCTACCTGGCTCATACTGGGTGGCGCTGCTGGTCCACTGGGTACAATAACCACTATAGGGGAAGGGCTTGCAGCGGTAGATTTGACCATCTTTTGGCTGCAGCACCCGGGTCCCCGCCTCATAGCGCTTGAGTCCCTCCGGGAAGCGGTAGTCGTAACTCTGCCCCACCTCGCTGAACATCAGATCGGCGGTCTGCTGCAGTGCATCCCCACCCTTCTTGGGGATCCCCTTCACGACCAACTGATGATGGCCGGCACTGAGTCCCTCAAGCGCCAGGCTCAAGGTACGTTGCTCATTGGAGAGCTCCTGGCTTACCTCACCACGGGCAACACCACCGTGATCATACAGCGTGGCCGTTACCGTCATCTCCCCTCGCACCGTCACGATAAAATCCAGGGTCAACTTGCCTTCATTGAGCAGATGATCGCTCGGCAGAGTGCCAATCGACAGACTCTGCTCGAGGGGTGGTTGCTGCTGCTCAACCTGGATTTCGACGCGTTCCAGACCGCTTCCCTGTTTGAGATAGAGGAGGTTCTGCCCATACACCGGATTGAAGGTGCCATCGCTGCCCTGCTGACCAGCCCGAATATTGACCTGCTCGGCATTGATGCGACTCGCCAGTGCATGTGCCCAGTTGTTCTTCTGCCCCTGCTCTTCACTGGCGATGGTGAGCGTGGTCTGCAGATCCGCGCGCTCTCCATTTGCATCGAAGACCCGAGTCAATACCCGGTCTCCCATCTCCAGATCCAGTGAGGGGTAGATGGCCCCCCCCTGCTGCCAGGGCGAGGAAGGCGGCTCACCACCTCGGAAGCGAGCATCGATGAGGTTGTAGAAACTGTTGCTGGTGTCCCCCACTTCCCATACCCCCAGGATCAGCTGATAGCCGGAGCGCTCTGGCAAGGTGCAAGCGTGGGTCATCACCTTGGGAGGTTGTTTCATACCCCCATCGATGACACAGAAGGGGGTGGGTTCGAAGGCGTCGCGGGTCAGTGGACGATTGGGATCCCACTCGGGGCGCGTCAGGTAGTAACGCCAGTTTCGGGTGACGTGGTTGGCGGTAAAGGTCCAGGTGATCGCCAAGGGGCCGGCGCTCACCTCGCGCTTGGTCCAGCGATCGCTGGTCTGGGCATTGAGCTCGCCAAATTGACGGTGACCTGCCGAGGCGATCTGTCCATCCGGCGGCCCTCCCTGAGGAAATCCCGATGGCGCCTCCAGGCTCTGAGGCTCCCACTGAATGGCGCCGCACTGGATATTGCCGCCGCTCTTGCACAAGGCATTGCGCGATTCGGGGGTACTGATGTAACCGTGAGCGACTACGGCACTGCTGGTACCAAGGGTACAGAGCAGAGCCAGGGCTCTGAGATGGGTGGCTGTCATACACTCCTCGCAAAAACATGAGTTGAAAGACAGTCACTTGGCTTTCGCACTGGCGCCAAAGCACCAATGGCAACCCCGCTATCATGGGCATGTGCCGTTAGACCGGAGGCTTTGCGTCCTGACCTTTCGAGTCAGTTTGCCAAATGACCTGTGTGATCGAAAACGTCGGGGATCGACTTTCTTCGACTCACGAAGCATCTCATGTGCGATCGTTTAATCAATGACAGATATAACAGCGCAGGACGAAACCGGTAATATAGCCATAACTGACTGATTTGTTATGACCAAATCTGACATTTTGGGAATTCGGTGCGGCATACGGCCAGTGCAGAAGGGCAGATAACGCCCCATGAGAAACGACTCCCCACCGGGGGCGGTGGGGAGCGCAAGCGAGCGGTTATCGCTCCAGAGTATTCAAGAAGGCGTCCAGTGACTCGCCAAGAGGGGCTTCGACCTTGATCTCCCGCCCGTCGGCCGGATGAGCGAAGGTGAGGCGCCAGGCGTGCAGGAACAGGCGATTGAGCCCCTTTTCACGCATTTTTTCGTCAAACTGCCTCTCGCCATACTTGTCATCACAGGCGATTGGGTGACCGGCGTGCTGGGTATGCACGCGGATCTGGTGAGTACGTCCCGTGATGGGGCTGCACTCCATCAGGGTTGCCTCGGCAAACTGGCGCACGATGCGAAAACGGGTCTCGGAGGGCTTACCCTCGGCACTGACACGCACGATGCGTTCGCCCGACTGCAGCTCGTTTTTCTTGAGCGGCGCAGTGATCACCTTGACGTGGGACTGCCAACAGCCACGGACCAGCGCCAGATACTGCTTACGCATGGTCTTGACCCTTAGCTGCTCATGCAGGCTGCGCAGGGCGCTACGCTTCTTGGCAATGAGCAACACGCCCGAGGTGTCACGGTCCAGGCGATGTACCAGCTCCATGAAGCGGGCCTCGGGACGCAGGGCCCGCAGTCCTTCGATGACACCGAAGCTCAGCCCGCTGCCACCGTGTACCGCCATACCTGAAGGCTTGTTGAGCACTATGATGGCATCATCTTCAAACAGAATCTGACCTTCGAGACGCTGTATGCTGCCAAGGTTGGCCGATGGCAGCTCATTTTTCTCTGCAACCCGAAGGGGCGGCACACGCACCTCATCTCCGGTTTCCAGCTTGTACTCGGGCTTGACGCGTTTTTTGTTTACGCGAACTTCGCCTTTGCGCAGGATGCGATAAATCAGGCTCTTGGGGACGCCTTTAAGCTGAGTCTTGAGGAAATTATCGATGCGCTGCCCTTCATGCTCAGCCTCGATGGTGAGCAGCTGCACTTGTTGTGTGATCTGTGTCATAGGCCGCGAATTCTAGCACCCTCCCCCCACCCTTGGCTGCCCTGTTTTTGCAAAAAGCGTGAAAATTGCTGCCTTGCTATGAAACCGATTTAAATGGGATAATAACGACGGTTTTGTAAGACCGCTCAAGCCTTGTACAACGTGGGCGTTTCATCTCCCATTCCGCCCGTCAGGCCAAGCGAAGTCCCTGTGCCAAGGAGCGATGTTGCAGCAGGGTGAGCGCAGTGCACAAAACCGTTTTGTCTTCACACTGGAATCCTTTTCATCCCTGCTACATCAGGGCATGACCGATGCGCCCAAGTTTGTTGCGCCTCATGCGTACCCCAACCGGGAGGTTGCCACCGTATGCTGCAGACCCGAGGCCGGCGCAGGACAGGAGCGTGTGAAGGAACACACATGACACAACAATGAGAACTCAATGAAAAGAATGCTAATCAACGCGACTCAGGAAGAAGAGTTGCGCGTAGCGCTGGTTGACGGACAACAGCTCTACGACCTCGATATTGAGAGTCCGGGACACGAGCAGAAGAAAGCCAACATCTACAAGGGCAAAATCACCCGCGTAGAGCCCAGCCTCGAAGCTGCTTTTGTCGACTACGGCGCCGAGCGCCACGGTTTCCTGCCTCTCAAGGAGATCGCCCGCACTTACTTCCCCTCCGGTTATTCCTACCAAGGTCGTCCCAACATCAAAGAAGTGGTCCGCGAAGGCCAGGAAGTGATCGTCCAGATCGACAAGGAAGAGCGTGGCACCAAGGGTGCAGCCCTCACCACCTTTATCAGTCTGGCTGGCAGCTACCTGGTGCTGATGCCGAACAACCCGCGTGCCGGTGGTATTTCCCGCCGCATCGAGGGTGACGAGCGGACCGAACTCAAGGAAGCCATGAACGGGCTGACCGTGCCGGACGGCATGGGCCTCATCGTGCGCACCGCCGGTGTGGGCAAGTCCCAGGAAGAGCTGGAGTGGGATCTCAACGTCCTGCTGAACCACTGGGAATCGATCCGCAAGGCCTCCGAAAACGTGGCCGCACCTGTGCTCATCCACCAGGAGAGCAACGTCATCGTGCGTGCCATTCGCGACTACCTGCGTCGCGATGTGGGCGAGATCCTGATCGACAACCCGACCGTATTCGAGCGTGCCAAAGCCCACATCGAGCTGGTGCGTCCCGACTTTATCAATCGGGTCAAGCAGTACAAGGGTGAAGTCCCCCTGTTCAACCACTTCCAGATCGAGAGCCAGATTGAGTCGGCCTTCCAACGTGAAGTGCGCCTCCCCTCTGGCGGCAGTATCGTCATCGATCCGACCGAGGCGCTGACCTCTATCGACATCAACTCGGCGCGCGCCACCAAGGGTGGTGACATCGAGGAGACGGCCCTGCAGACCAACCTGGAAGCAGCCGACGAGATAGCCCGCCAGCTGCGTCTGCGTGACCTAGGTGGCCTGATTGTCATCGACTTTATCGACATGACCCCGGTGCGTCACCAGCGCGAGGTGGAAAATCGCCTGCGTGAGGCCGTGCACCAGGACCGCGCCCGCATCCAGCTGGGCCGCATCTCCCGCTTCGGCCTGCTCGAGATGTCCCGTCAGCGTCTGCGCCCCTCCCTCAACGAGTCCAGCAGCCATATCTGCCCCCGTTGCCAGGGTCAGGGCGTGATCCGCGACAACGAGTCACTGGCACTCTCCATCCTGCGTCTCATCGAAGAAGAGGCGATGAAGGACAACACAGAGCAGGTGCATGGCCAGGTGCCGGTCGATGTTGCCGCCTATCTTCTCAACGAGAAGCGCGCCGCCATCGCCAGCCTCGAGCAGCGTAACGATGTGCGTGTCTATATCATCCCGAACCAGCATCTGGAGACCCCGCACTACGAGGTGACCCGGATCCGCAAGAACGAGATCCCGGAAGCAGCCAGCTACGAGCTCAAGACCGAGGTGGTCAAGCCGACCTACCAACCCCGTCAGGTGCAGGTTGTCGAACGCGATCAACCGCTGTTGCAAGGCTTTAGCCAGCCGTCCAAGCCGGCCCCTGTAGCTCCTGTTGCGGCTGCCCCGGCCAAGGTGGACGCCGAGCAGACCAAGCCCGGTTTCCTGAGTCGTCTGTTTGGCTCTCTGTTTGGCACCGCAAAGGCGCAAGCCGAAACTGCCGTCCCGGCTGCCGAGCCGGAGCAGAAGGCCCATCAGAAGGGGGATACCCGTCGTCGTCAGCCACGCGAAGAGCGTCAGTCCCGCGGTGAGCGCGGCAACGAGCAACGCCGTGACCGTCGTCGTGACGAGCGCCCTGCCCGTCCAAGCGATGAGCAAAAGAGCGAAGCTAACCGCGAAGAGCGCAACAAGCGCCCCCGTCAAGAGCGTGAACCTCGTGAGGAGCGCCAACCGCGCCAGCCCCGTGAGCCCCGCGCTGAGCGTGCACCGCGTCAGGAGCGTGAGCCTCGTGCCGAGCGCGTCCCCCGCCAGGAGCGTGAACCCCGCGCAGAAAAGCCGGTGCAACAAACGACCCAGGGCGTGAGCGAAGAGCAGAGCGTACGGGTTGAAAAAGAGCAGCGCGTTGCCGAGCGCCGCGAGCGTCGACAGATGCGCAAGCAGGTTCGTGTCGAGGTCAGCGAGTCCGCAGCCATCACCGAGCCGGTAGCTCAGGCGGTAGAGGCCGTAGTCGCGGCTCCCGTGGTAGAGCAGGCTCCGGTCATCGCAACCGAAACCGTACGGGAGTTCCAGCCCGAGCTTGAGCCGGTACTGGGTACCCAGGCTCATGTACAGGCTGACGTACCGGCACCTGTCGTGACCGAGGAAGAGAACGATGCTCGTCCCCGCCGCCAGCGTGCCCCCCGTGAAGGACAGCAGCGCCGCAAGCGTATCAACGAAGATGTCCGCCGCCAGCGCGAAGAGGAGCCGGTTGCTCAGAGCTCAGAGCCGGTATCTAACGTTGAGGTGGTCGTGGCTGCCGAGCCTGTCGTTGAGCCCGTCACCGCTACAGCCGAAGTGGCCAACGCTGTCACCGTCGAGGTGCTGCCGGTTGAGGTCGTGGCCACCGTGCCAGCAGAGCCGGCCATCGAGCCCAAGGTTCAAGCCCAGGTCAAATCCAGACCGGCCAACCAGGGTGTGACTGGAGTCCTGGCCAGAGCCCGCCGCGCTACCGCGCCCATGACCAAGCCCGAGCCGGCACCGGCCCTGCCAACACGCGAAGCTGTTGACTACCCGCCGCTCGAGCGCGCCGAAGTGGTTCGCTCCGGTCGCCACGGTGGCCGCAGCGCCGCCGACCACCAGGCAACCAGCCCGGCCGGCCGTCCCTAAACCAGGCTGAAAGCGTCTGAGTACACAATCCCCGAGCCAGTCTCGGGGATTTTTTTATTGCTCGGTATGCATATCTTCAACAAGTCTCGTGCATCTATCAGCGGCTTCGCACCGTTTGCAAGAGTAGACCAGCGAGCGTCTCCCCTCTCCCATCGATACCAGACCCTATTACAGCCTCCATGCATATATCCCCTTGAATTCCCACTGATGGATCTTCCTCTTACAAACAGGTTAATAAGCCGGGGGACCTGCTATTGCTCAATATTTGGGACTCTATATTAGTGTGATGGCATATGTTTGATGGTTCATTCTCAACAGAGATCAGAGATGTATGACCGTTAAGGTGTGGCATGAACACAATAGCGATAGTTGGAGGGCCAGGCTTGCTAACGACAAAATACACAGCGCTGGATTACATTCTCGAAAACAGGGTGTCGAAGGCTGGAGTGGCAAGCGTATCGCATACCGGCGTGCGGGATTGAGGGACAAAAAAGCCGGTGCATGGCACCGGCTCTCATCGTTTCAATACATTCAGGCAAACAGAGCGTGGGCCAGCAAGAAAAGCCCACCCGAGAGCAGCATGGTCAGCGGCAGGGTCAGAATCCAGGCCATCAGTATGGTCTTGATGGTTTGGGTCTGAAGCCCGGAGCGGTTTGCCACCATGGTCCCTGCCACGGCGGAAGAGAGTACGTGGGTGGTGGATACCGGCATACCGGTCGCACTGGCAATACCGATGGCACTGGCCGCCGTGATCTGTGCGGCGATCCCCTGACTGTAAGTCATCCCCTTGGAGCCAATCTTCTCCCCCACCGTATGCACGATGCGACGCCAGCCGATCATGGTGCCACACCCCAGGGCCAGGGCAATGGAGACGATGACCCAGTAAGGTGCGTATTCGGCGGTCGAGACCAGATCTTTACGCCATACGGCCAGATCCTTGAGCTCCTTGGCAGGCAGCGGCAACTTGGAGACCTTCTTGGCCGTGTCGTCGATGCAGAGCAGGAGACGGCGCACCTCACGGCGATCGGCAACGCTCATCTCATTGTAAGAGCGCACCTTGCCCAGACGATTGTCGAGGGTTGCGATATTGGAGAGGGTATCTCCGGCAGCGCAGTGATCCATCAGCTCGGCAGAGACCTTTACTTCTCGATTGAAATCCACCAGGCCACTTACCATCTCCTGGTTACGCTGATAGAGCTCGGCGATACGATTGGCCGCATCCTGGGTTCGATCGAGATGATAAGGGCTGCTGCTCATATCGAGAGCATAATGAGACGGTGCCATGCAGATAAGCACCAGCATCAGCAGACCGATCCCCTTCTGGCCATCGTTGGATCCGTGCACAAAGCTGACCCCCATGGCCGAGGCCACCAGGGTAAGCCGGGCCCAGAAAGGGGGATGCTTCTTCCCATCAACCTTGAGGCGCTCTTCCGGGGTCTTGTGTAACTTGGGACCACTCCAGACTCGCTTGATGGCAAACAGCAGTAGAGCCGCGAAGATGAAGCCAACGGTCGGTGAGACGATGAGCGACAGCATGATATCGATCGCCTTGCCCACGTTGATCCCCTCGTTTAGCGGCTTGTTGACCAACCAGGCATAGGCTCCGCCCACCCCCAGGATGGAGCCTATCAGGGTGTGAGAGCTGGAGGCCGGAATGCCAAAGTACCAGGTACCCAGATTCCAGGCGATGGCGGAGAAGAGCAGTGAGAATATCATCACCAGCCCCTGACTGGAGTCCATCCCCAGCAGCAGATCGATAGGAAGCAGATGCACGATGGCGTATGCGACTCCCAGACCACCCAGCATGACGCCAAAGAAGTTGAAGATGCCAGAGGCCACAACGGCCATATGAGCTGGCATGGCTTTGGTGTAGATCACCGTCGCCACCGCATTGGCCGTATCGTGAAAACCGTTGATGAACTCATAGGCCAGCACGAAAACTACGGAGAACACCAGCCCGATGGCCAGCCACGCATTCATCCCTTCAAAGATAGTTAGCATTACAAAGGTACACCTCGTTAATGAAGTGCGCGGATTATGCCAGATGAAGAAAAGCTGAATAGCCGGGCGCTAAATATTTTCTGACGAAAAAAAAATGGCAAATGCGTCAGCATCTGCCATTCGGGGTGGTCTGCGATGAATTATTCTCGTCAGTCCTGACTGATCCGGCTCGCCACCGCCCCCTGCTGGCTCTTGTACTTGGCGTTTTCACGCTTGTTGTAGGGGCGCGCGGCCTCACCGGAGAGAACTTCAAAGTTCAGCGCACCAATTTTCATCTTGGGGCGCAAGGCCAGCGGCAGCTTGCCGCCGTTGTAGAACTCCAGCACGATGCGGCCGGACCAACCCGGATCGATCCGATGGGCCGTCACATGCACCATGAGCCCCAAGCGGGCCAGCGAGGAGCGTCCATCCAGCCAGCCGACCAGGTTGGCCGGCAAGGTGACCGATTCATAGGTGACGGCCAGGGCCAGCTCACCCGGGTGGAGGAAGAAAGCCTCTCCGTCGGGGATATGGATCTCTTCACTCATCACCCTGTCGATGGCATCGGCCATCTCGGCGCTGGTGCCACCGAGATCGATATAAGGCGCGGTGTGATCGCGAAAGACGCGAAAGGCATTACCCAGCAGGACGTCGACACTGACTCCACTGATACGCTCCTGAGTGGGGCGAGGCTCAATGACAATCTTTCCCTCGTCCAGATAGCGTTCTATGTCGGTATCACAAAGGCGCATGATTTCTCCTTGGTAACTCAACCCACCAGCATGTGGCGAATACGGGCCTTGAGCATGTCGATGGCGATACGGTTCTTGCCGCCACGCGGAACGATCACATCGGCGTACTGCTTGGAGGGATCGATAAACTGCAGGAACATGGGGCGCACCGTCTTCTGATACTGCTTGAGCACCGACTCCATGGTACGGCCCCGCTCCTGCACATCACGCACCAGACGGCGGATGAGGCAGATGTCGAGCGGAGTATCCATGAAGATGGTCGCATCCATACGCTCACGCAGACGCTGATCGGTCAAGAGCAGGATCCCTTCCAAAATGATCACCTTGCGCGGCGCAAAATCGGCGGTCTCGGCCATACGGGTGTGCTCGGTGTAGGAATATTGGGGAATGCTCACCCCTTCACCCCGTGAGAGGGAGTCCAGATGCTCAACCAGCAGGCTGTGATCCATCGCATTGGGGTGGTCGTAGTTGGTCTTGACCCGCTCTTCCATGGTCAAGTGCGACTGATCCTTGTAGTAGCAGTCTTCGGAGATCACACCAATCTCACCGGCACCCAGCTCGGCCACCAGCTCTTCATAGATGGTCTGGGCAATGAGACTCTTGCCCGAGGCAGAAGCCCCGGCAATCCCGATGATCACACACGAACGTTGAGTATCAGACATGACAAATACCTAAAAAGAAGAGCGGTTGGAATGAATGTAAACCGATCCATTATAAGAAAAAGGGTGGGCCATGCCCACCCTCAAAGCGCGTCGCGCCTCACGTTCGGCCACTATTCATCCAGCTGACGGGTAAAGAGGGGGGTCGCAACCGGTTTTCCGCTGAAATAGAGTGCAGCGGCCAAGTTGCGAGCCAGCTTGAGATAGCTCAACGAGAGGGCGTGATCGGGCGAATGGAAGACGATAGGGCAGCCATCATCCATGTGCTGGCGAACGTCGATATGCAGTGGCAACTGTCCCAGCAGATTGATGCCAAACTGCTCGGCCATCTTCTCCCCTCCCCCCGTGCCAAAGAGCGGCTCATGGTGCCCGCAGGCGCTGCAGATGTGATAGCTCATGTTCTCGATCACACCGAGCACAGGGATCCCCACCTTCTCAAACATGGCAACCCCCTTGCGCACATCGGCCAGGGCCACATCCTGCGGGGTGGTGACGATCACAGCCCCCGTAGTGGGTACCTGCTGGGCCATGGTGAGCTGGATATCGCCGGTGCCGGGGGGCATATCCACCACCAGATAGTCAATTTCGCCCCAGCGGGTCTCGTGGAGGATCTGTGACAGCGCCTTGCTCGCCATCGGGCCACGCCAGATGGTGGCATCCTGCTCACCCACCAGATAGCCAATGCTGTTACTGGGCATGCCACAGGCCATGACAGGCTCCATCAGTTTGCCGTCGTGGCTGACGGGGCGCTCATTGCGGGTGCCGGTCATGATGGGAATCGAGGGGCCGTAGATATCCGCATCGAGCAGAGCCACTCTGGCCCCCTCCTGCTTGAGTGCCAGTGCCAGATTGACCGCCGTGGTGGACTTGCCCACCCCTCCCTTGCCCGAGGCCACCACCAGGATGTTACGAACCCCTTGCAAGGCCGGCAGGCCACCGGCGCGGGGCAGGCTGGCGATCTCCATATCGCAATCCCAACGGATCTGCTGCACCCCTTCCACGAGGCGAAGCGTCCCGTCGAGTTCATCACGCAGCTGTTCAAACCAGCCCTCACCGGCGAAAGGAAGACGCACTCCCACCGTCAACACACCGGCCTCCAGCGAGAGGGAATGAACAAAACCCGACTCAACCAGGTTACCTTGCCAAAAACGCGGTTTAAATTCGGCCAATATACGCTTTACTGCATCTAACACTGTAAAAACCCCATTGAGTTGTGATTTTCTCAAATCCCGCCGCGATTACCCGCCACGGTTCCGAGCCGTGCCAGCACGGGCGAGTCTCGAGGCTAGGCAGATCCGGCCTGATTCGGGTAACATGCACGGCACTCTAACACTCCAATCAGCATATCAAGAACCCATTATGGCCACTGATCCCCGTAAAATTCTGGTTACCTGCGCCCTCCCCTATGCCAATGGCTCCATCCACCTCGGTCACATGCTGGAACACATCCAGGCCGATATCTGGGTCCGTTATCAACGAATGCGCGGTCACCAGGTCCACTTCATCTGCGCCGACGATGCCCACGGCACGCCGATCATGCTCAAGGCCCAGCAGATGGGGATCGCCCCCGAAGAGATGATTGCCCGCGTCAGCGAAGAGCACCAACAGGACTTCGCCGGCTTCAACATCAGCTTCGACAACTACCACTCGACCCACAGCGACGAGAACCGCGAGCTGGCGAGCCTCATCTATACCCGCCTCAAGAAGGCCGGCAAGATCAGTAGCCGTACCATCTCCCAGTTGTTCGACCCGGAAAAGGCGATGTTCCTGCCGGACCGTTTCGTCAAGGGGACCTGCCCCAAGTGCAAGTCGCCGGATCAGTACGGCGACAACTGCGACAGCTGCGGCGCCACCTACAGCCCGACCGAGCTCATCGATCCGAAATCCGCCGTCTCCGGCGCCACGCCGGTGATGAAAGACTCCGAGCACTTCTTCTTCGACCTGCCGCAGTTTGAAAGCTGGCTCTCCGGCTGGGTGCGCGGCTCCGGTGCCATCCAGGAAGAGATGGCCAACAAGATGCAAGAGTGGTTCGAAAGCGGCCTGCAGCAGTGGGACATCACCCGCGATGCCCCCTACTTCGGCTTCGAGATCCCGGGCGCCCCGGGTAAGTACTTCTACGTCTGGCTGGACGCCCCCATCGGCTACATGGCCTCGTTCAAGAACCTGTGCAACAAGCGCGGTGACATCGACTTCGACAGCTTCTGGAACAAGGAGTCCGACGCCGAGCTCTACCACTTCATCGGCAAGGACATCGCCTACTTCCACTGCCTGTTCTGGCCGGCCATGCTGGAAGGCGCGGGCTTCCGCAAGCCGACCAAGGTCAACGTGCACGGCTACGTGACCGTCAACGGCGCCAAGATGTCCAAGTCCAAGGGCACCTTTATCAAGGCCTCCACCTATCTGAACCACCTGGATCCGGAGTGCCTGCGTTACTACTACGCCGCCAAGCTCAACAGCCGCATCGACGATCTGGACCTGAATCTTGAAGACTTCGTGCAGCGCGTCAACGCCGACGTGGTCAACAAGCTGGTCAACCTCGCCTCCCGCAACGCCGGCTTTATCGCCAAGCGCTTCGGCGGCAAGCTGGCGGCAACCTGCGCCGAACCCGAACTCTATGCCGAGTTCGCCAATGCCCGCACCGCGATTGCCGAGGCCTACGAGAGCCGCGAATTCAGCCGCGCTATCCGCGAAATCATGGCCCTGGCCGACAAGGCCAACCGCTATGTGGACGACAAGGCCCCCTGGGTCATCGCCAAGCAGGAAGGGGCGGATGCCGAGCTGCAAGCAGTCTGCTCGGTGGGCATCAACCTGTTCCGCGTGCTGATGGCTTACTTGAAACCCGTCATGCCGCTCCTGGCCGAGCGCGCCGAGGCCTTCCTGGCCGAGACCCTCAGTTGGGAGGGTATCGCCGCCCCGCTGGTCGACCACACCGTTGCCCCGTTCAAGGCGCTCTTCTCCCGTATCGAGCCGGCCAAGATTGAAGCCATGATCGACGCCTCCAAGGAAGACTTGGCCAAGGAGCAGGCACCGAAAGTGACCGGCCCGCTGGCTGATGACCCCATCGGCGAGACCATCACTTATGACGACTTCGCCAAGATTGACCTGCGCGTGGCCCTCATCAAGAAGGCCGAGGCGGTACCGGAAGCCGAGAAGCTGCTGAAACTGCAGCTCGACATCGGCGGCGAGACCCGTCAGGTGTTTGCCGGCATCAAGTCCGCCTACAACCCCGAAGATCTGGAAGGCAAGCTGACCGTGATGGTGGCCAACCTGGCCCCGCGCAAGATGCGCTTTGGCATGTCCGAAGGCATGGTGCTGGCCGCCGGCCCCGGCGGTAAGGATCTCTGGATCCTGGAGCCCCAGGAGGGCGCTCAGCCCGGGATGCGAGTCAAGTAAGCACCAAGAGGGACCTTCGGGTCCCTCTCTCTTTTCATGCCCGTTGTGCCATGCGTACGGCAAGCATGCGCAGCACCGGTCGCCGCCGCTCCAGTTGTCGCTGCCGCTGTGCAAGCTGAGTGTTCAACTTGTCGACCGCCCCGCTCTCCCCTTCCTGCTCGAAGCGTTCGCGCCACTGACGGCGATCCTGCAACTGCCCGAGCAGCTCCTGCCACTGCGTCAACTCGGCCAGCCAGCCGATGGGCACCTCCCCTTGTGCCAGCAACAGCTCAACACCATAGCGGCTCCCCTTGATGGCCAGTCGCAAGCGATGCCACTGATGAAGGGTCATGGGCCCATCCACATCGAGCCGCTCGAGCAGATTTGCCCCAAGGCTCATGGCATAGAGTCTGGCCAACTGGGGCTGCGCACCCCACTCCTCACGCCGCTGCCACCAGGCAAGCAGGGCGGACTCGAGCTCAACCACTCGCACTCTCGGCACAGCCCCGGTCCCATGGCCGAAATGGAGGGCGTGTACCTGCGCATCCCGCAGGGCCGAGAGCCTCTTGATGGCCGAGGCCAGCCGCCTCTCGAGGCGGGGCTGATAAACCAGAGGTCGCCACAAGGCGAGCAACGACTCCACCCGCCTGGCCGCGATGCGGTAACCATGGACCGCCGCCTCATCGGCCCCCTGGCGCAAGACGCCGGCCGCCTTAATAAAGGCGCGTATGACACTGAGCTCATGCTCCATGGAGCTGGCCTCAGTTGGTGTGAAAACCGGGCGGCGGCAGCTCACTCGTCTCACACACCTCGATCCGCGAGACCTGAGCAGTACGTGGACCCCGTTCGAGCCAGCTCAGCATGCTCTGCACCTGCGCGCCGGGTCCGGCGATCCACACCTCGACCGAGCCATCATCCAGGTTATAGGCATGACCCCGCAACTTCAGGCGCATAGCCTGCTCCCGGGTAAAATAGCGAAACCCGACCCCCTGAACGACACCATAGATGCGAACGACAAACGATTGCTCTCCCATTTTTACACCCTTGTCATTAAGATTGGCCGGCTCTCGTCGATAATGCTGACACCCGCTCAACGGATTGCTGTAGGAACACTAATCATTATGAAAGAAGTCAAGTTCAGATGGGTTGACCGCTATCTCATTCACCTCACCATCACCGAAAAGTTCATGATCACCTTCTGGTTCCCCCTGCTGGTGATCGCCCTGCTCGGGTTTAGCCTGCTGCGCGCCAGTCACGAGCAGGAGATGAGCCTGCGACTCGATCTGATGCGCGAGAAGGTCGATACGGTTGCAGCCCTGGTGGCCAAGGAGCCTGCACTCCCCCTGCCTGCCCACCTCTCCTTGCAGCCCTACGCCAGTGAAGGCCTCTCTGAGCAGGGAGACAAGGTCCTCTACGCAGCCCGTGCCGGGGATGCGGGTATGGTCGTGGGAAGCCTGGATCGCGCCGCCTACTCCATGTGGGACGATCAGGGACCCATGCTGGGGCTGATCGCCTTGCTGGCGGCCGTGATGGCTCTCATCACCCACTACCTGATGACCTTCGTCTCGGGGGCGCTCTACTCCACCAACAAGGCGCTGCAACAGGTGGCTGACGGCGATCTCACCTTCCGCCTCAACTTCTTTCCGGTACGGGACGAGTTTTCGGTGCTGGCCGGCAGCATCGATCGCTTCACCGATCGCCAACACAAGATAGTGCAACTGGTAGAGGAGTCTGCCGAGGCGCTCCACATGGCCGCCGATGAGTTTCGCGATCACGCCAGCCAGGGTCAGCAACTGGCCCTCTCCCAACGCAGCCACATGGATTCACTGGCCGCCGCCATGGAGCAGATGTCGGCTGCCATCCGCGAGGTGGCCCGCAATGCGGCCGATACCCTGAGCCAGACCCGCGCATCGAGCGACGAGGCCGCCAAGGGGGCAGCCCGGGTGCACAAGACCATCGACTCCATCCGTACCCTGGCCGACGAGATTGCCAATGCGTCGAGCGCCGTCGAGCAGCTCACCGACAACGCCAACCGGATCAACGAGGTGGTCAGCGTCATCAACGCCATCTCCCAGCAGACCAACCTGCTGGCGCTCAACGCCGCCATCGAAGCGGCCCGCGCCGGTGAGCAGGGGCGTGGCTTTGCGGTAGTGGCTGACGAGGTACGAACCCTGGCCGGCCGCACCCAACAGGCCACGGTCGAGATCCAGCAGATGATCGAGTCCCTGCAGGGGGGCACCGCCACCCTCAACGAGATCATGGAAAAGACGGTGATCCGTGCCGCCGACAGCCGCGAGCTCATCACTCAGGTTGGCGCCGATATTGAGCGGATCAGCCAGGTGAGTGCCAGCGTCTTCGAGATGAGCGCCCAGATAGCCACCGCCTCCGAGCAGCAGAGCTCGGTCGCGGCCGACATCGCCCACAACCTCGAGCTGGTTCGTGGTGAAGCAAGCTCGGTGGAAGAGTCGGCCTCTGCCTCGGTCGCCGGCACCCAGGGTCTCAAGACCACGGCCGACGAGCTCTCGGGCGCCCTCAAGGGGCTGAAGATCTGAGCGGTTTGTCTTTTAGCGAGGGGCCACCTAAAATGTGGCCCCTTTTTCATATCTGCTAAGTGGCTGTCACCATGAGCGCATCCATCATCCTCGTCGGCGGGCGGGAAAAATCCCTGCTTCGCCGTCATCCCTGGGTCTTCTCCAAGGCCATCGACAAGGTCAAGGGCAAACCCGTCAACGGTGAGACGGTCGATGTCTTTGCCCAAAGCGGTCAATGGCTCGGCCGCGGCGCCTGGTCAGGCAGCTCCCAGATCCGGGTGCGGATCTGGACCTTCAACCGGGACGAAGCCGTCGATCAGGCCTTCTTCCTGCGCCGCCTGGGCGATGCCCAGGCCGCTCGCGACGATCTGATCGCCCGCCAGGGGCTCACCGGCTATCGCCTGTGTGCCGCCGAATCCGACGGCCTGCCCGGGGTTACCATCGATCGCTACGGCGATTTCCTGGTGTGCCAGCTGCTCTCGGCCGGTGCCGACTATCAACGTCCGCTCATCGTCGAGGCCCTGCGCACCCTCTTCCCCGCCTGTAA
This sequence comes from Aeromonas schubertii, assembly GCF_000820105.1. GTDB lineage: Bacteria > Pseudomonadota > Gammaproteobacteria > Enterobacterales > Aeromonadaceae > Aeromonas > Aeromonas schubertii. The sequence continues at coordinate 52,757 of NZ_CDDB01000010.1, read as the reverse complement.
CATCTTCGAGCGCTCCGATGTCGCGGTGCGCAAGAAAGAGGGGCTTGAGGAGTTTGTGGGCGTACTCCATGGTGAAGCCCCCGCTGAGCCTGTGGTGATCGAGGAGAACCAGGGGGTCAAGATCCTGGTCGATATCCAGGGAGGCCACAAGACCGGCTTCTACCTGGATCAACGGGACAACCGCCAGGCCGCCACCAAGTACACCGCCGGCAAACGGGTACTCAACTGCTTCTGCTACACCGGCGGGTTTGGTGTCTACGCCCTCAAAGGCGGGGCCAGCGAAGTGGTCAACGTGGATGTCTCCCAGCCGGCATTGGACACGGCCCGTCAGAACGCCGAGATCAACGGTCTGGATCTCTCCCGCGCCCACTTCCTGCGTCAGGATGTGTTCAAGCTGCTGCGCGAATACCGGGAGAAGGGTGAGAAGTTTGACGTCATTGTGCTCGATCCGCCCAAGTTTGCCGAGAGCAAGGCCCAGCTTGACGGCGCCTGCCGCGGCTACAAGGACATCAACCTGCTGGCATTCCAGTTGCTTGCCCCGGGCGGCATCCTGCTCACCTACTCCTGCTCCGGCCTGATGCCGGCGGATCTGTTCCAGAAAATTGTGGCCGATGCCGCACTGGATGCAGGTCGCGATGCCCAGATCCTCGAGCGCCTCTCCCAGGCCCCGGATCACCCCATTGGCACCGCCTACCCGGAAGGGTTTTACCTCAAAGGGCTGGTCGTCAGAGCCCGCTAACCCCTCTTCGTCGGCGCCCTTCGGGGCGCCTTTTTCGTCCTTTCCCTGCCCCGCTCACAATCTTCATGACAGCCAGAATCCCCCGTGCTAACGTGCCAGGGACTGTGCCAATGCAAGGATGTAAAGATGTTGAAAAGCAATGAATATTTTGACGGTAATGTCAAATCCATCGGCTTCGAGCAGAAGGGTGAGAAGGCGACTGTCGGCGTCATGGCCCCCGGTCACTACGAGTTCAACACCGCCGCCCCCGAGCGTATGACGGTGATCAAGGGCGCCCTCATCATTCAACTCAAGGATGAAGACGAGTGGCACACCTATGAGGCAGGCCAGGCGTTTGCCGTACCCGGTCATTCCAGCTTCAGGCTGGAGGTCAAACTGGCGACAGCCTACCTCTGCGAGTTTCTCGATTGATGATAAATAGGGGCCGAAAGGCCCCTTATCTTTTCTGCTGCTTTTTGTTAGCATGGCGTTGCACTTGGTGTTTTTTGCAGCAAAAACTCAGGAATTATGACTGTTTCGATACGGAATATCCGCCATGATGACTGGTGCGCTATCATGCGTATCCAGGCCCAGTGTTACCACGATGTCACCCCGGAGCCCTTGCCCATCCTGCAACAGAAGGCGCAGCTCTCTCCCGACACTTGTTGGGTCGCCGAACGCAGTGGCGAGGTGCTGGGCTACCTGCTCTGCCACCCCTGGCACCATGGGCATCCCCCCTCGCTGTCACGCCCCATTGAACAACTGGACGGGGATGATCTCTTCTATATGCATGACCTCGCCATCTCGGATCGCGCCCGTGGTCTCGGTGTCGGACAGCGTCTCATCGACACGGCGCTCAGCCATGCCAGGGAAGATGGCTACGATGAAGTGGCACTGATCGCGGTACAGGATGCGCCCGCCTATTGGCGCCGCCAGGGGTTTGTCGCCAGCCCTACCGGCAAGTGTCTGGCCGAATATGGCCAGGATGCCCAGTTTATGAAGCTCAGACTGGGCTAGAAATGAAGAGGGCGCCCTGATGGCGCCCTCTTTTCAACCGGATCCGGCTCAGCCTTTGAACTTGCTGAACACCAGAGAGGCGTTGGTACCGCCAAAGCCGAAGCTGTTGGACATGACGGTGTCGAGGGAGGCCTCTTCGGCCTCGTGCACGATGGGCAGACCGATGGCTTTCTCGTCCAGGGTCTCGATGTTGATACTAGGCGCGATGAAACCGTGCTCCAGCATCAGCAGGGAGTAGACCGCCTCATGCACGCCGGCGGCGCCCAGAGAGTGACCTGTCATCGCCTTGGTGGCGGAGAGCTTGGGTGCGTTGGCACCAAACAGGGTCTGGATCGCTTCCAGCTCCTTCACGTCACCGACCGGGGTCGAGGTGCCATGAGTGTTGATGTAGTCGACTTTCTCCACACCGGCCATCGCCATCTTCATGCAGCGGATGGCGCCTTCACCGCTCGGGGCGACCATGTCGTAACCGTCTGAGGTGGCACCGTAACCGGTGATCTCGGCATAGATGTGGGCACCGCGGGCCAGGGCGTGCTCGAGCTCCTCGACCACCACAATGCCGCCGCCACCGGAGATGACGAAACCGTCGCGATCCGCATCATAGGTGCGGGAAGCCTTTTCCGGGGTGTCGTTGTACTTGGTCGAGAGGGCGCCCATGGCGTCAAACTGGGTGGTCATGGACCAGTCCAGCTCCTCACCGCCGCCGGCAAAGATGATGTCTTGCTTGCCGAGCTGGATCAGCTCCAGCGCGTGGCCGATGCAGTGGGCAGAGGTGGCACAGGCCGAGCTGATGGTGTAGTTAACGCCACGGATCTTGAACGGAGTGGCAAGGCAGGCAGAGACGGTAGAGGACATGGTACGGGGCACCATGTAGGGACCGACACGCTTGACGCCCTTTTCACGGGCGATGTCACACGCTTCCAGCTGGTTCTTGGCAGAGGCGCCACCGGAGCCCGCCACGATACCGGTACGATCGTTTGACACCATGTCGTCGGTCAGTTTGGCGTCGGCGATCGCCTCCTGCATGGAGAGGTAGGCATACGCAGAGGCGTTGCCCATGAAACGCATGACCTTGCGGTCAATCAGCTCGGACGGGTCGAGTTTGATGTTGCCCCAGACACGGCTGCGCAGGTTGTACTGCTCGAACTGCTCGGAATAGGTAATGCCGGACTTGCCCGCTTTCAGGGAGGCCAGTACTTCTTCCTTATTGTTGCCGATACTGGAGATGACGCCGATACCGGTGATCACTGCTCTTCTCATTAATCCATCTCGTCTGGTAAAACTGGCACCGAGTCTACCCGCTTTCGGCTGCCAAACTGGTCTGCTTTCACGTAGAATGCCCGCGTTTTGTGACGGGAGTTGAAGTCAACGTGAGCCAAACATCGCTACATCATGCCCGATTGGAGTGGAATGAGGCGGGCACGCCGGTCTCCAGTGAGTTCGGGGATGTCTACTTTTCCAATGATAATGGGCTAAACGAAACACGCTACGTCTTTTTGCAGCAAAACCGACTACCTGAGCGATTTTCCCGCCATGATCGCGACCAGTTCGTGATTGCTGAGACAGGCTTTGGCACCGGCCTCAACTTTCTGGCCAGCTGGCAAGCCTTCGCGGCTCATCTCGCCACCCGCGAGACGGGAACACGCCGCCTGCACTTTACCAGTTTCGAAAAATTCCCCCTGACCCGCCCCGATCTGACCAAGGCCCTGGCCGCCTGGCCCGAGCTGTCGGACTTTAGCGAACAGTTGGTCGCCCAGTGGCCCCTGGCGCTGCCCGGCTGCCATCGACTGCTGTTTGATGAAGGGCGCGTCACCCTGGATCTCTGGTTTGGCGACATCAAGGAGAACCTGCCCCGGGTACCCCATGGTCAGGACGGTCTGGTCGACGCCTGGTTTCTTGACGGCTTCGCCCCGGCCAAGAACCCCGAGATGTGGACTCCCGAACTCTTTGCCGCACTGGCCCGCCTGGCCCGTGCCGAGGCGACCCTGGCCACCTTCACCTGCGCCGGGTTCGTGCGCCGCGGCCTCATCGAGGCGGGCTGGGCTATGGAGAAGGTGAAGGGATACGGCAGCAAACGCGAGATGCTGGCCGGAACGCGCCGGGACAAGACACCTTGCTCGGGCCTGCAGCGCGCATATCCTCGCCCGGCGGGACGCGAAGGGGAAGTGCTTCTTGTCGGCGGGGGGATCGCCTCGGCCATGACGGCCCTCTCCCTGGTTCGCCGTGGCCGCGCCGTGACCCTGTTGTGCGCCGATGCGGCGCCCGCCGGCGGCGCCTCGGGTAACCGCCAGGGGGCACTCTATCCCCTGCTGGGGGGCGAACACGACACCCTGTCACGCTTCTATGCTGCGGCCTTTCCCTATGCCCGCGAACGCCTTGTCGAACTGGCCGCCCGCCATGAGGTGGCCTTCGAGCTCTGTGGGGTGACCCAGCTCGCCTATGACGACAAATCGACCCAGAAGATCGCCAAGCTGCTGACCGGTCCCTTCCCCGCCGAGCTGGTTTACGCCGTCCCGGCCATCGAGATGGCGTCGGAGCTAGGTCTTCCTACCGGCTGCGCCGGTGTTGCCTACCCCCGGGGGGGTTGGCTCTGTCCGGCCGATCTCACCCGCGCCGCGCTGGCAGAGGCGGCAACCAGCGGTCTGCTGACCCAGCATTATGGTGCCGAGGTTACCCACCTGTCACAACACGGGGATCTGTGGGTTGCCGAAGGGCCGAGCGGCCGCTGGCAAGCCCCGAATCTGGTGGTGGCCGCAGGCCATCGCCTGCCTGAGCTTATCCCGTTTGCAGCCCTTCCCCTCTATCCGGTGCGCGGCCAGGTGAGCCACGCCAGGACCAACCCGGCGCTATCGCGCCTCAAGCAGGTACTCTGTTACGACGGCTACCTCACCCCTGGCCATCAGGGTCGTCACTGCATCGGCGCCAGCTATGGCCGCAATCAAACCGGGCTTGACTACCGCGAGGAGGAACAGGCAAGCAACCGGGAGCGGCTAATCGCCTGCCTGCCCGAGCAAGAGTGGCCACTCGGGGTCGATCTCTCGGATCGGGAGGCCCGGGTCGGGGTGCGATCGGCGAGTCGGGATCACCTGCCCGTCATGGGGCCGGTGGCAGTCTTGGAGCGTCTGGAACAACGATGGCGCGATCACGACGCCGATCCACAGTGGTCACTGCCGACCTGGCCAGGACTGTTCGTCCTCGGGGCCCTCGGCTCGCGGGGCCTGTGCTCGGCCCCCCTGTGTGGCGAGCTGCTCGCCGCCGAGATCTGCGGTGAGCCTCTCGGACTGGATCGAGAGCTGCTCGATGCCCTCCATCCGGCCCGCTACTGGAGCCGGAAGCTGCTCAAGGGAAAACCCCTCGGCCTCTAGTCCCCGGTAACGAGCAGGGCCGCCTGATGGCGGCCCTGCTTTTCAATGCACGCTGACTACCCTTCACCGGGCCAACGCAGGCCCAACATCTCCCCGTGCCGGGTCTGACGCTGAAACGAGTCGATGCGCCTCTGCCCCTGCTCAAGCTCTTTCATACCCGCCTTCCAGGCGCTGTAACGCAGGGCGTCACAGCTCGGCTCGGCAGGCAGGTCGGCCAGGGCGATCCCGATCCGGGTCGCACTCTGCAGCACCATCTCCTTGTGACGCGCCTCGTAGTCGAGCAGGCCTGCGGTAATTCGCTCCCAGCGCAGGCGCTCCTGGCGAGAAGCCTTCCCCTTCTCCAGCCAACGGGGGATAAGCAGGGTCGCATCGGTGGAGACAACGATCTGGCGAATGGCGCACCCCTGTTTTCCCTGCTCGAGCTCAAGGCGCCAGTCGAGACGATAGCTGGCCTTGCCCAGGGCCACCTTTCCCTGATCCCGGGGCGCCACCCGGTCAAGCGCCGACGGCAATGCCCCCATATCGGGGGCACTCACATCATAAAACCTGACATTGATGACGGTCTCGGGCAACACCGCCGGGCGTGCCATCGAGCCATAGGTAAGTGGGGAGAGCAGCAACAGCATGCAACCTGCTCCCCATCGCTTCATCGAACCCCTCATACGCCGAACCTTTTCTGCCATGACCCACCCGCAAAACCCCATCCTCTCTAGCCTATGTGCATGATCAACCCTGCGCAATACGATGATTAAATTCAAATAATGCTTTGTGTCACAATCGGTCCGCTTTTTGCTCGTGCCACTACCACCTTGGGAATAGAATCCCCCCGCACTTACTCATAACAGGATACTCAACATGATAGAGCTGATTATCGGCACGCTCGTGACCCTGCTGGTCGGGCGCGCCATCTTCAAGGGCTACTCGGCAACCGGTGTGTTGCTCGGCGGTGGCCTGTTGCTGCTCACCATCACGGCCCTGCTTGGCAAGCCGGTTCTGCCCTCCAAGGTCACCAGCACCGGCTTTATTGCGACCGATATCTTCGAATACGTTCGTTTCCTGCTCAACGATCGCGGGGGTGGACTGGGGATGCTGATCATGGTGCTGTGCGGCTTCGCCGGCTACATGAGCCATATCGGTGCCAATGACATACTGGTCAAGCTCGCCAGTCGCCCTCTCAAGATCATCAAATCCCCCTATGTGCTGCTGGTCGCGGCCTATCTGGTGGCCTGCGCCATGTCCCTGGCGGTCAGCTCGGCAACCGGTCTTGGGGTATTGCTGATGGCCACCCTGTTCCCGCTGATGGTCAACATGGGCATCTCCCGTGGCGCTGCCGCTGCCGTGTGCGCCTCTCCGGCCGCCATCATCCTGGCTCCCACCTCGGGTGACGTGGTGATGGCCGCTCAGGCCGCCAACATGCCCCTGCTCGACTTTGCCTTCAAACTGACCCTGCCCATCTCACTGGTGGCGATCGCCTGCATGGCAGCGACCCACTTCTTCTGGCAGCGTTATCTGGATCGCAAGGCGGGCGAGCGCAACGCCCCGGTCGCGCCGAGTGAGCTCAAGACTACGGCGCCGTCCTTCTATGCCATCCTCCCCTTTACCCCCATCATCGGCGTGCTGATCTTCGACGGAAAATGGGCTCCCCAGCTCGACATCGTCACCATCATCGTCATCTGCATGGTGCTGGCAACGCTGCTCGAGCTGGTGCGCATTCGCAACGGCAAGCAGCTGCTTGATGGCCTGCAGGTGTGCTGGCGCAGCATGGCCGATGCCTTCGCCGGCGTGGTGATGCTGCTGGTCGGTGCCGGGGTATTTGCCCAGGGACTGATGACCATCGGCTTTATCGACACCCTGCTGGCCCACGCTCAGGATCTCGGCTCGGGCGGCATGATCATGATGCTCTCTCTGGTGGTGATCACCACGCTGGCGGCCTTCACTACCGGCTCGGGTAATGCCCCCTTCTATGCGTTCGTGGAGCTGATCCCCAATCTGGCCAGCAGTCTCGGGATCAACCCGGCCTATCTGGTGATCCCCATGCTGCAAGCCTCCAACCTGGGTCGTACCATCTCCCCGGTCTCAGGGGTGGTGGTGGCCTGCTCCGGCATGGCCAATCTCTCCCCGTTTGAGGTGGTCAAACGCACCAGCCTGCCGGTTGCCGTCGGCCTGCTGGTGGTCATCATCGCCACCCAGATCATGGTTCCCGCCTGATAGTATCTGGAGGACCGGCAAGGCTGGTCCTCCCTCTTCCCCTGCGCTAGACTCTCCCTTTCCCGCTTCGAAGGAGGCCCTATGCCTGTTGCCCTTCATCTTGTTCATATGAGTGACTGTCACTCCCACTTCGATGGCGCCCCCCTGCGTTTCCAGCTCCCCGATGGCCAGAGCCAGGTCACCGAGTGCGGTGGCTACGGGCGTATTCGTACCCGGCTGGACCAGCTGCGTGCCGAGGCAAACCGCCAGGGCGAGCCGCTGCTCTTCGTCCACGGGGGAGATACCTTTCAGGGCTCTCTTTACTTCAACCGGTTTCGCGAGCGGGCCAACGCCGAGCTGCTCTCCCTGCTTGCCCCTGACGCCATGGTGCTCGGCAACCATGAGTTTGATCTCGGCAACGAGGCCCTCTCCCACTTTATTCGCCACGTCCCCTTTCCTGTGCTGGCGGCCAACATGGATAACCGCCACGAGCCGGCCGATTGCCAGGCTCCCCTCAGAGGCCACCCCAACCTCTTCGATCACGAGCATCCCTGGCTCGAAAAGAGCCTGGGCGGGGTGCGTTTCGCCCTGCTCGGGATCACACTCTCCCAGATGGCCGATATCGCCAACCCCGATCCCTGTACCCGTTTTCATCCTGTGATGGAGACGCTCGGCGCCGTACTGGAACACATTGCAGCCGCCGGGATCGTGCATATCATCCTCCTGAGCCACTTGGGCATAGAGCAGGACAAACGCATCGCCGAGCGCTTTCCCCAGATCAGCCTCATCGTCGGTGGACACACCCATACCCTGCTCGGGGATCTGCAGCATCTGGGGATCGAGCATGCCGAGCATTACCCTCTCTGGCACCATGGCGTGCCCCTGTTTCACGCCGGACACAGCGCCCAAACGCTGGGGCACTGCCGCCTCGACTTCGATGAACAAGGCAGAGTCATCGCGGCCAAAGGCGAGACCCAATGGCTCCCATGGGAGCCGCTACCCGGTCTGGATCGCTTCCCCGTCGTGTTCGCAGACCCGCATATCGAGCACCACCTGGCCCACCACTACCGCAGCGTGCTAAGCGAGATGGGGCGCCATCCCCTGACCCACCTGCCCGCCCCCTTGCATCACCAACGCCTGCCGGATGAGCGTTATCCACACGGCAGCGAGCTCGCTCCCCTGGTAGCCAGCGCCATGCTGCACACCACCCGGGAGCAGTGCGGACCGGTGGACTTTGCCCTGCATAACGCAGGTGGGGTTCGCTGCTCCTTCGAGGCGGGCGCCATCACAGAAGCGGATGTGGCCGGGCGGCTGCTTCCGTTCGCCATTCCGCTCATCCTCTACGAGGTGTATGGGCAAGAGCTGGCCGATGCCCTGGAGGGCGCCATCAACAACGCCACCGATAACGGTGTGGTGGGTAATGGCAGTGGCAGCTTCCCCTATGTGGCGGGTATGCGTTACACCTATGACGCCGCGGCCCCCCTCGGGCGGCGCATCACCCGCCTCGAGATAAAAAGCGCACAGGGCTGGCAGCGGGTTGCTCCCCAGGCCCTCTATCGCGGGGTTTCGAGTGCCTATACGGCCTCGGGCAAGGAGGGATACACGGCGCTGCGCCGTACCCTGCACCACCAGCGCCGGGAACTTGGCATTACCCTGGCCGATGCCTTTATCCGCTGGGCCCGTCAGCAGCCCGAGCTGGTCGTACAGCCCCCGTGCATCACGATGCAGCCGCATCCCTGAGTCATAAATCACACCGGCCCCATTGTCAGCAGGGGCCGGGATCGGCAAGATACCCGCATCCTGTTCAGCCTCAGTTATCCATACCCATGAATCGTCCGATGCGCCTCGCGCCTCCCCGTCACCATCCGCAGCTCACCCCCGCTATTGTGCTGCTGACCGCCCTGATGGCTCTGCTGTTTTGTCTGCGCAACCCCCTCTTTTATGGCATGGCCCCGGGCTTTGATGCCTCGCTGTTTGCCGTGATGGGCAAGATGTGGGCCGATGGGGGTGTCCTCTATCGCGACATGATCGACATCAAGGGGCCCATGATCTTCGCCTTCGATGCCCTGGGCTATCTGCTCGGCGGATTTCGCGGGATCTGGGGACTGGAGTGGTTGGCCTGCTGGTTGGGCCTGCTGGCGAGCTGGCATGCCCTGGAGCAGCTGGGGCTCTCTACCCGGGCTCGGCTGGGCAGTTTGCTCGCCATCCTGGCCCTCTACGGCACCCGCTACTACTACGGCAACATGACCGAGGACTGGACCTTCCACCTCGCCCTCATCGGTCAGTGGGCCTTCATCACCCTGCTGCTCGATGGTCGCTTTCGCCTCTTTCCGGCATTGGTGGCGGCCCTCACCTTTGCCCTGATCGCCTGGATGCGGCTCAACAACGGCGCCCTGTGGGGCGCCTGGTACCTGACCCTGTTCCTGCTCTGGCTGACCCAGGGGCAGTGGCGCAGTGCCCTGTTGCTGCTGCTCTCCAGCCTGGGTGGCCTCACGCTGGTGGGGGGGCCACTGCTGGCCTACTTCCAGTACCACCAGGTGATGGAAGCCTTTACCTACTACTCCTTCTCCATCTTCTTCGAGGGGAGCTACGGCAATGGCACCTCACTGGCCGTCGGGGCTGTGGGACTGTTTCGCACCGGTCTTGTCATGCTGTTACCGGCCTTTGTACTGCTGATGTTAAGCCGCAGCTGGTACTGGAGCATGCCGGTGTTGGCTGCCACCTTGCTGGGGGTACTCTTTACCCTGGTCGCCAACTCGGTATCGGGACACGTGTTCGATCACTACGACGTGCTCTATCTGCAGCTCGGCGTGCTGCCCCTTGCCTGCCTGCTCGATCGCTGCAAGGAGCAGGGGGACAACCTCGCCCTGCTCTGCGTTGGCAGCGTGATCCTCACCGCCGCCTGGCTGCTGGCCCAGCAGCTGGGCTTTGGCTGGAGCAACAAGGAGTGGAGCCTGGAGCGAGTGCGTGAAGTGCTGGGTCTGAGCCTGCTCTGGGCCCTGCCGATCCTGTTGCTGCTGCCCCTGTGGCGAGCCTGGGACGTGCGCAATGTCACCCCCTGGATAGCCTCGTTAGCCATGCTGGTGGTGATGCTCGACAACGCCTGGGACGGCACCCAAAAGGGACGCCCCTTCAACGAGCCCGCCGCGGTGCGTGTCGAGCAGATCCTCGCCAAGAGCAAGCCGGATGACACCATCTGGGTCGACGGGATCTGGCCTCAGTACTATCTCTGGACCGATCGCACCCCCGCCTCGGCCTACCTCTTCTTTGCCAACGTCAATCCCCCCTACGACGTGCGCGAGCGTACCCTGGCCGACCTCAAGGCCAAGCAACCCCGCTTCATCATCGGCAAGCAGGCGCGCATCAACGACCTGATAGCCAACTTGCAAAAGCAGCCCCCCTCGACCCAGGCCTTCTACCTCTATCTGCTGGATCACTACGAGCAGGTGGCCGACGGTCTCTATCAACGGCGTTAATCTGACGGGGCCCTCGGGCCCCTATCCGGGATCCCATGCAATTACCCTATCTCAACGGCTACCCAGACTCTCTCAAGGAGCAGGTCCGCGACCTTATCCGCAGCGAGCGTCTCGGTCCCCTGCTGGCCAAACGTTATCCGGATCGCCATCAGATCCAGAGCGACGGGGCCCTGCGCGACTATGTACAGGGGCTCAAGAGCCGCTATCTCAAAAGCTCGTCCCCCCTCTCCAAGGTGGTCTATGACGGCAAGATCAACATAGTGCGCGATGCCCTTGGGCTGCACACCTATGTCAGTCGGGTGCAAGGCAGCCGCCTCAAGAGCAAGAACGAGATCCGCATCGCGGCCCTGTTCAAGGAGGCCCCCCCGGAGTTTCTCGAGATGATAGTGGTGCACGAGCTGGCTCATCTGAAGGAGAAGGAACACAACAAGGGGTTTTACCAACTCTGCTGCCATCTCTGCCCCAACTATCATCAATGGGAGTTCGATCTGCGTCTGTGGCTCACCTGGCGTGACCTCACCAAGGAGTGACCCTTGCATCCACTGGCATGGCTACTGCTTCTGTTTGCTCCCCTGCTCTGGGCGGCCGAGCCCTGGCAGCGTACCGACTACCTGACCAGCAGCTTTCTCGAGATCGCCCTGCGTCGGGAGTACTCGCCGGGTAAAAAGCTCCCCTTGAGTCGCTGGGAGAAGCCCATCCGATATCATCTGATCAACGAGAGTGGTGATCGCCCTCTCCAGACGGAGCTGGTCCGGGTACAGATGAGCCACCTTTCCCATATCACGGGTGTCAAGGCGACGCGGGTGGCGGCGCGTCAGGAGGCCAATCTGGTGATCGTCATGACCCGGCAGAGCGCGCTCGAAGGCTGGGCCCACACTCTGATAGGCAAGAGCGAGGAGCTGCCCGCCGCCCTCGCCGATGGTCTGTGCCTGGGTAACTTCACCACCCGGGGCGGTGCCATCGACACGGCGGCCGTCCTGATCCCCACCGACAGGGCCAGGGACAAGGGGAAGTTTCTCGACTGTGTGGTGGAGGAGCTGACCCAGGTGATGGGGCTCCCCAACGACTCGGATCGGGTCTTTCCCTCCATCTTCAATGACCACAGTGTCGATCACTTCATCACCCCTCTTGACTACCTGCTGCTGCGTATCCTCTATGCCCCCGAGCTCAAGAGCGGGATGCACAGGGAAGACGTCGCCGCCACACTGCCGACCATAGTGACGCGACTGGCCCGCGAGGGAGCGATCAACCAGGCTCCGCGTCTGGCCAGAGCCGGTAGCCTGCGTGAGTGGGCCGGCCTCTAGTTCCCCCTTGGGCACAGGCATCGGGCTTTTGCTCCCGCTTTTGTTGATAGTCCCTTAACAAATTGGCGGTGAGCCAAAAATAATTTTATACTCCGCGCCCAAACTCAACAAAAATAGATCCATTTCAACTTTTTTTAAGTCTGGAACGGTTACACTGGGCCGCAGTTGATAAAAAAACCGGTGCGGCCCAACGATGCGGGTCGCCCGTAACAGAACCGGTGAGCAGGCCCTCGCCTGCCCCTACCCTGAGGTATTGAATACATGATCAGCGTTTTTGACATCTTCAAAATCGGTGTTGGTCCCTCCTCCTCCCACACGGTGGGACCCATGAAGGCGGCCAAGCAGTTTGTGGACGAACTGCGTGCCGGCGGCAAGATCCGCGACATCACCCGCATTCAGGTGGATGTCTATGGCTCCCTCTCCTGGACCGGCAAGGGCCACCACACCGATACCGCCATCATCATGGGTCTGGCCGGTAACTTGCCCGAGACCGTGGATATCGATGCCATTCCTGATTTTATCTCCCGGGTCGAGCAGACCGGCCGCCTGCCTATCGGGCTGCACTGCCATACCGTCAGCTTCCCGCGCGAGGCCATGGTCTTCCACGATGAGGCCCTGCCCCTGCACGAGAACGGCATGAAGATCTCTGCCTTTATCGAAGACCAGCTGGCCTATGCCAAGACTTACTACTCCATCGGTGGTGGCTTCATCGTCGATGAGGAGAACTTTGGCAAGGCAGACAGCGGCGACATGCCGGTGAGCTACCCCTTCAAGAGCGCCGCCGAGCTGGTGGCCCACTGCAGCCAGACCGGTCTCTCTATCTCCTCCCTGATGATGGAGAACGAGAAGTGCTTCAATACACCGGAAGAGATCTACAAGAAATTCGGCAAGATCTGGAACACCATGCGTGAAGGGATCGAGCGCGGCTGCCGCACCGAAGGCGTGCTGGCCGGCCCGCTGCGGGTTCCCCGTCGCGCGGCTCCTCTCTATCGCCAGCTGACCACCAACGAGAACCTCTCCAACGATCCCATGAACATCGTGGACTGGGTCAACATGTTTGCCCTGGCCGTGAGCGAAGAGAACGCTGCCGGTGGCCGCGTGGTCACCGCACCGACCAACGGCGCCGCGGGTATCATCCCGGCCGTGCTGGCCTACTACGACAAGTTCATCCAGCCGGTAGGCCGTGACGACTACACCCGCTTCTATCTGGCGGCCGGTGCCGTCGGCATCCTCTACAAGATGAACGCCTCCATCTCCGGCGCAGAAGTGGGTTGTCAGGGTGAGGTCGGTGTCTCCTGCTCCATGGCCGCCGCCGGTCTGACCGAGCTGATGGGAGGCAGCCCCGAGCACGTCTGCGAGGCCGCCGAGATCGCCATGGAACACAATCTGGGTCTGACCTGCGATCCGGTCGCCGGCCAGGTACAGGTGCCCTGCATCGAGCGTAACGCCATCGCTGCCATGAAGGCGGTCAACTCCTCTCGCATGGCCCTGCGCCGCACCTCCAAGCCGCGCGTCTCCCTGGACAAGGTCATCGAGACCATGTACGTGACCGGCAAGGACATGGACTCCAAGTACCGCGAAACCTCGCGCGGTGGTCTGGCCATCAAGGTGATGCAGGTCGCCTGCGAATAAGGCAAGCCGACATGAGAAAGGCGGGGAAATCCCCGCCTTTTTTATTCCTTCCCCTCCCGCTGGCGCAACTGACACAACAGAGCTCCCGCCAATGAGGGAGGGAGTGCAATCAGCGCCATCCAGGGCCAAGGCATACCACTGAGGGAGGCCGTAAACAGCAGGGTTGCCAGGAGTAGCAGATTTGCACCTATCATCAGCGTTAATCCCTCCCGAACGCAGAGAGAGAGGCTATCGGTTTGCTTCATGGGATACACCTTTGCTCTTTACCATTCCCAGAGAATGCAAGCCTCAAGCCAATCCCACCTCACTGTTAAATCAACGAGTTGAGAATAGCTCGGCCATAGACGCCGAGATCATTCCCAATTTGCCTCGCACAATGGCCACTCAGCGGATCCGGTATTGACGGATCTGCGCCTCGATGGCCCTGGCCAGCTCGAACAGCTCCCGGCTCGCCTCCTGACTCTGTCTGGCGTGTTGCTCCTGATGCGTCGCCACCACGGCAAGCTCATCGAGCGCCTGACGCGCCGCCGTCATCTGTGAGCACTGGTTGCTGGCCAAGGCAGCCATGGCATTCATGCCGTTTGCCCCCTCCCCCATCTGCCGGCTGGTGGCAAGCAGGGTGGCGGTGGCACTGTGCATCAGTTGCTGGCTCTCCTGGCCCAGTGCGCGGGACCCCGCCATCGCCTCGCTGGCCTCCTGAGAGCCCTTTTGCAGTTGCGAGACAAGCGCCTGCACCTCCTGGGTCGCCCTCTGGGTGCGCACCGCCAACTGGCGCACCTCGTCGGCCACCACGGCAAAACCGCGCCCCTGCTCACCGGCCCTGGCCGCCTCGATGGCCGCATTGAGCGCCAGCAGGTTGGTCTGATCCGACACCTCGCGAATAAGGTTCATAATGAGGGTAATGTTGTGGGTCTCCTCCACCAACTTATCGAGAATGGTGGAGGAGCGGTTGATGCTGCCGCTCAGGGTGTCGAGGCAGGTGGCACTACGCTGCACATCCTGCTCGATGCCCAGCATGCTGAGGGCGGCGCTGCGGGCCTGCTCGTTAGCGCCTTCGGCACGCTCGGCAATGGCCCGGGCGGTATTATCTATGCTGTCCATCACCCGGGTGAGCTCGACAATGCTGCTCGCCTGCTGCTGCGCCTCGGCGGCCAAAGCCTCGGACTGGGCCATGGTCTGGGAGGATTGTGCCGAGAGGGCCGAGCCCGAGTGCTGAAAATGGGCAAAGCTCTGGTTGAGGGTCTGAATCAGGCGGTTGAAGTTATCGGCCATGTTACCGAGCTCGGCACCGTCATAATGTTCGAGGCGGGTACCCAGGTCCCGATCGGCCGTGATGTGACGCATGCTGTCGGCGGCACGACGGATCGGGCGACTGATGGTGTGAGCCAGCCAGATGGCGATCCCCATGGCCAGCACCCCAATCCCGAGCGACACCAGGATCACCTGCTGGCGCGCAGCGGCCATCCCTTCGTTCAGCTCCCCCTGATCAATTTCCCCGATCAAGACTCGATCAAGGGTCGGCAGATAGCGCACCGCCAGCAGAAAATGGCGATCACCCAGGGTCACATTACCGATGGCGACGCCCTCACGAGAAGCCGGGATGAGACGCTGCACCTCATCCCCAAAGGCAGCCTGATGATGAGCCGCCTTGAGATCCTCTTTCCCCTCGGGGTGGATCTCAATCTTACCGCTCATGTCCGCGAGATAGACCCGGCCACTCTTGCCGATGCGATACCCGCCGATCAAGGTTGCCAGGCGGGACATATCCACCGAGGTGCCGGCAACACCGATTGTACGTCCCGCCGCTGTGACGGCCGTATTGATATAGAGGGAGGCCTTGTGGTCAAAATCCGAGATATCGAGATTGAGTTCATAGGATTTGCCACGCTCGAGAAAACCGTAGAACCACTCATCCTTGGGATCCTGACGGTTCAATGCCTTGCTCGCCGCCCCATTTTGGCTCAGGTTGATCAGGGTGGCACTGTGCAAGGGTGCGATGAAGACATTTCCCCCCAGTCGCTGCTGTACGCTGGTCAGGTAGGCCTCAAGAGACGGCCACTGCTGCTCGGGAGCCCCCTGCTCCAACCAACTCACCAGGTAGGGGTTACTGGCCAGGGCCTGGGCTTCGGTCAGATAGCGCACCAGATCTGCCGAGAGCTGGTTGGCGATCCGCTCGACACTGCTGGGTAACTCGAAGCGCTCAATTCGCTCCTGGGCCTGATCCCGGGAGAGGTGCTCCTGCACCAGGGTGACAACGGCGATACTGAGGATCAGAAGCAAGGTGATACTTGCCACGAGACGGGTTCGGATCCCGAGGCGGGACCAGGGAACAAGAGACGAGGGGATAAGCTTCTCCATGGGGCTCTCCTGCTGGATTGGGTCGCAATCGGCGACACCAGAGCATAGGAAGCCCATATGAATCTTTCATTGCGTTTAACCAAGTGGGGGGAGCCATAAGAAAATGCCGGCAAAACGCCGGCATTTGGTCTAAGTGGCAAACTCATCATCACATCATTCTTTGATCCGGTTCTCCTGCTGCAGCGGCAACACCAGGTTCATGTTGTTTTTGATAGTGAGATCAAACAGGCCGGGAAGCTTCTCCAGCACCTTGGCATCTCCGCTCACCTTAGCCTTACCCTCATTGAGCAGCGCATCCATGGTGACCTTGCCGGCGAGGAAGGCGAGCAGCTCGGGCTTGGCTATCTCCAGAGTAACGTCGGCTTTACTGGCCTGGTAATCGCTCAGGCTGTTGAATACCCCGTTATGAAGGTCAATACCGAACGGCTTGTCTCCTTGCAAGATCAGGTTGATGACATGGTTACCCACCTGCTCGGCCTTGACCTGATCCATCACCATACCGAGGTAGGGCATCAGCATGTCGCCAGGCAGACCCGCTATCACCTCCGGCGAGGTGGTGGAGAGCTGGTTGGGGACATTGCCCCCCATGCGAAGCTCCTGGGCCCCCGACAGATAGAGGTTACGGGTCAGCGTCGTCTCGTCCTGATAGCCCAGTTGCTCGAGTGCATCGGCCATCAGCAGCACGGCCTTCTGATTAGCGGGATTGGAGGCGACGATATTGTTGAGAAGTTCGGCCGCGAAGCGGTAGTCCCCCTTGTTGACACTGTTTAAGGCGGCCTCCAGTACCTTATCCTCCCCACCAAACGCCTCCACATACCGCTTGCCACGCTCATCATCGGGATACTGCGCCAACTTGGCCGCATTGCCATCAAACCAACCCAGATTGCGGATGTAGGTCGATTTGAGATTATTTTTCAGGTTGCCGTAGTAGGGGCGGTTGTCCCAGTTGTTGAACACCGACTTGGGCAGCAGTGCATTTTCGGCAATCTCATCGGGACCATAGCCGTAGTTGGCATAGCGCATGGTGGTATCGAAGAGGGACTGGTAGAGATCCCGCTGGTTCTTGAGGTACTCCACCACCTTCTCATTACCCCAGACCGGCCAGGTATGGGGTCCAAAATGGACCTGGGCCTTCTCACCCCAGCGACCCAGTGCCTGGTTGATATATTTCGCCCAGGCGGCGGAGTCGCGGATCTGGGCCCCACGCAGGGTATAGATGTTGTGCTGCAGGTGGTTCACATCCTCGGCCATGGAGAGCGCCCCCCACTTGGGGATAAACATCACCATCTCGGAGGGGGCCTCGGTATGGGGGACCAAATTGAAAACAAAATCGACGCCGTCGATGGTGACCGTCTCATTTTCCTTGGTGATGAAGTGGTTCGGAATGGGCAAGGAAGAGGCATCGTTGGCCAGGGCCGGGCCGAGGGCGCTGGTGACTATCCCCTTTTCGTTGACCTTGAGTACGTTGCCATATTGATAGCCGGCACGGCGGGCCATGATGTTACCCCCCATGACGTTCTCACTGACCGCCTCCTCCACGAATCCCTCCGGGGCCAACACGGGTAACTTGCCACTGCTCACATCCTCGGGAGTGGCCAGCCCCGCCTCATAAATACCGCCAAAACCACCGAAGTGATCCGCATGGCTGTGGGAGATGATCACCCCTTTCAGCGCCCGTTTGCCACGATGCTGCTCATAGAGCTCGATAGAGGCCTTGAGCGCCTTGCCAGAGTACTCCACGTCATAAAAGACCATCCCCTTGTCGGTCTCTATGATGGTGAGATTGGAGAGATCCTGACCACGCACCTGATAGATATGCTCGCTGACCTTGTAGAGGCCCCCCCGGTTGACCAGCTGCGCGTGGCGCCACAGACTGGGGTTAACCGAGGCCGGAGCCTTGCTGTTTTGCACATAGTTCATGGCGGTGGCACTGAAAACCCCGGCGATATCTCCCTGGTTGAGCAAGGGGGCAATAAAGCCGCGATCCGCATCTTCGAAGGCGCTCTTGTTGTCAAAATCCAGTTCCTGATAGACCTTCTCATTCGCCGCCTTGGTAAAGGCCGTGGCCTCCTTGCCCTGGGTGTTGTAGTCATAGGCCATCGCCATCTGTGAGGCGACGGCCATTGCGATAAGGCTGACTCTACCAAGCCCGTTTCCCATCTTCATTCCACTGACTCCTTGTCGTTCGACTATGAAAGCGTGAGCCGCTCAATGCTACCGCCGGGATGAGCCCCTCCAGGGCAGGCACAAGCGGATGAGGCGATGATCAGCCAGCACCACACAAGGCCCGGAACGAAGCCCATTACAAACATTTCTATTATCAGCCGATGGATTTTATATCCTGTGTGCAGGATCACAGATGGCGTCATCGAGTAGTGGGAATGCACAGGGAAAATCGGCGGAAGAGGCCATAGGGGGATCGATTGCCATCACACAGCCACGCTCTTGTGATCGATGCTCAACACCAGAGGTGTGTTATTTCATTTATCATGGGTTGATACAAGCCACCTGGCTGTGCTTTCACAGCAAATACCCGCATTAAAATTAAAACGCAGCTCCCTTCCTCTGACTCGACACAATTAACACAGTCGCTCACAACTTGTCACAACATCATGATTGACCCTGGAGTATGGATAAAGGTTTAGCCTCCTCCTGCAAATATTTATGTTATGCCATGGAGAGATGCCTTATGAAAAAAACCTTGTTCGTCTCCGTCTGTCTGATATGGGGAACGACCTGGCTGGCGATGGCAATCGCCGGAGAGACGATTCCTTCACTCACGGCGACGGCCTTTCGCTTTCTGGTAATGTCTCCCCTGCTGATCCTGATAGCTCGCAGGGAGAAGGTACCCCTGCTATTTCCAAAAGAGAAACGACACTACATGCCTCTGGTCGCTATCTTCTATTTTGCCATTCCATTTTGGTTTATGCTGGAGGGCGAAAAATATATTTCATCCGGATTGGCAGCCATCCTAT
The DNA here is from genome assembly GCF_000820105.1 of Aeromonas schubertii. Lineage (GTDB taxonomy): Bacteria > Pseudomonadota > Gammaproteobacteria > Enterobacterales > Aeromonadaceae > Aeromonas > Aeromonas schubertii. The sequence continues at coordinate 33,725 of NZ_CDDB01000010.1, read as the reverse complement.
TTGGTTATATGCCTATCACCATCATGCTCCTCACCTATTTCACTACCAGACAACCATTTTCGGCCAAACAAATATCGGCCCTGCTGGTAACCCTGCTCAGCCTGGTCGCAATCATTTCTATCGAATCGGATATCTCAGGCAGTGACTATCTGCTTGGCATCTCGCTGTTGATGGGAGCCGTGTTATTGCACGGAGCAATCTATATCATCAAGCCCCTGCGGCTCGGCGATGTTCATGTGCTTACCTTTAGCGCCATTCCCAGCGGGATCGCTGCCATCTTGCTGCTTATCGCCGGGCTGAGTATGGAATCGACGGTCATCGCCGATATTCGCCCTGCCTCTGTGTTCGCCGTTCTCTATCTCGGCGGCGTGGCCGGTGTCGGAGGCATCGTCGCCTACTTCAGGCTCAATGCTCTGGTCTCCCCGTTTCGAGCCTCACTGTGCTTTCTGCTCTTTCCTGTGATTGCAATAGCCCTCGAGGCCATGCTCATGGAGAGAGCCCTCTCCCCCTACTCACTGCTCTTCGCCCTGCCACTGGCGGGAGGTATCTATCACTTGATCCAGCCACCAAAGGCACAGGGCCAGAGCCCTGGCGGCGAGAAGCACGCTTGCAAGCAGTGAGCCGTGTTCAAGTGTGCCTGCACTTAATCACACAAAAAAAAATGCCGCCCACAGGGGCGGCATACTCAGACCTGGAGCAAGTTACCAACCGGTCACTTCGCGCAGGGCCTTGCCGATATCGGCCAGGGAGCGCACGGTTTTGACACCGGCATCTTCCAGAGCGGCAAACTTCTCGGCGGCAGTCCCCTTACCACCGGAGATGATGGCACCGGCGTGGCCCATACGCTTGCCGGGAGGCGCGGTGACCCCCGCGATATAGGAGACCACCGGCTTGGTGACGTGGGCCTTGATGTAGGCCGCCGCGTCTTCCTCGGCGTTACCGCCGATCTCGCCGATCATGACGATCGCTTCGGTCTGCGGATCGTTTTGGAACATCTCCAGGATGTCGATGAAGTTGGAGCCCGGGATGGGGTCACCACCGATACCGACACAGGTCGACTGGCCAAAACCTTCGTCGGTGGTCTGCTTGACCGCTTCGTAGGTCAGGGTGCCGGAGCGCGACACGATGCCCACCTTGCCCGGCTTGTGGATGTGGCCAGGCATGATGCCGATCTTGCACTCACCCGGGGTGATAACGCCCGGGCAGTTGGGCCCTATCATGCGCACGCCGGTTTCCTGCAGCTTCACCTTCACATCCAGCATGTCCAGGGTCGGGATGCCTTCGGTGATGGTGACGATGAGCTTGATGCCGGCATCGATGGCTTCCAGGATGGCGTCCTTGCAAAACGGCGCCGGCACATAGATGACGGAGGCGGTGGCGCCGGTGGCTTCTACGGCGTCACGGACGGTGTTGAACACCGGCAGGCCCAGGTGGGTGGTGCCACCCTTGCCCGGGGAGACGCCGCCGACCATCTGGGTGCCGTAAGCGATGGCCTGTTCGGAGTGGAAGGTACCCTGGCCGCCGGTAAAGCCCTGGCAGATCACCTTGGTATCTTTGTTGATCAGAACGCTCATCAGTTGGCCTCCGCTGCTTTAACGACTTGCTGCGCGGCATCGGTCAGACTCTTGGCCGCAATGATGTTGAGGCCACTCTCGGCCAGCTTGATACCGCCCAGCTCGGCGTTGTTGCCTTCAAGGCGAACCACCACGGGGACCTTGACCCCCACTTCCTTCACGGCACCTATGATGCCTTCGGCGATCATGTCACAGCGCACGATACCGCCGAAGATATTGACCAGCACGGCTTTGACGTTGCTGTCGGAGAGGATGATCTTGAACGCCTCGGTCACGCGCTCCTTGGTGGCGCCACCGCCGACGTCCAGGAAGTTGGCGGGAGAGCCGCCGTGCAGATTGACGATGTCCATGGTCCCCATGGCCAGACCCGCACCGTTGACCATGCAGCCGATGTTGCCATCGAGGGCCACATAGTTCAGCTCCCATTGGGCGGCGTGCGCTTCGCGGGGGTCATCCTGGGAGGGATCATGCATCTCGCGCAGCTTGGGCTGGCGATAGAGAGCGTTGGCGTCGATGTTGATCTTGCCGTCCAGGCAGTGCAGGTTGCCCTTGTCGGTGATGACGAGGGGGTTGATTTCCAGCAATGCGAAGTCGCAATCCAGGAACATCTGGCCCAGGCCCATGAAGATCTTGGTGAACTGCTTGATCTGATCGCCCACCAGACCCAGCTTGAAGGCCAGCTCGCGAGCCTGGTAAGGCTGCGGGCCCACCAAGGGATCCAGCGTCGCCTTGTGAATGAGCTCCGGGGTTTCGTGGGCGACTTTCTCAATCTCCACGCCACCCTCGGTCGAGGCCATGAAGACCACACGGCGGGTGCCACGGTCGACCACGGCACCCAGATAGAGCTCTTTGGCGATGTCGGTGCAGGACTCGACCAGGATCTTGGTGACCGGCTGACCGTTGGCGTCGGTCTGGTAGGTCACCAGGTTCTTGCCAAGCCACTGCTGGGCGAAGGCACGGATCTCGTCCTTGCTCTTGGCCAGCTTGACGCCACCGGCCTTGCCACGGCCACCGGCGTGGACCTGACACTTGACGACCCAGGTATTGCCGCCAATCTTGTCGGCAGCCTCGGCGGCTTCTTGCGGGGTAGCGCAGGCGTAGCCTTCGGAGACCGGCAGGCCATATTCGGCAAACAGCTGTTTTGCCTGATACTCATGCAGATTCATAGATGCTCTATCCGTATTTGTAGGTATTTCCGTATGGGGTGTTTCTCAATCCCCGTGAAGGGGGCCTTGGCGGCCCCTCATTATCGTTGTGCTCACACGTCCAGCAGCAGGCGGGTCGGATCTTCCAGCAGCTCCTTGATGGAGACCAGGAAGCCGACCGACTCGCGACCGTCGATGAGACGGTGATCGTAGGAGAGGGCCAGGTACATCATCGGCAGGATTTCCACCTTGCCGTCGACGGCCATGGGCCTGTCCTGGATCTTGTGCATGCCCAGGATGGCGCTCTGGGGCGGGTTGATGATGGGTGTCGACATCAGAGAGCCAAACACGCCGCCGTTGGTGATGGTGAAGTTGCCACCGGTCAGCTCCTCGACGGTCAGCTTGCCGTCGCGGCCCTTGCCCGCCAGCTCCTTGATGGCCTTCTCGATGTCGGCCAGGCTCAGCACGTCGGCATCGCGCAGCACCGGAGTCACCAGTCCACGGGGGGTGGAGACGGCGATGCTCACGTCGAAGTAGTTGTGGTAGACGATATCGTCCCCGTCGATGGAGGCATTCACCTCGGGATAGCGCTTGAGCGCTTCCACCACGGCCTTGACGTAGAAAGACATGAAGCCGAGCTTGATGCCATGGCGCTTCTCGAAGATCTCGCCATACTGCTTGCGCAGCTCCATGATGGGTTTCATGTTGACCTCGTTGAAGGTGGTCAGCATGGCCGTGGTGTTCTTGGCCTCGAGCAGGCGCTCGGCAATACGCTTGCGCAGACGGGTCATGGGCACGCGCTTCTGACTGCGGCCGGCCAGGGGGGCAACCGTCGCGGTCGCGGCCGCGACCGGCGCGGGGGCCGCTGCCGGCTTGTCACCACCCTTGATGAAGGCTTCCACGTCTTCCTTGGTGATACGACCGCCCTTGCCGCTGCCACTCACCTTGCTCACATCGATGCCGTGCTCGGCCACCAGACGACGGACCGAAGGGCTCAGGGCCTCATCGCTCTCGACCGGCTCGGCCGGTTTGGCCTTGGTCTCTTCCCCTGCCACGGCGGCCGGGTTGATCTTGGCGATCAGCTGGCGGGCCAGCACGGTAGCTCCCTCCCCTTCGAGGATCTCGGCCAGCACACCGGAGTCCGGCGCCGGCACTTCCAGTACCACCTTGTCAGTTTCGATGTCCACCAGGACCTCGTCACGGGTCACCATGTCACCGGGCTTCTTGTGCCAGGTGGCGATGGTGGCATCGGCCACAGATTCCGGCAGGTCGGGCACCTTGATATCGATAGTCATCTTGCTTGATTCCTTTTACTTCTTCCTGTGGCTTAGGCCAGGGTCAGGGCGTCATCTACCAACGCCTTCTGCTGTTTCATATGAACCGAGATATAACCCACCGCCGGTGAGGCGGAGGCGGGACGGCCAGCATAGTTAAGAGTGGCACCAGCGGGCAGCACGCCGTCGTAGTGGTGACGGGTGCTATACCAGGCGCCCTGGTTTTGCGGCTCTTCCTGACACCATACGAAATCGGTGACGTGGGCATAGTCGGCCAGGATGGCGCGCACTTCCGCCTCAGGGAAGGGGTAGAGCTGCTCAATCCGCACCAGGGCCACATCCTTCTGCTCGGCCTTGCGACGGGCTTCGAGCAGGTCGTAGTAGACCTTGCCAGAGCAGAACACCACCCGCTTGACCGCTTTCGGATCCAGAGGATCGACCTCGCCGATGGCATTTTGGAAGGTGCCTTCGGCCAGCTCGTCGAGCTTGCTCACCGCCAGGGGGTGGCGCAGCAGTGACTTGGGCGACATCACGATGAGCGGACGGCGCATCGGACGCACGACCTGACGACGCAGCATATGGAACACCTGTGCCGGGGTCGAGGGCACCACCACCTGCATGTTGTGCTGGGCACACATCTGCAGATAGCGCTCGAGACGGGCGGAGGAGTGCTCGGGACCCTGGCCCTCATAACCGTGGGGCAGCAGCATGGTCAGGCCGCACATACGCCCCCACTTCTGCTCACCGGAGGAGAGGAACTGATCCACGACCACCTGGGCACAGTTGGCGAAGTCACCAAACTGGGCCTCCCAAATGGTGAGACCAGCCGGCTCGGCGCTGGCGTAACCGTATTCGAACGCGAGTACCGCATTCTCGGTCAGCACAGAGTCATAGACTTCGAACGGCCCCTGCTTCTCGTGAATGTTGCAAAGCGGGGTATAGGTGCTGCCGTCACTCTGGCTATGCAGCACGGCGTGACGGTGGAAGAAGGTGCCACGACCCGAGTCTTCCCCGGTAAAGCGAATACGGGAGCCCTTGTCCACCAGGGTGGCGTAAGCCAGAGTCTCGGCGAAGCCCCAGTCGACCAGCTTCTCACCGGCGGCCATCAGGCGGCGGTCTTCATAGATCTTTTCGACCTGGCGCTGCAGCACATGCGAGGCAGGATACTGGGTCACCCGCTCGCCGAGGCGCTTGAGGGTCTCCATGGGAACCTTATGGTCGTAGGCCATATCCCAGCTGTGACCGAGATAAGGGGTCCAGTCGACCGAGTGCTGCTCCATGGGGCGCCACTCGTTGACCACACGCTCACCCCGATCCAGGGCGTCGCGGTAGTCGTTGACCATGGCGGTGGCTGCCTCCTGGTTCAGGGCCCCCTCAGCCACCAGCTGATCGGCGTAGATCTTGCGCGGCGTCGGGTGCTGCTTGATCTTCTGATACATCAAGGGCTGGGTGGCGTTGGGTTCGTCGGCCTCGTTGTGGCCGTGACGACGGTAGCAGACCAACTCGATCACCACGTCACGCTTGAAGGTGTTGCGGTAATCCAGGGCAATCTGGGTTACCAGTACCACGGCCTCCGGGTCATCCCCGTTGACGTGCAGCACCGGCGCCTGCACCGCCTTGGCAATGTCGGTACAGTATTCGGTGGAGCGCAGATCCTTGTGGTAGGAGGTGGTGAAACCTACCTGGTTGTTGATGACGATGCGCACTGTCCCGCCGACGCCATAGGCACGGGTGAGGGACATGTTGAAGGTCTCGGCCACCACCCCCTGACCCGCGATGGCGGAGTCACCGTGGATGGTGATGGGCAACACACTGGAGCCATCCTTGTCACCGCGACGATCCATACGGGCACGGACCGAGCCGATGACCACAGGGTTGACGATTTCGAGATGAGAGGGGTTGAACGCCAGCGCCAGGTGGACGTTGCCACCCGGGGTGGCGAAGTCGGAGGAGAAGCCCATGTGGTACTTCACATCCCCCGTGCCCCAGGACTCACCGTGCTTGCCGGCAAATTCATCAAACAGCTCCTGGGCGCGTTTGCCCAGCACGTTGATGAGCACGTTGAGGCGGCCACGGTGGGCCATACCGATCACGGCCTCTTTGCAACCCTGCTCACCGGCGCGGCGAATCAGTTCTTTGAGCATGGGCACCATGGCATCGCCCCCTTCCAGGGAGAAACGCTTGGCACCGGGGAACTTGGCCCCCAGATATTTTTCCAGCCCTTCGGCGGCGGTCAGGCTCTCGAGGAAACGGGTCTTCTCCTCGAGGGTGTAGCTCCCCTTCCCTTCGATAGACTCGAGCCTCTGCTGCAACCAGCGCTTCTCCTCGGTCGAGGTGATGTGCATGTAGTCGGCGCCTATGCTGCCGCAGTAGGTCTTCTGGAGGGAGGAGACGATATCGGAGAGCACCATGGTCTCACGGCCAATGGCGTAGGAGCCCACGTTGAAGGTGGCGTCGAGATCGGCCCCCTGCAGGTTGTGGAACGCCGGATCCAGCTCGGCAACGGTGTCACGCTGCCAGAGACCAAGCGGATCCAGGTTGGCATTCTGGTGACCACGGAAGCGGTAGGCATTGATGAGTTGCAGGACGCGAACCTGCTTGGCATCCACCTCGGGGTCAGAGACGGGCGCACTGAAGCGGGAGGTATCCTTGGCGAGGCGACGGAAGTAATCCTTGACGCGGGAGTGGGGTTGTTCGACTGCATGGCCATTGACCTGAGGGAGCCCCGCAAACAGGGTGCGCCACTCGTCGGCAACGGAGTCGGGATTTTCGAGGAAGGATTCGTACAAATCCTCAATGTAGCTTGCATTCGCACCAGCCAGGTGAGATGACTCCAACCAGGCCTTCATCACGCCGTTATGCATTTCGATCCCTTGTACTTCTTCTCTGTCTAGCAGCTTGTAGGGTGTAACAGATAGCCATCCTACACGGCGGATGGCTATCCGGAGGTTGGGCCAGAGCCCGTTGGGCTTACACGGCCCGATTCAGGAGCATCGACTTGATATGGCCGATGGCCTTGGTCGGGTTAAGGCCCTTGGGACAGACGTTCACGCAGTTCATGATGCCGTGGCAGCGGAAGACGCTGAAGGCGTCGTCCAGATTGCCCAGACGCTCGGCAGTGGCGCTGTCGCGGCTGTCGGCGAGCCAGCGATAGGCGGCCAGGAGGCCGGCAGGACCGATGAACTTGTCCGGATTCCACCAGAAGGAGGGGCAAGAGGTGGAGCAGCAGGCACAGAGTATGCACTCGTACAGACCGTCCAGCTTGGCGCGCTCTTCGGGGGATTGCAGGTGCTCACGCACGGGCGGTTGTTTATCGTTGTTGATGAGGAAGGGCTTGACCTTCTCCCACTGGGTATAGAACTGGGTCATGTCGATGACCAGATCCCGGATGACCGGCAGGCCTGGCAGCGGCCGGATCACCACCTTCTCCCCCTTGCCGAGCAGATCGGAGAGCGGGGTGATACAGGCCAGGCCATTCTTGCCGTTCATGTTGATACCGTCGGAACCACAGACCCCTTCACGGCAGGAGCGCCGGAAGGCGATGGTGGGATCCTGCTCCTTGAGCAGGATCAGGGCATCGAGCACCATCATGTCGGAACCTTCAGGAATATCAAGATGATAATCCTTCATGTGCGGTGCGTTATCAATATCCGGGTTGTAACGATAGACCGAGAATGTGACTTTCATTTGGGGCTGCTCCGCAATCAGTAGGTCCGGACCTTGGGCGGGAACGCCTCACGGGTCTTGGGCGTCATGTTGACGCTGCGCGTGGTCATGGACTCGGTGTCCGGATGATAGAGGCTGTGGCACAGCCAGTTGGCATCATCACGGTCCGGATAGTCGAAGCGGCAGTGGGCCCCACGGCTCTCGGTGCGGAAGTTGGCTGCCACGGCGGTCGCAAACGCGGTCTCCATCAGGTTATCCAGCTCCAGGCACTCGATGCGCTGGGTGTTGAACTCCTTGGAGGTGTCGTCCAGGCGGGCAGACTTGAGGCGCTCGCGGATGACCTTGAGCTCTTCGAGCCCCTCGGCCATCGCCTTGCCTTCCCGGAACACGGAGAAGTTGTTCTGCATGCAGCGCTGCAGGTCTTTGCGGATCTGCACCGGGTCTTCGCCACTGCGGGTGTTCTCCCAGCGGTTGAAGCGGGCCAGGGCGGCATCCAGATCAGACTCGGAGGCCTCGCGGCCATGCTCCATCTCGCCCAGGGTATTGACCAGGTGCATGCCGGCGGCACGACCGAAGACCACCAGATCCAGCAGCGAGTTGCCGCCCAGACGGTTGGCGCCGTGCACCGACACACAGGCGATCTCGCCCACTGCAAACAGGCCGACCACGGGGACGTCGTTGCCGTCCTTGTCCTGGGTCAGGCACTGGCCGTTCACGTTGGTCGGCACGCCACCCATCATGTAGTGGCAGGTCGGGATGATGGGGATGGGCTCCTTGACCGGATCCACGTGGGCAAAGGTACGGGATAGCTCGCAGATGCCCGGCAAGCGGGATTCGAGCACGTCCTTACCCAGGTGATCGAGCTTGAGCTTGATGTGCGGGCCCCAGGGACCGTCGCAGCCGCGCCCTTCGCGGATCTCGATCATGATGGAGCGGGCGACCACGTCGCGGCCGGCCAGATCCTTGGCGTTCGGCGCATAACGCTCCATGAAGCGCTCGCCGTCCTTGTTGAGCAGATAGCCGCCTTCACCACGGCACCCTTCGGTCACCAGTACCCCTGCCCCGGCGATACCGGTCGGGTGGAACTGCCACATCTCCATGTCCTGTACGCCGACTCCGGCACGCAGGGCCATGCCGACGCCGTCACCGGTATTGATGTGGGCGTTGGTGGTGGACTGGTAGATACGACCGGCGCCGCCGGTGGCCAGCACGGTGGCCTTGGCCTTGAAGTAGACGACCTCACCGCTCTCCATGTCGATGGCGGTGCAGCCGACCACATGGCCATCCTGGTTCTTTACCAGATCCAGGGCATACCACTCGGAGAAGACGGTGGTCTGGTTCTTGACGTTCTGCTGGTACAAGGTGTGCAGCAGGGCGTGACCGGTCCGGTCGGCAGCGGCTGCGGTACGGGCCGCCTGCTCACCACCGAAGTTCTTGGACTGGCCGCCAAACGGGCGCTGATAGACACGACCGTTATCGAAACGGGAGAAGGGCAGCCCCATGTTCTCGAGCTCGAGAATGGCGGCCGGGCCCGTCTTGCACATGTATTCGATAGCGTCCTGATCCCCGATGTAGTCGGAGCCCTTGACGGTATCGTACATGTGCCACTCCCAGTTATCGTCGTGGGCGTTGCCCAGGGCGACCGTAATACCACCCTGGGCGGACACGGTATGGGAGCGGGTCGGGAAAACCTTGGAAAGCAGTGCACAGCTCTTGCCGGACTGGGCGATCTGCAGGGCGGCGCGCATACCGGCGCCGCCGGCGCCGATCACGACGGCGTCAAACTCACGAACAGGAATCATCATACCCCCCACAACACGACGAAGCCGGTCATCAGATAGGCCAGCAGAACCACGACCACCACAAATTGCAGGGCACCGCGCAGACCAACCGGCTTGATGTAGTCAGTCAGCACCTGCCACAGGCCGATCCAGGCGTGGATCAGCACGCTCAGCAGAGCCAACAGGGTGAACACCCGGGTAAAGGTGGAGGCGAAGAACTCACCCCACACCTCATAGGTGATGTCGTTAAAGGCGATGAAACCCACCAGATAGAGGGTATAGAAGGTCATGATGAGGGCGGTGGCGCGGATCAGGATGAAATCGTGAACGCCGCTGCGCCCGAAGGTTGCAGAATTGGTTACCATACCAGCACTCCCGCCAGCACAGCCAGAACAGCGGTAATCACAAAGGCCACACGGGCACTCTGGTTGCCGGATTCCAGCTCTTCACAATAGCCAAGATCCATGATCAGGTGACGGATACCACCGACGATGTGGTAAGCCAGCGCGGTCAGGATCCCCCACACCACCAGCTTGACCAGGAAGTTGTCCAGAATGGACATCACCTGCTCGAAGCCTTCCGGCGAGGAGAGTGAAGTACCAAGCATCCACAGCAGGATGGAGAGGGCCACGAAGGTGATGACCCCAGACACCCGATGCAGGATGGATGCGATGGCAGTGACAGGAAAGCTGATCGTTTGCAGGTCGAGGTTGACCGGTCTCTCTTTCTTTTTCACGGCTTTGCCCACTCAGCTCCATTGAGCACGTTAGTTATTGTTTTGACAATCGCTGATGGGCGTTGGGCGGGTTTGTAAGGCTTTTGTAACTAAACTGCGTCATAAAGCCAAAATCCAGCAGATTGGGTGTATCCCAGAGTTTCCGAAAGCGTTTCAAACACCGACGTCCATCACCCACGAGCGGCAGTATATCGGCGCTGTTAACCAATGACAATCAAATGCCTACACACTTTTACAAAAACCGCAAACCAGATCCCATAACCGATTTCACACTTCATTAACCAACAATCAGCAAAATTGACAATGAAGGGGGGTTCTGGTTCAAATAGGGCACTCCAAACCGCCCGGTTGCCCTGGCTGGGTGTTTCACCCTTTGCCAGTATCCCTTCTCTCGGGATAGAGTGGGGCTTGGACACAAAATATAAATAAAGAGCAAAGGAGACGTGCTATGGCTGATAAGATAGCCACCCTGCATCTACCCGGTCAGGATCCGGTTGAACTACCCATCCTTTCCGGATCCATCGGACCCGACGTGATCGACGTGCGCAAGCTCGGCGCCCACGGTTACTTCACCTTCGACCCCGGCTTTATGGCCACCGGCTCCTGCAAGTCGGCTATCACCTATATCGACGGTGATCAAGGGGTTCTGCTGCATCGCGGCTACCCCATCGCCGAGCTGGCCAAGGAGTCGAGCTACCTCGAAGTCTGCTACATCCTGCTTTACGGTGAGGCCCCCACCAAGGCCCAATTCGCCGAATTCCAGCGCACCGTGACCCGTCATACCATGGTGCACGAGCAGATCGCCTTCTTCTTCCGCGGCTTCCGTCGTGACTCCCACCCCATGGCCATCATGTGCGGTGTGGTCGGCGCCCTCTCCGCCTTCTACCACGATGCCCTCGACATCAACAACGAACAGCATCGCGAGATCTGCGCCTTCCGCCTGCTCTCCAAGATGCCGACCCTGGCGGCCATGTGTTACAAGTATTCCATCGGCCAGCCCTTCATGTATCCGCGCAACAACCTCTCCTACGCCGGTAACTTCCTGCACATGATGTTCGGTGTGCCGACCGAGGAGTACAAGGTCAACCCCGTGGTTGAACGCGCCATGGATCGCATCTTTACCCTGCATGCGGATCACGAGCAAAACGCCTCGACCTCAACGGTGCGTCTGGCCGGCTCTTCTGGCGCCAACCCGTTTGCCTGTATCGCCGCAGGGATCGCCTCCCTGTGGGGCCCGGCTCACGGTGGTGCCAACGAGGCCTGCCTGCGCATGCTCGAAGAGATCGGCTCTGTGGATCGCATCCCCGAGTACATCGCCCGGGCCAAGGACAAGAACGACTCGTTCCGTCTGATGGGCTTCGGTCACCGGGTCTACAAGAACTACGACCCCCGTGCCCAGGTGATGCGCGAGACCTGCCACGAAGTGCTGCAGGAGCTTCAGATCAAGGATCCGCTGCTGGATGTGGCCATGGAGCTGGAGCGTATCGCCCTCTCCGACCCCTACTTTGTCGAGAAGAAGCTCTACCCGAACGTGGATTTCTACTCCGGCATCATCATGAAGGCGATCGGCATCCCGATGAACATGTTCACCGTGCTCTTCGCCATCGCCCGTACCATCGGCTGGATTGCCCACTGGAACGAGTTCCACTCCGATCCGGACAGCAAGATCGGTCGTCCGCGCCAGCTCTATATCGGCGAGCCCCAGCGCGAATTCGTCCCCATCGATCAACGCTGATCACAGCGACAAGCCGGGGGCAGTCATTGACTGCCCCCTTTTTTTCGCGCTCTAATGACCCCCTTTCTCTCAGAAGGAGTCTTCATGAAATCCTCTCTGCTACTGGGTGCCCTGCTACTGGCAGGCTGTGCCCAAGGTCCCGCCAACAAGGTGATGGAAGTCAACAGTCAACTGGCCCACTGCGTCGGGGTCGCCCCCATGAAGTGCATGCAGGTGCGCGAGCAAGACGATGCGCCCTGGCAGCTCTTCTATCAGAAGATCGACGGCTTCGAGTTTGAGCCAGGCTACCGTTATCGACTCGAGGTGGCGGTCAGTCAGGTAGACAACCCGCCGGCCGACGGCTCCTCACTGCACTATCAACTGGTGCGAGTCATCGATAAACAGCCGGTGCGCTAAGCACCCGGAGAGCCCCTTCATGCGTTGCATTCTCATCGACAAACCCGAAGGACACTATCAGGCCAGCCTGAGCCATGTGGACGAACACGCCCTGCCCGAAGGCAATGTCACCGTCGCGGTGCACAGCTCAACCCTCAACTACAAGGATGCCCTGGCCATCACGGGGCGCAGCCCCGTGGTGCGCAGCTTTCCCATGGTGCCGGGGATCGATCTCGCCGGTGTAGTGACCCACAGCGATCACCCCGCCTACCGGGTGGGTGATAGGGTTCTGCTCAACGGCTGGGGGGTGGGCGAGAAGCACTGGGGAGCCCTGGCCGAGCAGTGTCGACTAAACGGAGACTGGCTGATCCCGCTGCCAGAAGAGCTCACCGCCCACGACGCCATGGCCATCGGCACCGCCGGCTACACCGCCATGCTCTGCGTCATGGCCCTGCAAGAAGCCGGCATTCGCCCCCAGGCAGGTCCTGTGCTGGTCACCGGCGCCAGCGGCGGCGTCGGCAGCTTTGCGGTGGCCCTGCTCGCGCGCAAGGGGTATGAGGTGGTGGCCTCCACCGGCAAGCAGGAGGAGGCGGAATATCTCAAGGCGCTGGGGGCAAGCGAGGTGATCGATCGCAAGGCGCTGAGCGAGCCAGGCAAGCCGCTGGCCCGCGAGTGCTGGGCGGCAGCCATCGACACGGTCGGCAGCCATACCCTGGCCAACGTCTGCGCCGGCTTGCACTACGGTGGCGCCGTGGCCGCCTGCGGCATGGCCCAGGGGCTCGACCTGCCCGCCTCGGTCGCCCCCTTTATTCTGCGTGGGGTACGCCTCATCGGGGTCGACAGCGTCATGTGCCCGCGGGATCGCCGCATCCTGGCCTGGGAGAAGCTCTCACGCCTGGTGGACGGTGAACTCCTTGGCCTCATCGCCCGGGATATCACCCTGGATCAGGTGATAGAGACAGCCCACGCCCTGATGGCGGGCAAGCTCAGAGGTCGCGTCGTGGTCAATATCGCCTGACTCTGTCGCACTTGACTCTCGGGCCCGCCACTGTGCGGGCCCGCTCGTTACTGCCACCAGGGCTCCTGCAGGGTCAGGGTGGCGCGATCCACATCCAGCTCGGCCTGTACGCCGATGGGCAGAGTCAGCATGGGGTGGGTATGGGCGCAGTCAAACTCCGCCAGAATGGGGAAGGTTGGCACTCCCACCACCTCGAGCAGGATATCGAGGGGCCGCTTGCCGCTGCCCTGACTGTCGAACTGCTCGTGCTTGCCCAGCACCAGCCCGCCAATTCGGTCGAACACGCCACATAGCTTGAGGTGTGCAAACGACCGCTCTACCACCTCGGCACTCTTGAGGCAATCTTCGATAAAGAGGATGTCCCCGGCCTCGATGGCCGGCATATAGGGGGAGCCCCAGAGTCCCGCCATGGTGTTGAGATTGCCACCGATAAGGCGTCCGCTCACCCTCCCCCGTCCCACGCTCACCAGTTGGTTATCCACGCACGACTTGGGCCGGCTCTGGCTCTCCCAGTCGAGACGCTCATCGCTCCACTCGGTCGGGGTTGGCAGCACATGCGGAGCGCAGCCACTGACACAGAGGCGCGAGAAGTAATCGAAGGTACGTCCCACCAGGGGCTCGAGCTCACCGAAGGAGGCCACCAGGGCCGGGCCGTAGAAGGTGACCAACCCGGTCTTGGCGTGGATCCCGAGCAGCAGGGCGGTCACGTCCGAATAACCGATGACTATCTTGGGATCGCGCTTTAGCGCCTCGTAATCGAGGTACGGCAGCAGGGAGTTGGAGTTGTGACCACCTATGACCGACATGATGGCCCGTACCTCGGGATCGCGGATGAGGGTATTGAGCTCTTCGGCACGCTCGGCGATAGAGCCCGAGCGCCAGTGGTCCCGCTTGCCGGTCAGAGAGCCGGCCCTTAGCCGGAACCCCTTTCCCTCGAGAAACGTACGCGCCCGCTCGAAGCGGGTCGGCGCCCAGGCCGTGGCCGCACTCGAGGGGGAAAAAAAACCGATGGTCTGCCCGGGCCTGAGCAGAGGGGGAAGAAGAAGTGGGGGCATGCACGCTCCATGAAACAGATCCATGCCCCTACCCTACCCGGATTGTGCCTGCGGGAACAAGAAGTTAGACAACGACGGCAGTGCCGCTGATGCTCACCATCAGCATGCTGCCGTTTTGGCCCACCACCTCATAGTCCATATCGATGCCGACTACGGCGTTGGCCCCCAGGGCGGCGGCGCGATCTTTGAGCTCCTGGAAGGCGATCTCCCGGGCCCGGGCCAACTCTTTTTCATAGGCACCGGAGCGGCCGCCGATGATATCGCGGATCCCGGCAAACAGATCCTTGAAGACGTTGGCGCCGAGGATGGCTTCACCCACCACGATGCCGCGGTACTCGCGAATGGTCTTGCCTTCCAGGGTAGGGGTCGTTGAGAGGATCATGATGGCTCCTTGAGTGAAAACAGGTTTCAGACTACCTCAAAGCCCCTGCACGGGACACCCCGGGCCGGCGCAAGAGCGCCCAAAAGAAAGGAGAGGCACTGGCCTCTCCTTGCTGATCACCCTGCCCCCTTAGTGGAGCTTCAGGGTCGGGCGCAGTACCCGGTTGATGCGGCCCACCAGCATGATAAGGCCGGTCTTGATGTAGCCATGCAGGGCGATCTGGTGCATCCGGTAGAGGGAGATGTAGACCAGGCGGGCGATATAGCCCTCCACCATCATGGAGCCGCGCATCAGGTTGCCCATCAGGCTGCCCACGGTGGAGAAGCGGCTCAAGGATACCAGCGAGCCGTGGTCATGGTAGAGGTAGGGCTTGAGCTCGCCACCGTTCATCATGGCCAGGATGTTCTTGAACGCCTGGGTTGCCATCTGGTGGGCGGATTGGGCGCGCGGCGGCACGAACTTGCCATCCGGCTGCGGGCAGGCGGCGCAGTCACCGATAACGAAGATATGATCGTCGCGGGTGCTCTGCAGGGTCTCTTTCACCACCAGCTGGTTGATGCGGTTGGTCTCGAGCCCGGCGATATCCTTCATAAAGTCCGGCGCCTTGATACCAGCCGCCCACACCATGAGATCCGCTTCAATCAGCTCGCCATCCTTGGTGTGCAACCCCTCGGCCGTGGCCTCGGTGATCATGGTGCCGGTGCGCACGTCCACACCCAGCTTGACCAACTCCTGATGGGCGGCGCCACTGATGCGCTCCGGCAGGGCCGGCAGGATGCGGGGGCCCGCCTCCACCAGGGTCACCTTGAGGCTGTCGGTGGTGAGGTTTTTAAAGCCATAGGCATAGAGCTGCTCCACGGCATTATAGAGCTCGGCAGAGAGCTCGACGCCGGTGGCACCGCCACCCACGATGGCGATCTTGACCGTGTCACCGGGCTTGTACTCGGTGGCGAACTGCAAGAAGCGGTTCATCATCTTGTTGTGGAAGCGGTGAGCCTGGGAGGGGCTGTCGAGGAAGATGCAGTGATCCTTGATCCCCTTGGTGTTGAAGTCATTGGAGACAGAGCCGATGGCCATCACCAGATAGTCATAGGGGAGCTCGCGCTCGTGGACCACCACCTCGCCCTTGTCATCGACGATGGGCGCCAGCACGATGCGCTTCTCGTCACGCCTGATGTCGGTCAGGGTGCCGAGTTGGAAGTCGAAACCGTGGTTCTTGGCGTGAGACTGATAGCTCAGGGCATCGATGCCCGCATCCATGGAGCCGGTGGCCACCTCGTGCAACAGGGGCTTCCAGAGGTGGGTGCGGTTGCGATCGACCAGGGTTACCTTGGCCTTGTTCTTCTTGCCCAGCTTGCGGCCCAGACTGGTCGCGAGCTCGAGACCGCCGGCACCACCACCTACGACGACGATATTAATCATGTTGTTTTTCCTAACGTTTCTCTAAATGCAAAAAGGGGAGCCCGAGGCTCCCCAAAGTCGAATCGTGCGTGATATGGGATCAGGCCTCCTTGAAGGCCTTCATCCGCTGCAGATGATGCGAGATGTTCTTGAACTTGTGAGTCTCTCGCTCATCCCAGACGATGTCGTAATAGTTCTTCAGTTCACGTTCAGTGTCCCGATTATCTCGCACTTCGTCCTGGACTGAAAGGATGCACAGGCAGTTTCCTGAATTTTTATTACGAAATTCAGTTACACACTTGGTGGCGATGTCCACATACTCCTCGGGACGCTCGATCTTCCCCTGCATGTTCTCCTCCGGATGGAGGTTGGGGTTGAAGATCACCTGACGAATGCCGCACAGAAAACCGATCCGCTCGCTCCAGTAGCCGCCGAGGCCAACCCCGCAGATGAGGGGCTTGGGATCGGAACTCATGTCGAGCTGTTTTTTCACCTCCTTGAGGAGGTGGCTCATGTCGTGACGGGGATGCACTGTGCTGTAGTGCACGAAGCGCACATCGTCGTCGATATACTGCAGCTGCAGTACCTTCTCATGGTTGCCCGGGCTGGTTGCGTCAAACCCATGCAGATAGATGATCATCGCTTGCTTCCTTACTTCTGGCAGTGCATCCGTCGACCCTACCCCAGGGACGACGACTCCTGCCACTGCCGATTGATGCTTTCTTGCTTTGGATCACCAAAAGCCGGGCACAAACGGGCCATCTCGGCGACCAGTCGGACCACTTCCCCCAGGCTTTGGCGCCAGAAGTCGGGGCCATCGAGACTCACATCCAGATGGCGTCTGGCCAAGGTTTCGACACTCATCACGCCACTGTCGCGCAGCAGGGCGCGATAACGGGGGACAAAAGACGCCCCCCACTGTTCGCGCCTGGCCAGCAACCCCAGACTAAACAGGTAGCCAAACAGATAGGGGTAGTTGTAAAAACCCAGGGCCGGATTGGCAAAGTGTCCCTTGCTGGCCCACAGCCGGGTATCAGCCCCCCGGGTCGTCCCCTGGTACCAGCGTTGCCAACTCGATGTCATCAGGCGGTCAAGCTCGGCGGCATCGAGTGACCCACGGCGACGCCCGGCCACCAGGGCACACTCAAACTCGAAGCGCACCGGAATATTGAGCAAGAAGGTGACGGCGCTCCGGGAGGCCTGCCACAGGATGGCGAGGCGTTCATCATCGCCGTCACAACGAGCCAGCAGCGCCTCGCGCACCAGGGTTTCGCCCATGATGGAGGCACTCTCGGCCAGGGTCATGGGATAGGCACGCTGACACAGCGGAAGGTCGCGCACCAGCCAGTTGTGCCAGGCGTGGCCGAGCTCATGGGCCAGGGTCAGGACGCTGGCAGGGGTGCCGCTGAAGTTGACAAAGACCCTCGGCTCGGCGGGCCGGGCAAACTTGGTGCAATAGGCACCGCTGCTGCGTCCGGCGCCCGGTCCGATGTCGATCCATCCCCGCTCGGCCGCCATCCGGGCAAACGCCCCCATCTCGGGGTCGAGCCTGGCAAACGCGTCGGCGATAAGCGCTATCGCCTCGGCAAAGGTATGGTGCATCCGGCTTGGTACAGGGGGGGGAGCCTGGAGATCGGCCATGGGCATGCGCTCATGACCGAGCCTGCGGGCCATCAGGGTGAGCAACTGCTGCCCCAGGCCACGGTACTCGTAGGCTGTGGCCATCAGGGTATCGAGGGTGGTGCGCGCTATGTGCCCCTGATGGCAGGCGAGATCCAGGGGCTCGAGCCGCCTGACGGCCCCCCGCTGACGCAGCAGCTCGAGGCGCCACCCCTGAATGGCGCACAAGATAGCGGCCACCGTCTCTGCCTCACGGCCCCAGGCCTGAGCGATCCCCTGCCAGGCCTCCCGGCGGCGATCAGGGTCCTGACTCTCGAGCTCTGACATCGCCTCGGCCAGCCCCAGGGACTGGCCGGACAACGCCACCCTGAGCCGGGCCGCCAGGTCACGATAGAGGGCTCCCCAGGGGTGTGCCCCGTCGAGCCCCGTCACCAGTTGCTCTCCTTGCAGCGGGAGCCGCTGATCCGCGAGCGCCCGCAACCGCTCCAGACGAAAACGCTCCTCCCCAAGCAGGGGCTCTGCCATCAGTCGTTCGAACGACGCCTGTGGCAACGACAACCAGAACGCCTCTACCGGCGCCAGGGTCTTGAAAAGATCCACGTTAAGGGCACGGGCGCGACTGGCAAGGTGCTGCGCCTTCCCATTCCCCCCCTCTTGGCTTAAGGCGCAGGCGGCGCGCACCGAAAGATTCCACCCCAGCTCACGGATCCCGGTCACACGATGGCGGATCTGACTCAACAACTCGGCAAGGCGGTAAAGGGGCTGCGCCTTGCGCAGCTCATCCACCGCTTCGGCGAGGGGGACAAGCTCCCCTCGGGCCGCCGCCAGATCGGCCTGCGGCTGCTCATCGTCGAGGGAGGGGTAGAATCGGGAGAAGTCCCAACTGCCGACAGCGTGCGTCATGGGGTTACCGCTTAAGCAAATAAGTGGGGCGGCCATGCCGCCCCGGGATCACAAGAGCGACTCGAAGCGCTCGATCTGCCCCGCAACCAGGGAGAGGCTGGCACGCCAGAAGTCGGGGTGACCAATATCGGCCCCCAGGTGTTTTTGCACCAGGGCCTCGGCGCTCATGGCGCCGGTATCTTCCAGCAAGGCCCGATAACGGGCGGCAAAATCGCTGCCAAGGCGCGCGCGCTGGGCATAGACACCCAGGCTGAAGAGGTAACCAAACAGATAGGGGTAGTTGTAAAAGCCGAGTTCGGCGATAGAGAAGTGCCCCTTGCTGGCCCAGAAGAGATCATTGTGACGGCAGAGGGTATCCCCATACCAGCACTCCATCGCCCCTTGCATCAGCTCACGAAGCCGCTCGGCCCCCACGTGCCCCTGATGGCGGGCCGCGACCAGACGACACTCGAAGTCATAGCGGGACGGGATATCCACCAACATGGCGGCGGCGCTGTCGGCCTCCATCCAGGCGATGGCGCGGCGCTCCTCACGGCTCTGGGCCTGCCCCATCAGGGCCTCACGCACCAGGGTTTCGGCAAAAATGGAGGCGGTCTCGGCCAGGGTCATGGGGTAGTTGCGCAGCTCACGGCATTGATCGCGCAGCAGCCAGCTATGCCAGGCGTGCCCCAGCTCATGAGCCAGGGTGATGACGTTGTCCATGGTCCCTTCGAAGGTGATAAAGACCCGAGGCTCGGCGGGATCGGCATACTCGGTGCAGTAAGCACCGGTGCGGCGCCCCTCGGTGGGGTCGGCATCGATCCACCCCTTCTCGGCCATCATGTGGGCAAAGGCCCCCATCTCGGGATCGAAGCCGCCAAAGGCCTCGGCCACCAGCTCGATGGCCTCATCGAAGCCATAGTGGCGGGATTGTTCGGCCGGGGCCGGGGCATAGAGATCCCAGGGGCCAAAGTCGCTCACCCCATGCACCCTTGCCATGGCACGCAGGGCGCGCCGCCCCAGCTCCTTGTGCTCAAACGCCTGGGCCATCAGGGTATCCAGGGTCTCACGCTCGATGTGGGACTGATGGCAGGAGATCTCGAGGGCATCGAGCTGGCGCGCAGTGCCGCGCTGACGAGCCAGTTCGATGCGCCAGCCGTTGATGGCATTGAGAATGGCCGCCACCGTCTCCTGCTCAGAGCCCCAGGCCTGATAGATGCCGTGCCAGGCGTCGTAGCGGCGGGCACGCTCGGGGTGTGACAGTAGGTTGGCCGCCTGGGCCAGCCCCGTGGTCTCGTCACCGACCTGTACCTGCAGCTTGGCCACCAGGGTATCGTAGAGATTGCCCCAGGCCTGCAGCCCGTCGACCCCCAGCCCCTCGACCAGTTGCTCGCTCTCGAGGGAGAGCAGCTGATCCGAGAGGAGCCGCTGATGAGAAACGCGGTAAGCGAGGGTATGCAGGGCCGGATGAGCCAGCAGCTTGTCGACCAGGGCCTGATCGGCCCGGGCCCAAAACAGCTCAACGGGTTTTTCGGCCATGGCAAGCTCGGCGTCAAGCTGCATGGCACGCGACAGCAGCTCGCGGGATGCGCTCTCTTTACCGTTGCGGCTCAGACGGTTATAGGCGTAGGTACCCAGGTTGGCGATGGCGTGGTGAAGGGAATCCCCCTGCTCACGCAGGGCGACAAGCCGCTCGGCCAGCATGGCCTCATCACCGGCGACGAGTCCCTTGGCCGCCTCGGCCAGGGTGGCGATGCCTTCCCGGCAGTGGGCCAGAGTCCGGGCTACCTCGGGGGCGTCCGGGGCGGTGAAGATGTGCTCGTCACGCCAGATGGTCTGATAGGTCATGGGTTCTTCCTTGTTATGGTGTTTGCTTCCTGCGCCCGGGGTGGGCGGGTTGGTCAGTATGACGGGAGTGGCCAGCCTCTGCCACTCCCGAATGGCACTCTCCAGTACCGCTGAGGGTTAGCCGCGCAGGCGCCCGATGGCACTCATGGCCGCGACCAGCACCAGGCCGGCGACGACCCCGAAGAGGGCCGACAAGAGGCTCGGCACCAGGGCCGCGAGCAGGCCCGAGAGCGGCGCCAGGCTCTGGGCCACCCCTTCGATGAGATGGTGCAGGGGCGCCAGGCCGTGTACCAGTATGCCGCCCCCCACCATGAACATGGCGATGGTGCCCACCAGCGCCAGCAGATGCATCAGCTTGGGCGCCACCACCACCAGGGCGCGGCCCAGTGCCAGACGCGGCGCAGCCAGGGTTCCCCCCTCCCCCTTGTTGACCAGGTGCAGACCGATGTCGTCGAGCTTGACGATGAGCCCCACCAGGCCGTAGACCCCAATGGTCATCAGCACGGCGATCCCCGCCACCACGCTCACCTGTACCGGGAAGCTGCTTCCCTGGACCGTGCCCAGGGCGATGACGATGATCTCGGCCGAGAGGATAAAGTCGGTGCGAATGGCCCCCTTGACCTTCTCCTTCTCGTAGGCAACCAGATCGTCGGGAATGGGGTCGGCCGCGTGCTCATCCTGAGTCTCATGGCCAATAAACTTGTGAGCCAGCTTCTCGGCCCCCTCGAAGCAGAGGTAGGCGCCCCCCAGCATCAGCAGAGGCGTGATAAGCCAGGGAACCAGGGCGCTGATCAGCAGGGCGGCCGGCACCAGGATCAGCTTGTTGCGAAAGGAGCCCTTTGCCACCGCCCACACCACGGGCAGCTCACGCTCGGCGCGCACGCCGCTCACCTGCTCGGCATTGAGGGCGAGATCATCCCCCAGCACACCCGCCGTTTTCTTGGCGGCCACCTTGGTCATCAGGGCAACATCATCGAGCACGGCGGCGATATCATCGAGCAGTGCCAGCAAACTGGTTCCGGCCATCCGGATCACTCCAACTGTAAAAAAGAGGCAATAGTCTACCCCATGTGACCCGCACGGCAACCGCCATACACAGCATGGGGGGGCGAATGCTACCCTAGTGGGAAGTTCAACGGCTAAAAGGAGCCACCGATGGATCCATGGAATCCCCTGTTAGACACCTGGTTTGGTGAGCCGGCCGATGCCGCCACCCTGGCCCGGCGCCAGGCCGCACTCTGGTGGAGTAAGGATGAAGCGGTCGACAGGCAGCTCGCTGAGCGGTTTGGAGCGCTGCAGAGGCAAGCCGCAGAGGGGGAGCTGGACGACTGGTGCTGGCAACCGAGAAGCTGCCTCGCCTTGTTACTGCTGCTCGATCAGCTGCCGCGCAACACCTGCCGGGGGGAGCCTGCTGCGTTCGCCCAGGATGGCCGCGCCCAGCAGCTCTGCCTGGAGGGATTGGCCCACGGCCATGACACCCACCTCCTTCCCATTGAGCGCCTCTTTTTCTATCTGCCACTGGAGCATGCGGAGAGTCTGGAGCTGCAGGATCTCAGTGTCGCCCTGTTTGAACGCCTCTTTGAGCACCACCCCCACGCTCCGTTTGGGGATTACCTCGACTTTGCTCGCCGTCACCGGGATATCATCGCCCGTTTCGGTCGATTCCCTCATCGTAACGCCATCCTCGGCCGCGAAAGCAGCGAGAGCGAGCTGGCCTTTCTCGAAGAGCCGGGCTCCTCATTCTGACGGCGACGGGCAGAGGGTTTCCCCTCTGCCCGACCGGCCATCAGGCCCCCTCCGGGAGCACCATCTCCTTCTGATAAGCGGCAGGAGTCAAGCCCAGCAGCTCCTGAACAGGGGTAGCGATGGTGATGGAGGAGAGGGTTCCGGTCAACACCCCTGCAAACAGGGTAAAGGCAAAGCCGTGCAGCGCCTCTCCGCCGAGCAGTAGCAGAGCCCCTACGGTAAACAGGGTGGTGCCCGAGGTGATCAGGGTGCGGCTGAAGGTCGCCACCACGGCCCGGTCGGTACACTCATGGATCGAGGGGGGCTGACGCGAGCAGAGGATATCCCGCAGCCTGTCCGAGATGACGATGCTGTCGTTGAGCGAATAGCCGATCACCGCCATCAGCCCGGCGATCACGTTGAGATCAAACTCGATCCCCAACATGGCGATCAGCCCCAGCGCCACCAGGGCATCGTGGGCTACCGAGGCGAGTACCCCCAGCGCCTGGCGCCACTCGAAGCGAAAGGCGAGATAGGCGCTGATAGCCAGCGACGCGGCCAGCAGGGCCAACATCCCCTGCTCCAGCAGCTCGGCCCCCACCTGGGGACCCACCTGGGTGGTGCGCAGCAATTCGACTGGCAGACCAAGCTGCTCGCCCAACATAACCCCGAGCTCCTGAGGGCTCCAGGCCAGGGCGTGCTCGGGCAACTTGATGAGCCACTCCCCCGGTGCGCCGGCCGAATGGAGCTCGATGGCCCCCTTTAACGGCGGCGTCAGCAAGGCATTGAGATCCTGAGCCGAGCGCAGGGTGTCGATGCGAAACTCCAGCAGGGAGCCGCCGGTGAAATCAAGCCCCATTTGTAGCCCGTGATGAGCCAGCAACCAGACACAGTAACCGGTGAGCAGCACAGAGATAAAGAGCCCCAGATAGCGCAGGCGTGTCAGGTTGGCGATCAGACGGTTGATCATGACTTATACCCTCGAAAGCTTCAGGGAACTCTGTCCCCACAGTGGGTTGATGATGGCGCGCGTCCCCCAGATCCCGGTGATCATGCTGGATAGAAGACCGAGGATCAGGGTGATGGAGAAACCCTGCAGCGGACCCGAGCCCACCGAGTAGAGGATCACCGCGCTGATGAGCGTGGTGATATTGGCATCAAAAATCGTGCGAAACGCGCTGCGATAGCCAAAATCGATGGCATTGGACAGGCTTCCCCCCTCCCGCAACCTGTCCTTGATACGCTCGAAGATAAGCACATGGGTATCCACCGCCATGCCCACCGTCAACACCAGACCGGCGATGCCGGGAAGGGTCAACACGGCGCCGGGAAGCAGCGCCAGCATGCCCACCTGCATCAGCAGGTTGGCCACCAGAGCCGTGATGGCCACCCAGCCAAACTTGCGATACCAGAGGATCATAAAGAGGGCCATGCCGGCCATGCCAAAGGCCAGGGCGCTAAAGCCCGCCTCGATGTTTTGCATCCCCAGGGTCGGCCCTATCGAGCGCTCCTCGAGGATCTTGAGCGGGGCGGTCAGGGCGCCGGCACGCAACAACATGGCGAGATCTTGCGCCTCGCTCATGCTGGCAAGCCCCGTGATACGAAACTGACTGCCCAGCGCCGTCTGAATAGTGGCGACGTTGATCACCTCGCTGTGGGCCTTGAGCTTGCCCTCCCCATTGCTCTTGTACTCGGTAAAGAGCGAGGCCATGGGCTTGCCCACGTGCTGACGGCTAAAACGGCTCATCACGCTGCCACCGGCCCCATCGAGCACAATGCCCACCTGGGGCTGGCCACTCTCCCCCATGCTGGCACGGGCATCGACGATGTGCTCACCGGTCAGCACCGGCTTTCGGGCGAGCGCGATGGGGCGACCACTGCGATCGGCCACCTTGAAGCTTCCCTCGGGCACCACCTCGTAGAAGGCAAGGGAGGCGGTAGCCCCCAGTACCTCCTTGGCCTGCTTGGGATTGTGCACCCCGGGCAGCTCGATACGGATGGCGCCTTGGCCCTGACGCTGGACCGCCGCCTCGACGATGCCAAGTTCATTGATCCGTTTTTGCAAGATCTTCTGGTTTTGGCTCACCGCATTGTTGATGAGCTCGCTGCGCTCCTTGGCAGAGAGCGTCAAGATGAGCCGCCCGTCGCCTCGCGTCAGCTGCCACTGACCCTGGCCGAGCTCGTGACGTACCACAGCGAGATAGGAGGCGGCCGGCTCCCCAGCCGGCAGGGTCACCACCACCTGGTCTAGCCCGTCACGCTGCACCTGAGCCCCGCGCAGGCGGGCCTCCCGCAGGGCCGCGCGCAGCGAATCGACCAGATTACTGCTCTGGCGCTCCAGCACGAAGTCGGTATCGACGGCGATCAGCAGCTGAGAGCCCCCGCGCAAGTCCAGCCCCAGCTTGATGGGGGCCGCGCCCAGGGCCTTGAGCCAGGCCGGGGCATTGGCGTGAAACTCCAGGGTGGTGCTGGCCCCGAGGGCGTCGAGCACCTGCTTGGCACCTTGCTGCTCATCCTGGCTGGCGAACACCAGCTCGAGTCGATCGGCATCGGCGATAACAAGCCTGGGGGCTATGTGGCGTTCGGCCAGTGCACGCGCCTGGGCATCGCTCAGGGCCGTCTGGCCATGCAGCCCAATAGAGGGTTGCTCACCGAAGAAGGTGGGCAGGGAGTAGAAGGTAAAGGTGACCAGCATGAGCAGCAGCAGGGCATAGCTCCAGCGGCTCATGCGGTTCATTACGCCATGCTTGGCACGGCGGCGGGTATGGTTGGTCATGACAGAACCCCAATAGAGAAAACGGCAGCTTCACCGGGGTGAAGCCCACTTTACGGAAGGTTGGGCCTGTCTGCGCGAGTGCACGTCAGGCCGTCAGCGGCAAGGCGCGACGGCGCTGGAGGAAGCGGTAGAGAAGATGGGGGCGGACTCGTCTTCGCCGATCATCGCGGCTGAAGCGATCGCGAAACGAGAACCTGAGATAGGCCATGCCGGGGAAAAACAGCAGGCCACAGAGCAGCAACAGGATCTCGCCCTGCGACCACTCGACGAGCAGGAACCGAATATCGTCGGCCGGCTCGTCATCGCTGCGCAGCCCCTGCTCGAGCCGCAGCAGGTGGCTCTGGTGGGTCAGAGCCCCCTCGAGGTTATCCTGCAGTGGCTGGCTGACACTGACAACCGAGGCTCCGCTCTGATGGGCGGATACCCCCATCCCGGCCCCCAGGGAGGAGCACAGAACAAGGGAGAGCACACTCCCCAGAAGCAGGGTTTTCAGCCAGGAAAAGCGCAAGGGTCGTCTCATGGGCGGTAAAGAGGGGCAAACCATACCATGGCCCCTCCCCCCTCACAAGGCAGGTCACGCCTTAACGGCGCGCCATCCCCATAAAATCATCGGCATAGCCCTTGAGCAAGCCATAGAGATGGGCCCGCTGGGAGAGATCGAGACTCGTGCTCAAGTCCGACAGCCACTGCACGGTTCGCTGGCGAGATTGGGCCGTGTACCCGGTGTAGCGTCCCCCCATCAGGTTATCACCGCTGGCGAGCAGACGCTCGAGAGCCGGCGCAAACTCAGGGGTGCCCTTGAGCCTTAACACCTGCTCGAGCTCATCCCACCAGTGCAGTTGATAGTCGAGCCAGGGGCCGTAGAGCTCGTATTGCCACTCTACCCAGCGGGCGACCAGGGGCGCCTGGGCCGGCTTGACCTCACCAATCCAGAACAACAGGCGCTTGTTCATCTTCTCGGTGAAGTCGCTGAGCTCCTTATCCCGAGGGCTGCGGCGAAATTCCTCCCGCTTTTGGGCCAGCTTTTGTCGCCGCTCCTTGAGGAAACGCTCGAATTGGGCATCGCTCAGGATCTCTCCCAGACGCACGGCCCTCGGCAAGGCATCACCAATCAGGCGGTCCAGATCCCCCTCCAGGGCGGCCAGGTGCTTGTCGACCTGGGCGGTGGTCATGGGGCTCGCCACTGCTTCGCTCAGGGCCTTGAGCTGGGCGCCGTAGGCGGGGATCTCCGACTTGCGATGCCACGCCATCAGGCCTCGCACCTCTCGATCAAGGGCATTGCGCTGATCCCGGGTCAGGGAGAAGTAATCATCCAGTTGCCAGACAATGGCCCAATCGAGCCAGTAGTAGATGAGACGGGTCGAGCAGCCGACCAGCAGAAAGCAGAGCAGACCAAGTAGCCAGGCCCGGGTTCGCGTCATGGGATCACTCCAGTCGTTGACGATAGCTATCAATCCAGTGGCTCATGGCCTCCCCCTGCTGCTGACGCACCAGAGCCCAGAGCAGGGCGATGTAGTCCACCCAGGGCAAGAAGGGGCGAAACCTGAGCTCAGAACATGACCCGCCGGCGGCCAGATAGCAAGCCTCCAGCTCGTCGCCCCGCTCCTCGCTCCAGCCATGGGTGCGCAAGATGGAGGCGAGTTCGAAGCCCGGATGGCCCGCGGCGCCATACTCCCAGTCCACCACCCAGGGACGCGGCCCAAGCAGATTGGCCGGGTTGAGATCGTGATGACAGGCGTAGCGGCACTCATCGGGCTCGTGGCAGGCCAATAGCGGCCGCTCCAGGGCCAGTAACCAGTCGGGTATCCGCAGCAGTTGATGGCGATAGCGTTCGGCGTGGGGGCGCACGGCCATATGCACCTTCGGCCGAGGCAGGCGATGCAGCCGCACCAGCAGTTGAGCCAGAGCAGCGGTTGCCTCTGCCTGCGACGGGGAGCACTCGGCCCAGCTCGGCTCGTCACACCACTCGAGCAAGAGGATCCCCCTCCCGGGATCGGCAAACAGGCAAGGTGGCGCCAATCCCGCCTGGGCTGCCTGCCGATAGAGGCGCCACTCTTGGTGGCGATCGATGCCAAGGTTCACCGCCGAGGGGTGACCGATGCGCAAGAAGGCGCGGCGGCCATCGGCAGCCTGCAGGCACAGGTTACGGTTGGTCAACCCGCCGCCAAGGGGGGCGGCGCTGGCCTTATCCCAGGGGGCTGGCAGTCCGGCCGGCAAGGGGTCAGCGGCTGGCGGCACGACTGCCATTCCAGAGCAGCTCCCCACTTCGCAGATCCATCAGGCTCATGGTGAGACGATAGTGCCCTGCGTCACGGGCCAGATCCCCGTAGAGCATGAAGCCGGCACCGGTCTGACGCCCGAGGCGCACCAGAGAGGCCGGATTCATCCCCCCCTGCTGATACTCAAGCTGACCCGTGATGGCCGCCACCTGCCCCGGATCGACGAAGCGAAAAGCGGTGCGGCTGGCGATCCGTTTTCTCATGGTGTCGGCCATCAGTCGGGTATCGACCGCCTCACCGGTACCGTTCTGGGGCGGCGTAAGCAGCAAGAGAGGGGCGGTCGGTGCCAGCTGCTGCACCTCGGGGGCCTGCACAACGCTGTCGGCCATGGCCAGTGCCAGAGCCGTCGGTGCCTGCGCGGGCTTGCTCACCTCGGGCTTTTGAACGGGGGGTTGCGGCTTGCCGGGCAGTGGCTTGACCGGGGCCGGTGGCTGACTCTCGCTACCGGGCCAGCTGTAGGGGTTGACGCTACAGCCCCCCAGCAGAAGGACCGTCAGCAGCATCAGGGGACGCATCTTCATTTGCCTACTCTCCTGGTAAAAAACAGATAGCGGAGCCACTGCCCCGCCATGAGTGCTTATGCTAGGGCAAAAGCCGGCACAGGATCGACCGCCTGCCAGAGGCGGGGCGACAGGAGCTGCCTTAGCAGCTCACCAGGGCTCCCAGGGACTTGCCCCCCAGCAGGTGCATATGGATGTGATAGACCTCTTGTCCACCATGACGGTTGCAATTCATGACCAGGCGATAGCCATCCTCGGCAATGCCAGCCTCGGCGGCCAGCTTTCGGGCGACGGTAAAGAGACGGCCGAGGGCGGCCTCATGCTCGGGCTCCACATCATTGACGGTGGGGATGAGGACATTGGGCACGATCAGGATATGGGTCGGTGCCTTGGGGCTGATGTCACGAAAGGCGGTGACCAGATCGTCCTGATAGAGGATCTGGGCGGGGATCTCCTTGCGGATGATCTTGCTGAAAATGGTTTCCTCGGCCATGGATAGACTCCTTGAAAACAAAGGGTTGGCAGTGCAGTGAGGGTAAAGGAAAGCGCCTTGTGACGCCACCTTTTCGGGCAAGTGTGACCTGGCCCCCCTTTCTGCGACAAGCCTTGTCACTTCTGCTCGATTTACTGTTAAAAATGCCGATAGTCGCAACGACAACCCTGACAGGGACACAGTGACAGCGGGACAACACAATAATGAAACTGAATAATCTTTCTATCTTGCAACGCGTCTATCTAGGCTTTGCCATCCTCATCCTGGTGATGATCGGCGCCTCATCGCTCACCTTCTTCAGCCAGGGGCAGCTCAAGGGCGCCCTGACCCGGGTCACGGATCAATCCATGCCCCTGGTGCAGGCCAGCGCTCGCACCCAGATCGTGCTGCTCGAGGCCCATCGCTGGCTGAGCGATGCCCTTTCCGAATCGGATCCCAAGGTGCTTGAGGAGGAGATAAGCCGGCTCACCCGGGAGCGCGAGGCCACCCAGGCAGCCCTGGCCGAGCTTAAACAGGCCGCCGCCAGCCATCCCCAACTGGGCGCCCCCCTGGCGACCCTTGCCAATCAGCTGGAGCAGTACCTGAGCCAGACCGCCCCCTTGCCGGAGAAACGCCGCAGCATGCTGGAGCGCCTGACCAAGGTGAACCGGGCCAAGGGACAGTTTCAGGTCACCCTGCCCCAGTTCAAGAAGAACCTGGCCGACATGATGATCACTATCGACGACAGCTTCATCAAGATGTTGGCCGAGAAGCTTACCACCCAGCTTTCGACCATCGAACTCTCCACCATGGATGCCCTCAACCAGAGCGCCACCGGCGCCATCGAGGCCGCCCTCAAGCGTAACAAGATGCAGATCCAGGGGTTTAACGCCACGGTCAAGGATCTGGAAAACGAGCTGCCCGACTTCGACAACGATCTGGGTCACCAGGTGCGCGCCTTCGTGCGTGACACCACGGCCGAGGAGGGGCTGCTGGTGCAATACCTCGCCCTGATGCGCGAGCAGGCGGCCATGCAGGCCCAGCGCAGCGCCGCCGGGGAGCAGGTGGTCGCCGTCCAGCAGACCCTGGCCAGCGTCGACAGAGAGAGCCGCCAGATCATGGATCAGAGTATCGCCGCCGCCGATGGGGTTCTCAGCCAGAGCCGGATCACCCAGGGGATGGCCATTGCCGCCGCCATTGTGCTGGCCCTGCTGGTCGCCTGGGGCCTTGGCAAGGCCATACGCCGCCCACTTCAAGAGCTGCTAAGCGTCCTGGGTGCCGTCACTCAGGGGGAGATGACAGCCCGGGTCCGCTTCCAGAGCCATAACGAGTTTGGCCAGTTGGCCCGCCAGGTGAACCTGCTGATAAGCCAAATGGGTGATGTGCTGGGACAGCTGGCGAGCGCCGCGACCCAGCTCACCGACACCGCCCACAGTAACCGCCACACCGCCGAGAAGGTGCGCGGCGAGCTCGAGCGCCAGCGCGCCGAGACCGCCTCGGTGGCCACCGCCATGACCCAGATGGAAGCCTCGGTGCGCGAGGTGGCCATGGCGGCGCACCAGAGCCTGGAGCAGGTGCAGGAGGTCGAGCGCGCCTCGCGCATCGGGCGTCAGGTGATGGCCGGCAACATCTCCACCACTCACCAGCTGGCCCTGAAGCTTCAGCATGCGGGTCAGGTGATTGCCGAGGTGAGCACCATGAGCAACAAGATTGGCAACATCCTCGAGGTGATCCGGGGTATCGCCGAGCAGACCAACCTGCTGGCCCTCAACGCCGCCATCGAGGCCGCCCGGGCCGGTGAGCAGGGTCGTGGCTTCGCGGTGGTGGCCGACGAGGTGCGCAACCTGGCCTCGCGCACCAGCGACTCGACCAGCGAGATCAACGCCATGATCGAGGGGCTGCAACAGGCGGTCTCCCGCGCCGTCAAGGAGATGGAAGAGTGCTCCGGCGAGATGGAGGCGAGTGTGCAGCAGAGCTCCGATGCCAACGGCGCCATGGAGGAGATCCAGGGGATCGTCACCCAGATCAACGACATGGCGAGTCAGATTGCGGCCGCTGCAGAGCAGCAGCAGGCCACCAGCGCCGAGATAGCGACCAATCTCAACCACATCTCGGATATCTCGGATCTCAACTACCGGGGCATCGATCAGGTGGCCGGAACCAGTCAGCAGCTCGATCAGCTGGCCGAGCGGCAGCAGGAACTGGTCAGCCGCTTCAGGCTCATTGCCTGACAAACCCGGGGGGAGGAAGCAGACGGGAGGCCAAGGCCTCCCGTTTCATTCGTCGTAGACAATCTCGAAGCAGGTATCGACGATGACCGGTGTGGCCCGGGGATTCTCCTTGGCCGCCTGATAGTGGCGCTTGGAGAGCATGCTCAGGGCCACCCACTCCAGGCGCTTGTCCGATGAGTCGATAAACTCGGGGTTATAGGCCACCCCTTTGGAGTCGATGAGATGACGGATCACCACGTAGTTGCCGGCCGGTCGCTGCCCCGCCCCATCGAGCAGGGGGCGAATGATCACCCTGCCGCTCGTCATTATCTTCTCTTTGGGAAACATCTTGGTCGGGATAGTGAAGACATCGGGCGTCTGACCCAGCCAGTAGCGGGCGAGCTCGCTCTCCTCGATGACCACAGGCTCCCCGTTGAGGGTGGGGGGGGGGCTGACGTAGCGCTGATCGGGCGAGCTACAGGCGGCCAGCAACAGGGCCGCGAGGGGGTAGAGCAGTGAACGGTGCATGTGGCTTCCTTATGGATTCTTACCCGCCATCCTGCGGGTATTGCCCATGGTAACAAACCCCACTCCCCTCCTCTCCCCCCGATGGGATGCTTGATTCAAACGGAAATGGCCTGTAATGAAACCTACTCCATCACCTCGAGACGCACCCGCAGCAGCCCGTCCGCCGGGTTGCCGATGGCAGAGAAGGCCGAGCGGGAGAGATCGATGACACGCCCCTCGGGGAAGGCCCCGCGGTCGTTGATGCGCACCAGCACACTCTTGCCATTGGCCAGATTTGTCACCTTCACCCGGCTGCCGAAGGGCAATACCAGATGGGCCGCCGTGCTGCGCTCCTTGCGGTAGGGCTCACCGCTGGCGGTGCGCCGGTTGTGGTAGCGATCGGCGTAATACGATGCCAGCCCGGTCTCGCTATAACCGCGCCAGCTGCCGCCGTGGGCCTCGTCGTAGCGGCTGCTACAGGCTGCCAGCAGCGTACACAGGCCCAGCAATAACCAGGCTCTCGCGTCTCTCATCCTCTCCTCCTCGTTACGCTACCCAAACGCTGCGGGAGGCCAAGGCCCCCCGCATCATTTCACTTCCCGTCAGGCGCTGAGCCTGGCGGCCTCGTCGGTGAAACCAAACCCGCGCAGCCCCACCACGTGCACGTGCTCGTGCTTGCCCTGTACCTTGCGGATGAGCTTGTAGGTGGTGCCCTTCTCGGGGCTGATGTTCTCGGGCGCCGCGATAAGCAGCTGCATGTCCTGGCGCTCGCACAGCTCGAACAGGGTGGCGATGGACTTGGCATCCAGACGCGCCGCCTCGTCGAGGAACAGGAGGCGACAGGGGGCGATGTCCTTGGCACGCAGGCGGCGGGACTCCTCCTCCCAGCTGATGAGCACCATCAGCAAAATGGCCTGACCGGTCCCGATCGCCTCGCCGGTGGAGAGGGCGCCGCTCTCGGCGCGCAGCCAGCCGTCGGCGCCGCGCAGCACCTCGATCTCCAGCTCCAGGTAGTTGCGGTAATCGAGCAGCACGTCCCCCATCACCTGGTAGTTGCGCTCCCCCTGCTCCACCTGCGGGTTGAGGCGCTGGAACAGCTTGGCCATCGCCTCGGAGAAGGTGAGCTCCTTGTCGGCGAACAGATCGTTGTGCATGGCGCTCTGATCGGCGAGTGCCGTCAGCAGCCGGGTGTGAGCCTCACGCACGTTGACGTTGAGACGTACCCCGCGCACCAGACCGAAGGCAATGTTCTGCAGCCCCTGGTTGAGCACCCGGATGCGGTTCTGCTCGCGGCGGATGATGTTGGTGATCTTGGCCGCCACCTCATGGGAGGAGAGCGACAGGTGGTTCTCCCGCTGCTTGAGTTCGTCGGCCAGGCGCGCCAGCTCGATCTCCATCTCCTCGATGGCCTCCACCGGATCGTCCGAGCGGATGATGTCGTTGCGGATGCGATCCTTGAGATAGCGATAGACCTGCACGTAGAAGGCGACCTTCTGCTCGGTGCTGCGGTTGCCCTCGGAGCGGCGCAGGGCATCGCGCAAGTCCTCGTCGTGTGCCACCGCCACCCGCAGGGCGCCGAGGGCCTTGTCCGACATGGAGCGCAGGTCGTCGGCATCGAGATAGGCCAGCTCGCGGCGATTGAGGCGCTTCTCCACGTCGGTTTCGCGAGCCAGGCGCACCACGCGCGACCAGCTCGCCTTGTGGCCGACCAGGGCCTTGCGGGCACCGAAGTAGTCCTTGCCCTCCACCTTGAGGCGACCGCCGAGGGATTCGATCTCCCGCTTGGTCACCTGCAGCTGGGCCTCGGCACTGGTGCGACGGGAGCGGGTGCGAATGAGCAGCTCCTCGACCTCCTTCTTGTGGCTGCGGGCCTTCTCTTCCATGTCATCCGACAGGGTCAGCCCCATGGCACCGAGCTCCTGCTCGAACTCGCGCAGGGTCTCGCCCTTGGCCTCGACGCTGGAATTGAGGGCCGTGCGCACCTGCAGCGCCTCGGTGTGCTGGGCACTGATTTGCTTGTGCTGCTCAGCGGCGGCGCGGGCGTCCACCTCGGCGGTCTTGAGCTTGGCCTTGAGGTGCTCGCTCATCTCGGAGGCCTTGCCGAGCAGGTCCTGGGCATCCTGATAGGCCAGGTGCGGCAGGCGGGCCACCACCTGATCGAGCAGGTAGCAGCGGCGTTTCTGCTCGGAGAGCGCCCCGTGCTCCCGATCGAAGATGGCCTGCAGCTCGGCGAGCCCCTGGGGATCCTGGCGCAGGGCCTGGCTCAGGGCCTCGAGTTTTTCGAGGGTAACCCCGTGGCGGGCCACGAAGTCGCGGGCGGCGTCGAGACGGTCTATCTGGGCGCGCGCCTGCTCGAGCTTCTCACCCACCGGCTCGCCAAACAGGTGGGCCAGCGGCAGCATGGCCTGGGCCAACTGCAGCTGACGGGCGACCTGGGCCTGGGCCCCCTTGAGGGATTGCAGCTCGCGCTCGCTCTCCCCCACGACCCCTTGCAGCTGGCGTAGGGCGGCTTGCTTTTGCTCGATCTCGAGCTCGGGATCGTCTTGGAAGGCGATGCCGAGGTGCGCGCCGACAAAGTCGCTGAAGTGTTGATAGAGACGGTGAAATTTCTGCTGCTCGAAGGCCGCCTTGGCGTAGGCCTCGATCAGGGCGTCGCGCTCGACCTCCAGCTGCTCGATGCGCTTCTCCCGCGCCGCACGGCCAAACAGGGGCAGTTCGGGGTAGCGGGAGTAGCGCACCTGGCGCTTGCTGGTGCGCACCAGCA
>NZ_CDDB01000009.1 GCF_000820105.1 Aeromonas schubertii | reverse complement strand
GCGGCGGGCAATCCCAATCGCGCCAATATTCGTGCACAACCCGGTGACATGGCGCCGCGCTTGTCTCCACGCAGCCAGCGGCCGCTCTCGTCCACCAGTTCGAGATAATCCGCCAGGGAAAAGGTCAAGCCGTGAGTCAGGGCTTGATGCTCATCGCCCACAAAGGGCAGCAGCTCATCGGGTTGTTTCCCTTCCAGCGCCGCCCGAATGCGCCGCTGGATGCTGGTAAAATCAGACGACTCGGGCGTCTCGGCCATGGCGGCTCGCACCGGATTGAGCTCCACATAGGCCATGCAGGCAAGTAGCGCCGATTCGTTGAGCAGGGCCTGGGACTTGAAGCGCCCCTCCCAGAAGTGACCGGTGCAGCCATCCTCCCGGTTGGCCTGCCGGGCAATCGGCTCGCACAGCAGACGCATCAACCAGCTGATATCCATCAGCCGCTGACGGTAAATGCCGATAGTGGCTTGCACCGCCAGCCATTGGGCCTCATCGAGCGACTCGCCCTTGGCAAAGCGGCGCGTCAGGAACGTCCCCGAGCAGAGACGATGCCAGCGCTCTACCACCTCGGCATCGCTCCAGCCCAGGGCGCTCTCTTTGTCCACATGGAGCACCAGATGCAGGTGGTTGGACATCACCGCATAAGCGCAGATGTGGATGGCAAAGAGCTGACCCAGCAGCAAAATCCGGCTCTCGACCCACTCCCGCCGGTGGGCATAGCTCTGCCCACTCTGGGCATCGAGACCACACAGATACGCTCGCCTGACACAGCGCGCGACACAGTGGTAGTAAGGCGTATCCGCCAGGCTCACCTGGCTACGACGAGGCAGAGGCATCACACACCTCCCGCTTCAACAAACATCCATCAACTGTAGAGCCGGACTCCCAATAACCCCAAACAACGATGGGTGTCCATATTGTTTGCCTCCCGCTTCAACAAACATTCATCAACTGTAGAGCCGGACGCCCAATAACCCCAAACAACGATGGGTGTCCATGTTAATTCCCAAACAACGATGGGTGTCCATGTTAATTACTCTCTTTGTCCACATGGAGCACCAGATGCAGGTGGTTGGACATCACCGCATAAGCGCAGATGTGGATGGCAAAGAGCTGACCCAGCAGCAAAATCCGGCTCTCGACCCACTCCCGCCGGTGGGCATAACTCTGTCCACTCTGGGCATCGAGGCCACACAGATACGCTCGCCTGACACAGCGCGCGACACAGTGATAGTAAGGCGTATCCGCCAGGCTCACCTGGCTACGACGAGGCAGAGGCATCACACACCTCCCGCTTCAACAAACATTCATCAACTGTAGAGCCGGACTCCCAATAACCCCAAACAACGATGGGTGTCCATGTTAATT
>NZ_CDDB01000008.1 GCF_000820105.1 Aeromonas schubertii | reverse complement strand
CGGTCCGGACAACCCCATGGGGCTCTACGCCCTCTACGTCGGCCGCATGTATGCCATCCACGGCACCAATGCCAAGTTTGGCATCGGCCTGCGGGTCAGCCACGGCTGCGTTCGCCTGCGCAACGAGGATATCGAGTATCTCTTCAAGAAGGTGCCGGTAGGAACCCGCGTTCAGTTTGTGAACCAGCCGGTCAAGACCACGGTAGAGCCGGGAGGTCTGCGCTACATGGAGGTGCACCAGCCCCTCTCCCGCTCGGAGGCCGAATTCAACTCCGACATTCCGGCCCCCCTGCCCATGACCCCGGCCGTCACCCGCTTCATCGCCCACAAAGAGACCGACTCCCGGCTGGTCAAACAGGCTCTGGAGCAGCGCTCTGGCATGCCCCTGCAGATCAATCCTGCCTGATAAACGAACGAGGGGCGCATCGCGCCCCTCTTCATCACAGCCACACCCTACTTGCCAAACAGCTGCTCGGTATAACGCTCCGAGACGGCGCCACTGCGTTTACCATCCTCCCCGAAGTAACGATCCTCGCGGCAGAGACGCTCCTTTACATCGCAGAAGATGCCGTTGGAGAAGGTGAACTCGGTCAGGTCGAACTCCCCCTGACTGAAAATCTTGTCGGCGGCCTTGTCCCCCATATGGCGACGAGTCAGGGCCTCGGAGAGCCCCTTGGCATCGGCACACACATAGCGGTCGCACAATACACCCGGCTCGGGGGAGCGTAACTGGGCCGGTGAGGCAATGGCTGAGAGGGCGCAGAAGGAGAGCAGGGGGACGAGCAGAAGATTCGGTTTCATGACATGGCTCCGGCCTTGGGTTCGCCAGGAGTATATCAGAGAGAAGAAGAATGGCGGTGAAGGAGGGATTCGAACCCTCGATGCGGGTATAAGCCGCATACTCCCTTAGCAGGGGAGCGCCTTCAGCCTCTCGGCCACCTCACCGCAGACAACAGAAGGCCCCGCTGATGCAGGGCCTCTTGAAGAATGGCGCGCTCGAGAGGATTCGAACCTCTGACCGCCTGGTTCGTAGCCAGGTACTCTATCCAGCTGAGCTACGAGCGCGCAGAAAACTTTTCACATTGTCGGCTCACGAACGAGGTTCGCAAAC
>NZ_CDDB01000007.1 GCF_000820105.1 Aeromonas schubertii | reverse complement strand
CCCAATTCAGAGATGACGCGACGCGTTGTTTCGACCGGTTTTGTGCTGATATGGCTCAGTCGGTAGAGCGCATCCTTGGTAAGGATGAGGTCCCCAGTTCGATTCTGGGTATCAGCACCATAATTTAAAAGTTTTTGCCTGACGGCAATAGCACGATAGAACCACCTGTTCCCATGCCGAACACAGAAGTGAAATGTCGTAGCGCCGATGGTAGTGTGGCAGATGCCATGCGAGAGTAGGACACAGTCAGGCACCTATTCAATGAGAAGGCCTCCCAAGCGGGAGGCCTTTTTGTTTTTAAGTCCGAACATCAAAACGCCTTATGAAAGGCGTATATTAGTGATATTCACATCGTCCAGAGACGGGACGATCAGTCCACTGGAAATCGTCTTGGCAATTGCCTGATTACGGTTTCGTGAGTCTGTTTTATTGGTGACCTGGGTCAGGTGGAAGTTGACCGTCCGCTCACTGATACCCAGAATCGTTGCAATTTCCCAGGATGTTTTCCCTTCACTGGCCCAAAACAGGCATTCTTTCTCACGGCTGGAGAGTGTCGTCAGATGTCGAGCTATTTCGGGTTTGCGTTTTACCAGCTCGAGTGCCGCATTGAAGATATAGCTGGCGCAAAACGAGAGTGTTGGTACATTCTCAAACATCAGCTCGCTGTTACTCTGCTCCTTGGTGATGAAGGAGAGAATGCCTCGTTCACCATTGGGGCTGTAAAGAGGGAAAGAGACCCCGTTACGCACCCCAAAGTCTTCGGCCAGATTCATTACATCCCGGCTACCTGCCGGCAGCCAGGGTTGGTTGTAGTCCAGCGAATTCCAGAAAATGGGTAGCGTTTGCCTCAGGCCGAGACAGACCACAGGATCCTGGGTCAGATAGCGGTTCTCGCAGTAGGCCTGAAACCAGCTAAGTGGGCAGTTGTTAAACAGGGCTACGTGTGACTTGTTCATGCTTATCGGGAAGATGATAAGCAGCCGGAAGTAGTCAAACCCCATTTTGTGGCTAAAACGCTCCAGGGACCTCTGCATATCGAGGGTGTTTCTTGCCCTGGTGAACGTCTCTATATGTTCCCAAAGCTTGTCGTTGTACAAGTTGCTCTCCTTTTGTCGAGAATGTCGACAAGTTGCGTGCAAATTCTCGGCTCACCTTATCCGCGCATAGCGCGGGTCGCAACGAAATTCCATGATTTGCTTCATTAGACCAAGTTTGGGATAATGATAAGCGTTATCAACTATGTGGCTTGCGACCATGACTAAGAGTGTGTTGGCGTTCCTCGTGCCCTTCTGCTTTACCCACTTGGCTTGTGCCCAGTCTCCGGTGCCGAATGCGTTGATGGAAGATCTGGCCTCAGGAGAGGCCTCCCAGAAAAAAGT
The DNA here is from genome assembly GCF_000820105.1 of Aeromonas schubertii. GTDB lineage: Bacteria > Pseudomonadota > Gammaproteobacteria > Enterobacterales > Aeromonadaceae > Aeromonas > Aeromonas schubertii. Next base: position 4,934 of record NZ_CDDB01000007.1, on the reverse strand, counting down.
AGCACACGCAGCCGATGCTGCCGTAATTGCTCGCCAAGAGCTGTTGGCTACCGAGCGTCAACTCAAGGACCTCGCCTCCTATAACCTGTACATGCGGGGTATGGTGGCCGGCCAGGAGCGCGATATAACAAGGCTGCAGAATCAGCTGGCTGAGGTGGAAGAGACCCGCCATGGCTTGGTGCCATTGCTACTCAAGATGCTGTCTAACCTTGAGGCTTGGGTAGCCGGCGATCTGCCGCTACGTTCCGCCGATCGCGCCGCGCGTCTGCAGAACCTGAAAGAGACCCTGGCCCGTGCCGACGTGAGCGAGGCCGAGAAGTTCCGTGTCTTGCTGCAGGCGTACCAGGTGGAGGCCGAATACGGCAGCCGTCTCGACGTGTGGCAGCAGCATCTGGCGCTGGAGGGAAGTGAGCGCTTGGTCAATGTGGTCGCACTGGGGCGTATCGCCTTGCTTGCCATGACCACCGATGGCACGGGAGCCTGGCGCTGGTCTGCCGAGGTCAAGGCATGGCAGCCGCTTGATGCGGCCTGGCACGATGCTATCGGCCAGGCGATCGCCCTGGCCAAGGAGAAGCAGACTCCGAGCCTGCTCACCTTGCCTCTGTCTACCGCTCGTCAGGAGATCTCTCAATGAAGGCTCTACCCCTGATCCTGGCGTTGGCATTTGGCGTCCAGGCAGCCCCGCAGTTTTCGGCCGAAGAACAGGCGCGCGAGCAGGCGGCCGGCCAGGAGCTGGCTACTCTGAAAAGCCAGCTGGCTCAGGCCAAAGCCAAGCTCGCCAGTGCCCAGGCAGAAAGCCTGTCGCTCGGCGATCGCTTTGCCAGTAATGAGAAGCAGCTGAGCGAGTTGAACAAGGCGTGGTTGAGTGCCTCAAGCGGCATGGATGAGTTGTTTGCCGTCAGTCGCCAGGGGGCCAAGGAGGCCATGACCCTGCTCGAGGCCTCTGCCGTGCAGGCGCAATATCCCGATCGTCTCCAACCGCTGCACGCGCTGAGCGATGACAAGACAGTGCCGGACCGCTACGCCCTGGCGCTGCTGTCCGAGCTGCTGCTCGGGGAGATGAAGGCATCGGCTCAGGTTGCGCGCTTCAGCGCACAGGTGAACGGTGCCGAAGGGGTCGCCACGACCCGGTCGCTGACCCGTTTCGGTGCCTTCACCCTGGCAGCCGAGCCGGGTCTGGTGCAGGTGACCCCGCAAGGGCTGCTACCGATAGCCAACCTGCCGGGCAAGGTACTTGATGGTTATCGCGATTATCAGGGGGCGGAAGGCGAGGCGGTGGCTATCGATCCCTCCCATGGCGCCGTGCTGGCCATGTTGGCCGAGATGCCGACCTTCACCCAACGGCTGCAACAAGGTGGCACGGTCGGCTACATCATACTGGCGCTGGCCCTGGCCGGTCTTGGCATCGCCGGGGTGCGTCTGGTGCTGCTCTCTCATGAACTCAAGGCCGTGCGTCGCCAGGTGGGCGAGTCGGTCCTCGACGAGCGCAACGCGCTGGGGCGTGTGCTGGCGGTGGAAAAGCAGTATCCCCACCTGCCGATGGAAACCCTGGAACTGCGCCTTGACGAGGCGATCTTGCAGGAAAACCCGCGTCTTGAGCGCGGCATCGGCATGGTCAAGGTGATCGCCGCAGTGGCCCCCATGTTGGGCCTGCTTGGGACCGTGACCGGCATGATTGGCACCTTTCAGGCCATTACTCAGTTCGGCACCGGCGATCCCAAGATCATGGCCGGCGGCATCTCGATGGCGCTGGTGACCACGGTGCAGGGTCTGGTGGCGGCGATTCCACTGATCCTGGCCCACAGCCTGCTGCAGTCGCGTTTCAGTGAGCTCTCCAACCTGCTCGAGCAGCAGGTGGCCGGCATCCTGGCCGAACGTGCCGAAACCACCGGTCTTACCCAGAGCAAGACGGAGCGCGTTGCCTGATGATGGCTGTGTGGGAACAGTTGCAGCAATTCATGGGGCGTGGTGGCCCCATTCTCTGGGTGATCCTGGGACTACTGCTGGTGATGTGGTGCCTGATCCTGGAGCGGCTGCTCTATCTGTGGGGGGGCTATCGCGCCGTGCAGCATTCGCTGCTGACCAACTGGCGTGCCCGCGCCGAGCGCACCAGCTGGCAGGCCAAGGCGATCCGTACCCGCTGGATCGCCCAGGCCGAGCTGAAGCTGCAACGTCATCTCCTCTTTATCCGCACTCTGGTGGTGCTCTGCCCCATGCTGGGACTGCTCGGCACCGTCACCGGCATGATAGGGGTGTTTGACGCCCTGGCCATGGCCAACCGTTTCAATCCCGAGAGCATGGCCAGCGGCATCTCCCGTGCCACCATCCCGACCATGGCCGGTATGGTCGTGGCTCTCATCGGGGTATTGATCCTCAGCCGTCTCGAGAGCCAGGCGCGCCGCCTGCTCGAACAGACTCGCGATGGCATGGGCGCCGAATAGGAAGTTGTAACCAATGAGAAGACAACCCAAACGTCAGCGTGACGAAATCCAGATCGACATGACCCCCATGCTCGATATCGTCTTCATCATGCTGATCTTCTTCATCGTCACTACCTCTTTCGTCCGCGAGGCGGGGCTCGAGGTACATCGTCCCGAAGCAACCCAGGCCAAGGCCCAGAAGTCGTCCAGCATCATGTTGGCGATCGGTGCCAAGGGGGAGATCTACCTCGACCGCAGGCCGGTCGATGTGGAACGCGTCAAGGCCAGCCTGACGCGCATGCTCGCCGAGCAGCCGGAGGCCAGTCTGGTAATTCAGGCCGACGAGCGGGTGCCTCATGGCCGTGTGGTGCGGGTGATGGACGAGGCCAAGGCCGCCGGTGTGGCCAATATCGCCGTGGCGGTGACGCCGCGATGAAGCGCTATCTCATCAGCCTGCTGCTTGGGGTGCCGCTTACCCTGGCCGTGCTGCTGTTCATGGCAACCCTGGTCGAGCCAGACTTGCGTGCGCGTAGCGCGAGCGAGTCGCGCAGCATCGTCATCAAGATGCAGGAGCCCGATCTCCAGGTAGCGACCCAGGAGCGTCCGGTGCCACCGGAACCCGAGCCGCTGCCTGAGGTGGAGCCTATGCCGACCATGCAGTCGGTCTCTACCCCGGTGCTGGAGCCTGTGCCCATGGTGGCGCCTCCCCTCGATATCGCGGGGGTGAGTCCGGTGACCTTGGCCATGCCCGATGTGGCGCACGGTGCGCAAGATCCGGCGACGTTTAGCGGCAACTTCCATGGCCAGCAGGTGGGAAGCCCGAACGGGGCAGTCGATGGGATCGGTGTCGGTGGTCTGCTGACCCCGTTGCAACGGATCGAACCGATTTATCCCTATCGTGCCCAGCAGGCCGGGATCGAGGGAGAGGTGACCCTCAAGTTTGTGGTCGATCCTAACGGTCAGGTGCAGGACGTGACCATTGTTTCGGCCAAGCCGCGCGGCCAGTTCGAGCGGGCCGCCATGCAGGCCCTGCGCAAATGGCGCTATCAGGCACGCAAGGGAGAAACCGGGGCGATCGCCCAGATCGTGACCCTCAAATTCAGGTTGGAGAGTTAAGCGATGAAACGACTCTGGTTGTGTGCCCTACTTCTCGCAGGGCAGAGTGCCTGGGCCATCACGGTGAGCCCGGGCTTCTCACGCCAGCTGGCTCCCCTGATGAAACTCTATGAAGGCAAGCAGTGGCAGGCTACCGAGACCAAGGCCGCCGCGCTCAAGCCGGATACTCCGGCCGAGCAGGCCTGGTTGGCGCAGCTGCGTGCCTCGGCCGCAGCCAACAGTGGGCGCTGGGATCTGGCTGCCCGCCAGGTGGCGCTGGCACTGGCATATAAGGAGTGGCCCAAGGAGCAGCGCCGTGGGCTGTTACGGCTGCAAGGAGACGTCGCTGCCCAGCAGGAGAAGTGGCCCCAAGCTATCAGTAGCTACAAGGCTGCGCTGGCCCTGCAAAGTGACAAGGATCTGCAGTTCCGTCTGGCGGGTCTCTATTTCCACAATCGTCAGTATGCCGAGGCGGCCAATCTGAGTGAGCAGCTCCTGTGCCAGGGGTGGCACCAGGGCACCGCCATCATCCGCCTCTCTGCCCTGCATGGGCTCAAGCGCTATGGGCAGGCGGCCGATGTCGCCGAACAGCTCATCGCCCGTGAGCAGAAGGAAGGCAAGTGGTGGCAACAGGCGGTGTCGCTGCGGCTCTCCGCCCGGCAGGGCCGGGAGGCGCTGGCCCTGCTGCAGACTGCGGTCGACCGCAAAGTGCTGAGTGAAGAGAGTACCCGTAATCAGCTGGTCCGCCTCTATGCCTGGCAAGGTCTCCCTTATCGTGGCGCTCGCCTGCTCGAGACTGCCATCGCCAGCGGCAAGTTGTCCGCCTCTGCCGCGAACCTGCAATTGCAGGCGCAACTGTGGGAGGGCGCGCGGGAGTGGGACAAAGCGATCGCGTCCTGGCAGAGGCTTGCCGCGCTTAATAAAGAGAGTAAGCCTGCCCTGCGCGCTACCGAGTTGATGCTTCAGCAGGGGCATGGCCAGGAGGCGAGAAAACAGCTGATCGTATTGCAGCGTGTGACTGGTAAAGAGGGGCTGCGCGCCAAGGCCCTGTTGGTGCAACTCCACTTGCAGGCAGAAAACTATGGCGAGGCGCTACAGTTGGCGACCCAGCTGCGCAGAAGCCGGGAGTGGCAACAGAGAGCCGATAGCTGGATCGCCTATATCCAGTCACGTCAGAGCGAAATGGAGCGCAAGGCCGCTTGAATCGCCACTGAAAAGTATAAAAAAGGAGCTTTCGGCTCCTTTTTTCGTCAAGCAAACCAAAAATCCATAAAACTTTTGAAAAAGCCTTGCCATCCCGGCGCGCCTCCCTATAATGCGCCCTCACCAGCACGGCGGATGACGCCGGATGGTCAGCGAGTTGGCAACGCCAACCTGGCTGCGAAAGAAAAGCGATAGTGACGCTTGACTTTCAAAATG
>NZ_CDDB01000006.1 GCF_000820105.1 Aeromonas schubertii | reverse complement strand
GAGCCGGCGGCACCGCCGGCCGCCTGCAACATGCGAAAGGCAAGCAGTTCCGGCAGGCTATCGGCCAGGGCGCACCCCACCGAGGCCAGGGCAAACATGATGAGGCCCGCCATGATCACCGGCTTGCGGCCGAAGCTGTCGGCCAGCGGCCCGTAGAAGAGTTGGCCGATGGCAAAACCGCCGAGAAAGGCGCTGACCGTGAGCTGAGCCCCGTCGATGGTGGTGCCCAGCTCCCTGGCCAGGGTCGGAATGGCGGGCAGGTACATGTCGACCGCCAGGGGGGTGAGTCCGGCCAAGGCGCCGAGCAGGATGAAGAGGGTGCGATGGGAGAGTGTCATTAGGCTTCCAATTGACTGGCGTGAGGACGTTATTTGGGGCTATGGTCGCGGCTGCGACTCGCCTTCTGCCCGCTCATTGTGCTCGGCCAGCCGCTCCGTCACGGCATAGATGAGAGCGGCAGTCGAGAAGGCGAGAAAGACGATGACAGACCACTTCATCTCCCCCTCGTTCATCACCCCCTCCTCGAGGAAGGCCTTGAGCACCTCGATCCCCGAGATGGTAACCAGAGAGTTGATGACGATGAGCTTGAGAGAGACGAAATCGATGCGATAGAGCCAGTTATCTCCGAGGGCGGCACGCTGCTCCGGGCTCTTGATAAATTGCACATAGCCGCACAGGGCCACCAGGATCAGCATCTGGGCCACCAGCACGAAGTCGACCAGGGTCAGTACTCCGATGATGAGCTCGAGATAGGGCAAAGAGATGATGTTGGTACAGAGTTCGTAGAGTTTGATCCCGAACTTGACCATCAACAAAACGACACAGATCAGCATGCTGACGTAGAAGGGGAACATCATCAGGCGGCTGCCTGTCAGCATAACGTTGAAACGGCGCATAGGGGGCTCCTGCGGATTCGGACGGGAAAAGCATAACGACAAACCCGTCCGAATCCGCAGGAGC
>NZ_CDDB01000005.1 GCF_000820105.1 Aeromonas schubertii | reverse complement strand
CCCCCCACGCTCAGGGTCTGTACCCCGTCCGGGGCGTTGAAGCTAAACACCCCGCTCTGGGTCAGCAGTGCCCCGTTGGCCGCCGAGCCGTCCGCCAGGTTGGCGTCGCTCACCGTCACTTCGCTGCCCTGTCCGTCCAGACCGCTCAGGCTCACCCCGTCGTCGCTCCCCTCGACCCGGATGGTCAGGGTCGCGCTGCTGGTGTCCCCGTCGCTGTCCACGATGCGGTAGTCAAAGCTCATGCTCTTCACTTCACCCGGATTGAGCGCCTGGGTCGCCGCCAGGCTGTTGTCCAGGGTAAAGCTGTAGCTGCCATCGGCGTTCAGCAGCAGGGTGCCGTACTGCGCCAGCACACCCGGGTCGCTGGTCAGCCACCCGTCGAAGCTGCGCCCGTCCGCCCCCACCTGACCGTTGCCGTGCAGGTCGTTGGTCAGCACGCTGCCACTCACCACGTTGCTCGGCGCATCCTCGACCACCGTGAACGGGCCGTCATTGACCGCCTGCGGCACGTCATCCAGCACCGTCACATCCAGGCTGCCGTTGGTGCTGTCACCGTCTTCATCCACCAACACCACCGCGAAGCTCTCGCCCAGGCTGGTGTCGTTGCCCGGTTGCACGTGGTTTTCGTTGTCCAGCAGGGTGTAGCTGTAACTCACGCTCCCCGCCCCCGTCGCCGGGTCGAAGCTGATGGCCGTCACCGTCAGGCTGTTGCCCAGCCCACTCGGGATGACCACCGGGGTCGCCACCGCCACACCGGCGGTGATAAGCGACAC
>NZ_CDDB01000004.1 GCF_000820105.1 Aeromonas schubertii | reverse complement strand
GCACTGAGCGACTCCTGATGCCGGAAGGCCGCCACCGCAAAGGTCTCGGGGGGCAGCGCCCCCACCTTGACCGTGAACTGTAATCCTGTGTTATTGGCCATCTCGCGCCTCATGCAATCTCTTGATTCGCCCGCTGCGGGCTTGTTCATCCCGGCCGGGAGCGGGCTCAGCCCGCCTGTCCACTGCCGCTGCCGATCACCACGCCGCCACAACCGACGGCACTACCGGTGACCGCGATGGGCTTGCCGTTGACCAGCACAGAGCCCACGCCACCCGAGATGGAGCGGGGATGGGGCGGGTTGTTGGGCTTGTCGTGGGGCTCCAGGGGATCACCCTGGCGCGCCACCGGCTTGTTATCGAGAAACACGTCCGGGCTCGCCGCGATCACCGGGGAGGGGTGAAAACCGTCGTGATCGGTTCCGATGTCGCCCAGCAGGGCGATGGATGGGCACATAGTTATCTTCTCCGGATAAGGGGGATCACCTGACAGCCGATTAGCAGGCAACATGCCAACTGGCATGGAACAAAAACCGCTTCATATTCAACGGTTTTTCACTAATCCCCCGATGTGAACCGGCCGGATGCGCAATTTGTTGCGCAAAACCGCCGTTTACCACTGCACGCCTTGCCTTGTCAGCATAATATTTCGACGCTGGCGCAAGCTGTTGCGCCAGGCAGAACACGTGACTAGCCCTTTGGCCTTTGCAGGTTATAAAGACGAATACCCAGTCCCTTGAGCTCATCCTCCATCCCCTTGATCTCAGCCGGGGAGAGGGGATCACTGGCCGCCTTGCGACGCTCGAGCGCATCCAGACGCTGTGAGAAAGGCTCACCCGCGGTCAGGTTTTTCTGGATCTCGTAGAGGGCCCCCTTGAGGTAGGAGATGGTGACCGTCTTGCGTTGACGCTCCAGCTCCTGCAGTCGGTCCAGCAGATCCGCCACTCCGTCCTGGGCATAGAGATAGGCCTCACCCTGGGCGCTCTGTCCCAGATAACGCTGCAGGCTCTCCTGCCACTGGCGGTCCATGGCCTTGACGGCCAGCGAATCGGGATAGAGCAGTTGCAAAGAGTCCCGCAGCCCGTCGCCATAGCGGATGAGTGCCAGGGGAGAGGCCTGCTCGACCCGTTCCAGCTGCCGTTGATAGTCAGAGACGAGATCCACCTCCATACCCTGCAGCGCCTGCTCACCGACGGCGATGCGAACCCGGCGGATCTCCTCATAGGCCGGCGCCTTGGGCAGAAGTCCGGCCGGTTGCTGCAGCAGGGCCACCGCCTGTTCCGTCGCCTGACGCTGTTGCTGCCAGCCCCATCCTGCTGCCACGGGAATGGCGCAGGTGAGCAGGCCACAGGCAAACCAGAACCAGGCCGGCTTGGGCTTCTTGTGGGCCTCAATTTTCAACACTGTGGGCTTGACCGCCCCCTTCTCCCGACCGACCAGTATGCTCCCCTGGGGCAGCGCCGGGGCGGACGAGGCTATCTCATGCTCCCCGTCAGACTTGAAAAAGACCATGGGGGGAACCTGCATATCCTCTTTTCGCAGGCTCTGCTCATCGGAGACGATGACGATCTCGGTCTCGTCAAACAGATGGGTGTACCCCTCGATGAAGTGGATCAGATTCTCGATGCGTGGAATACGGCTCAGCCCCGCGTTGTGCAGTCTCTCGCTGATAAGCTGAAGCGCCCGCTCGCAGCGATAGACCAGACGCTTCTCCTCGTGGCTGATGGAGTATTGGCGCACCACATCGCTGATCCGGGCGATAAACCAGTCGAGCATCTCGATGCGGGCGCGCTCCTGTTGGCGTGGGGGCCAGAAGGCATCCCACTGGGTCACAATCAGGTTGGCCAAAAACTCGCAGCCCTCGGTAAAGCCGTTTAACCCCTGCAGCCGTGAGCGCGCCAGGGTGAAGTAGAGGGCCGTCTGCAGATCGACGCCGTGCTGCTCGAAGATACGGGTCGCCAACCTGTGTACCAGGGCCCAGTCCACCTCGGGACGGGAGGCATGGCTCAGCTTGTTGATTTCGGCTCGCAGCGCCTCGTATTCGGGCAACATACGGGGATCGCGCCCCACCTTGAGGGCCTGCTGTGTCTCTTGCATGACGTGTGTCCAGTTAAAGCGGGGCCCTTGGGCCCCACTCGGGTTAATAGAGGGTCTCGGGCAGACGGAATTGGCTGAAGAGGCCGCCGGCAAAGGGGTTGTGGCTCGCATCGGTATAGACCCGATAGGTCATGGCCCCCTGATCGACCGGGAAGCGCACGTCAAACGTCGCCTCGCTCACCTTGGTCAGCTCTCCCTTGTCCATCAGGCGGAACATGGCCCAGGGCCCCACATACCCCTGGCTGCGCGGAGAGTGCTCACGGTTGGCCGGCACCAGAGTCAGCTTGCTCTCGGCCCCGTCACGCATGGTGTTGGGCCAGATGAGCGGCGTCTTGGTACGGCGGCCATGGGCATACTCGAGCAGTTGTCCGTCGATATTGATGACGCTGCGCCGTTTGTTGGCCGTGAGCTCGATGGGTTCCAGGGCGAACTGCACCTCCAGGTTCCCCTCGCTGTTGAAGAAGGTCTGACGGATACGTGCCGCCCTCTCCAGCTGTTTGACCAGCTCGGCCTGGATGGGCGACCCCAGCTCTCCCTGTAGCAGACCACTCTCTACCATGGGTTTGAGGTTGGTCTGATAGAAGCTGTCCAGGGTGCCGCCCGGCGCGAAGAAGCGCTCCATCTCGGAGAGGGGAGCATCCTTGGCGGCGTTCATATCGAACGGGTAGCGACCGGCCAGCTGGTTGTTGAAGGGGGTCACCACCTTCTCCTGCCACTCCTGATTGAGGGAGGACATGGCCAGATCGACCACCAGCTGGGCACTCTGCTCGGCCAACTGACCGACCCAACGGTTGAGGGGCTCGGGCAGGCCACGGGCATATTGCTGCAGGGCGAAGACCGGATCGGCGTACTTGTTGCCAAGGCGCAGTTGCACCGCCTTGAGAGCCGACTGTCCCGGGTCGGTGGCGTTCACGATGAGCTCGAGGTAGTGGTAGAGCTCGGTGAGCTTCTGGTTAACCTCGGAGATAAGGGGCCCCTGCTCGCCACGGCCGCTCAGCACGGCATTGGTGTTCAGGAAGGGGCGACCGATCCGGGCCGAGAGAGCCTGGCTCATGTCCTTCTCGTCGTCGGAGAGCTGACGGATCCGGGTGTTGTCGTCCAGGGTGGCCAGTACCCGCTGGAAGGGTTGATCGTTACCCGTGATGGCCGCGATCACATCGAGCGCCTGCTCGGGAGTGGTCAGGGGCTGCACATCCAGATTCACCATCACCTTCTGCCACTGGTTTACATAATCGGTGACGTAGCGATCGTTCACCTGACGAGTGATCTCCTTGCGATCCGCATCGCTCAGGTGGGTCTGCTTGCGCTGCCCCAGCACCCAGGCATCCATGGCAGTCAGATCCACCAGGGCCTGATCCTGCTTGAGGAAGAACTCGCTAAAACCGCTCCAGGTCAGCAGGCGCGGCACGCTGCCGGCGGCCTCGTTACGCATCATGAAGACGGTATCGAAGGTGGGCCCTACCTCGTCGCGCAGGGCCAGATCCGGCGGCAGCTGCTCCTGCCCGCGCGCCACCATGCTCTGGTAGACCCGCTGGAACATGGGCAGCTTGCCAAGCTCGATCTGGGCGGTGCGGATAGGCTCGCGGAAGGGGATGAAGGCCTCAATGGCGGCCTGATCCTTCTGCTGGCGTGATCCATACCAGTCGGTGTGTTGCAGGGCATAGTCCAGGTGCGCCATCAGCTGCTCCTGCTGCGCGCCCTGACCCGGGAAGGCGGCCTGCCAACGATTGGCCATAAACTGCTCGACCAACTCCCGATTGCGGCCAGAGGCATCGTCCAGCATCCGCATCACCCGCAAGATGGCGAGCTTCTCTTCACTGCCTGCCGGCACCCGCTCCAGATCTCCCTTGAGGCCGGCCATCACGGCGGGCAGGAAGCGCAGGCGCAGCAGCTGCAGATAGGTGCCCTCCACATAGGGGCCTATCTGATCACCCTGATAGAGGCCAAGATCGGCGATCCAGGGGGTCTTCTCCCGGTAGTTGCCAAACGATAGGGTCGCCTCGCGGATCAGGTTAAGACGGGGTAGCTGGCTGTAGCCAAATCCCTGCTGGCCGCTGAGCTCATTGGTATCGGTAAAGGCCTGCGCCTTGGTCAGCACTGTGCGTCCCGCCGCCTCGTTGACCCGGTAGAAGTGGTGCCATCCAGCCACCAGCAGAGCCCCCGCCAGACCCAGACAACCGACACCGATGGCCATGCGGCGACGGCGATAGAGGGTGTGAAGGCGGTTCTCACCGGCCAGATGGGCCTCGGGGAAGATGACGCCGGAGAAGAGCCCCTTGACGAAATAGGTGGTCGACTCACCGCGCAGGGCCGGGTGGATCGGCTCGGCCAGCTCATAGCGCTGGGCGGTCGCCTGAATGAAGGCATCGAAAGGGACCCCCTGCTGATAGACGGAGCTCACATAGACACCCCGCATCAGCAGCGGCTTGCTGTCACGCTCGTCGAGGATCTCGCCAAGCAGCTCCAGCACGTAATCCCGCAGACCGGCCAGCTGGCGGGTAAAGGCAAACAGGGCCGCACGCTGACTGGCATCGAGGCCCTGGGTCATCATGGCGGGCAGGTTGCCGTTGAGCTGGCCCACCCACTGCTCCCAAAAGGCTTCCAACTCACCGAGCCACCCCTTGCCGCTGCTGGCATCCGGGCTGAAGGTGGCCCCCAGCACCGCCTCGCGTCCGGCCTTGTCCAACTGCTGGTAGAGCGCATCGAAGCCGCGCAGCAGATCGAGCTTGGTAAAGACCACATAGAGGGGAAGCCGGGTATTCATGGCCAGGCTCACCTCCTGCAGACGAGCCTTCATCAGCTGGGCATAGGCCTTGCGCTCGGCGACACCGGCCTGGGCCAGCCAGCCGAGGTCCACCGCCAGAACCAGGCCGTTGAGGGGCTGGCGACGGCGATGCTCGGCGACCCACTGGAGCAGGTGCTGCCAGAGTCGCTCACTGCGTCGCTCGTTGGGGGCCAATTCAGACTCAGAGTGCACCAGAAGGGTACCGTCAGGATCCAGCATCACCGCCTGCTCCCCAACCCAGCACTCCACGGCCAGCTCAGAGGCGTGATCCCTCAACTGGGCATCCAGACGGGGATTGAGGCGACTGGGGGGATTGGCACGGTGGATCAGGCTGCTCTTGCCGCTGCCACTCGCACCCAGTACCAGATACCAGGGCATGGCATAGAGTGCCCCCTTGCCCAGTTGCTCGCGCAGGGCATCGAGCCAGCGGTCGAGGAAGTGCCCCTGGGCCTCCACCAGAGGCTTGACCGGATCGGCCTCGTTCTCTTCCTGATCCCGTCGCTCGGCCTTGAGCTGCTGCATCTTCTTCCACATCCGCCAGGAGAGGATGCCCAGGATCAGCCAGAGCCAAAGCAGGGTAAATACCACCCGGGTCCACAGGGGTTTGAGGGGTTGGCTTTCCCCCAGTTGCAGGACCGGCCCCAACCACCAGACGAGGAGCAGGACCAGGGTCCAGAGCACGATGCCAACCAGGGCCCAGGAGGGCTTAAGCTTGCCAACGAGCTGTTTCATAAAGGTAAAAATGGTCTTAAACATAACTGAAAATGCAACTCCGAATGTATCAGCTCGACCGGGAGGTCGCGTGACGCTCCAGGCGGCTGACCAGCCCGGGCTCCCATTGGGCAAGGCCGAGACGCACGGCCTCCTGCCACAGGTGTTGATAGTGTTGGGCGGCGAGGCTCTTCATCCCCTCCCCCGCCAGCAGTTCGGCCCCCGCCAGTTGGCCGTAGAAGCGTTCTCGTGGCTCCTTGATGCGACCGAGCCGCTCGTCGAGCAGCGCCAGCGCAGCCGCCAGCCCCTGACCCTGACAACAGCTGGTGAGCTCTCCTTGCAGCGAGGTGTGCCCCTCCCCCTGTGCGGCACTGCCCGGTTGCAACCACTGGCCACACTCGGCGCTGAGGAAGGGGGTTCCGTCGCTGAAGGCCAACTCTCGCAGGGCAGGCAGACGCTCGATGAAGGCCGCCAGCTCCTCGCGGATCGCCTCGGCCACGGCGCCTTGACCCAGACGGGTCGCCACCATGGCCGAGAGCTGGTGCCCCTCAAACCAGTAAGGGGCCAGCGTGAGACTCTGCTCGATGCGCCCCCACAGGGCCGCGTCGGGCTGGGCGAGGGCGGCGCGATACTCCTCCACCATGTCGGCCGACATGGGGGCGAGCGGTGTCTTGTTGCCCTTGCTGGCCATGGGGGGCGCCGTGATGGTGCTCCAGATGGCGTTGCGGCGCAGACGATAACCGATGGGTGCCTCGGGCTGTTGCTCGATCAGGAGCTCGGCCACCTTGAGCTGGCTCTGACGCCAGGCCCGCTCACTCGAGGCATCGATCTGAGCCCCCGAGCCACCACCGGTCGCTGCCGACACCACGGGCGCTGCCACCGGAGCGGCATCCACCTTGGCCTGCTCCTCCTGACGGCGCTGTGCCCGGCGCAGGGTCATCACCAGCTCGCCGAGCAACGCCTCCTTGTCCGGAGCCATCGTTAGCCAACGCTGCTCGAACCCTTCTGCCAGGGTAAGCAGTTGCCTGAGCTCGGCCGCCGACCCCTGTTCGCAGACCCGCCCCAGCACCCCTTCGAAGCGCTTGATGATCTGGGAGAGTACCCGCTGCTTCTGCAGGGCGCTGGCCGGGAAGGCCTTGTCCCAATAGGCCTCGACCCAGGCGTCGAGGAGCATCAGGGCGGTGGCAAAGGGGGTCGCCTTGGCCGGATGCTGCAGACAACGCAGCAACTGGGCCAGTACCCGCATGTCCTTGGTGCGGCTCTCGAGCAGGGTCAGGCAGTCGCCGGAGACCTTGCCGAGATCCACCTGACTGTGGGCCAGGGAGCCGAGCTTGACCAACTCGGTCTCGACCGATTCCCAGAGCGGGTCGTCGGCAGCGACGGCGGCAGAGACGGCGGCCTCCGGCAAGGGGGCCAACAGTCGCTGGCACCAGGGGTGGGCATGAGCCATCTTGCCTCCTACCAACGACACTGCTGGCGCAGGGGGGCGAGAGCCGCCCCCAGGCCGGTGAGATCGACACGCAGCTGGGCTCCCTCGCCCCTCAGAGTGAGTTCGCGCCCGGCGCTCCAGTGCTTGAGCTCATCGATGGCGGGCAAGCCACGTCCGAACTCGAGCAGATAGCCACCGTCGCGCACAAACCAGCTTGCCGACGCCGGCTTGCCATCCACCTCCCCTTGCACCTCCCCCTGCCAGGGGGTGTCGAGGCGCACACGAATACGGGTGATACTGCTGGCACAGGCGATGGAGAGGGTGGCGCCGCGCAAGGCCGGGCGCGTCAGGGTGAGGGTCTCCCCCCGCTCGGTCAGCATGAAGGGGGCACTTTGCCCCTCACGGGCCGACTCCAGCTGCTGGATCTCGCGCCATGCCTCGGCACGGCCCGGATCGCTGCTCTGCTCCTGACGCAGTCCCAGGGTGTCATAACAGGCCAGCCGTACCAGAGGCGCCGGCTCGTTGCGGCACTGCTGCCACTGGGCCTGCCAGTCGACGGTACTCCCCTGAAGCGCCAACAGGGGGACAAGCAACAGACTACTCATCAGTTCACCTCCAGCTTCTGGCACTTGTGATCCAGGGTGCGCTTGGGAATGTTGAGGCTCTCGGCCACCAGCATGCGATTGCCCTGGAAGTAGCGCAGCCGCGCCTCGATGACCGAGGCCTCATACTGCTGCATCGCCTGGCGCAGATCCCGGATGTGATAGAAGTCATCCTCAACCGGTGCATGCTCGGTGCAGACCCGTTCGCGCAGGGTCGCCGGCAGCGCCTCGAGGCGGATCTCCCGCCCATCCGGGGTATGGGCCGAGGCCACCTCCAGCAGGTTCTTGAGCTCCCGCACATTGCCCGGGAAGTCATACCCGACCAGCTGTTTGAGGAAGCTGCGCTGCATGCCGGCAAGGCTCTTGCCCTCCTGGGCGGCGAACTGGTTGATAAAGTGCTGGCTGAGCAGGGGGATGTCGTCGGGCCGCTCGCGCAGCGGAGCCACCCGCAGCAGACACTGGCAGAGACGGTGGTAGAGATCCTGGCGAAAACGCCCCTCTTCCACGTGCTGCTCCAGGGGCTGGTGGGTGGCCGCCACCAGGCGAAAGTCCGAGTGGTACTCACGGTCGCTGCCGAGCGGGCGGAAGCTACGGGTCTCCAGCACCCGCAGCAGCTTGGCCTGCATCGCCTGGGGCATGTCCCCTACCTCGTCGAGGAAAAGGGTGCCGCCGCAGGCCTGGGCGATGAGCCCTGTCTTGTTGTTTTGGGCCCCGGAGAAGGCCCCCTTCTGATAGCCAAACAGCTCGCTCTCGATGAGGTTCTCCGGAATGGCGGCACAGTTGATGGCGACAAAGGGTTTGTCGCTGCGGGCCGAGCACTGGTGCAGCAGACGGGCCACCACCTCCTTGCCGGAGCCTGTCTCCCCCTGGATCAATACGCTGAGACGATGGCCGGCAGCCTGGCTGACCTGCTCGCGCAGACGGCGCACCTGTGCCGACTGGCCAATCAGGCTCTGCTCCAACCGCAGATCCAGCTGACGGCGCTGCTCCCCCTCGCCCTTGAGCTGGCGCAGGGAATCGCGCAGGGCGCTCTCGCCACGGCGTGACTGGCCCAACTCCCGGATGAGGCCGAGCTGGCGGATAAAGAGGGCGCTCAGCAGCGTTAACGACTCGTCCTGCTCCCACTGCTCGAGGCGGGCGGCCTCGTCGAACAGGGCCAGCACGGCCAGCAGCTTGCCCTCCCCGTCCTTGAGGGGCAGACAGAACATGCCGCAGTGCTGCCCGGCGCCACCCAGCATGCTCCGAAAACCGGCGTGCTCGACACGGGCGCCACCGTAGAGGGAGTCCCAGGTACGGGCCTGCCCCTTGTGTAGCACAAAGGCGATGGGGTGACTGAAGTCATCCACCCCCAGAGTCAGGGTGACGGCATTCTCTCCCATCCACCCCTGGCAGTTGAGATCTCGCCCGCTGGGGGCAACCCGCGCCAGCAGGGCCCCTTGCGCAGACCACCCTTCGCGCAGGGTGGTCAGCAGCCACTCGCCGAGGGGGGCCTCGTCCCGGGCCGAAATGAGCGACAGGGCAAACTCGAGCGCCTGTTGCATGCTTAGCCCTCCACCTCGGCTCTGAACTCACCGTCCTCGACCCGGAAGTGAACCCGGCTGATGGGTTGCCCGGCGGCGAGACGCTGCAACAGTTGCAGGGAGACAGGCGGAAGCAGGGCGCCGTCGATCACCGACTCGAGCATGCGGGCACCGTTCTCGCTGCGGTTGGCGCGGCGCAGGATCTCCTCGTGCACCTCGCCGGGGATCTCCACCTCGGCACCGAAACGCTCCTTGAGCAGGGTGATCAGACGCTTGAGCTTGCCCCCCACAATCTCGACCAGGGTATCGTGGCCAAGCGGCAGGTAGGGGATCACCTCCATCCGCGCCAGCAGCGCCGGCTTGAAGAAGGCGGCGAGTTCGGGATAGAGGGCGTCCAGCAGGGCGTCGGGACGCTCGGCATAATCGACGATGGTCTGGAATCCCAGGTTCGAGGTGAGGAAGAAGACCACGTTCTTGCAATCGATGACGCGCCCCTCTCCGTCGGCCAGCTCGCCCTTGTCAAAGGCCTGGTAGAAGAGGTTGAGCACATCCGGATGGGCCTTCTCCACCTCATCGAGCAGCACCACAGAGTAGGGCTTCTGGCGGATTGCCTCGGTCAGCACGCCACCCTCGCCGAACCCCACATAGCCGGGAGGAGAGCCAATCAGGCGAGAGACGGTGTGCTTCTCCTGATACTCGGACATGTTGATGGTGGTCAGGTACTGGCGACCGCCAAACATGAGATCGGCGATCTGCACCACGGTCTCGGTCTTGCCCACCCCGCTCGGGCCTACCAGCAGGAAAGCCCCCAGCGGACGGCCGGGACGACGCAGGTCGGCACGGGCGGTGAGCAGATGACGGTGCAGATGTTCCACCGCCACCCCTTGTCCCTTGATGGTGGCGCCCAGGTACTCGGGCAGTCGGGTCACCACATCGAGCTCCCCCTGGGAGATGCGATTCAGGGGCACCCCGGTCCACTCGGCGATCACCGCCGCCACCTGGATCTTGTCCACATGGGCCGACACCAGCACCGAATCTTGCTGCAGCGCGGCCAGCTCTTCCTCGAGGCGGGAGAGCTCCCCGGTCAGGGAGGGCATCTCTTCCGCCCCCTCTTCGGCCTGGGGCTGCTCACCGTCGAGCAGGGCGGCGCGCAGCTCGACGATCCTGTGTACCAACCCCTGCTGCTGCTGCCACTGCGCCTGACGCTCGGTCAGGGCGATGCGGTCGGCCTCCTGGGCGGCAGTGAGCTCGGCCAGGCGCTCGGCGTTGTCACCCAGGCCGATGCGACTCTGGCGCTCGAGCTGGCTGATCTCGAGCTCGCGCTGGCGCAGGGCGTTGCCGAGGTGGCTCACGGCGCGGGGCGGCGTGGTCAGGTTGATCGCGACCCGGGCACAGGCGGTGTCGAGCACGTCGATGGCCTTGTCCGGCAGCTGACGCCCGGAGACGTAGCGGGCCGAGAGTTGGGCGGCCGCCTGCAGCGCCGCTTCATCGATGAGCACCCCATGGGCCTTCTCATAGATGGTGCGCAGACCGCGCAGGATGACGGTCGCCTCATCGGCGTTGGGCTCACCCACCTTGACCAGCTGGAAACGGCGCGACAGGGCCGCGTCTTTTTCCACGTATTTCTTGTACTCGCTCCAGGTGGTGGCGGCGATGGTGCGCAACTCACCGCGCGCCAGGGCCGGCTTGATCAGATTGGAGACATCCAGCCCACCGGCCTGGTTACCGGCCCCGATCAGGGTATGGGCCTCGTCGATGAAGAGAATGATGGGACGAACCGACTCCTTGACCTCCTGCATGACCCCCTTGAAGCGCTTCTCGAACTCCCCCTTGACCGAGGCACCGGCCTGCATGGCACCGAGGTCCAGGCTCAGCAGCTCCACCTCGCGCAGCTTCTCGGGAACCTGATCCGCCACGATGCGCAGGGCCAACCCCTCGATAAGGGCGCTCTTGCCGACTCCCGCCTCCCCCACCACGATGGGGTTGTTCTTGCGGCGACGAGAGAGGATGTCGATCATCAGATCGATCTCGTGATCCCGGCACAGGACAGGATCGAGCTTGCCCTGGCGCGCCTGCTCGGTCACGTTCTGGGTGAAGCGTCCCAACAGGGTCGCATCGGTGGCGACGGGGGCACCGTCACCGCTCTGGGCACCGCCGCTGACCTCGGTCTCGGCAGACTCGCGTACCCACTCATCGAACTGCTGGCGCACCAGCTCGCGGTTCACCTTGGCCAGCAGGCGGACCACAGAGGCAGACAGGTAGCGCGTCGGTGTCATCAGCAGCACCAGCAGCATGACGCCACTGCGCAACTTGCCGTGTTGCAGTTCGGCAGAGGCGAGCAACCAGCTGTCTTGCAACCACTCAACCAGCAGGGGTGAGAAGGAGGGATACCCCTGATCGAACCCTCGCTCGGCCTGGTTGGGTTGCAGCAGAGCGCGCAGCTCGTCGAGCTCCACGTCGGCTCGTTTGAAGATCTGGCGGACGTCGGAGAGGGGGGTATCCATCATGCGCAGCAACAGATGCTCGATGCGGATCTCGGCCCCCTGGTGGTTCACACAGAGGGCGGCGGCCTCTTCCAGCATGTGGCGGCAGATGGGGTTGAGTCGTTCAACCAATACCGGCAGTTCGATTCGAATCAAGGCGTGCTCTCCTCTTATTTTAATAATTCGCCCAGTTGACGCAGCAGGTCCTGGGTCTGGTTATCCAGTTGGTAGTGATAGAGGCCGAAGATGAAGGCCAGCGCCAGCGCCGTCACGATGGACAGGGTGCGCAGGGAGAGCTGGCGGCTCAGGCGGTAGTGCGAGGGCTGACGCCCCAGATCCAGGTGAAAGACGGTCGGCGCCCGGGTCTGTTCCGGATAGAGGGTGCGCTGAAGCTGACGCACCACGCGCTCAAACTCCTCCCGACCGTTGCTCATCACCCGATAGCGGCCCTCGAAGCCGAGGCACAGGCACAGGTAGATGAACTCGAGGATGTCCCGGTAACGGCTCGGCTCCTCCTGCAGCTTGGCAAGCAGGACGAAGACCTTCTCCCCGCCCCAGGTCTCGTTGTGAAAGCGGGTCAGCAAGGAGTGCTCCGACCACTCGCTCTGACTGCCCCACTCCCGCCCCATCACCGCCTCGTCGATAAAGGTGCAGAGGATGTAGCGAAACGAGAGGACCACGCCATTCTCGTAACCGTGTGCCACCAGCTCCTGCTCGATGGCCTGAATCTCGGTGACAACCCTGTGGTAGAGCTCACCGACCCGGTCGTGAGTCGACAGCTGGCGCACCCGCTGCACCATACCGAGCAGCGGAGTGGCCGCGTCGATCATGGGATTGATGCTGTGGCCACGCAGACGAAACCAGTAGTCGGAATCCATGTCGATCTGCTCGGCATGGTCGTAGAGCAGATCGCTCAGTTGCTCGTTCTTGATGATGTCGCTCGTCATCGTTCACCTCGTCATTGGCTGCGGATGGCCCAGAGCTGCATGTCGAGCTCGGGAAAATCGCCGGCGATGTGAAAGGCCAGGGTGTTGCCCTGGGCCAGCATCTGCCAGGCCGGACTCTGCCGGTCGAGTTGGAAGTAGCTGTAACCGGCGTGATAGGGCAGCTGACGCGGCGCCACCGGCAGCGGCAGCAGGGGGATCCCCGGCAGTTGCAGGCTGATGAGCTCCCGGATCTTGTCGCTGGAGGCGATCTTGGTCTGCTGCAACAGCTGTTTGCGCAGCTGCTCCTGGGGCATGCGGGCCCGCACCGCCAGCACGAAGTCGGCGCTTTGCATCAGCTCGCTCTCCCCGACCACGGCCACCATGACCCCATACTGGTGCTTGCGCAGCTGGATGGAGACGGCGCGCGGCGAGAGCACTGTACTCAGCGCCTGGCGCAGGGCCTGCATGACGGGCTCGAAACTCACTTGCTGATCGTCGTGACGATAGGCGGGGAATTCGGGGGGCAGGCGCGACTCGTCGGTGAAGGTCATCAACTCGCCACACAGTTGCACCAGGGCCTCGTGCAACCGCTCCGGATGGAGGGTACCGAGACGAGCCAGGTGCGACAGCTGGGGCTGGGCCCGGTTGAGAAGCTGCAACATCATAAATTCGGCCACATCGGCCACCCCTTGTTGGCCGGGGGCGGCAATGCGCTGGGAGAGGCTGCGGGCGCGTTCGGCCACCAGACCCGCCGACTCGCCGAGGAACCGCTTGAGAGTAGGGATCGCGGCCACGCTGATGCTGCAGGGCATAAAGTTGGGATCGAGCACCAGCCCGCCGTCCGGCCGCTTGTCGAGAATACGGGCGATGGCGAGGGAGGCGTAGGCACTGCGGTCTTCACGCTCCAGCATGAGACGCAGGCTCACCCGCCCCACCTCGAGAGAGGTTACATCGCCCCCCTCGCTGTGGAGATCCCGGATGTCGTGGCGATGGGCCTGCAGCCGGGTGGCGATCTGCTGACCCTGCTCGCTCACCTCGTTGACACCGCTCACCGACAGAGGCAGTGCCAGATAGACCTTCTGATTGGCCACCGAGGCATCGGTGATCTCCAGCGGAGTCGGCAGGAGATCATCGCCGGGAATATGGAACACGGTGCCATCGGGCATGACGCCACTGGCTGAGACCAGGGCGATCCGTCCGAAGTTGAGATACTCCTCGTTGATGAGGAGCGACTGGACCCCGTACAGGTAGTCGCCGAGGGCGCTTAAGCGCGCATGCAGCAGATAGTCTGCATGCCGCTGTTGTTGCTGGAAGTGCTGGGGCTTGATAAAGAGCCCCTCACGCCAGATAACCCGATTTCTGCTCGACATGGTTATTCTTCTTCTTTTTTCAGTTCGACTTCATCCAGGCGCAGGTGCACCAGGATCTGGTAGGCCCGCCCCTTGCTCTTGACCTTGATCACCTTGCGCCACTCGGCGCTGTCGGGGTCGGCATAGCGGGCGATCACCCCGATGTAGCGGGTCTTCTCATCGAGCTTGACCGGCGGCAAGTATTTAAACTGGCCCGGCAACAGGGTGTAGTCCTGGTGCTCCAGATAGTTCTTGCCCAGGGCCTTCTCGATATCCTCGGTCACCTGGTCATAGTCGGTTGCAAGCAGCTTCGAATCCTCTGCCAGCACCACCACCTGAAACTCGATGGGCGCGGCCTCCCCGCTCTCGTTAGGGTTCACATCCGGCTCGGCCAGCAGGCTCAATCCCAGGGTCGAGGGCTGGTCATCATGACTGCCCACCTGAATGTCCGGATTCATGGCGACGTCGGCCATCTTCCCCATGGTGGTACAACCGGCCAGCAGCATCAGCAGTGAGCCAAGGAGCAGGGAGCGCATCATCAGATCAGCCCCTGCTCTTCACGCACGGCCCGGTCATAGGCCTGGGCATAGACCTGATGGAACAGCTTGTCGAAACCCTGCTGGCGCACCGACGTGAGCTCCCGGTAGTAGTGCTGGTACATCTCCCAGGCCCACCCCTCATCGGTCGCCTCGCCGCTGCGGCGGTAGTGCTCGAAGCGGCCCAGCAACGCCTCGGGGGAGAAGGCCTGCAAGATGGAGCCGAGGGCGGTGGCGATCGCCTGCTGGTTGGCAAGATGGTGAATGCGCACGTTGCGCAGCACCTCGGCCACCGCGGCCGGGGCCGCCAGATGGACCGGGCTCTTGCCATCGGCGAAGAGCAGCGGCAGGGTAGCCTCGTAGTCGAGACCCAGGCGCAGGGGGTTATCCTCGATGGGACGCAGGTGCTTGTCCGCCAGGGCGGCCTGCTCCTGTTGCAGGGCCAGCAGCCCCTCCACCATGGTACGCAGGGTCTTGCCCATCTCCTCGAGCATGTCGTGAGCCTGTTGGGTATCCCGGGTATGCAGATGCAGCCCGAGCCCACGCATCAGGGGGGTCAGGGCAACATGATCCTGCTCGTCCAGCCCCGGGAAGGGGGCGTGACGGCTGTCGATGTGGGGCATATCGATAAATTCCTGATCCATGGTGTCCTCTGATGTGAAATGGGCATTGAACGGGGCGGTATAGAGGGATGGCTCATCCCGCTGCGCCGTCGGATGAATGGCGGCTGCATGGGCCTGCTCGAGGGCCCAGAGGGGGTCGTTCTCACGGCTGACCGGCTCATCGGTCACCGAGGGGGCATCGCTGGCGAGCCAGTCATCAAGCTCCTCGGCAGGACGGTTGCCGAGCACCTGCTCTATGCTGGGGTCGGCCTGCACCGCCCCCAGATAAACCCGCAGCCGATAGGGGCCGACGACCACCTCGTCCCCCTGCTGCAGATGCACCTTGCGACCACGCCCGATGGGGGCGGTCGCGCCATTGATGAAGGTCTGGCCGCTCAGGTCGCACAGACAGTAGTGGCCGTCGTGCAACTCGATACGGGCATGGGCCGGCAACACGGCCCCCAGGCGGTCTCTAAGCTGCCAGTCGTCCAGTTCGGAGGCGCCGAGAGTGCCCCCGTCCTGATCAAACTGGTACTGGACCCGGGTTCCTCCCTCGAGCTGCTCGCTGTTGAGCACCACCAGGGAGAGGGCTTGGTTAAAGGCGTTCACGGTTACTCCTGCACGCATATGGTCACAAAGGGGTCACTCGGAGGCTGACCCAGAAAACTGCTCCAGCCGAGTCGGCCACTCTGCTCCTCACCCAGGCAGAGCCCGCGAGCCTGCTCGGGGCCGAAGCCCAGGCGCAGATCCCAGGCGAGCTGATCGCGCAGGATGAAGGAGACAAACCGCACCAGAGGCTGAAAGTGTTCTCCGTTGGGAAGAAAGCTCAGAAACTGCTCGAAGCCGAGATCGTTGAGGCGCAGTAAAAACTTGCCGGCACAATCGTTGACCCGCGCCCCTATCACCAGATCACCCCCGAGCGTGCTGTTGGCACTGCCCAGACGGTTCTGCTGGTCCGGATGGATAGGCACCTTGCGCGGCTGCCACGCTTGTACCTCGACCTGCTCCAGGTCAAAACAGTGGGAGACCAGACCGGCCACCACTTCGGGAGAGCGGCTGGGGCTGGCCAGCATCCCGGCATAGGAGAGCATCTTGGCCCGGTTGACCGGCAGGCTCTCGCGCACCACCTGGTTGCCAAGCCCCACCAGCGCAAACATCAGGCGAGAGAAGCCATCCTCCCCCTCGTCCTGAAAGCGAACGTGGTAGCGGTATTTGCGCCACACCCTGTGGAGCAGGGTGAGCAGGCGGTGATGAAAAAAGTCGAGGAAGAGACCGAGTTTGGGCTCCCCCTGGGCATACTCCCAGGCCAGATCGTCGAGGTAATAACCGGGCATGGGGGACTGGCTGCCGTGCAGGCCGAGGAAGGCGACCTCCAGCTGATGGCGACCCTCCCGATCCCGACTGACCCCGAGCACATCGCTGGTGGGGAACCCCAGGGAGGCGGTCGCCTTGAAGCGGATCCTCTCCTCGGCGGGCAGATAGTCGAGCCCCCCCTCCTGATCCACCTGCTCGAGTCGACTGATGAGCTCGACCAGCTGGAAGAAGTTGAAGCGGGGGGCCTCGTCGGCCTCGATCACATCATGGAGTGCTGACCAATCTGTACCGGCCATCGGTAGCGCTCCTTGTTATCGAGGTTGACCACCTCCAGCAGGTGAAAGGCATTCACGCTCGCATAGAGGGAGAAGAAGTGAGCCAGCACGGTACCGAAGAGATAGAGTTCCCCTTCGCTGCCGAAGGCGCTCTGACGCATCAAGAGCTCTGACTTCAGCCCCCGCACCGGCATGCCGCGCACCAGGCGATCGACCGGCCGGGTCTCTATGTTCTCGATACCGGCCAGGCGCTTGCGCGAGGCCAGCTCGGCCTGCTTGTCATGGAGCGCCGGAAAATCGTAGGTACGCAGGATCTGCACCAGCGCATCCCGACGCAGCAACGAGACATAGTTGAGGGAGAGGTTGGAGATAAGGGTCCAGTGCAGGCTGCCATCCAGCGCGGGGCGCAGGGGACGGGTCGGCCTGGTCAGATTGCGGAAAGTGGCAAACGAGGGGGAGCTCCCGGTCGGCACACAGATGCTCCCCACCCTGAGTTGGGATGCCTTGGAGCGATTGGTACAGGTCAGGGTCACCGACACCGACTCGTCGAGCTCGAGCACCTCGGTCTCATCCCCCCGCACAAATGCCAGTGAGTGATCGAAACCATCACCGCTCACCGCCTCGCGAACCCGAACCCGGTAGTAGAGGGCCTCACGCCCTCTGGCCCGCTCAATCTGATGCTGGAAACTCTCGAAAGGCTGGTACTCCCGCACCATGCCACGGGAACGGCCCAGATTACCCTCGACCCAGCCCTCGACCCGATCGACCGAGAAGATCTCGAAGCTGTCTGCCTGGCGATAGCTTGCCTTGAGGGGATACTCGGTCTGGCGCCCATCCAGACTGATGGGTTCGCTGTCGTGGGAGAAGAGGTTGATCGCCGGCACACAGTTGATCATGAAGGAGTCCGGGCGGATCTTCAGCTCGGCAGGCAGGGGCCTGTCGAAACAGAAACTCAGACGAAAATCGCTCACCGGCAGCGGCTGATTGGGCCACTGGGCACCGGAGAGGTTGAAAAAGAGGAAGCTTTCGGGGAAGCAGAAAAACTCCTGCAAGATGCGATACCCGGAGTAGACGTTGCCCGGATAGGGCAGCAGGGCATCCTCCCGCTCGAAACCGATGGCCTTGAGGGCCGAGGCCTCCTGCCGGAAGCGCTTGCCATCGATCTCCAACTCGATATGGGAGAGCTGGCCGCACAGCCAGTAATAGAGCTCATAGGCGGTATAGCTGTCTCCCCCCAGATGGAAGCAGAGCTTGTCCAGCTGCAACTCGGCCAGGGTCAGGGGCCCATGGAGGGCGATATCCAGGGTGATGGTCGAGAGATCGTTGCCGCTCTGGGCACGAGTCTCGCGAATATCGGCCGGATAGACCCAGGCATCGTGACAGGTCTGGAAGTGGCATACCACGTCATCCTGCGGCAGGCTGTCGAGCTGACAGCCACGCTCGACCAGCGCGGGCTGGTTGATGGCACCGGGAATGACAGAAAACTGCATGATGGTCATGCTCGGCACCGGCCTCAGGTAATTGGGCCAGAGCATACCGAGCAGACCGTGGGTCAGCTCTGGAAACTCGTCTTCGATCTTGGCCCGCAGACTCCCGGTCAGAAAGGCGAACCCCTCCAGCAGACGCTCCACATCGGGATCCGTGGTCTGCTCGGAGAGAAAGCGGGTCAGCTCGGGATGAGCATGGGCAAACTCGCGCCCCTGCAGGCGCAAGTAAGACAATTCATCCCTGAAAAAGTGTTCCAGTGGCATAGATCATCACACCATTCGATAGTGGCGGTGGCTGTCCATATGGATATTGAAGGCGGTCACCTGCTCTATCTCCTCCAGCCGTACATGAGCCGTCACTTGAAAGGACATCTCAAGAGGGCTGGCCTGATGGTCTGGCGAGCGCACATCGACGTGTACGATGCGAGGCTCATAGCGGCGAATACACTGCCGTATGGCTTCACGGATCCGACCGTGAATGTCGGCGCCCCCCTGGGTGGCATCGTTGAAATCGATGACCCCCAAATCGGGTGCGCTGCGGCATCCGCCGGGTCGGGTGTTCAGTACGCTATCGAGTTGACGCTTGACCGACTCAATCAGGATCTCGACATCGCTTCGTGAAGAGGGGTTGGCCCCCTCCCCACGAATGCGTTCGAACAGGCTTGCCGCACTCCCTCTATCCCAGGATGAGAGAGACGGCATGAGACCTTATTCCTTGTCCAGACGGCCTACCAGAGAGAGCTCGAAGCTGGCGCCCATGTACTTGAAGTGCGGGCGCACGGACATGGCAACCTGATACCAGCCCGGCTCACCCTCGACATCCAGCACCTTGATCTGGGCGGCACGCAGGGGACGGCGGCTGCGCACGTCTGCCGGCGGGTTCTCCTGATCGGCCACGTACTGCTTGATCCAGCCATTGAGCTCGCGCTCGAGATCCTGACGCTCTTTCCAGGAGCCGATCTGCTCGCGCTGCAACACTTTGATGTAGTGGGCCAGGCGGTTGATGATGAACATGTAGGGCAGTTGGGTACCGAGTTTGTAGTTGGTCTCGGCCTCTTTGCCTTCCTTGGTGTTCGGGTAGATCTTCGGTTTTTGCACCGAATTGGCGGAGAAGAAGGCGGCGTTGTCGCTGTCTTTGCGCATGGTCAGGGTGATAAACCCCTCTTCGGCCATCTCGTATTCACGACGATCGGTGATGAGCACCTCGGTCGGGATCTTGGCCTGCAGCTGACCCATGGCCTCGTAGACGTGTACGGGCAGGTCGGTGATGGCACCACCGCTCTGGGGACCGATGATATTCGGGCACCAGCGATACTTGGCAAAGCTGTCGTTGAGGGCGGTCCCCATCAGGTAGGCGGTGTTGCCCCACAGATAGTGATCGTGGTCGCCGCTGATGTCTTCCTTGTAGTTGAAGGTCTTGATGGGGTTCTCAACCGGATCGTAGGGCAGGCGCGCCAGGAAACGGGGAGCGGTCAGCCCCAGATAACGGGCATCTTCCGACTCACGCAGGGAGCGCCACTTGGTATAGGCCGGGCCTTCGAAGACCGACTTGAGATCCTTGATGGAAGGCAGATCGGTAAAGCTGTCGACCCCGAAGAAGGTGGGAGCCACCGATGAGATGAAGGGGGCATGGGCCATGGCACCCACGGCACTCACGTACTGCATCAGCTTGATATCGGGTGAGCTCTGGGTCATCGCATAGTCACCGATGACGGCGCCGATGGGTTGACCACCAAACTGGCCATAACCGGTGGAGTAGACGTGCTTGTAAAAGCCGGACTGGGTAATCTCGGGTGCGAACTCGAAGTCTTCCAGCAGCTCTTCCTTGGTGGCGTGCAGCACCTGGATCTTGATGTTTTCACGGAAATCGGTGCGGTCGACCAGCAGCTTCAGGGAACGCCAGGTGGACTCCAGCTCCTGCAGCTCTTTGGCGTGCAGGATCACGTCCATCTGCTTGCTGAGCTTCTTGTCCAGCTCGACGATCATGCTGTCGACCAGGGCCTTGTTGACCGGCTCGGCCGCATTGCCGCTATCCAGGATATTGGCCACCAGGGCGGCGATACCCTGCTTGGCAACACTGTACCCTTCATCGACCGGAGTGATGCGGGCCTGCGCCATGATCTCATCGAGCAGGGACCCCGAAGTGCCGGCGACACCGGCTTGTACTTGTTCTTCAACCACAGACATATTCAACTCTCTTCAGTCAGGCCGATCACTCGGCAGGCTTAACCAGATCCAGCTCTTTGAGCAGCTGATCACGGGCTTCTTCGCTGGAAAGCAGATCCTGCAAACGATTGCGGAAGGCGGGGATGTTACCCAGGGGCCCCTTGAGGGCGACCAGTGCCTCACGCAGCTCGAGCAGCTTGCGCAGCTCGGGAACCTGCTCGGCCACGCTATCGGGCGCAAAATCAGCCATGGAGGCAAAGCTCAGCTTGACCGGAAGGTCATCCTGGCTGCCTTCTTCCAGGCGATTCGGCACGCTGAAGCTCAGCTCCAGCCCCGACTCTTTCATGACGGAAGAGAAGTTATTTTTGTCGATGGAGACAGTCTGACGCTCTTCGATCGGCGTCTCTTCGGTGCGTCCTTTCATGTTACCGACCACCATCATGGTCAGAGGCAGCTCGATCTCCGCCTGCTGCCCACCCGTGGCAGGTACATATTTGATGTTAATCCGCTCTTTGGGCGCAACGCTTACGCCATCAGTTCCTTTTCCCATGCTCATATACCATGTAGAGGCCAACGCAGGCCTGAAGTGTAAGGTCGCCAGACAATATGCAACCTGCCACATCTGACAGTTTGACATTGCCATATTACCGGCACTACCGGTAGCGACCTGCAACGGCATGCCCTGAGCAATTTGAGCGCAGGCTCTAATTACTCAAAGCACAATAAAACCGTATTTATTAACAACCCGATTAGTAACTTGGTTCTTTGACCAAATCTTTTTTAGTGGCTCGACGGCCAATTTGCGCAGAATGATATACATGATTGATTCACCGGGTCAATCAGATGTTGGACTCAATAACAACCAAACAAAAAAGCCTTTAAAAACAAACAAGTATATTCTGCACAGCCTCATTATTGTACAAGCAATGACAAAAGAGGAAATAATCAATCAGAGTGGGAAATCAAGGGGTGAAATTAGACTTCCGTTATAATCAATTATCAAAACAACACATTGCGACAAAACCTGCCGCCGCCAGAAATGTCACCTGTCAGATCTGACAGGTATGTACAAAACGTGGCCTGGAAAAGTAATAAAATAAAAAATAAAAACCATGAGTCACTAATAAAGAAATAAATTGGCACTCATTTCAATCTGTTAGTTTGAGATGAATCAACAAGGGTAACTCGAGCCGTCAAAGCCTCGATCTGCGCCGACAAGTATCCAAAAATGAGGAGGCAGCCATTCGGCTGCCCCACTCTATCCTTTCTGTTGTTTACCAAACCAGTGCTGGGCTAACCGCTGGGCTTGCTTCACCTCGTCGGGCTTCATCCCCGACTCCAGCTCATCGCGCGCCTTGATCGCCTCTTCCATGCCATCGGTCGCCGCCAGTGAGAACCATGCATAGGCATGCAGGCGATTCTTCGGCCCACCCAACCCCTCTTCACGCATGGCCCCCATCCGATATTGGGCCATGCGATTTCCCTGCATGGCAGCCAGACGATACTCCCGGTAAGCGGCGGGGTAGTCATGTTCCCCACCCAGACCCCATCGCAACATCTCGGCATAGGCCAGGCGTCCCCGTTCATCGCCCTGATCCGCAGCCCTGGCAAACCATGCTCTGGCCTGAGTCTGTTTACCCTGCTCCCGATAGAGTTTTCCCAGCGCCAGCTGCGCCTTGGGGAGCCCCCCTTGAGCCGCCAGGATCAGGTAGCGCTCTCGCTCATCGGCATCCCCTTGCTGCAGGCTGAGCTGATATTGAGCCTCATGGGAGCCGCTCTGGGCGGCGCGCTCTAGCCAGTAGCGACCCATCTCTTCATCACGCTCGAGCCGATCACCGGTGAGATAGGCCATGGCGAGCCAGAGTTGTGCCTCGGCGACCCCTTCATGGGCCGCTTGCTGGTAATAGTGCAGTGACTCCTCACCACTGGATTCCCGCCCCATCCAGAGCAGGGCCTGTGGCTGTTTCTGAGCCGCGGCTCGGACATACCAACGCTCGGCCTCTGCACGGCTCTTGAGGATGCCATTGCCCGTTTCATAGCGACGAGCCAGCTCATACTGGGCGTCCTTGTTACCCTGTTTGGCGGCTTTCTCAAACCACTCGACCGCCTCTTCCCCTTGCTCTGGTTTACTCCCATACCAAGCGGCCAGCACCAGCTGGGCGTCGGCGTTGCCGCGTTCGGCCGCCGATTCGAAGTCATCGATACAAGCTGCGACCACCTTGCCCCCGTGGCTTGCCTGACAGGCCACCCCAAGGCGGTAATCGGCGATGCCACTGCCGAGGCGGGAAGCCTTGCGCCACCACAGTTGAGCCTTGGCCGGATCCTTTGGCTCACCGAGCCCGGCCTGATACCACTCCCCCACCTGCAAGGAGGCCTTGGCTCGTGTCCCCTTATCGGCGCCAAGCTCACCGCCATCGGCGGCGCGCTTCATCCATCTCATGGCTTCCGGGTAATCGGGTTTGGCTGCGAGGCGAGTGGCCAGCTCATACTGAGCCCGCCCATCGCCTTGAGTCGCCGCTTGCGCCAGTTTGGCGTCGGTGAGGGAGGAGGTGGATGTACAGGCGGCGAGCAAACCGCTCGTCAGCGCCAACCATAAAGCACGGTGTATCATGGGAAAATCCATACTGAGTGAAAAGAGAGGCGAACGGGCAGCGGGGCCTGCAACGAGCCGACTACAATCGCATCATCGCCTGAGCGGTCTGCGCCCTTCATGTCTCCCTTCTTTGGGCTATTCAGACATTGACGTCACGGGCACCTGAGGCGAAAACCTCGGGAGGGATCGAGACAAGGGCATATTCAGACTCTTTAGTTTTCGAGAAATAACCACCGGTCTTCTTATTCACCAACTTCAGAGTACCAACATTAGACTGCCACTTTATGACCCACTGGCTTTCCCTATAGACCATATAGGCAAAACCACATCGGTTTTCCTTCCCGTCGTGTATGCCGTAATCATCGTACAGCATGCACCCCACCATGCCCTCTCCGACATCTGCAGCGGGCAGGTCATTATATTGTGCCTTCTCTTTACCACCCTCTACGTGCCTGACCCTGAGCGTGCTCTCATCAAGCCTGTCTACCACAATGCAACACCCTGAAAAATCAGGAGTAAAAACATAGTGAGGCTCGCCATTTTCCGGATGAAGAGGTATATCAACGAACCCGCCTTGGGGGGCCCAATAAGCATACTCCGCATGGTTTCTGATCCCGGCGCCAGGCCTCTCTCTCTGATGAGCCAATTCCAACGTATAAACAACACTGTCATCGACGAGCGTGTTCCGGGCAATGCTGAACATTAATTTATCATCGCGACGAGATAACATGCCGTTATCTAACATAGACCCGGTCATAAAGGTCTCGCCGGCATCATTCAATGCCTGGGCGACGGGCAAATAAGAGACGGCGACCACTTTCTTCTCGACAGGGCCGGAGGTGTTGATGGGCAAGGGTAACCCGGCTCCCGCGGGGGGAATCTTCCAACGATCCACGCTGACGGCAGCCTGATTGGAGACCGTGCTTGCCGTATTGCCAGAGGTAATGGAATCGTTGCCCCCCATCACCTGAGTCGGCGGCTTCTTTGCCACAGCCTTGTCTGAAGGAGAGGCAGTTACCGACAAGGGCGCCAGAGAGTCCATGCTCTTTGTGGATACAGGCCCCTCTATCTGGGCCGGTGGTGCATCGGGTTTTGCCACCCCCTTGGGCAGGCCTGGAGCCTTGCCTCCCCAACCGCTGCCAGAGCCCGGGCTGCCGCCAGAGTTCATCTTGATGGTGGGCCCCACCAGGGTGACACCACCGGCATCGACCTTGATAAAACAGCCGCCCACCTTGACGGTGATTTCAGACCCTGCCTCCAATACCACCTTGGCGCCGCTTTTGACATGCATCTCCTGTCCGACCTGGGTGAGCCAGCTCTGCCCCAGCTTCTGGTGCAGGCTGGCATCGACCGTCAGTGAGTAGTCGGCCTTGATCTGGTCGCGCTTCTCACCCTCCACCGTCAGGTGGTCATTGGCCTTGATGCGGGTCACCCGCTCATTGTCGATGTCGCGGTACTCGTCGTTTTTGATGTGCCAGGCCACGTCGTTTTCAATGAGTGCGTTGAGATCCTTCTGACCGTGGATATAAATCTCTTCCTGCCCCGCCTGGTCTTCGAAACGCAGCTCGTTGAAGCCCTCGCCCTGGTGAGTCTCGGTGCGCAGCACGGTGCGGGTCTTGTTGGCCGGAAGCGGGTACGGCGGCCGGTTGGTGGCGTGATAGGTACGCCCGGTGATAATCGGCTGGTCCGGATCCCCTTCCAGGAAACTCACGATCACCTCGTGGCCGATACGCGGGATGGCCATCATGCCGTACTGGCCGCCGGCCCAGCCCTGACTCACCCGCACCCAGCAGGAGCTCTGATCGTTGCTCTCGCCATAGCGGTCCCACGGGAATTGCAGTTTGACCCGGCCGTGCTCGTCGCAGTAGATCTCTTCCCCCTCGGGGCCCACCACGGTGGCGATGTGCGGCCCGTCCACCATGGGCTTGTGGGGGATCTGCGGGCGCCAGGTGGTGCTCGCCTTCACCACCGCAAACTCGTTGTGATAGACGGTCGGGCCGCTGCCCCCCTCCTCTTCCAGGGCCTGGGGCTGCTCGCCGGTGTGCTGAATGCGTACGATTTGCCAGTCGCAGTTCAGGCTGGCGTTCGGGTGCTCGGTGAGCGAGAAGAACTGCCCTGGCAGCAGCGCGGCACTGTTGGACTTGCCGCTACCGCTGACTGCGTCATTGCGCAGGGCATCGAGCCGGTGCTGGACGAAGGCCTTGCCACTCGGGTCCTCTTTGAAGCGCCCCGGATAGTCGAAGTGCTGGTAGCTATCCCGTTGATGGTCGAGCTCGCTGCCCGCCTTCTTGTGGCTAAGGGCATAGGCCGGGGTCTTGAAGCTGTAGTCTTTGAGCTCCACATCGCTTGGACGCACCGCCTCCCGATAGTGGAACTGGCGCACGTAAGGGCCCTGCTCCAGCGAGCGGTTGCCGAGGTTAAAGAAGAGCTCGGGGCCTTGGGTCACCGCTGCGGCATCGTCGGCAAAGATAATGCGGTGCTTGCCGGCTTCAAACTCGTGAAAGTAGAAGAGCCCCTCTTCGGCGGCGAGGCGGTTCACAAACGCCAGATCGCTTTCGCGATATTGCACGCAGTATTCGCGCTGGGCATGCTCATTTTTCAGCGCGAAGGCGTAGTCGGTGATCCCCGCCTCTTGCAGCAGGATGCTGATGATCTCGTCAGGTTTTTGCGCCTGGAAGATGCGCGAATTCTGGCGAAGGCCCAGCCGCCACAGGGCCGGTTTGACCTCAAGACTGTATCGGGTGCGGCGAAAGCCGCTGTCCCCTTGGGCAAACTCGCTCACCACCCCGCACACCCGCCGCTGCAGCTCACCGTCATACCACACCAGCAGCTCGCAGGGCTGATCCAGCACGGCGGCAACGTCGATGTCCGGCTGGGGGCTGGCCAGCTCGAGCCTCAGGGTGAAGGGGGCACTGAGCGACTCCTGATGCCGGAAGGCCGCCACCGCAAAGGTCTCGGGGGGCAGCGCCCCCACCTTGACCGTGAACTGCAATCCGGTTTGATTCGCCATGGCCTTCCTCTCTTCATCTTCTCGCGGCGCGCGCCATCGCGCCCCGGCTCAATTGGGCAAACGGGAGCCGCCGCCCGCTCGCCACGCTACCGCCCTCTCCGGTGCATCCAGGGCAGACGAAGATAGGGGGAAACGGGTGACAGGCTGACGGTCTCTGCATTCAGGGGCATCCCTTTACTGCTTTGCCATCGCGACGCCCTGGCGCCGGCAGGCCAGACGGGGCGATGGCAAAACAGAAAAGCCCCGGCCGGCACACCAGACCGGGGAAATTGCACGGGCCGCCCAAGGCGGCCCAGGCTACTGCAAGGAATAACTCAATGAGGGTGAAGCGATTACGCTTCGATCGGGGCACGCCAGTCGTCGGCACCGGAGGTACCGGCCACGGTGTGCTCCCAGTCGATCTTGCGATAGGCCAGGGAGACCTGGATCAGCTGGGTGAAGTCAGACTTCGCCGGATCCTGGCAGTGGGGCATCTGGCAGTCGATGTCGACGATGGTGGCATCGGTCAGCACGGTAGAGAAGAAGTGCTCCTGCTTGCCCTCGACGGAGGTGCGGTACCACTTCAGGGTCACCTTCGGCAGCATCTCGCCAGAGGCCAGGGCGTTGTACATCAGGGGTACGGCCTTGTTCAGGGCGACGGTGAACTTGAAGGGCTTGTGCACACGCTGGCCAGCCGGCTGACCGGATTGCGGATCGGTCGGCACGGTCACCACGTGGTTGAATTCCTGAACCAGCATCTCGTCTTCGTGGCCTTGCACGAAGATGTTACCGACGGACTCGGAGGTGAAGGCGCCAGCGGTGATGTTGCCCTGGGTCTTGCCTTCGATGCTGATATAACACGGAGTTGGCATGGTATTGCTCCT
>NZ_CDDB01000003.1 GCF_000820105.1 Aeromonas schubertii | reverse complement strand
CAAATTCACTATGCCACTACATGCCACTACAAGCAGAGCACTACGCCCCTGTCAAAATGGTGGGTGTCCCAGAACTCATCAAACTCGTGGAAGTAGAAGAGCCCCTCTTCGGCGGCGAGGCGGTTCACAAACGCCAGATCGCTTTTAAGATTTAAGGACACCCACCATTCTGCTGCAGGCTGATCTGACGTGAGCGGGCGATGGTCATGGCGAGTTCCTCGCCAGTGATGCTGCAAGTCCAGCAGAGTGCTACGCCCCTGTCAAAATGATGGGTGTCCAAGAATCCTCCACGTGAGCGGGCGATAGTCATGGCAAGTTCCTCGGCAATGAGGCCTCAAGTCCAGCAGAGCGCTACGCCCCTGTCAAAATGGTGGGCGTCCAAGAATCCTCACCTTCGCCAGAATCTTGCTAATATCAATCTGGTGAACTATTTATTTCTATTTTTGTCAACCCACTATTTTCTTCAAAATAAACTTGTGTTTCTCCGCCCTCCATAGAACTAAGCAACTGAATAGAATTCTTTGTCGGCATCGTATACGCTATAGACATTTCACCTGATTTATTATTATTTTTTGAAGGTGTAATTGTAAACTTATTATTTTTTTTACTACGAAAATGCGAGATCACATCTTTATAACTAGGTAGGAGAGAGCCCCATCCGCTACCGTCATTTAAGCTATGTACATAAAACTGCTGGTATGCAGAATCTAGAGAGCCATTATATATACAACGATCGTTTCTTTCATAATCACCATCGTTATCTCGAATGATAGTACAGATTATATCACCAATTTTGTATTTTTCTTTATCATAGATAGGTTCTTGCAAGCCTTTACTGTTAGAGTTGGAAGTATAGATGACATTCCACCCATTATTATAGAAAATAAGATCACTTCCAATTTTTATAGCAAAACGGTACAGAAACTCACATTCACTCCCTCCATCAAGCAATGGCTCAGAACGTGTTATAAAGTCAATTTCATCATCTTGTACTCCTTTGTATTCTCCATTATCACCAGCGCTTTCTCTTACATGATGAATGCTATCTAAATCAGATTGCCCTCTTTTTTTAGGAAGATCAGAGCGCATATTCACTTTACAAATCCCAGGAATAGAAAGAACCCCCCTATCCAATATAATCTTGCTATGTAACATCGCCTCCTGTAGTGCAATGTTTTTACTCTCAGATAAAGTCAAATTACCAATTGACTCTGGCGTGCTATTTTTACTTGAAATTTTTTTAAAAAAATACTCATTGGCATAACTATCAGATACAAAAAAAAACAAGCTCAAAATTATGCCTAGATAAATCCTCATGGAGTCACCCTCTAAGATACTAGTGCGTAGAATCATATACATTGTTTAAAAAAATATTATTTTCTGCTTTACGCCGTTTCACTAGGCCCTTTTCACCACCATTGGTAATATCAAGAAATTCTTTGGCCATTCCTTCATAATCCCTATTAACTATACTCTGTCGTAATTTAGGATCCTTGCCAATAATGGGTGAAAGAAAATTAGCCCCTGTATTGAACAGCAGACTAACAAATGCATCAAATTCATTCTGTGACAGGTCAATTTTTACATCTCTGGCTACTGCTAGCTCAAATTCAGCCAGATCATCTCTGAATATTCCAAGAGCCATTTCCTCATCTATCCCATGTGCAAAGTGACTAGGGGTAGAAATGTCCTCACAGCGTTGCTTTTCGATCAAGTGACCATATCCAATAGTACAATAACCTTTAGAATCATTATAGGGAATATGCTTACCATCTTTGATTTCAGTACTTTCCCAAGCTTTGATAAAAGCGATCCCTTGTGCTGATGTTTTCCATTCAGCGGCCGGCTTGCGGATAGTACTTTTGTTTTCGTCTCTCCCAAAACTATTATGATAACCTTCTTTTAAAACGTCTATTGCATCAACAAGATCTTCGCGACGTTGATAAGGGATAATGCCTCTATTTGTCAATGGTACTTTTAAATCACGACCAGCCTGACCAGAATATACCTCAACATGCAAGATTTAAGGACACCCACCATTCTGCTGCAGGCTGATCTGACGTGAGCGGGCGATGGTCATGGCGAGTTCCTCGGCAGTGATGCTGCAAGTCCAGCAGAGTGCTACGCCCCTGTCAAAATGATGGGTGTCCCAGAATCCTCCACAGAGCTCCCATTGTGGGTGACCCAGAATTTCTCAGCATTTTCCCGCAAAGCGCTACGCCCCTGTCAAAATGGTGGGTGTCCCAGAATTTCGTCAACCACCCACAGGCGTCGATGCTCGTAACTCTGGCCCGAATGAGCATCTTCCCCGCACAGAAAGGCCCGCCGCACACAGCGGCTCACCACGTGGTAGTAGGGCGTATCCTGCAGGCTGATTTGACGTGAGCGGGCGATGGTCATGGCGAGTTCCTCGGCAGTGATGCTTCAAGCCAAGCAGGCCATTATGCCTCTGTCAAAATGGTGGGTGTCCCAGAATCCTCTCAGAATCCTCATCCCAGAATCCTCACTGCCGCGTCGTCGGCAAACACCACCCGGTGCTTGCCGGCTTCGAGCTACGCCCCGATCAAAATGGTGGGTGTCCCAGAATTACGTTCAATGCAATCATTCTTTATATTTTCGCAATGAAAAAATACGCCATTTTGAAAGCATATAATCCATAAGTTCCTTTTTCCTCTTTAAATTAACGCTTGGTGACGGACCATTTTCCCCGCCAAATACTCCCTCTGGCGTCATAATCGCTTCCTCTCCACGTAACGCATACTTCTTTCCATCTTGGAAAGCAAAATATTTGATATTATATGGTTCGATCCCACCTACGCAGCCTATTTTGTAGGCAAACAACAGCGTTGAAAGATTGTTGATATTTTTATATTCGACAGAACTATCAATCAATGAGATTTCTGCATCAGTTTCACATTTATGCACATAATCATGAATTTTAAATTCGACGTTATTATTGTATCTACCTTCAGATAGCAGTTCCAAATTATCACCGTTCTGATTAACAAGGAATGAAAACATAAAGACATCATTTCCACTCCCCCACAATTTTTCATATGAAAAAGCTGGCATTGATGCAGAGATAAACAGAAAAACGAAAATTAATCTAATCATCTTGTACCTTCATTCTTCACTGTTGCGCGATTAATTGATAAGTTTTTATTCAAGTCATCGACACTATATTTTTTAAGTCTCACCGTCTTTGATTTATCATACATTTTCGAGTAGGCGACAGGGATGAAATATTTCATTTTATTAAATGGAGAAAATTTTATTGTGTTCCCTTGATTACCACCAAGCCCAATTATTGCGCCTTTATCATTGACACCGTAAACAAATGTCGCATGACTCCCATTACTTGCAATGCAACCATACACTGGTGTATCAACTTTCTTGAAATTTACTCCATCCTCTATAAACGATCGAGCCCTAAATGAATTTTTTGATTTAGGATAGCCTACTTGTTGAAGACAATAATTGACAAAAGATGCGCACCACGCATTCTCTGTTCCGACCAAGCTCTTCAACCATTTATGCCCTGTTAAAACATGATAATTTGTATCTTTTGTTATAATACTTTCATCTTTCCCAGCCCACTTTTTTGCCTCTGATAATGCAATCTGCATCCATGGTGCCTCTTCTGTCATAACAGGGATTGTGGCTATTGGCTTCCCCTTGCTATCTCGAGTTGATTCTACATTTACAGTTGCGACTAGCTTGGATTTTTTTTGACTGCCATCAGTATTAATTTGTGTAATTGCGTTAGTTTTATGTGTTTTGGGTAAGGCCGATGGAGCCTTTCTAACTTCGGCCCCTGTTTCTGCTTCAGGTAAAATCCAAATTTTCTGACCAGGATATATTCGTGCAGGATCTTTTATACCATTGGTTTCTGATATGACACTCACACTAGTTTTAAATTTCGCAGCTAGCGCCCAGAGAGAATCACCAGATCTAATTGTATATTGAAACTTTTTACGCTCTGGAAATATTTGTCCTTGAGGA
This sequence comes from Aeromonas schubertii, assembly GCF_000820105.1. Lineage (GTDB taxonomy): Bacteria > Pseudomonadota > Gammaproteobacteria > Enterobacterales > Aeromonadaceae > Aeromonas > Aeromonas schubertii. The sequence goes on along the minus strand of NZ_CDDB01000003.1, from coordinate 2,609 downwards.
GGTTCAACAGGCCTAGTTTTAGCTTTAGCTATAACACCACTGAATATCGACAATATATTTTTTGCTGGTCCAACAGGATCTATAGATATTAATTTTTTCTCCGCACCATTCTTGATATCTGAAATATAGAGCTCTATTGCATTTGAAAAAATGTGATGTGGTATAACAGGAAGTCTACCATATGAATCTGTGATAAGCTTTTTTTCTTTACCATTACTTTTTAATTTTACAACTTGCCCACTGATTGGTTTTACTCCATCAGATAATGTTATTTGGCTAAGTTTGGTTTTTATTTCTTTCCGTGTTTCTTGCTCGTTATGATATCCCTCTATTTTCTCTATCGCAAGCGCCACATTATTTAACTCAGACTCATTTAATGAGTTAATTATGCGATCGCCAGAAACACCTGACAAACGCTCCAGGTCAGAAATATATTTTGATGTGTTATTCTCATGTGCTGGTGCGTAAGATTTAATCCCTATCTCTACGGTCTTATCACCATGCATTCTGCGCAAATTAGCTTTTAACTCAGAAAATCCGATTTCATAAGTTGGGAATATTAGGAAATATCCATTACTTTTCGTTTTTGCAAACCCGATATGGGTCTTAACCTTCTTCGGGGATGGTTTTCCATTAACCATCTTGGGTCTAAGATTACCTGGATTATTAGTTCTCCAAGGTAATGTGCCGCCCTGCCGTAACAAGCACTCACCTTGGGCATTCTGATATTGAGCTGTTTTTGTTTTGCCATCATAGTGACAAGTTATCCATAAACTCATGACTCGGCCCCTTTAATCGACTCATCATTACCCCAAAAATCAATCAAGCCATCAGCATCATCTTCCAACTTTGTAAAATAAAAATCATCAACTTCACTCCAATCAATATCCTCATCGTTGACTTCATCTTGACCATAAATAGGTAGCCCCCATGATAGCTCTTCGTTTTCCCATGTAAGTTCACCTACATAAAGTGTCATTTCTTGTGGGTCACCATCATGCACATAAATAGGCAATTTACCATCTTCACCAATACGACCAGAGGATATAGTGTTATCTTGTGCATCTTTAATCAGATACATCTCTCCGCAAAAAACATCCCCCAGCAAAACATTCGCGTGCTCTGCAGTGAAGCGCAACGCATTTTTTTGGAAAGCGCCTTCTCTGGGAAGAACAATATCCTGCAATTTCTTTGGATCTATAGGCATTTTCCCCCCCCACCCCGAGCCCGATCCCGCGCTGCCACCTGCGTTCAGGTTGATAGCGGGACCGACCAGCTTGATACCACTCGGGTCTACTTTGACAAAGCTGCCCCCCCCCTTGAGGGTGATCTCAGAGCCTGCTTCCAGTACCAGCTTCTCCCCCACCTTGATGTGTACCTCGGAGCCCGCCTCCACCAGCAGCGACTGCCCCAGCTTCTGGTGCAGGCTGGCATCGACCGTCAGCGAGTAGTCCGCCTTGATCTGGTCGCGCTTCTCACCCTCCACCGTCAGGTGGTCGTTGGCCTTGATGCGGGTCACCCGCTCATTGTCGATATCCCGATGCTCATCGTGTTTGATGTGCCAGGCCACGTCGTTTTCAATGAGTGCGTTGAGATCCTTCTGACCGTGGATATAGATCTCTTCCTGCCCCGCCTGGTCTTCGAAACGCAGCTCGTTAAAGCCCTCACCCTGGTGGGTCTCGGTGCGCAGCACGGTGCGGGTCTTGTTGGCCGGAAGCGGGTACGGCGGCCGGTTGGTGGCGTGATAGGTACGCCCGGTGATAATCGGCTGGTCCGGATCCCCTTCCAGAAAACTCACGATCACCTCGTGGCCGATGCGCGGGATGGCCATCATGCCGTACTGGCCGCCGGCCCAGCCCTGGCTCACCCGCACCCAGCAGGAGCTCTGATCGTTGCTCTCGCCATAGCGGTCCCACGGGAATTGCAGTTTGACCCGGCCGTGCTCGTCGCAGTAGATCTCTTCCCCCTCGGGGCCCACCACGGTGGCGATGTGCGGCCCGTCCACCATGGGCTTGTGGGGGATCTGCGGGCGCCAGGTGGTGCTCGCCTTCACCACCCCAAACTCGTTGTGATAGACGGTCGGGCCGCTGCCCCCCTCCTCTTCCAGGGCCTGGGGCTGCTCGCCGGTGTGGCTGATGTGCACTATCTGCCAGTCGCAGTTCAGGCTGGCGTTCGGGTGCTCGGTGAGCGAGAAGAACTGCCCCGGCAGCAGCGCGGCACTGTTGGACTTGCCGCTACCGCTGACTGCGTCATTGCGCAGGGCATCGAGGCGGTGTTGGACGAAGGCCTTGCCACTCGGGTCCTCTTTGAAGCGCCCCGGATAGTCGAAGTGCTGGTAGGTATCCCGTTGATGGTCGAGCTCGCTGCCCGCCTTCTTGTGGCTAAGGGCATAGGCCGGGGTCTTGAAGCTGTAGTCTTTGAGCTCCACATCGCTTGGACGCACCGCCTCCCGATAGTGGAACTGGCGCACATAGGGGCCCTGCTCCAGCGAGCGGTTGCCGAGGTTAAAGAAGAGCGCCGGGCCGGCAGTCACCGCTGCGGCATCGTCGGCAAAGATGATGCGGTGCTTGCCGGCTTCAAACTCGTGAAAGTAGAAGAGCCCCTCTTCG
>NZ_CDDB01000002.1 GCF_000820105.1 Aeromonas schubertii | reverse complement strand
GCCACCCTTGATCGCGCGTCTCCCCCACCACCCGCCACGCCACATTGAGCATGGCCGGCGGCCGGTCGAGAGTGTCCAGCGTCCCCTTCACCTCGGCCAGACGCGCCGCCGGGCCGCTCACCACCAGCTGGCTTCCCAGATGGCTCACCCCCAGATCCGGATAGAGCTCGCGCAGGGTCTGCGCCGCCCCCTGGGCATCGAACATGTCGCGCACCATCACCTCGGCGTGCAGGGGAAGAGCCAGCAGCAACACCATCCACAGCCATCGTCTCATGACCACCTCCTTTTGGATGTCAGGATGACATAAAAAAGGCTGCCCGGGGGCAGCCTGCAACCATCAATAGACCCAGGGGGCGGCGGTGGGGCCACTGTGCAACCCCAGCTTCCAGACCCGGCCGAAGTGCTTGTAGTGGCCCGCATCCAGCCCGGCCTTCTCGCCCATGCCGTGATAGAGATCCAGGTGTCCGCCCTTGACCGCCCCGCCCGTATCGAGGGCGATAAGCAGGCGCAACTCATGGCGGCCGGTCCAGTTCCCCTCCTTATCGAGCAGGGGCACCTCGGCAAGGATAGGAGTGCCCATGGGGAGCAGGCGGCGATCGGCCGCCACCGCCGCCATGCCGAGCAGAGGGATGCCGGCGGCACCGATCACATCGTTGGTGGGACGGCGCTGGAAGAAGACGTAGGAGGGGTTGTTCTCCACCAGCTCCTTGACCTCGGCTTCAGACTTGCTGTCGGCCCACTCCTTGATGGCCTTGAGGGACATCTTCTCCTTGGCCACCTCGCCCCGATCGATGAGCACCCGACCTATGCTGACGTAGCCATGGCCGTTTTTGCCCGCATAGCCGAGATATTGCAGCTGATCCGACTCCCCGTAGTGGACAAATCCCGACCCCTGCACGTCCATCAGGAAGTTGTCGATAAGGGACTTGCTATAACCGAGCTCCAGGCCACGATTGGCCAGGGCGCCCTGATGGATCTGGGCCCGGCTCGGGCAACGCCCGCCACAGTTGGGCATGGCGTAGAGGGGGTACTTGAACTCTCCCCCTTTCTGGCGCCGAACCTCGAGCACCGGGGAGAAATAGCCGGTGAAGAGGATGTTCCCCTGACGATCGGCGCCCCCCATCTGTGCCAGCGAGATGCCGTAGCCTGGTAAGGCCGCAGGATCGCCACCGGCCGCTATCCAGCGGTTGAGCTTGTAGTAGAGATCCCCGTAGCGGCTCGCCATGCGTTTGGATCTGTCCACCACCAGCTGGCTCTGGGGACCGAACATGCGAAAATTGCGAGCCTGCTTGCTGTTGACCCGGGTCACGTGATTCAGCTCACCGGGCAAGCTGCCGTCGAGATACTGCCGCCCCAGGTTCTCTTCCTGGTTGCAATCCACAAAGCAGCTCTCTGCCGTGGGCTTCACCGCTTTCTTCGGGGCCTCCCCCGAGCCGGCACACCCCCCAAGAGCCAGGGGAATGGCCAACCACCAACCGGAGCGCATCTTCATTAGGTCCTCATACAACACCAAGCCACTGATGGACGGCAAGATGCCAAAAAGCCGGTCACAAAGCAAACCCGCCAAGAGCCGTAAAGCACCTTTTTTTGCAGGGGGTTATCAATAAGTTACAAGTGACCGCCCCTGGGTTATAACATGAGCAGGGATTGACGGGAGCCATCATGGAGCAGCTCGAATTCTTTCCTCTGCAGAGCCCCTGTATTGGCGTCTGTGAGGCCAATAACCGTGGCTACTGCAAGGGGTGCTATCGCAGCCGCGAGGAGCGCTTTAACTGGCAGAAGATGTCCGCCTCCGAGCAACAGGAGGTGCTGCGTCTGTGCCGGGACCGCAAACGCCGGGTCGAGGCCGCCAGACGCAAGGCCGTCGAGAGCGGTCAGGAGCCGCCGACTCCGGATGGATGGGATTTTTAAGCGACCCTGGGTTCCCGTTCACGCCAATAAAAAAGCGGCCCGAGGGCCGCTTGCATCAGGGGATTGATTAGGCGGTCGCAAGGCTGGCCGTCGGCTGCTCGCTGCGCTTGAGCATGGCATAGCTGACACCGGTCAGCGCCGAGCCTGCGGCAATGGCCAGCATGTAGGGCAATACATGGCTGATGGCGCCCGGGATAAAGAGCACGAACAGGCCGCCGTGGGGCGCCATCAACTCGCAACCGAACAGCATGGAGAGGGCACCGGTCAGGGCACCACCGGCCATGCAGGCGGGGATGACGCGCATGGGATCCTTGGCGGCAAACGGAATGGCCCCCTCGGAGATAAAGCACAGACCCAGCACGAAGGAGGCCTTGCCCGCCTCTTGCTCCGCCTTGATGAATTTCTTGCGGGCGAGGAAGGTGGCGATCCCCATCCCCAGTGCCGGCACCATGCCGGCAGCCATCACGGCCGCCATGGGCGCATAGGTCTTGGAGGCGAGCAGACCGACCCCAAAGGCGTAGGCCGCCTTGTTGACCGGGCCGCCCATGTCGAAGCACATCATGGCCCCGATAATGACACCCAGCAGCACGGCGTTGGCCGACCCCATGTTGTTCAAAAACTCGGTCATGGCACTCATGATGCCGGCGACCGGGCCACCCACCACGTAGATCATCACCAGCCCCGTGAACAGGCTCGCCACCAGCGGGATGATGAGGATGGGCTTGAGCGCCTCCAGGGTCACCGGCAGGCGCACCTTGTCACTCAAGTACTTGGCGCTGTAACCGGCGAGAAAACCCGCAACTATGCCACCGAGGAAACCGGCGCCAAGGGCGCTGGCCAACATGCCCCCTATCATGCCGGGTGCCAGACCCGGTCTGTCGGCGATGGAGTAGGCGATATAACCCGCCAGCACAGGGATCATCAGGGCAAAGGCCGAGGCGCCACCGATCTGCATCAGGGCCGCGGCCAGGGTGCCTTCCACCTTGAACGCCTCGATGCCAAACACGAACGACAACGCGATGATGAGGCCACCGGCCACCACCATGGGAAGCATGAAGGAGACCCCGGTCAGCAGGTGCTTGTAGGGCCCGGCCTTCTCCGCCTTCCTGGGCTCGCTCAGCCCCCCGCTGTGGCGATAGACCTTGGCCTCGCTCCACCCCTTTTCAAGTTGGGCGCGGGTCTTCTTGAGGGCCGCCCCTGTGCTGGTGCGATAGACCCGCTTGCCATCGAAACGGGACATCTCCACCTCGATATCGGTGGCCAGCAGCACCAGATCCGCGGCGGCGATCTCCTCCGCCGTCAGGGCATTTTGCGCACCGACCGAGCCCTGGGTCTCGACTCGGATCTCGTAACCAAGCTGCGGAGCCATGGTTTCGAGGGCCTCGGCCGACATAAAGGTGTGCGCCACCCCGGTCGGGCAGGCGGTCACCGCCACTATGCGTCCGCTGGCGGCCACTTCGCTCCGGGCTTTGGGACTGGCCACATGGGCATAGGGGCTGGCCTCACGGATCGCCGCCTCCAGCAGGGCCTGGGGCGCCTGTATGGCTTGCTCTATCTCACCCCGATAGAGGCGCTTGCCCTCGAAGCGGGCGAGATCCGCCTCACCACTGGCGGCCACCACCACCAGCTCGGCGGCGGCGATCTCGGCCTCGCTCAACAGCGGATCATGGCCTCTGGCCTCGGCCTTGACCTCCCACCCCTGCGCCCTGGCTACCTGCTCGAGGCGGCGCGCGGCGAGAAAACCGGTGGCAATGCCCGCGGGGCAAGCCGTGACTATCAATGCTTTCATTGGGCATCTCCTTGAGTCATCAGTTGTGTAACGACAACGCGTTCCATCAGGGGCGCGAGCTGCTCGCGCCCGTCAAATCCAACGGCCACCTGGCTCACCGCCAGGGCCGAGGCGGCGGTGGCCAGGCGAATCGTCTCCTCTCTGGGCAATCCGCTGGCCAGGCCATAGACCAGGCCGGCCACCAGGGAGTCCCCGGCACCGACCGTACTGACCACCTCCATGCGTGGCGGCACCGCACGCAGCACCCCTTCCCGGCCAAACCAGAGCAGGCCTCGGCTGCCGTCGGAGACCACCACATGGTCGACCCCTTGGGCCAGCAGGGTGTTGGCGCAGGCCTGTTGTTCCTGATCGCTCTCGATGGGGTGACCGGCCCACTGGCCAAGCTCCTCCCGGTTGGGCTTGACCAGGGTTGGCAAGCCACCCAGGCCGGCACGCAGGGCCGCGCCACTCGAGTCGAAGATCACCTGCTTGCCGCGCGCCTTGAGACGGGCGACCAGCTCGCGCGCAAATTCGGGCTCGATCCCCTTGGGCAGGCTTCCCGCCAGCACAAACCAGTGGTGATCGAGGCAAAGCCTGTCCAGGGTGACCAGCAGCGCCTGCCGGGCCTCTTCGCCTATCTGCAGGCCCGGCAAATTGAGATCGGTCACCCGGCCACAGCCCTCGGCAATCTTGACGTTGATCCGGGTCTCGCCGGGCACCCGAACAAAGGCATCGGTAAGCCCCTTCTGGCCAAACAGCTCGGCGAAGGGGATCTGGTTCCCCGCCCCGAGCCAGCCGGTCACGGTCACCTCGCCGCCGAGATCCTTGAGCACCATGGCCACGTTGATCCCCTTGCCGGCAGGGCGCAGGGAGGCCTGAGCGGCGAGGTTAACCTCCCCCACGCAGAGCTCGTCCAGACGAGCGGTCAGATCGAGGGCCGGGTTGAGGGTGATGGTCGCTATCTTCATGCTCCGGCCCCTTCACCCAGACCGGCGGCGATGGCCTCGCCAAGCCCCTCGAGGGCGGCCCCGGCATCGGTCCCCTCGGCGCGAAATGCCAGGCGATGGCCACACTTGACCCCGAGACCTATCACCTTCATCAGACTCTTGGCGTTGACCTCCTCGCCGCTGCCGTCGAGGTTGGCAACGCGGATCTCTGCCTCATACTCCTTGGCCACCTTGACCAGCATGGCGCCGGGACGGGCGTGCAGGCCGTGGGGGTTGACGATGGTGAAGGTGGCCCTGTGGCCGTCGCTCTGGGAGGCGACCGGGGCAGCCTCGCCCTGCAGCAGGGTCAGCCCGTGCCGGGCCAGCTCGCCGAGGCGGCCAGCACCTGTCAGCTCCACCAGCCGGCCCAGTTCCGCCTCATGCCCCCGGCCATTGGCGCAGAGCAGCAGCAGGGCGTTGACCTCGTGGCCATGGGTCACCAGTGGCTGGGCCGGGGTGGCCAACAGCCATCCGGCCTGCCCAGCGGCGGTGCGGGCCAGCCATACCCCCTGCCCCAGATGCAGGGGAGCGGCCCCCAGCAAAGTGGCCAGGGCCTGAGTGTCGAGCCAGCCGAGGGACTTGGCGCGCGCACCGGCCCCCAGCAGCAACTCATCGAGGCTCAGGGCCGGGAAGTGTGCCAGGGCAGCCAGCTCCCGCTGACCGTCAGTCCGGCCTGTCGCCCCGGTTACCAGCGGGTCACCCTCCCCCGAGAGCACCCGGATGATCTCGGTCACATCCCGGGTGGTTCGAAGGCGCTCGGTGGCGGCCTCATCCCCCAGCACCCGGGTGAGCTGGCGCAAGATCCCCAGATGCTCGTCGGACTTGGCGGCGATGGCGATGACGAGATAGGCCTTGTGCCCCTCGTCCCACTCCACCCCTTGCGGGAACTGGGCCACGCGCACCCCGGTCTGGCGCACCAGGTGGCGGGTCTCGGTGGTGCCGTGGGGAATGGCGATGCCGTTACCCAGATAGGTGGCGTGCTGGGCCTCTCTGGCCTGCATGCCGACCAGGTAACCGGGCTCTACCAGGGCCGCAGCCTCGAGCCGTGACGCCAACAGGGCGATCGCCTCGTCCTTGCTTGCGGCGCGCTGGTCCAACAGGATCTCATCGGGTGCCAGGGTCAACATAAACACTCTCCAGTCAATGCAATATCAATGTTTCGGTACCGGCGGCTTGGGAACGCCGGTCGACTCGCTTCGCCTCGGCACCAACCACCGCAGGGTGAGAGCCGTGGGGCCATCCCCGCTCTTTTTGGCTTGGGATGCTGACAAGCTGAATCGTTTCACTTAACCTGAAGACTGAATCGTTTCAGCGATTTATTCAAGCCCGCGCCAGGAACAAGATTCCAATGGTATGATCGGGCGCACAATTTTCGTGATCACGGCGCCAAGTGAGATAAGACGATGAAACTCGAAGAGATAGCCGCGCTGGCGGGGGTATCCCGTACCACGGCGAGCTATGTGATCAATGGCAAGGCCGAGCAGTACCGCATCAGCCAGGCTACCCGCGACAAGGTGATGGCCGTGGTGGCGGCCCACCACTATCAACCCGACAGCCGCGCCGCCTCCCTGCGCGGCGGACAGACCAGGACCCTGGGCTTCATCCTGCCCGATCTGGAAAACGCCAGCTACGCCAAGCTGGCCAAACGCCTCGAGCAGGGTGCCCGCGCCCAGGGGTATCAGCTGCTTATCGTCTGCTCGGAAGATGAGCCCGATACCGAGCGCGAGCTGGCCAAGATGCTGCTTGCCCGCCACGTGGATGCCCTCCTGGTGGCCAGCTGCCTGCCCCCGGAGGAGACCTGGTATCAGGATCGCCAGCGCGAGGGGGCCCGCATCATCGCCATCGATCGGGTGATGGATCCCGAACACTTCGTCTCGGTGGCCAGTGAAAACCGCGAGGCCTCCGAGGCCCTCACCCGGGCCCTGCTGAGCCCGGATCTGGCCAGTATCGCCCTGATCACCGCCATGCCGGGTCTCACCATCAGCGAGGAGCGCCGCGAGGGCTTTGTGCAGGCCCTGGAGGGGCATTCGGCCCGGGTGTGGGAGTGCGCCGGCGCCCATTTCGATCGCGCCGAGGGGTATCGCCTGCTGGCCGGACTACACCGACAGAGCGGTACCCTGCCGGCGGCGCTGATCACCACCTCCTACGTCTTGATGGAGGGGGTGCTCGACTATCTGCTGGAGCAGGGGATCGACATGCAGAGCCTGGCCATGGCCACCTTCGGTGACGATCGACTGCTCGATTTCTTGCCCTGCGCCATCCACTCCCTCCCCCAACGCCACGACGAGATCGCCGCCAAGGCCCTGCAGTTGGCCATCGCCGCCATCGGGGGCCACTACCCCTGCGGCATTCACGCGGTCAGCCGTAGCCTGCACAGGCGCTGATCCGGACGCCGGCCCGGCCGGCGTCATCTTTTCTTTCCGCTTTCTGGCCAGAAATGTGAACAAAGCCCTCCCTTTTGCTTGCCACTGCCCCTCCCCTTGTTTACAGTGGCAACCCTCAATTACAGCGGGTTATGCTATGTCACTCCTCATTGACAACCGATATCTCTAGCCACCAGCCAAAGGCTGGTGGCGGCATCCATTCCATCCCGAATCTTTTGTATAAATAGCTTTACGGAAACGAATTCATGCGATCCAGAACCCTCGGTTGTACCCTGCTCATCGCCGGCACCACCATAGGCGCCGGCATGCTGGCCCTGCCCCTGGCTGCCTCCTCCCTCGGCGGCCCCGCCACCCTGCTGCTCATGGTGATCCTCTGGGCCCTGATGGCCTACACCGCCATGCTGCAGGTCGAGGCGAGCCTTGTCACTGGCCACTCTCATCTGCATCAGCTGGCGGATCATCTGCTCGGCCCCTGGGGCAAGCGGCTGGCCGCCTTCTGTGTGTTGATGCTGTTTTACTCGCTGGCGGCGGCCTACATCAGCGGCGGCAGTGCCCTGCTGGCCCAGGCCTTGGGGGAACAGGGCATGGCGCTGGGACAGACCCAGGCCGCCTGGCTCTTTACCCTGCTCTTCGGGGGTATGGTGTGCGTGGGTACCCGCTCGGTTGACTACCTCAACCGCCTGATGTTTGCGACCAAGTTAGTGATCATGGTGGGTGTGTTGACCCTGCTCCTGCCCCGTGCCGAGGGACAACATCTGCTGGCCATGCCCCTTGAGCAGGGACTCTTGCTGGCGGGCCTGCCGGTTATCTTCACCTCGTTCGGCTTTCACGGCTCCATCCCGAGCGTGATGCTCTATCTGGGTCGGGATCCGCGCCGTCTGCGCCGGGTGTTTGTGTGGGGCTCGGCCCTGCCCCTCATCCTCTATGTGCTCTGGCAGGTGGCCATCCTCGGCCTGCTCGGTCAGCAGAATTTGCTCGCCAGCGGTGGCGCCCTCGACGGCCTGCTCGCCCGCATCGGTCAGGAGATCGACTGGAGCGCCTTTAGCCAGGCCATGCATCTGTTTGCGGATCTGGCGCTCGCCACCTCCTTCCTTGGTGTGACCCTGGGGCTGTTCGACTTCATGGCCAAGGTGACCCGTCGCAAGGATAACTGGCAGGGTCGAGCCCAGACCGGCCTCATCACCTTTATGCCGCCCCTGCTGTTTGCCCTCTATTTTCCCCAGGGTTTCATCATGGCACTCGGCTACGCCGCCATTGCGCTCGCAATCCTTGCGGTGCTGCTGCCGGTAGCCCTGGCCTGGCAGGCGCGCAAGGTCGCGACCCCGAATGCCTACCGCGCCCCCGGCGGCACTCTGGCATTGGCCGGCGCCGCCACCCTGGGGGGTCTTATCGTCGTGGTACAACTGGGCGTCTCGGCAGGATTGCTGCCGGCCCTGTGAATCACAGTGGCGTGTGGGTGATGCTCACACGCCCTCCTCTTCTGCCCAGCGGCACTCCAGGGCCGCTGCCTCTTGCTGCAGCCACTGGATCACCCGCCGTGCCGGCTCGCTAATACCGCCGGGAGCCAGCGCCACCAGCCGGTACTCTGCGGCCACCACCGACTCTCCCAGCTTGACGAGCAGGCCGGCCTGCAGCTCTTCGATCACAAACAGGTGATGAGTCACCAGCAGGCCCAGGCCGGCGATGGCCGCCTGGATCGCCAGTGGTGAGCTCTTGAACATCAACTCGGGGTCACGCTGTGCCTGACCGTTAGCGGCAAGCCAGGTCGGCCAGTCAGGCTCTCTCAATGGGTCTTGCACACCGATGCAGGGGGTATGGCCAAGCAGTTGCCCGAGTGGCTCGCTCCGGGTGCCCCGCGCCGCCACCAGGATCAGCCGGTCGGGACACAAGGGGTAGTGAGGGTAGCGATCGAAGGGGTTAGGCTCTGCGCTCACCAGCGCCATATCCAACCCGGCACGGCGACCCGTCAGCTCATCCCGGCGGTAGGTACCAAGCTGCAGCCCCACATCAGGCAGCGCCGCCTGCAAGGCCGGCATGCGCGGGATCAACCAGCGCAGGGCCAGGGTCGGCGCCAGGTTGAGCCTCACCTCCCCCTCTACCCTGCTCATGATCCTCTGGGTCGCCGACCCTATCGCCCCCAACCCCTCCTCCACGGCCATCAGAAAATGGCGACCGGGCTCGGTGAGCTGCATGCCGCGGGTGTTTCGCTCCAGTAGCCGGCAGCCCAGAAAAGTCTCCAGACTCTTGAGGCTCTGACTGACGGCCGAGTGGGTGAGGCAGAGCTCATCGGCCGCCTGACTGATGCTTAGATGACGACAAATACTTACAAATACGGGAAGGGTTTTCAGCGGTGGAAGGGACATGGCTTGCGATCTGTCAGATTTTCTTACATGACGTTCACTATATGTCGATTCTCAAATCGCTCGCAAACCGTATGCTGATATCCACAACCAAGGAGTGATCTCATGCAACAAGATTCCCATCAGGCCCTACTGGTCATCGATTTCATCAACGATATTGTCCACCCTCAGGGCAAGATTGCAGGCTGTGCCAGCCACTGTCAGGAGCAGCAGGCGATCTCGCATGCCAACCAGGCCATGGCCTACGCCCGTCAGCAGGGCTGGAAGGTCATTCTGATCAAGGTCGGATTTGATCCCCACTACCACGCCCAACCCAAGCATTCAGCCATCTTCGGTAAAGCACATCTGCTTGGCGCCCTGATGTTGGGCGCAAGCGGTACGGCATTTCACGACGCACTGGAGGTGCGAGACACAGATCTGGTGCTGACCAAACCCAGAGTGAGCCCCTTTTATGGGACATCCCTGGAGGCGGCCCTCAGGGCCAATCACATCACCCACCTCTGGATCTGCGGCGTCAGCACCGAATGGGCCATTCAATCGGCGGTGCGCGATGCCCATGACAGGGACTATGAGATCACCCTGCTTGAGGATGCCTGCGCCGCCGCAGATCCCGCGCAGCACCGCCACGCGATCGCCAGCCTCTCTCGAATTGCCCGCATCATGACGGTGGCCGAGATGCTCGACGCCCAGCCATGATGCCTGGGCCAACTCACCGCCAGGAGCTGATGAGCATGGCCATGGCGCTGCTCCCTGCCGGAGCCTGTTATCTCATCGCTCCGGGCCGGGAGGGCGTCGCCATGCTGCTGGTGTGTGCGGCGCTACAGCGGGGTGAGCGAGCCCTTGGCCGGGGACGTCGGGGCATGCTGATGCATCTGCTGCTCATCGCCGCGACACTCGCGACGCTTCAGTATCTCCTGCCCCACCCCTGGCTATTTGCCCTCTTTACCACGCTCCTGGCCATGCTCTGCAGCGCACTCTCATGTTATGGTGAAGCCTGGCGCACTCTGGCCAGCTGGGTGTTTATTCCGGCCCTCTACATCGCCTATGGTCCGGATTCGCCGGCCCCCCTCTCCCTGGCGCTCTTGATCCTGCCCCTGGCAGGCCCCTTTCTGCTGCTATCGACCGGCAAGCCGATTGACACCAAACAGGTCGCCAGGCCCATGGCCGATATCCTCTATCCCTGCGTAGGTCTCGGGGGCGCCGTGCTGATCTGCTCGCTGTGGGTCGGCTATCATCGCCCTCCCCACGGGCAATGGATCATCTGGTCGGCCATGAGCGTCAGCATGATGGAGACAGGGGAGATCTACCGCAAGCTCAAGGCCAGGATCCTGGGTGCCATGGCCGGAGGCGGTGTGGGACTGGCGCTGGTGTCGCTGCATCCGGCCCACTATGTGGCCACCCTGGGCAGCATATTGATCCCGCTCACCCTGGCGATGCGCCCCTATGGCCTTGCCTTTGCCAGCCGCTGCCTGCTGATTGCACTGAGCATAGAGGCCTTTCGGGGCAGTGAGGCGGTGGTCATGGCGAGGGTGCTCGAGGTGGCGGCTGGCGGCATACTCGGGGCCACCTGCACCCACTTGGGGCTCTATTTGCACCGACGCCGACATTGAGCGCTGCCCTGATCACACGAGGGAGGCTGACGCCTCCCTCTTGCTCGTTGTTCACTCCACCGCTTAGCCCTTGGGCTCTTCATGGGAGGAGAACTCCCGCATAAAGGCTTCGGCCCGCTCCACCATCTTGGTAGAGCCGATGAAGTAAGGGGTGCGCTGGTGCAGGGCAGTGGGCTCGATGTCGAGGATACGGCGAAAGCCATCGGAAGCCTTGCCGCCGGCCTGCTCAATCAGGAATGCCAACGGATTGCACTCATAGAGCAGGCGCAGTTTCCCCTTGGGGGCATTGGTGCCGGACGGATAGATGTAGATGCCGCCCTTGAGCAGATTGCGGTGAAAATCCGATACCAGGGAGCCGATATAGCGAGCGGTATAGGGACGATGGGTCGCCTCGTCGAGCTCCTGGCAATATTTAAGGTACTTCTTCACCCCATCCGGGAACTTGATGTAGTTGCCCTCGTTGATGGAGTAGATCTTCCCCTCCTGGGGAATACGCAGATTCTCGTGAGAGAGGCAGAAGCAGCCGATGGAGGGGTCATAGGTGAAGCCGTTGACCCCGTAGCCCGTGCTGTAGACCAGCATGGTCGAGGAGCCATAGACCACGTAACCGGCCGCGACCTGACGATGACCCGGCTGCAGAAAGTCCTCCAGCACCACCGGGGAGCCGGCAGGGCTCACCCTGCGATAGATGGAGAAGATAGTGCCGACCGAGACGTTGACATCGATGTTGGAAGAGCCGTCAAGGGGGTCAATCAGCACCACGTACTTGGAATTCTTGGCCAGCGCCGAGTCGAAGGCAACGAAATCCTCTTCCTCTTCCGAGGCCATGCCGCATACCTCACCGCGGGCCTCGAGGGCCGCCTTGAAGCGCTCATTGGCATAGACATCGAGCTTTTGCTGTACCTCTCCCTGTACGTTTTCGGCCCCTACCGAGCCGATAATATCGGCCAGGCCCGCCTTGTTGATCTCCCGGTTGACCACCTTGGCTGCGAGTCGGATGGAGCTGAGCAAGGAGCTGAGCTCACCGGTGGCGCTGGGGTACTCGGCTTGCTTCTTGACGATAAATTCACCGAGCGTGACCATGTTTTTCATCGTATGTCCTTAACGTGAACCGTTGGCGTTGAAAACGTTTGCAAAACAGAGCAAAAAAATCGCTGTTCTTGGGTGACAGCGCTATGTAACCGAATGTAACGCCTTTTTTTGCTTTTTGCAGCGAATTAACTCGCCTGAATCCCTCCCATCCGGCCCCTTTGTTTCCCCCCTTCTCCCGCCCCGATCCGCTCTGCCTGCGGGAGTCCACGGCAGTGTCGGGGGACTTTATTTTTGCTGCGAGTTTATATCACCGCCTTGTCTCGGGAGACGGCTTCACGCACACTGCCGATTGCTCGGAAGCAAACATAACAAGGACATATTCATGAAGAAGACCCTGATCGCGGCCTCCCTGGCTGCGCTGTTCTCCCTCCCCGCCCTGGCGGCAGAAGTACCGCCCGGCACCCGCCTCCTCCCCGCCGAACAACAGGTATTTGTTCGCAACATCAATACAGAGCCAGCCTCAATCGACCCACAACTGGTGGAAGAGAGTGCCGGCAGCGAGATCGTCAACGATCTCTTCGAAGGCCTCTTCAGCCTCGATGGGGAAGGTAAGCTGGTACCGGCCGGTGCGGTGAGCTACGAGGTGGATCAGAGCGGCACCGTCTACACCTTCAAGCTCAGGCCCGAGGCCAAATGGTCCAACGGTGATCCGGTCACCGCCGCCGACTACGTCTATGGCTGGCAGCGTGCCGCCGACCCCAAGACCGCCTCTCAGTACTCCTGGTTTATCGAGCTGATGGGGCTCAAGAATGCCGGTGATGTGCTGCAAGGCAAGTTGCCGCCCTCCGAGCTCGGGGTCAAGGCACTCGATGAGCACACCCTGCAGGTGACCCTCAAGAGCCCCACCTCCTTCTTCCTCAAGACCCTGGCCCACTACACCACCTTCCCGGCCCACAAGGCCACCATAGAGAAGTTCGGCCAGGAGTGGGTCAAACCGGGCAACATCGTCTCCAACGGCGCCTATGTGCTCAAGGAGTGGACCCCCAACGAGCGGCTCATCGCCGAGCGCAACCCCAGCTACTGGAATAACGCCAAGACGGTGATCAACAAGGTGCTCTATCTGGAGATCGCCTCCGAGACGGCCGGCTATAACCGCTACCGCTCCGGTGAACTGCACTACACCACCTACCCCCTCGAGCAGTATCGCAAGATCAAGCAGGAGAGCCCCGGCGAGCTGGTCAATGTGCCCATCCTCGCCAGCTACTACTACGTCTTCAATACCAAGCGCAAACCGTTTGACGATGTGCGGGTACGCCGTGCCCTGTCTCTGGCCATCGACCGTGAGGTGATCACCGACAAGATCCTGGGCCAGGGGCAGATCGCCGCCTACAGCTTCACCCCCCCCATCGTCGATGGTTTCGAGCTCAAGAAGCCCGAGAGCCAGCTGATGACCAAGGCAGCGCGCATCGAGAAGGCCAAAGCACTGCTCACCGAGGCCGGCTATGGCCCGGGCAAGCCGCTGAGTGTCGACATCCTCTACAACACCAACGAGGGGCACAAGCGCATCGCCCTGGCGGTGGCCTCCATGTGGAAGCAGAACCTTGGCGTCAATGCGGTGCTCAACAACATGGAGTGGAAGACCATGGTCTCCACCCTCAACGAGGGGGACTTCAACGTCAGCCGCTATGGCTGGAACGGAGACTATAACGACGCCTCCACCTTCCTCGATATCATGAGCAGCTCCAGCAGTGCCAACAGCGGTCAATGGAAGAGCACCGAGTATGATGCCCTGCTGGCCAAGGCCCATGACTCCATGGACGCCGCCGAGCGTACCCGTCTCTATCAGGAGGCAGAGGCCCTGATCGACAAGGAGGCCCCCATCGCCCCCATCTACTTCTCGGTCAAATCCCGTCTGCTCAAACCCTTCGTCAAGGGCTACCCCTATCAGAACCCGCAGGACGTGGTCTACAGCCGCGAGATCTACCTCACGGCCCAATGACTTCAGAGGGGAAGCATCTGCTTCCCCTTTTGATACCAGCCATATGAGTCTTCTCCTCATTTCATTCATTTTATGTTCATAAAACGATGGTACGGTTTGGGCTCATTTCACTTGGCGTAGGAGTCCTCTTATGGAAGAGTCGATTCGTGAAGAGGTGGCGCAGATGCGCCAGGAGTTCGAGCAACGTGCCCAAGCAAAAGCAAAAGAGCGGTGGGATCAACGAGTTGCCGAGCATGAGCAGCGCCCTGACGATAGCGAGGCGTGACCCCCTCAGGCAAGGCCCCTTGCCTTGCCTGAGGGCTTCAGGGTACTTCCCCTCTCTCTGAGTTATGAATATAAAGTGCATAAAAAAACCCGCCAACAATGGCGGGTTTTTTTCATGGGTCATCGCTTATTCGACGACCGCCTCCTGATTGGCGAAATACTCGATCTTGGCCGCCTTGCGCAGGCTGTCGAGCAGCGCCTTGTAATCGGCCTGAGCCTTCACCTGCCCCAGTTGCCCCTTGATGAGTTCAGCCATCTGAGAAGCCTTCTCGGGCACCTGAATCGCATCCAGGGCGACGATCACCTGATCCCCGTTGCTCTGGGCAATCAACTCGACTGTGGGCTTGTCCTTGGCCGGGTGCGGCATGCGGAAGATCTCGGCAACCAGGCTCTGATCCAGCCCCTGGGCAAAGCGGGTAACGCCCTTCTCGCTCTCAAGCTTGAGACCGAGGGCTTGCAGGTCCTTCTCGCCGGCGGCGCCGGACTGGAACTTGGCCATCAGCTCCTGACCCTTGCTGCGAGCCACTTCACTGGCCTTGCTGCGCTTGATGGCAGCCACCACCAGATCACGGACCTCATCCAGCGGCTTGGCCGCCTTGGCCTTGTAGTCCATCACGTGCAGCACCAGCGCCTTGCCATCACCAATCTCGATGACGTCGGAGTTGGTGTTCTCTTCACGCAGCATCTCGGAGAAGGCGGCGGAGATCACTTTGCCATCGTTGAGGGGAGCCGGAGCACTGCCCTGGGTGAAGTAGTCGCTGGAGATGACCTTCAGACCCACCGCCTTGGCGGCCGCATCCAGAGAATCGGGATTCTCGAAGCTGGCGTCAGCCAGTTTCTGCTGCTCGGCGAAGTAGCGCTCACGGGCCTTCTCCTTTTGCAGGCGATCCTTGGTCTCGGACTGAACCTCGTCAAACGGACGCACAGTGGCGGGCTCGACACCGGTCAGCTTGATGATGTGGAAGCCAAACGGGCTCTTCACCACGGCGGAGAGATCACCCACCTTGGCAAGCTCGAAGGCCGCCTTCTCGAAGGCCGGATCCATCACGCCCTTGGTAAACCAGTCCAGCTCTCCTCCCTTCTTGGCAGAGAAGGTATCGGAAGAGTCACGCTTGGCCAGCTCGGCAAAATCGCCACCGCCCTTGAGGGCTGCCAGATCGTCCTCAGCCTTCTTCAGGGCCGCGGCCTCATCCTTGCCAAAGGGGATCAGAATATGCGCCACACGGCGACGCTCGCTGCGCTGGAACTGATCCTGATGCTGGTCGTAGTAGTCGCGCACGTCCTGATCGCTGACCTGGATACCCTGGGCCAGGTTGGCGGCGTCGAGCAGCAGGTAGTCCACCTTGACCCGCTCATCGTTCATGAAGCGGCTCTGGTTGGCGTCGAAGTATTGCTTGATCTCCTCGTCACTCACCTGCACATCATTCAGGTAGGCCTGCGCAGGCAGACGCACCAGGCGTACATCGCGGCTCTGCTGATAGAGCTTGTCGAGGGTTGCGGCTTCACCGGGGAGCACAAATTCACTCCCCAGCAGTCCACCCACCAGTTGCTGGCGAACCATGTCTTGGCGAATGCTCTCGCTGAACATCTCGGGAGACATGCCTGCCCGACGAATGAGCTGCAGGTAGCGCTCGTTGTCAAACTTGCCGTCCTTCTGGAATTCGGGCATGGCAACGATCGCCTGCTTAATCTGCTCGTCACCGATCCGCAGCCCCAACTCGTGCGCCTTGGCATCGACCAGCGCCTGATCGATCAGACGATCCAGCACGCTGCGACGCAGTTGCTTGAGGTATTGGGGATTCTCGGCGAGGCGGTTGAACTCTTCGCCCATCTGGGCCTCGAGACGGGCACGCTCGTTGCGATAGGCATTTTCCAGCGCCTGGGGGGAGATGTCGTTACCGTTGACGGCGGCGACGGCGGTGTTGGCGGGACGGTTCAGATAGCTGCCCACACCGGCCAATGCGAAGGAGAGGATGATCAGGCCCAAGATGATCTTGGCCACCTTGCCCTGCGCCCCTTCGCGCAGTTTATCCATCATCATGTTTTTACTGTTGCTCCAGGCAAAAACAATAAAAAGGCGCACCGGATGCGATGCGCCTTGGTCAATCAGTATGAGGGAAGCCCTCTCACATCTTCGGTTCGACGAATCGAACAGTAAGCCGAGGCGGCTTAGTTGACTGCGTCTTTCAGGGCCTTGCCGGCTTTGAAGGCAGGGACTTTACCGGCAGCGATCTCGATGGTGGCGCCAGTCTGGGGGTTGCGACCAGAACGAGCGGCACGCTCACGAACGGCGAAGGTACCGAAACCAACCAAGGCAACCTGGTCACCCTCTTTCAGAGAGTCGGTAACGGCATCGATGAAGGCATCCAGCGCACGACCGGCAGCGGCCTTGGAGATATCAGCGCCATCGGCAATCTTGTCAATCAGTTGAGATTTATTCACTCTTATTTCCCCTTTTATCGAACATCGCTACGGCGCTGATTTCCCTGGCCGCAACAAGTGGAGGTTTTTATAACAAGCCTCCTGATCAGTTGCAAGTGACAATCTGGCGCAAACCCGCGCCACATCACGCCTTGCGACTCATCATGAGTTCCCGGTCGGGGGACAAGGCTACTGCCCTTAATGAGACCTTGCAAGCCTTCTCCCCCGCCCTCATGCACCAAATTTGCGGTACATCATGCTTTAACGTCAGAAACGACCTCAAAACCCTGAGGATTTTCGGCCAGAGCCAGCTCCAGCACCTGATCGATCCAGCGTACCGGATGGATTTCCAGATCGGCCTTGACGTTGGCCGGGATCTCTTCCAGATCGCGCTCGTTCTCTTTGGGGATCAGCACACGCTTGATGCCACCACGGTGAGCCGCCAGCAGCTTCTCCTTGAGGCCACCGATAGGGAGCACCTCGCCACGCAGGGTGATCTCGCCAGTCATGGCCACATCGGCACGCACCGGATTGCCGGTGAGGCTGGAGACCAGGGCGGTACACATGGCGATACCGGCACTCGGACCATCCTTGGGGGTCGCCCCTTCCGGCACGTGTACGTGGATATCCCGCTTCTCGTAGAAGTCGGCGTTGATGCGCAGCTTCTCGGCACGGGCACGCACCACCGTCATGGCGGCCTGGATGGACTCCTGCATCACATCTCCCAGCGAACCGGTAAAGGTGAGCTTGCCCTTGCCGGGCACTGAGGTCGCCTCAATGGTGAGCAGATCGCCCCCCACCTCGGTCCAGGCCAGGCCACACACCTGACCCACCTGGTTGTGCTCTTCAGCCTTGCCGTAGTCAAAGCGCTGCACCCCGAGAAACTCCTTGAGGTTCTCCTGGTTCACGGTGACATGCTTGATGTTCTTGTCGAGCAGTATCTTCTTGACCGCCTTGCGACAGATCTTGGAGATTTCCCGCTCCAGGCTACGCACCCCGGCCTCGCGGGTGTAGTAACGGATCACCCCGAGAATGGCAGAGTCTTCGAGGGTGATCTCGCTCTCTTTAAGGCCGTTACGTTGTACCTGCTTGGCCACCAGGTGCTGCTTGGCGATGTTGAGCTTCTCGTCCTCGGTGTAGCCTGACAGACGGATCACCTCCATCCGATCGAGCAGCGGGCCCGGGATGTTCATGGAGTTGGAGGTGGCGACAAACATCACATCAGAGAGGTCGTAGTCCACCTCCAGATAGTGATCGCTGAAGCTGTTGTTCTGCTCCGGATCGAGGACCTCGAGCAGGGCGGAGGCGGGATCACCACGCATGTCCGAACTCATCTTGTCGATCTCGTCGAGCAGGAACAGGGGGTTTTTGACGCCCACTTTCGCCATCTTCTGGATGAGCTTGCCGGGCATGGAGCCGATATAGGTGCGGCGATGGCCACGGATCTCGGCCTCGTCACGCACGCCACCGAGGGCCATACGCACATACTTGCGGCCGGTGGCCTTGGCAATCGACTGACCCAGCGAGGTCTTGCCCACACCGGGGGGGCCAACTAGGCAGAGGATGGGCCCCTTGAGCTTGTTGACCCGCGCCTGCACCGCCAGGTACTCGAGGATGCGATCCTTGACCTTCTCCAGGCCATAGTGGTCCGCATCGAGGATATCCTGGGCCTTGGCGATGTCTTTCTTGACCTTGGTTCGCGCCTTCCAGGGCACCTGCACCAGCCAGTCGATATAGCCGCGCACCACGGTTGCCTCGGCCGACATGGGCGACATCATCTTGAGCTTGGAGAGCTCGGAGAGGGCCTTCTCACGCGCCTCTTCCGGCATACCGGACTCATCGATCTTGCGGCTGAGGGCCTCGAACTCGTCGGGGCTGTCTTCCAGCTCGCCAAGCTCTTTTTGAATCGCCTTCATCTGCTCGTTGAGGTAGTACTCCCGCTGGCTCTTCTCCATCTGCTTCTTGACGCGAGAGCGGATGCGCTTCTCGACCTGCAGCAGATCGATCTCGGACTCCATCATGGCCATCAGGAACTCGATACGCTCGGCGACGGAGGCAAACTCCAGCACCTTCTGCTTGTCCTCGAGCTTGAGGGGCATGTGGGCGGCCATGGTATCGGCCAGGCGAGCCGCATCATCGATGGCTGCGATGGAGGTGAGCACCTCGGGCGGAATCTTCTTGTTGAGCTTGATGTAGCCTTCGAACTGGCCGATGGCGGAGCGCACCAGCACTTCGGCCTCCCGCTCGGGGAGTCCCTCGGAGGTGAGGTAGCTCGCCTCCCCTACGTAATAGGCCCGATCATCGACCATCCGCTCCAGGCATGCCCGCTGGCCACCCTCGACCAGCACCTTGACGGTGCCATCGGGCAGCTTGAGCATCTGGAGTATGTTGGCCACAGTACCGACCGAGAACATCTCCTCGACCGTCGGATCATCTGTGGAGGCATCTTTCTGGGCAATGAGCAGGACTTTCTTGTCGTGCTCCATCGCCGCTTCCAGACACCGGATGGATTTTTCCCGCCCCACGAAGAGTGGAATGACCATGTGGGGATAAACCACCACGTCACGAAGAGGCAGGACGGGAATCTCGATGCGTTCTGAACGCTCTAGGTTCATATATGTCCTCTCGGCTTGTTATACCGTTGGCTAGCGCTTGGGTGAGTATATGGGGGCAGATCGGGGGGATTCAACGAATAAGGAGCCAAAAAGCATGAAAGGGGCGATTTGCCCCTTTCATTTGGTTAAAACACAGTCACTTACTCAGAGGCTGCGGCCTGGGTTTCAGGACGCTCGTAGATCATCAGGGGCGGTGTATCTCCCTTGATGACACCCTCGTCGATGACCACCTTGCTGACCCCTTCCTGGGAAGGCAGGTCATACATGGTATCGAGCAGGACGGCCTCCACGATGGAGCGCAGGCCACGAGCACCTGTCTTGCGCTCCATCGCCTTCTTGGCAATGGCGACCAGAGCATCCTCACGGAACTCCAGCTCCACCCCTTCCAGATCGAACAGGGCGGCATACTGCTTGGTCAGCGCATTCTTGGGCTCTTGCAGGATCTGGATCAGGGCAGCCTCGTCGAGCTCGCTCAAGGTCGCAACCACAGGCAGACGACCAATGAACTCGGGGATGAGACCGTACTTGATGAGATCCTCCGGCTCGACCTTGGCAAAGGTCTCGCTCAAGGTTGCCTTGGCATCCTTGGATTTGACCTCGGCGCCAAAACCGATGCCGGTGCCCTTGACGGAGCGCTGCTCGATCACCTTGTCGAGACCGGCGAAGGCACCGCCACAGATAAACAGGATCTTGGAGGTATCGACCTGCAAGAACTCCTGCTGCGGATGCTTGCGACCACCCTGGGGCGGCACGGAAGCAATGGTCCCCTCGATCAGCTTGAGCAGGGCCTGCTGCACCCCTTCCCCGGACACGTCGCGGGTGATGGAGGGGTTGTCGGACTTGCGGGAGATCTTGTCGATCTCGTCGATGTAGACGATGCCGCGTTGGGCCTTCTCTACGTCGTAGTCGCACTTTTGCAGCAGCTTCTGGATGATGTTCTCCACGTCCTCCCCCACATAACCGGCTTCGGTCAGTGTGGTGGCATCGGCCATGGTGAAGGGAACATCCAGCAGGCGCGCCAGGGTCTCGGCCAGCAGAGTCTTACCGCTACCGGTAGGACCTATCAGCAGAATATTGGACTTGCCCAGCTCAACCCCGTTGGTATCGACACCGCTCGAGCGCAGACGCTTGTAGTGGTTGTAGACGGCCACCGCCAGCACCTTCTTGGCATGCTCCTGCCCGATGACGTAGTCATCGAGATGGGCACGAATCTTGTGCGGGGTCGGCAGCTCGGCACCTTCCCGTTTGGGAGAGATGTCGCGGATCTCTTCGCGAATGATGTCGTTACACAGCTCGACACACTCGTCGCAAATATAGACGGAAGGGCCCGCGATCAGCTTGCGCACTTCATGCTGGCTCTTGCCGCAAAAAGAGCAATAGAGCAGCTTTTCGCCCTCACCCTTGCGTTTGTCTGTCATTAAGAAACCTCTATCGTGATGGCGCGGTCGTTGCGCACTCTCATGGTCAGTGTACTACAGGCCGCGCCCGAGTGCTCAGGAGCGATGGGTCAGCACGCCATCGACCAGACCATAGGCTACCGCCTGCTCGGCCGACATGAAGTTGTCACGGTCGGTATCGCGCTCGATGGTGGCCATGTCCTGACCGGTGTGGAATGCCAGACGCTCGTTCAGGGTGTTCTTGATCTTGAGGATCTCCTGGGCGTGGATCTGGATGTCCGACGCCTGGCCCTGGAAACCGCCCAGGGGCTGGTGAATCATCACCCGGGCGTTGGGCAGGCAGAAACGCTTGCCCTTGGCACCACCGGCCAGCAGGAAGGCGCCCATGGAGCAGGCCTGACCCATACAGACGGTGCTCACGTCCGGCTTGATGAACTGCATGGTGTCATAGATGGACATGCCCGCAGTCACCGAGCCACCCGGCGAGTTGATATAGATGTAGATGTCCTTGTCCGGATTCTCGGACTCGAGGAACAGTAGCTGTGCCACCACCAGATTGGCCATCTGATCTTCCACCTGACCGGTCAGGAAGATCACCCGCTCTTTGAGCAGACGGGAGTAAATATCGTAGGAGCGCTCACCCTTGGCGGTCTGCTCAACCACGATGGGGACCAGGGCATTGCTGGGGGAGTCGGTCACATCGTTATAGTTTTTGAACATAAGGCATTGTCCCTAAAATAAAATGGCCCGAGTGAGTAACACACGGGCCATTATACGTAACACTCTTGACCTTAAGTCAAATGTTCTTAGGCACCGGCAGCAGACTTGTTGATGACCTCGTCGAAGCTTACCGCTTTCTCGGTCACCTGAGCCTTGGAGAGGATGAGGTCGATCGCCTGATCTTCGATGGCCAGGTTGCGCACGCCGTTCAGGGCCTGCTCGTTCTGCTTGTAGTACTCAACCACTTCCTTCGGATCTTCGTAGGCGGTGGCCATGGACTCGATGATGGACTCGACGCGAGCGTCGTCAGCCTTGATCTCGTTGGTGCGGATCACTTCACCCAGCAGCAGACCAACGCGCACGCGGCGCTCGGCCTGGTCCTTGAACAGCTCGGCCGGCAGCTCGGGGGCGTTGCCACCCTGGAAGCCGCCGAAGCGCTGCAGGGCCTGCTTGCGCATGGCGTCGATCTCTTGCTCAACGGCAGCCTTCGGCAGGTCGATGGCATTGGTGTCGACCAGACCGTTCAGTACCTGCTCCTTGACGGCGTTCTTCAGGGCCTGGGAGAGCTCGCGCTCCATGTTCTTGCGAACCTCGCCCTTGAGCTCTTCAACGGCACCGCTCTCGATACCGAAACGCTTGACGAACTCCTCGGACAGCTCCGGCAGGATCTGCTCTTCAACCTTGTGCAGCTTGGAGGCAAACTTGGCCGCCTTGCCCTTGAGGTTTTCGGCGTGGTAGTCAGCCGGGAAAGTCACCTCGATGGTGAACTCGTCGCCAGCCTTCTTGCCCATGATGGCGTCTTCGAAGCCCGGGATCATACGACCGGCACCCAGTACCAGGTTGAAGCCTTCGGCCTTGCCGCCGTCAAACTCTTCACCGTCGATGGAGCCGACGAAGTCCATGGTGACACGCATGCCATCGGCGGCAGCGGCGTCAACGTCAGACCAGGTGGCGTGCTGCTTGCGCAGGGTGTCGATCATCTTGTCCAGATCGGCGTCGGTCACGGCAGCAACCGGCTTCTCGATCTTGATGCTCTCCAGACCGGCCACTTCGAACTCGGGATAGACTTCGAAGGTGGCGGAGAAGACGAAATCCTGACCTTCTTTGATCTCTTGCGGATCCATGGTCGGGGCACCGGCCGGGCTCAGCTTGTTATCGATGATGGCCTTGATGAAGTTGGTCTGCATCATTTCGTCGGCAACGCGGGCATGGGCCAGGGCGCCAAACATCTTCTTGATGATGGAAACAGGTGCCTTGCCCGGACGGAAACCGTCGATGCGACGGGACTTGGCCAGACCGTTCAGCTCTTTCTTCACGGCGGCGTCAACGGCGGCAGCCGGAACAGTGATAGTCAGGCGACGTTCCAGACCCTGGGTTGTCTCTACAGAAACTTGCATTCTTTTACCTCGTTCAACTCAGCACTCGGTGCTGACCCTTTATCTCCCCAAGGGTCTCCCCGGGGTCTTCCTGGTATTCAAAGACAACAGGGTGTCTTTGCTCAAATGAAAATCAGACGCGGCATTATAGCGGTGCGGTCCGGTCGAGTCGAGCCGCAGCGCCGTACGATTCTGTGCACCAGCACGCGATTTGATGCACAACCGGAGCCGAAGGTGGCGACCCGAAGGGAATATTTCAAGGCTTTTTCCCTTTTTTTCTCTCAAATGGGCAAAAAGCCGGCAGAGAGTGCCGTTTGTGCGACCATTACCACCATCCGAACAAGTTACGACCGGCGATAGCCCCCCAGACGAACAGGGTCAGGGCCAATGCCAGAAACACCGCGGCCGAGCCCATGTCCTTGGCCCGACCCGACAGCTCGTGGCGCTCCGATCCAATCCGATCTACCACCGCCTCCAGGGCCGAGTTGAGCACCTCGACGATCACCACCAGCCAGCTGACACAGACCAGCAGCAGGATCTGCTCGAGGGTATTGCCGACCCAAAACGCCAACGGCATGAGAAACAGGATGAGCATCAGCTCCTGGCGAAAGGCCGCCTCATTGCACCAGGCGGCCTTGAGCCCCTTGATGCTGTATCCGGTGGCGTGAATGATCCGGGTCAGACCGGTAGCCCCAGGTTTTCCCACATGACACCTCGATTATGTGCAAGCAGTACAGAACAGAAGGGCACGATAGTACCAGAGCGCCCTGCGGTTTCAATCAAGCGGCTTTTGCATTATGGTAAGCCCTTGCTTTCATGGGCCCTGTCGGCCATTTGACCCGAGTTGTATATGTCCATTCACACTGACGAACTGAGAACACGGCGCATCGGCGATCTCATCACTCCACGCGAGCTGGCTCGCTCCTTTCCCATCGATGACGAGACGGCGGGCCATCTGCTGACGGCCCGACGGGAAGTGGAGGCCATCTTGCAGGGGGAGGACAAGCGTCTGCTGGTGATCATTGGGCCCTGCTCCATTCACGATCCAGAGGCAGCCCTGGAGTATGCCCGTCGTCTGGTGATCCTGCGCGAGCGCTACGCCTCGAGCCTGTGCGTCGTCATGCGCACCTATTTCGAGAAGCCGCGCACCATCATCGGCTGGAAGGGGCTCATCAACGACCCCCACCTGGATGGCAGTTTCGACGTCAATCAGGGGCTCTGCCTGGCCCGCAAGCTGCTGCTCGAGATCAACCAGCTCGGCATGCCCACCGCCACCGAATTTCTCGACATGGTCACCGGTCAGTATTACGCCGACCTCATCACCTGGGGCGCCATCGGCGCCCGCACCACAGAGTCCCAGGTACACAGAGAGATGGCCTCTGCCCTCTCCTGCCCGGTTGGCTTCAAAAATGGCACCGACGGTAACCTGCGCATCGCCATCGATGCGGTGCGTGCCGCCCGCCACAGCCACATCTTCTACTCCCCCGATAAAGAGGGGAAGATGACCATCTACCGCACCGCCGGCAATCCGCACGGTCACGTTATCCTGCGCGGCGGCCACAGGCCCAACTACGACACAGCCAGCATCGATGAGGCGTGCGAGGCCCTGGCGGGCGTGGCCCTGCCCCAGCGCCTGGTGGTGGACTTCAGCCATGGCAACAGCATGAAGGATCACCGCCGTCAGATGTTGGTGGCCGAGGATATCTGTGATCAACTGCGCCGCGGCCGCAGCGGCATCGCCGGTATCATGGCCGAGAGCTTCCTGGTGGAGGGGCGTCAGGAGGTGGTTGACGGGCGCGCCGCCACCTTCGGCCAAAGCATCACGGATGCCTGCCTCTGCTGGGAGTCAAGCGAGCGTCTGGTGGCCATGCTGGCCGAGGCCAGCCAGGCCCGCATGAGCTGCCAGCCGCGATAACCCTAGCCGATAGGCAGGATCCAGTGCCGACCGGCCGCTTCCACGCGGCCGGTTTTTATTTTGAAGACCCGCTCTAGCACTGCCGGCTCCAGCCCTTCAGGCTCCCCGTCAAAACATAGCCGCCCCTGTTCGAGACAGAGCAGGCGATCGGCCCAGTGCAGAGCCAGGTTGAGGTCATGAATGGAGAGCACGACCCCCATCCCCTGCCCCGTCAGATGACGCAATAGCCCCAGCAGGGCGTGCTGATGGTGCAGATCGAGCCCGGCCAGGGGCTCGTCGAGCAGCAGCAGGCCGGCATTTTCGATGGGCCACACCTGCAGCAGGGTGCGGGCGATCACCACCCGTTGCAGCTCCCCTCCCGACAGGGTTGTCGCATCGCGCCCCAGCAGGGGGCCAAGCTCCAGGGTCTGCATCAGGGTATCGAGACCGGCATGGACGCACTCGGACGCCACCCCCAGGGTAAGCAGCTCGAAGACCGGCATGGGGAGACCGGGCTGCACCCGCTGGGTCAAGAGCGCACGCCGGGCCGCCAGGCTAGGCCAGTCGTAATCCCACAAGGGACGCTTATCGAGAGAGATCCTCCCCGTGCCCGGTGTCAGCAGCCCGGCCATGGCACCGAGCAGGGTCGATTTTCCGCTACCATTGGGACCAATCAGAGCCACCGCCTCGCCCCCCCGGAGGGAGAGGGAGACCTCATGGAGCCGGCCACTCAGGGTGACACATTCAAGATGCAGCATGGCGCCTCATCAACAGAGCGATAAAAAGGGGAGCCCCCAGGGTGGCGGTCACCACCCCGATGGGCAGTTCACCGCTGGAGAGGGTGGTGCGGGCCAGCAGATCGGCCATCAGCAGCAACAGGGCACCACCGAGGGCCGAGGCGGGCAGCAGATGGCGCGGATGGGTCACCCCGCAAAGACGCAGCAAGTGCGGCACCACCAGCCCGACAAAACCGATGACACCGGCCAGGGAGACGGCCAACGCGGTGAGCAGACAGACCAGCAGGATGAGCCAGGTTCGCTCTCGCACCACGTCGAGCCCCATCAGGCGCGCCTGATCTTCCCCCAAC
Organism: Aeromonas schubertii; assembly: GCF_000820105.1. Taxonomy (GTDB): domain Bacteria; phylum Pseudomonadota; class Gammaproteobacteria; order Enterobacterales; family Aeromonadaceae; genus Aeromonas; species Aeromonas schubertii. The sequence continues at coordinate 12,611 of NZ_CDDB01000002.1, read as the reverse complement.
AACAGCAGTTGCATGGCACCTCCACGCCGCCACAGCAGCAGGGCGCCAGTGAGGAGCAGGGGCAGACTCCAGAAGAGCTGGCTCCCCCCGAAGGCGAGACTGCCCATGAGCCAGAACATAAACTGGCGCAACGAGGCGTCATCGGCCAGATAGAGCAACCAGGTCACGGCGGCGTTGGCCAAAATACCGATGGCCACACCAAACAGCAGCAGACGCCCGGTATCGAGGCGTCGCCGGCGTGACATCCCCACCAAAAGCGCGGTGACCAGCAGGGCTCCGGCGAAACTCGCCACAGCCAGGGCCCAGGCGGGGAGTATCCATCCCCCCCCATTGGCCAACGTCATCGCCACCATGGCACACAGCCCGGCCCCGCTCGAAATGCCGAGCAAGCCGGGCTCGGCCACCGGGTTGTAGAGCAGCACCTGCAGGGTAGCCCCGCTCATGGCCAGCGCCGCCCCTACCCCGATGGCCAGCAAGGTACGCGGCAGGCGCAATTGCCAGAGGATCTGCTGCCCCAAGGGGTCTTGCTCCTGCCAGGGCCAGACCCCGTAGGCGCCGAGGGAGAGGGAGAGCCCTCCCATGATGAGCAGGGCGAGGAGCAGGATCAGCAGCAACCCTCGTTGGCGCTGTTGTTGACGCGTCTGGAGCTGATGGTGGGAGAGATTCAGTGGAGCTCCTTAACCCGGGGGCGATAGGCGGTGGCAAGGCGCTCGATAGTGCCATCTTTCACCATGCTCGCCAAGGCGTTAGCCAGCGCAACCCCCTGGGTCTGCCGGCCCGCAGCCCGGCTCATCCCCACATAGAGGTTAACCCTGGCCTCGGGCTGCCAGGGGGCCTTGACCAGTCGTGCCGGCGACTGAGCCAGTGCATAGTCGACCTGGCAGTCGGTACCGATCAACAGGTCCAGGTGGCCACGCTCTACCATGCCCAGCAACTGCTGCTCGGTCGGCACGCCGTGCCGGTGCAAGGCGGGATCCGAATCAAACGGCTCGAAATAGGCTGACTTCAGCACATAGCCCAGCTCAAGGGGGCGCAGATCCTCATAGCGGCGCACCCGCTGCGCCACCTCGGGCGGACCGTAGAAAGCGGGACGGCACTGGTAATAGGAGGGCTCGAGATAGTCGATATAGCGCTCACGCTCCGGTGTGCGGGCCAGCCCCATCATCAGGTCGACCTTGCCACTTTGCATAAACGAGAGTGCCCGCCCCCAGGGATAGCGGCGAATGGTCACCTCGACGCCGGCTCGCTCGGCCATGGCCTCGAGGATATCCACATCCAGACCGCGGAATTGCCCCTCCTGCATCATGCGAAAGGGGGGCCACTCATCCATGGCCACCACCAGGGGGGCACTCCATACGGAAGGGACCAGCCAGAGCAGTCCCCAATACCACCACTTCATTACACCATCCTTGCCACGACAACTCACATCCGTGTCCCCTCTTTATCCCACAAGCCGCCCGGGCTATAAAGAGCCCCCTTTTTCTTTTGGACACAAAGCATGAACCCCGTCACCACCAGCATAGGCCTGCTGCTGTGCAGCAACGTCTTCATGACCTTCGCCTGGTATGCCCATCTCAAGAACATGGGCCACAAGCCCTGGATCATCGCAGCCCTGGTGAGCTGGGGGATCGCCCTGTTCGAGTATCTGCTGCAGGTACCGGCCAACCGCATCGGTCATCAGGTGCTGACGGTGGCGCAATTGAAGATCCTGCAAGAGGTGATCACCCTGACCGTCTTCGTCCCCTTCTCGGTGTTCTACCTCAAAGAGGAGATCAAGCTCGACTATCTGTGGGCAGCCCTTTGCATGATGGGAGCCGTCTTCTTCGTCTTTCGAGAGAAACTGACCGGTTGAGCCGATACAGGCCCCTTGCGGTTATAATCAACCCATTGCGACACGAGGACTCACCATGGAATTGCAACCCCTGCTGCAGATCCTGGCCCACCAGGATGGCTCTGATCTCTATCTCTCTACCGGTGCCCCCCCCAGCGCCAAGTTTCAGGGGGTGCTCAAACCCCTGGGCAGCGATCCCCTCCCCCCCGGTGAGACGGCCCGCATCGCCGACAGCATCATGGACGAAGAGCAACGCATCGCCTTCGCCAAGGATCTGGAGATGAACCTGGCCCTCTCCATCCCCAAGGTGGGGCGCTTTCGTGTCAATATCTTCAAACAGCGCAACGAGATCTCCATCGTCGCCCGTAACATCAAGACCGAGATCCCCCGCTTCGAGGATCTCAAGCTGCCCGACGTGCTGCTCGAGACCATCATGGAGAAGCGGGGTCTGGTGCTGTTTGTCGGCGGTACAGGCTCGGGAAAATCCACCTCGCTGGCGGCCCTCATCGACCACCGTAACCGTAACAGCGGCGGCCACATCATCACCATCGAGGACCCTGTCGAGTATGTCCACCAGCACAAACGCTGTATCATCAACCAGCGCGAGGTGGGGGTCGACACCCGCAGCTTCCACGCAGCGCTCAAAAATACCCTGCGCCAGGCACCGGATGTGATCCTTATCGGGGAGATCCGCGATCGGGAGACCATGGAGCACGCCCTCGCCTTTGCCGAAACCGGGCACCTGGCCATCTCCACCCTGCACGCCAACAACGCCAACCAGGCCCTCGATCGCATCATCAACTTCTTCCCCGAGGAGCGCCGTCCCCAGCTGCTGCAAGATCTGGGCAACAACCTCAAGGCCTTCATCTCCCAGCGGCTGGTCAAGACCAAGGAGGGGGGGCGCCGCGCCGCCGTCGAGGTGATGCTCGGCACCCACACGGTACGCGACATGGTCAAACGCAGCGAATTTGGCGGCCTCAAGGAGGTGATGGAGAAATCCAGAGCCCTTGGCATGATCACCTTCGATCAGGCCCTCTTCGAACTGGTGGTCGAGGGGTGCATCGAAGAAGAAGAGGCGGTGAAAAATGCCGATTCGGCCAACAACTTGCGCCTCAAGATCAAGCTCTGGCGTGAGAAGGGACAAATCGCCAACAGCAACGACTCCTCCGGATGGGCCATCGACATGGGCGACCACTGACCCGGCCGATATACGAAAAGAGGGCCCGCAATGCGGGCCCTCTCGCTTTAATCAGCGGTGAAACACCACCCCTATCTCGCCGTCGGGCAACCACTCGAAAAGCACCTCCGATTTCTGGCCGCAGCAGCTGCCACTGCAGCCCCCGGTGGCGCACTTGCGCACCCTGCCCTTGCGCATCCAGACCCCCAGCATCGCCTCGACGGCATCTTCCGAGGTGGCGAAATGACGGGCCAGATCCCGCCGGGAGACCCGGCCCTGCCGGGCCAGATAGTCACCCAGTTCGCGCAGGATCACAGTACCACCGCCTTGCGGGCCATGATGTCCCCGTGGCGGCGCATGGCGACCCAGAGCAGTACCGTCATCATCAGGTAGAAGAGTACCCACAGCAGGCTCTGCTGGGGATGACGGGTGAAGGTCAGCACCTGATAGCAGAGTGTGGCCCCCATGAAGGCGGTGTAGTTGCACCACAGGGCGGTGAAGATGGCCCAGCCACGGCCGGTCTCACGGACCAGAGCTCCCATGGCGGCCGCGCAGGGCATGTAGAGCAGCACGAAGACCAGATAGGCCAGGGCGCCGGCTGCGCCGTCGAAATGCTGCTGCATGTTGCCATAGGTGGCCACATCGACCTCTTGCTCCTCGGCAGCTACGGCGGCATCTTCCACTTCGCCAACCGAGATGCCGATAGGATCGCGCGGATCGATGGCCGAGAGATTTTCCGGGATGGTGGCCAGTGCCTCCTGCAGGCTGCCAAGCAGGCTGTACTCACCCGCCTCGTCGTCGGCACTGCCGGCATAGAGGCTGTTCAGGGTGCCCACGACCGCCTCCTTGGCGAAGATACCGGTGACGATCCCGACCGTTGCCTGCCAGTTGTCATCACGGATCCCCAGCGGGTGCAGCACAGGGGTGACCCACTTGCTGACCGTGGCCAGGATGGACTTTTCACCGCCTGCGTGATCGAAACGGCCGTCGGTACCCAGGTTGTTAAAGACGCTCAGGATAGCGACCACCAGCACTATGGTCTTGCCCGCCCCGAAGATGAAGGTCTTGAGCTTCTGCCAGGTCTTGAGCAGCACGTGATTGAGGCGCGGCAGTTCATAGTCCGGCATCTCCATCAGGAGACTCTCGCTCTTGCCCGGCAGCAGGGTGCTGCGCAGCAGCAGACCGGTTAGCACGGCCACCAGAATCCCCAGCAGATAGAGGGCAAAGACCAGATCCTGACCGTTATGGGGGAAGAAGGCGACCGCAAACAGGGCGTAGACCGGCAGGCGGGCGCCGCACGACATAAAGGGGGCCATCGCCGAGGTCATCAACCGCTCCCGCTCGGCCCCCAGGGTACGCGCCGCCATCACCGCCGGCACCGAGCAACCAAAGCCCATCAGCATGGGCACGAACGCCTTGCCCGGCAAGCCGAGACGGCGCATCAGGGCATCCACGACGAAGGCGGCGCGGGCCAGATAGCCAGAGCTCTCGAGCACGGCGAGGAAAAGGTAGAGGCAGGCGATGACGGGAATGAAGGTGGCCACCGTCTGCAGACCGGCACCGAAGCCATCGGCCAGGATAGCGCTCATCCAGTCAGGCGCCGAGACCAGACCCAGCAGGTACTTGATCCCGTCTACAAACAGGGCGCCCCCCATGATATCGAAGAAGTCGATAAAGGCGCTGCCCACGTTGATGGCGAACAGGAACATCAGGTACATCACCATCAGGAAGAAGGGGATCCCGACCCAGCGGTTGAGCAGCACCCGATCCAGTCGCTCGCTGCCGGCCGCCGAGAGCTTGCCCTTCTGATGGCGATAGGCCTGGCAGAGGCCATGGATGTGACCATAACGCACATCGGCCAGTTGCAGATCCACGTCATGCCCCTGCTGCATCCGCTCGATCAGGGCGCGGACCGAGGCCTGGCGCTCAGCGTCGAGCCCACCGAGGAAACTGCTGTCCCCCTCCAGAAGACGCAGGGCACGACCACGGGCCACCGTATGGTGCTCGTCACCGATACACAGAGCCAGCTCATCGATGGCTGCCTCAAACTCACTGCCGTAGTCGAGACGCAAGGGGGACTGATCGCCGGTGAAGGTGAGCAGGGCATCCTTGAGGGCCGCAATTTGACGCGGCTTGCGGGTCGAGAGAGCAATCACGGGGCAACCCAGGGCACTGGCCAGCGCCTTGGTGTCGATCTCGATGCGGCGTTTTTCCAGCAGGTCCATCTTGTTGAGCACCACCAGTACCGGCAGGCCCAACTCGCGCAGCTGCACGGTCAGATAGAGGGAGCGCTCGAGGCTGGCGGCATCGATGACATTTAAGAAGAGGTCGGGGCGCTGGCTCTGGATATAGCGGCTGGCGATCTGCTCGTCGATGGTGTCATGCTGATTGCCCAGACCATAGATGCCGGGCAAGTCCATCAGCTCCACCTCGAAGCCACGATGATCGAAGCGGCCACTCTTCTTCTCCACCGTCACACCGGACCAGTTACCCACCTGCTGGCGGGCGCCGGTCAGGGCATTAAAGAGGGAGGTCTTGCCACTGTTGGGGTTACCCACGGTCACCACATTCAACTTCATACTGCTTCTACCTCGATAAGCCGGGCCAGACTCTTCTGCATGGAGAGGCAGATCCCGTCACACTGGATCTGCAGGGGATCCCCGAGTGGGGCGGCACGCAAGAACTGCACCTGGCTTGTGGGGAGCAGCCCCATCACCATCAGTTTGCGACGAACCTGATGGTTCAATCTGTTCATGTTAACGATACGGGCACGCTGTCCCGGCGCCAGATCTGCAAGATCCATGGCCGACTCCTAACCTTAAACAAGAATAATTCGTTTTTATGATCGCCATTATAGGCCGTGATTCCAACTTTTTTTTGCGTAAAATCAAACTCTGCTCAGCAAATTCAGGAACGATTCATGTCACACGATGCCAACAGCCGCCTGGTCTACTCCACCGATCGCGGTCCCATCGACGAGCCCAGCACGCCCACATCAGCCTCCCCTTTCCCCGATGACGGCGTGGTGCGTATCCGCCGTGAAACCAAGGGGCGCAAGGGTGCCGGCGTCATCACGGTGCACGGGGTCCCGGCGGCGCAGCAGAAGACCATTGCCACGACCCTCAAGAAAAAGTGCGGTACCGGCGGCGCCCTCAAGGAGGGGGTGATTGAGATCCAGGGGGACAAGCGAGACCTGATCAAGGGGGAGCTTGAGAAAGCTGGCTTTACCGTCAAGCTGGTCGGAGGCTAAGGCCCTTGCCGCGGGCAGGGCTTTTCACTAGAATGCGCACTCCCATCGAGGGGGAGTAGTCTGGCCACCTGACGCCATGCAGGGGGCTGTCCTGATCAACACACTTGGTGCCAAATCACCATGGTCAGGACGCGGCATCAGCCGTTGACAAGACCTTTGACGGGCGGGCGCCTGAACCGGGGACGGAGGGCACCTGCCAGTCTTTGGTTGATAACGACTCCGTCCCCCGGTTCTCATTTATGGAAGCTCTGCTCACCTCCACCATCAGCGTGGCCATCGCCGAGATCGGCGACAAGACCCAACTGCTCGCCCTGCTGCTCATCTGCCGTTTCAGAAAGCCCTGGCCCATCATCGCCGGCATGCTGGTCGCGACCGTGCTCAACCACGCCGCCGCGGCCTGGGTGGGAGAGATGATAAGCCGCTGGCTCGATCCCAAGACCCTCACCTATCTGGTAGCCGGCGCCTTTATCGCCATGGCGGTCTGGATCCTGGTGCCCGACAAGATGGACGACGAGGAGAGCCCTCTCGATCGCTTCGGCCCCTTCCTGGCTACCTTCGTGCTCTTCTTTATCGCCGAGATAGGGGACAAGACCCAGATTGCCACCGTGCTGCTGGCGGCCAAATATGACGCCTTCTTCCAGGTGATCGCCGGGACCACCCTCGGCATGATGCTGGCCAACGTGCCTGTGGTGCTGCTTGGCAAGCTTGGCGCCGACCGCCTTCCGCTCAAGTGGATCCGCCTCGGCTGTGCCCTGCTCTTCGTGCTGCTCGGGGTCAGCACCCTGATGATGGCCTAACAATTTCCCCAAACCGTGAAATAATGGCGGCGTCATCTCGCAAGGAGCCGCCATGCTTCCCCCCTCTCGCGCCCCCCTGTTCGAATGGTTACGCACCGGTCGGCTCTCGCCGGCACGCTGGGAGGAGGCCCACCGTCTGCTGGGTCTGCCCCCCTCACCCGCCGCCTGGTACTGGCTGTTCGATCGCCTGCTGCTTGGGCTCGCTATCGCGGCGCTCGGTGGCGGCCTTATCTTCTTTGTCGCCTTCAACTGGCACGCCCTGGGTCGCCTGCCGCGTCTCTTGCTGGTCGCGCTGCCCTTGCTGCCCATCCTGCTGCTGGCCAGCCACCCTGGACGCACGGCCCCGACCCGGGAGGGGAGCCTGCTGCTCGCCGCCCTCAATCTCGGGGCCCTGCTGGCCCTGATGGGGCAGACCTATCAGAGCGGGGCCGACCCTTATGAGCTGTTCGCCCTCTGGGCCCTGCTCCTCTTGCCACTGGCCTGGCTCGGCCGCTCTCCCACCCTGTGGGCCCTCTGCTGGCTGCTTACCCAAGTGGCGCTGCTGCGCTACTGGCAGGTGACTCACCGTGGGCTGGACTGGCTCGATGAGCAGGGGGTGGCCTGGAGCCTCACACTCGGCAACGGCCTGCTCTGGGCCCTGGTTCGAGCCCTGCCCCGAACCTGGTTGCCCGAGGCACTGCCGGCGCTGGCGGCCGGCCTTGGCAGCACCCTGCTGGTGCTGCTGGCCATCACCGAGATTGCCTCACCGCTCGCCTGGCTCCTCTGGCTCGGCTGGATCGCCTGCGCCTATCTCGCCTGGCATGGCCGCTTTCTGACCGGATTGGCCCTGGGTGCCCTCTCCTTTATTACGGTCCTGCTCGCCCTCGTCGCTCACCAGATAGAGGTCGACGCCATGGGCGCCCTGCTGCTGGCCCTGCTCGCCATCGCCCTCTCTGCCGCTGCCGTACGCTGGCTTGCCCGGGAGGCTCGCCATGAGTGATCTTCTCTGGCAACGGCTCTGCCAGGCCGGACTGGTGGACGGCGAGCCTCCTCGCACCCCGCACTGGAGCAGCCGTCTGCTGCTTGGCGCCTGCGGCTGGCTGGCGGCCCTCTTCTTGCTCATCGCCCTGCATCTGGCCCTCGGCGAGACGCTGCTCGAAGCCCGTCATGCCCTGCTGCTCGGAACGAGTCTGCTGCTGACGGCGCGCCTGTTGCTGGCGTGGCAGGGAGAAGGGGATCTGGTGGCCCAGCTGGTGCTGGCCCTGGCGCTCACCGGTGACGGCTGGCTGCTTTATGGGGTGCTGGAGACAGGTGATCTCCACTCGGGGCAGCGCTGGCTGATGGCAGCCCTGGGGGCACTGGCCATCGCCCTGCTCTTTAACCACTGGCTGCTGCGCCTCTTCCACGGCTTTGCCAGCGCCCTGCTGCTGACCCTGGCTTTGGCCTGTGTGGGAATGCAAGCCCTGGCACAACCCCTGCTTCTGTGTGCCCTGCTGCTACTCTGGTATGCCTGCGACTGGCGAGCGCGCCACTACGCCCTGTGGGAGAGCCTGCAACTGGGTATCGCCCTGGCGCTGCTCGCCCTCGCCCTGGCCAGCCCCCTCGGCGAAGGGAGCCTGGATCCCCTCGGCTGGTTTGCCCCCTCTCGCCTTCCCTACTGGCTGACACCGCTGCTGAGCCTCCCCCCGCTCGCCCTGCTGGCACGACGCGCCATCATTCCCTGGCCGCTGATCCTGCCCCTGATGGGGGCTGCTGCCCTCATTGCGCATCTGGGGGGTGCCGCCCTGCTGCTCTTGCTCGGCTTTCATGGTGGCCATCGCGGACTCTGGAGCCTGGGATTGCTGCTCTTGGTGGCGAGCCTTGGTCTTTACTACTACGACCTGAATCTGACCCTGATGCACAAGTCACTGCTATTGGGCGCCAGCGGCCTGGCTCTGCTCGCCGCACGCCAGTTGCTTCGCCGTGGGAGGAGAGCATGAGCCGCACTCGCCTCATCCCCCTCTATGGCGTGCTGCTAGTGCTGCTGCTGGCCGGCATGACCCTCTGGCGGGAGTATGCCCTGAGCGCCGGAGAGCGATTGCTGCTGCCCCTGGCACCGGTCGATCCCCGTTCACTGATGCAGGGAGACTATATGCGCCTTGACTATGAGCTGGCCCGCCAGTGGCAACCGGGTACCCCGCTTGTCATCGTCATCGATGCAAGGGGCATCGCCCGGCGAGGGCATGGCAACCCCGCAGCGCTGGCTGCAAACGAACGAGCAATCTTCCCGAAGCAGGGGCGGATCGGCCCCGATGCCTATTTCTTCGAGGAGGGGAAAGGTGCGGCCCTGGCGCAGGCGCGGTTTGGCGAGTTTCGCCTCTATCGCGGGGATCTGCTGCTGGTCGGGTTGGCCGATGAGCAGGGACGGCCACTGGGCCAACGACGTCCGCGCTGGTAAGCAGGTTGTGATCCGGCCATTGTGTGTCAACACTTAGGCCAGACCCCTCATCTGCAAGGAGTGCCTATGAAGCGCTGGTCCCTTCTTCCGCTGCTCATGCTGGGCTGTGCCCAGGCAAGCGATCTGAGCGATCTGCAATACCTGAGCGAAGAGTATCGCCCCTATAACTACAGCGATGAGCAAGGCCAGCCCACCGGCCTCTCGGTAGAGTTGCTGCAAGCGGTATGGCAGCGGACCAACACCCGGCCCCAGCATATCACCATCATGCCCTGGGCCCGCGGCTACTACCTGCTGACCCAAAAACCCAACGTGGTGCTCTTCGCTACCGCCCGCACCGCGGCCCGTGAGCCCCTCTTCAAGTGGGCCTGCCCCATCGGCTACGCCGAAATCGTGCTGCTTGCCCTCAAGGGGAAGAGCCCTGAGCTCAAAAGCCTCGAGGATGCCAAGCAGTATCCCATCTCCGCCGTGCGTGCCGACGTGGGGGAACAACTGCTTCTCAACAACGGGTTTGACGAGGGGAAGATCCTCAGTGCCAACCGATTGCAGCAGGCTCTCAAGATGCTCACCTCGGGACGCGCCACTCTGCTCTCGACCAATCGCACAACCGTGATGGAGCTTATCCACAGCCAGCAGCTCGACCCGGAGCAGTTCAAGGTTGCCTGGATGCTGAGCTCAGAGCAGTTTTGTTATGCCTTCAGCAGCCAGGTCAGCGACGAGCTGGTCAAGCGCTTCCAGACCGGCCTCAACCAGGTGCTGGCCAGCGACAGCTATGGGCCTATTCGGGACAAGTACTTCCCGGGCAAACAGTAAGGCGCCTGCGATGAAAACACTGCTCATCCTCTGCCTGCTTCTCTGCCCCCTTCCCTTGCTGGCGGATCTGAGTCGCCTTGAGTATCTGACCGAGGATTATCCCCCCTACAACTATCAGGAAGAGGGCAAGGCGGCCGGACTGGCGGTTGAGATCCTCAAGCAGGTGTGGCAGCAAAGCGGCACACCGGAGCAGCCGGTGCGGGTGATCCCCTGGGCTCGCGGCTACTATCTGTTGACCCAGAAACCGGACGTGGTGCTCTTCTCGACCGCCCGCACCACGGTGCGTAACCCCCTGTTCAAATGGGCCTGCCCCATCGGCTATTCGGAGATAGTCCTGCTCGCCCTGGCCAAACATGAGATCACCCTGGCCGATGAGAGTGCCTTGCATGGCCACTCCTATGCGGCAGTGCGTTTCGACGTGGCCGAGCAACTGCTGCTCAACCGCGGGCTGGATGACACCCGGATCATGCCGGCCAACCGGCTCTCCCAGGCGCTGCGCATGCTGATGTCGGGGCGGGTCGAGATGGTCGCCGCCGGGGCGCTGGCCGCCCGCCAGGCCATGAAGGAGCTCGATGCCGACCCGGCCCTGTTTCAGCGGGTCTATACCCTGAGCGCCGAAGAGCTCTGCTTCGCCTTTAACCACGCCGTCAGTGACGAGACGGTCGACGAATTTCAACGAGCCCTGACCAAGGTATTGGCGAGCGAGCAGTATCAGCGCCTCTACAAGCGCTTCTTCCCCTGAGGGGACCCTCTCTCGCCTGTCCATCCGAAGAGGAGTACCATTCCTGCGTCTCTTCAGAAGGTGTACATCATGTTTGAATGGTTTCTGGACCCCGCCGCCTGGGTCGCTCTCGCCACCCTGACCCTGCTCGAGATCGTGCTCGGCATCGACAACATTATCTTTCTCTCCATCCTGGTCGGACGCCTGCCCGAAGCCCAACGCCAACGCGCCCGTCTGCTGGGACTGGGGCTTGCCATGGGCACCCGCATCCTGTTACTGCTCTCTCTGGCCTGGGTCATGCGCCTGACCACGCCCCTCTTTAGCGTGCTCGGTGAAATCATCTCGGGACGGGATCTCATCTTGCTGCTCGGCGGTCTCTTTCTCATCGCCAAGAGTACTCACGAGATCCACCAGACCATGGAGGGTGCAGAAACCGCCGACGATGGTACGGCCCACATCGGTGCCGGTTTTATCGCCACTCTGATCCAGATAGCCCTGCTCGATATCGTCTTCAGCCTCGACTCCGTCATCACTGCGGTCGGCATGGCCGATCACGTCCCCGTCATGGTGCTTGCCATCGTTATCGCCGTCGGGATCATGATGGTGGCGGCCAAGCCTATCGGTGACTTTGTCGATGCCCACCCCACCCTCAAGATGCTGGCCCTCTCCTTTTTGGTTCTGGTCGGCTTCGCCCTGATGGCCGAAGGGGTCGATCTCCATATACCCAAGGGATATATCTACTTCGCCATGGCCTTCTCCATGACGGTGGAGATGATCAATATTCGCCTGCGCCGCCACCTCGCCAGGCACTGATAGGGTGAGCCTTGCGGGGCTCGCCTTCTCCTCTCTCTTTGCCCCCGCCCCTCGACTGGCGGTCGCTTCATTGATTAATTTATTGATCTGGCACAGAAATCGACCACTTTTCCCTTTTCCTTGTCACGCCGGTGAGTAACATCTCCGTTTGGCGACAAAGTCTCATCGGAGTCACCCATGGGCCCTCTCTCGCAACGGCGCAGGTTAACGGCAGCAGACTGGGGGCTGTAACTCAGGGGCGGTAGCCAGCTCTTCTTATAAGGACAGGCATCTTTTTAACATGGACAGGCATGGTTGAGCTGAGCTGATCTCTTGCTCTTGCTGGCTCTCCTTCCCCATCAATCTCTGTGCCCTGAGAGGCATTTTTCTCCCGGCAACAGCGCTGTTGGCCCGGTGATGGAAGGCCCAGAACGAGCGTGAGTTTAACATGGACAGGCATGGTTGAGCTGAGCTGATGTCTTGCTCTTGCTGGCTCTCCTTCCCCATCAATCCCTGTGCCCTGAGAGGCATTTTTCTCCCGGCAACAGCGCTGTTGGCCCGGTGATGGAAGACCCAGAACGAGCGTGAGTGGGAAAAGACGCATGAAGACCCCTCGACTGAAGGCCGAGTGAGCACATTGAAGGGAAATGGTCAGGCGCAGAGCCAGCGCCGGCCGTTGGCAAGCCCCTGTCGCCGCTTGCGCTGCAAATGCTCGCAGAAATGGCCCAGCTCGTCGGGGGTGCCGGCCGGCCCCTTGAACAGGCGGCGAAAATCCCGGGTCAGCTTCTCCCAGTGCGCGGCGGGCAATCCCAATCGC
>NZ_CDDB01000079.1 GCF_000820105.1 Aeromonas schubertii | reverse complement strand
TTTGAGGCCTAATTGGATGGCTGCCTTGCTCATTCCGACGCGCTCAGCCAATGCCAAGGCTTCTTCTTTGTATTGCTGGGAGTAACGGGTTCTGGGTGTTTTCTGTTCGATCGTTGCTTTGGTCATGATGTACCTCTGTCAGTGATTTTACTCACTTAACCAGGTGTCCATCGAGAGTGGGTTAGATCACCTTTGGCCTACGCCATCCATGGCTTCGGCCAAAGCCCGCTTCGAACTTCCTTGTTCTCGCGCCAAATCGGGGTCGAGCTGTGCTCGTCCTAATCCGAATTGGCCCTTGGCCCGCCGCCACTCGCTCGACATCCTTGTCTCGCGGCCTGGACCTGCCGCCTCATCTCAGCGAATCGCAGGGGGTGCCAATACCGTGCCTGACTGCAACTGGGTTGGTAGGTTGCTGCTCTCTACGCGGCGCTCAAAATGGTGGGTGTCCCAATATCTCTCGTTATGCGGCTAAGCCGCATAGGGGTTTCGCCCGCCCTGCGGGCTGTGGCGAGTGACTTCTTGCTGGCCCAAGAAGTCACCAAGAAGGCCTTCCCCCGCCAATCCGACCGCGATGCGGTTTCCCTCGGGTCAGTCACAAGGTCGGACGGAGCGCCGCAGATGGGGCATCCATGCCCCGCTGCGGCTGCGCCATCATCCCTGATGGCGCTCCTGACCTTGCTCCCTCCCCTCGGCGGATTGAAGGGGGAGCCAATACCCTGCCCCTCTGATGCTTTTGCCGAACTTGCTGCATTCGTAGGCTCGAATAGCGCAACGTATTAGAGCGTTTGCGGTCCGAGTCGACCGATAAAACTTGTAGCAAGGTTGAATTGAAGAGGAGCCAATACCCTGCCCCTCTGATGATCTATCGATGTTGTGCTACCCCACACTATGCGTTGGCGATTAATTTATTGATCTTGCTCAGGAAACCATCATCTCCCTCTTCCCTCCCCCGCTTCGCTCGCTAACATAGCCGTTTGGCAACTGTCTCGTCGGAGTCACCCATGAGCAAGGCCAGCGAAACCGTGCAGGTAAAAAGCAGCAGACTGGGGGCTGAAATTCAGGGGCGGTAGCCATGCAGGATGGCATGGATAAGCGAGAGCTGCCTGCGACCCACTCAAAATGGTGACTGTCCCATTTTCACTTACTGTGCACTGTTTTCTCACACAGTAGTAACGGTGGCGCAAAAAGAGGACGTCAAGCGAATACGCTCGGACACCTGATGTAATCTGTAATGTTATGATTTAATAGTAATTTTTACTTGGCGGCGATTGAAATGTTACGGAGTTAGATGGAATTCTCTGCTAACGGATTAGTACCGCCTTCCATCTAATCACTGTTAGATTACAGTTCAAATTGACAATTTGTGTACATTATTTATAGAGATCATTATGGCTGGAAGATCACCTAACGAACCAGGTTATATTTATATCCTTGTAAATGAAACAAACCCGAATGAAATTAAAATCGGATTGTCTGTAGACCCTGTCAGAAGAGTAAAGCAATTACACTCATCAGGTACTGCATTACCAATGTACTTTAAATATGTGTGGAAAGTTTCAAATATGAAAATAGCAGAAAATGCTGCGCATGAAATAATGAAGGGGCACAGGGTTAACCCAAGACGTGAATTTTTCCATTTGGTTCCTGTTGAGGCGGCATTAGATCTTGAAACTCCCCACCAACACTTTGGTGGTCATGATCTGGCTGATGTCTACCTAGAACCCGTTCGTGAGCTTATTGAGGATGGTTGGGATTATATTGGAATTGAATATGAGTTGGTTACAGAGCTGTACTGATTAAGACAGGTAGTAAAGTTAAATATTGTTACGGAGCTAATCAGCCAAGGCTGCAATCTAACAATCGCATCAAGTCGTTCGCTGAAAAACGCTCAGTGGGGCATCAAAATTACGCGGCGATTTAGTTTTGGTGCTTCGCAAAGTTTAACCAAATCGCCGCTTAAGTTTTGCTGCCCTTTATGCGGGCGTTAGGCAAAAGCCATGGAATCTCGATGAATCGGTTTATTTCATTAGCAATTAAAATATTAGAAACATTAAGACCTAAGTTTTATAACAGACTTGCTTGGGTTGTCGTCATAGCAGGATTATCTTTAATGACGACGCCTATATGGACTTTGCTTCTTAGCAAATTTCTTGAAAAGAACTTTGAATTTTCCATCACGGGTGAATCAGATCTGGCTTGGGGCTTCTCACTTTGCGTGTCCGGCCTTCTATATCATTTAGCCATAACAGGCATGCACGAATTTTTGCTTGCGCAAAACACCAAAGAAAAGAACCAGAAAATCCAAAAGCATGACAGCGAATTATTCATGACGCTGGCTGATTCATTGCCGGAAGAATACCTGGATAGATTAATTGGTTACATCGAAACTGAGGATGCCATCAGGTGGGATGAGCATCGAAAGATTGAATCATTTATATCGCTTGCGAATGAGGCTGGGAATTCCTTCATAACGCCAGAATTAAAAGCAAGCACTGAAAAACTTACATCCGCACTTAGTGAATTCATTAGATTTATTAGCAGGAACTTTGACGAGTACCCTTATGGACAGGGAGTGACAAACTTCAAGATGTGCTTGGCACCACACTTAAACTGTGACCGCGCAGGGAGCTGGGAAGATGGGCCGAAATATGATGCATTGGTTAACGAGATGATGTCTTTCACTCAAGGTATCAGCACTTCTTATAAAGAATGGCGAACCACCGTCAAAGATGCTCTATATATTTAACGGAGAGCCTAACAACTGGCTCAAATCGTTCGCCACGCTCACTGGGACGGACTAAAGCCCGCCCCTTAGCCAAACGTTAGCCACCATGTAAGAGTTACGCAATGACAAAGGAATGGTTCGATTTCCAAGAACGCATTAAAGACCACTTCGTCTCTCTTGGCGCTGAGGCGAAGACGAATGTTCGTATTCAAGGCGTGCGGACAAGTCATGATATCGATGTATATGTGCAAACCAGATATCTCGGTGAGAATCTGGTTTGGTTGGTTGAGGCAAAGTATTGGGAAAGCAAAGTTACAAAAGCACAGGTATTAACCCTTCGCACTATTGTGGATGATATTGGTGCGGATCGAGGCTTTATAGTTTCAAAAGTTGGCTTTCAAAAAGGCGCTCTGGAAGCTGCCGATAAAACAAACATTAAGCTAAAAACGTTCGAGGAGTTAATCTCTGATACACGGGGGTTTGCTGAGTCAGAGATCCTTAGGGGTTATCTTGAACGAGTGAATCTTCTTGAAGACAGGTACTGGTCGCACTCAAAGCGTACAAGAATTGAGTACGGACTTCGTCATGACATTATCGACAACGTATTCACCTTCACGGGGCAAGAGCTACTTAGAACTGCAAGAAGTGCAATAATGGCAGCAGGGGATCGTGATTATCCTATTAATCTACAGATGGTTCTAACCAAACACAAAGGCGAGTCCTTCGCTGAAAATTTTCAGCAGCTATGTAATTGGCTCAACTTAAACCTCAATCATTTAGATGAACGCCTTCTTAATGCAGAGTGGAGAATGTTTGAGAACGGAGATTACAAACCGAGCACTGTTCGAACTAAGAAGGGAGATGTTTATACTACGGAATTTATGGCGAAAGCGCTGATGGGCAGAACTGAGGAGGGGTAGTGGCTAACAAGTTGCTGCGCGCGGAAAAATTAGTCTCTTCGCTCCCAATTTTCCGGTGAGCAAGGCGTTATAGGAGGGAAGGATGATTCCTACGAATGTTGAATCAACGCAAGAAAGAAAAAGGATAGTAATAGCTAAGGAAACGTCAGTCGAGGCGTACAAAGCGTATACTTGGGGGGATTACTATCCCAAGCGTTGGAAGTCACTAATGAAAAATGAGAGCAGCAATGCAGGTTTCAACTTCTACGCATTTTTGCTTACGTATAAATGGTTCTTTTTCAGGAAAATGCCTGTATTTGGTGTTGTTCTTATGTTGTTAGAAATTGCTGCGACAGTTGGCGGCAATTTAGCAGTGAGCCACTTTAGAGTTAGTCATGAATATGCTTTAATCATTGTAGCAGGAAGCCTTGTAATATTAATGCTTTTTAGCGGTTTGGTTGCAAATCGAGTTTATTTCAATCAAGCAAGAAAGGTTATAGAAAGCTACATCTCTTCAAGAGTTCCGGATGAATACTTTGGAGAGGCCTTGCGGTCTGATGGTGGCACTAGTTTAGGTAACTTTCTGCTCTCAGTCTTTGTTAGTGGTGTAGTTTACTCAATGTTGAACGCTGGCTAGTTATCCTATAACAATCGCATTAAACATCGCCCCCAGTGGGGGCTGGACTCGCCGGGAAGTTGGGACACCCACCATTTTGAGCACCGCGTAGCGAGCCCACTTAGCCACTGCCGGGCACGGTGTTGTTGACCCCCTGCAAGCCGCCGAGGTGAGTGGAGCGCGTCAGTAGCGCCGTCAGGGATGACGGCGCAGCCGCAGCGGGGCATGGGCCAAATCGGATTAGGGCGAGCACTGCTCGACCCCGATTTGGCGCGAGAACAAGGATGTTCGAAGCGGGCTTTGGCCGAAGCCATGGATGGCGTAGACCAAAGTGCCGTGTGCCAAAATGGTGGGTGTCCCAATATCTCTCATCTGTAATGTTATGATTTCATAGTAATTTTTACTTGGCGGCGATTGAAATGTTACGGAGTTAGATGGAATTCTCTGCTAACGGATTAGTACCGCCTTCCATCTAATCACGGTTAGGCTCCCTGGAGGGTACAAATGAGTGAAACAGCGGGTACCATTATAAAGCTACTGGCAGCCCTTACTTCACCAAAGACATGCGTTAAGTACATAACAGTTGCAGTGACTTTATTGATCTCTTGGAAATACCTTGAGCCAGTTATCTCAGAGACTCAAATATCAAAAGAACAACTATCAATTGTTCTGCTCCTACTTGGTGTAGGGTGTGGCTCACTTGTAGGACAAGCAATATCTTGGGCTACTGAGTTCTTTTGGAAGCAGCATAAGTCAAAAAAAGAAGCGGCGCTTAAACAAGAGATGGAATTAGAAGAGGCCGAGCGTGAAAGAATTGAGAAAGAAGAAAAGGAAAAGTTGCTACTAACAAAGATTCAAAGTTCGTTTGAGCATCTACATTTCGAACAGAAAGCAACCTTAAGAAAGTTAACCATGAAAAATGAAACTCTAGATATGTCTGAGTCAAATAACTCAGCGCTAGAGAAAAATGGATACATTCAAAGGCTTGTACATGTCAGGGTTACAGATTACATGACCCAAATTAATCCCCTGATCAGTAATTTCATTAAAGAGCAATGGTCAGCCGAAAAAGAATCAAAGGTAAAATCGTTCCTAGAATATAACGATCATGCAGAGAAATTGCTTGAGTTACTTGAGGAAGATAATCAGGACAAGGACTTTCCTGTTGATAAAGAAGTTCTGAAAAGCACTTCACGTTACTCAGAGGGTGTTCGGGGGCAAGATGACGATAGTGAAAATAGCAAAGGCTATTGGCTGTGGTTCGAGGACTATCTTTTAGAGGAGTTCGAGAAAAAGACTGGGAAATCGTATGTTGATGAAGCTTTTATATCCTTGCAGAGAATTACTGACGATGAAGTCACAACCTAACAAGCGCATGTTGTCGGACTGGTTTTCCGCTGCGCTCCAAACCAGCCGCAAATGCGGGCGTTAAGTTTCTTGGAGAGATCATGCCTTTACAGATAACAACGCAGAAAGTTGATACTTGGAAAAAGAGAATCCAAAAAACAGGATTGAAGGGATCAACATACTTTTGCCAGCAATCTGGCAAAGTTTGGGTATCAGCATCTCAAGACCATCAGGCTATCTGTCAAAATGTCCTTGGCCAAGATTCTGGAACTAGTTCACTATCAAGTTACCTGCGCTGGGATGATGTAAAATCAGTAGATCTAGTCGAGTTATTGTATCAAATAGAAAAGTCCTAATATTATGCAATACCTAATACCACTGCTTGTTTTATGTGCGCTAATTTATTTCGTTATTTGGCCTGCTACAACATGGGCTATTGCTACTATTGCGGGCGTGTTAGTGTATTGGGCAAGTAAAATATGGTGGGTGGCTGCAATTGTTACAGTCGTGTTCTTAATGGTTCGTGCTATTCTTTAGCCAAAACTTAATGCGGGAAGTTGGAACACCCACCATTTTGAGCGCCGCGTAGCGAGCCCACTTAGCCACTGCCGGGCACGGTATTGTTGACCCCCTGCAAGCCGCCGAGGTGAGTGGAGCGGGTCAGTAGCGCCGTCAGGGATGACGGCGCAGCCGCAGCGGGGCATGGGCCAAATCGGGGGCGAGCACTGCTCGACCCCGATTTGGCGCGAGAACAAGGATGTTCGAAGCGGGCTTTGGCCGAAGCCATGGATGGCGTAGACCAAAGTGCCGTGTGCCAAAATGGTGGGCGTCCCAATATCTCTCTCAAGATGCTGAAACGAACCTATCGGCGCGCCAAGAGCATCACGCTGATTTTAGACAACTACATCATCCACAAGAGCAAGAAAGCGCAGCGCTGGCTGGCAAGCAATCCGAAGTTCATCGTGCTGTTCCAGCCGGTATATTCACCATGGGTAAACCGGATTGAGCGCTTGTGGCATGCCCTCCATGAAACCATCACCCGAAACCACCAATACCGAACATTGGATGAGCTGTTACATCGCGTGCGCTACTTTCTGGATAATGCCGCGCCGTTCCCTGGCAACGGACATGGGCTTATGCAACTGGATCGGAATTAGGATCAGTTATTTAACAAAGTGCGATCCCGCCCTGCAGTTTTACTTGACCACTGCATTCATCCCTTTGAATGAAATGGAGACAGGATCATGCTCCACCACTTTTTGTGCTTGGTGCTTATATTCAACTCACCATTATATTCGTCATCAAAAACAACGAAGCTATCAACATCGGAGGTAAATTCTTCCCCAGGAAATCGATATGGAACATCTCGCCATTCCCCATAGCATACAAAGGGAGATGATTGGCCTACATAATCTCCCTTGGCATCATACAATTCAAAAAATATTGGCGATTCTGTAGTGAACTGACAATATATGCCAATTGGATTTACTGGATATACTGCTTTTAAGAACACTTTGTACTTGCCATCTTTTGACACCACACTAACAGATGGAGTCTTGTCAAAGATGCCCCATGATACGTGTGCAAGCAGCAACCAATATGCCACGAACAGCACCGCTAAAAACATAGCCAGCTTCTTCATAAATATATAATCCTCTGATTTGGTAGAGGATGTAACCAAAGCACATCTGAAAACACTATAAAATCTCCTCCCGAATTATGTTTATCTTGCCAATCGCGGAAGTCACGATTAAAAACAGGAACAAACCCACTCCACTTTCGAGCTAACACCCCATATAAACCTGCACCATATGATGATATGTAAGTAGCACTTTCTGCCTTAGTTAACACACGATTTTGACTCCATATCCCCAATGGCTCAGTTGTTATCTTATTGCCATCGACAAAATCATATGTATCTTTAAGATATACCCCAACGCGTTCTACAAAAAATGCAGGCCGTTTTTGATGCGTTCCAGAATATCCGCTTACCGCAAACTTTAAGTTTGCATTGCCAATTGCCCCATACCAATCATCAATTGTGTCCAATAAACCACCAACGCTAATAGTGTTAACATGTGCCGTGGCATCCAACACTCGAGCACTATCACTCATACCTAATGGTATGCACATATTTGAGGCGTATCCTGCCGCGTTCAATTTATTACGTAATTCATTAATACCAGCAGATGAGTTCCAATTGCCCATTCTCTCCTGCAGTTTTTCCTTTATAAAAGGTCTTGCCCACGCCATTTTGACAATAGTATCATTGAATCTATCATTAGGGATTGTTCGCGCATCACTACGTAGAAGTACTTTTTTGGTTTCTTCTGTGAATTTGTACGCTGGCTTTAAACTGAACCAATGACGCATTAGCTGAGGTGCAACCTTCCATCCCATCTTTTCCATGGCATCGGGGATCTGATCAAGATTGAATATATCAACCTTTACATCTTGCCCCTTCGTATTTGTACTGGGTGATAATTTCACATTGGCAACCGTCATTATCGCAGCCCTATCCTTGTCTGGAAAACATAATCAAGGGTTAAGTCCTCTTCAGACTTTCCTTTCACTTTGGAAGTCTTGCCACTTGTATCGACAATACCTTCTATAACCCCTGTTGAAGATGTCATGCCATAGGCGAGATGTTTAAACGGCATCCCAGTATCACTATCCATGATGCAGAAGTGCTCATCAAACAACCCCGCAATGATGACTGGGGAGATAACAGGCGGCGCTATGTCACCAACGAAGACGGTTCCTGAGCCAATGATCACCCCACCACAGTCAACTGCGCCACCTGTTATTGCTAGTGGTTTACCGTTTACCAGCACTGTTGATGAGCCTGAAGCAATTTTGCGTGGGTGCGGAGGGTTATTAGGCTTGTCATGCGGCTCTAGTGGATCACCAACTCTCGCTGCAGGCACCCCATCAATGAAAACATCTGGTGAGCCAGCTGTAATTTTGGTTGGCGGAAAACCATCATGGTCGGTTCCGATATTACCAACCTTGGCTGCATTCTTAGGCACGTAAAATCCTTTTCCCCAAATGGAAATCATCATACCGAATGATTCTTTGCCTTTGAAGCACTGTACCCATATGGACCCCTATAAACTGATATATCAGTTGCTTGAAGCTATCTCAGCAGCCCACTCACCGCATTTCACAAAACAAAAAGCCAAGGATCACTCCTTGGCTTTTCAACTTCCTAGCGCCTTAGATCAGGGCGCTTTCAAGAGCGGTACCGTTCTCTACCGCATGGGCAATCGTCTTGGGCATACGGCCTTGGCCAGTCCAGGTTTTCTCTACACCATCTTCGGTGTATTTGTACTTGGCAGGACGTGGAGCCCGGGTACGCTTAGCCGCAGTCCCCTTGGTGCCTTTACCTTCATCTGCACCCAACAGTTCGCTCGGGTCAGTAAAATCGGGACACCCACGAAGTGCGGGAAGTTGGGACACCCACCATTTTGAGCACCGCGTAGCGAGCCCACTTAGCCACTGCCGGGCACGGTGTTGTTGACCCCCTGCAAGCCGCCGAGGTGAGTGGAGCGGGTCAGTAGCGCCGTCAGGGATGACGGCGCAGCCGCAGCGGGGCATGGGCCAAATCGGGGGCGAGCACTGCTCGACCCCGATTTGGCGCGAGAACAAGGATGTTCGAAGCGGGCTTTGGCCGAAGCCATGGATGGCGTAGACCAAAGTGCCGTGTGCCAAAATGGTGGGCGTCCCAATATCTCTCCAAAACCCCAAACATACAAAACCAGGAACCCTGGGGTCCCGGTTTGGCCATCAGGGCAGCAACTGAGGCAATCGCCCCGGATGCGCCTTGATTTCCGCCCAAGGGAGCAGGCTCCACTCGGTCAACTCACAGTTGCGGGCCACGCGCGGGAAGGAAGGATCGAACACGATGCCCTTATCGCTCACATACCAGGAGGCATACTCCCAGACTGACGGATCGGCGTAGTTACACCCCTCCGGATCAGGCTCCATCATCTCGGGGTAGAGCCGCTGGAACGCTTTCACCAGCCAGGGCGCCAGATACTTGGCCCTGTACTCGGATGCTGCGGGATCATATGACTCAGTATCGAACGGCACTGGCTTCCCCTTGCCGACCCAGAGCAGGTCCTCGAGGGTAACCTTATCCCCGCTGGTCGGATCCAGAGTCAGCGGAATATCGCCAAAGTCAGGGTGAGCGCCGCCGCAGTCGTAGCTGGTGAAGACACTGATGCTGAACAGGCGCGGGCCGAGCAAACGAGGCGTCACCGTCTGGCTAAACTCTCCGCCCCTTGAGCTGCTCATGCAGACAAAGTAGTCGTCGACATCGCGCCATTGGTGCTCGGCCATTATGCGGTTGATCCTCTCCGACTGGGCAATCGGCAGGCCAGTGGTGACCCGAAACGAGGAAATAGTGCTCTGGGGCTGTTCCAGCCATTGCAAACCATAACCCTGGAATGTCTCGCGCTTGCCCGGTTTGAGTGCGAGCCCCTCGAGGCGAAGCAGCCCATAAGGATTGCGCTGACGCCACCCTGTGAGGACCGGATCAGCGACCTCGATGGCCCCGCTATCGACCGCAGCCAGCACAATCACAAGGGGCTTACCGTCCACCCACTGCCCCCGCAGCCCGGTGCCAGCCCGCTCGAGACGCATGGTGAGCTTTTCCGGCTCATCACCCTGCCCCCCTTCTGACAGCAGCAGATGCTTGCCCTCCCACTTCCCCGTCAGGGGAATGTCCTTACGATACTTCCGATAGAAATAGCGCCCCTCTGTCGTGCCATCTGACGATGATTCGAGGGCCATCACGACCGGCATCTTCCCTATCGTGCCCTGATACACCTGCGACGCCTGCGCAGCCATCGCCAGCAGCAGACAGCACACCCCCATCAAACACCTCGTCATCACACATCTCTCCAATACTGACACACCACACGGTGAGTCCTGCCAAATCGGTGCAGCGCACTCGCTCCCGGCGAGTAAATCAGGATACCCATTAATTCAACGGTCGACGAGCAGACACTAGCCTCCTTCGCCACAGATAAGAACTGCGGGAAGTTGGGACACCCACCATTTTGAGCACCGCGTAGCGAGCCCACTTAGCCACCGATGGGCACGGTATTGTTGTGCCCCCTCTGATTCGCCGAGACGAAGCCACAGCACCAGGTCGCGAGACAGGGATGTCGAGCGAGTGGCGGCGGGCCAGGGAAGGCCCGTCGGTGCGGTGGCGGAGGCGAGGGAACTCGACGAAGGAGAGCGAATCGGCGGGGGGTGGCCGCTCGATGGGTGACTTTTCTTTGGCCACGCAAAGAAAAGTCACTCGCCACAGCCCGAAGGGCGGACGAAACCACGCATAGCGGCAATCCCGCAGGGATTGTGATGCTTGCCATAGGCCAGGAGCTTGACTGAGCCCCCCCAGAATGGCGGGCGAAACCCCGTCGAGGACAACGTCCTCGCTGCCCCCCCCTCGTTGCCCGTCACGGGTCAACACACATCCCCCCAAACCAGACATAAAAAAACCGGAACCCAAGGGTTCCGGTTTTCGTCACGCCAGTCGGGCTGGCAGAACGAGGCGATTAGGCCTGGTTCTTCACTTCTTTCAGACCGCGGAACGGAGCCTTCTCACCCAGCGCTTCCTCGATACGGATCAGCTGGTTGTACTTGGCAACACGGTCAGAACGGCTCATGGAGCCGGTCTTGATCTGGCCAGCGGCGGTACCCACGGCCAGGTCGGCGATGGTCGCGTCTTCGGTCTCACCGGAGCGGTGGGAGATGACGGCGGTGTAGCCGGCGTCTTTGGCCATCTTGATGGCAGCCAGGGTCTCGGTCAGGGAACCGATCTGGTTGAACTTGATCAGGATGGAGTTGGCGATGCCGTTGTCGATACCGCGCTTGAGGATCTTGGTGTTGGTTACGAACAGGTCGTCACCCACGATCTGGATCTTCTTGCCCAGCTTCTGGGTCTGGTAGGCGAAGCCTTCCCAGTCAGATTCGTCCAGGCCGTCTTCGATGGAGACGATCGGGAACTTCTCGGTCAGCTCTTCCAGGAAGTCGGAGAAACCGTTGGAGGAGAAGATACGACCTTCGCCCTTCAGGTTGTACTCTTTCTTCTCGGCGTCGTAGAACTCGGAAGCGGCGCAGTCCATGGCCAGGGTGATGTCGGTGCCCAGCTTGTAACCGGCAGCGGCAACGGCCTCGGCGATCACTTCCAGCGCTTCGGCGTTGGACTTCAGGTTCGGAGCGAAACCACCTTCGTCACCCACGGCGGTGTTGTAGCCCTTGGACTTCAGCACCTTGGCCAGGTTGTGGAACACTTCGGCGCCCATGCGGACGGCTTCTTTCAGGGTCTTGGCGCCAACCGGCTGGATCATGAACTCCTGGATGTCGACGTTGTTGTCGGCGTGCTCACCACCGTTGATGATGTTCATCATGGGCAGCGGCATGGAGTAGACACCGGCGGTGCCGTTCAGCTCGGCGATGTGAGCGTACAGGGGCATGCCCTTGGCAGCAGCGGCAGCCTTGGCGTTGGCCAGGGAAACAGCCAGGATGGCGTTGGCGCCGAACTTGGACTTGTTCTCGGTACCGTCCAGATCGATCATGATCTGGTCAACGGTGGCCTGGTCCTTGGCGTCTTTGCCCAGCAGAGCTTGAGCGATCGGGCCGTTAACGGCTTCCAGCGCCTTCAGCACACCCTTGCCCAGGAAACGGCTCTTGTCGCCGTCACGCAGTTCCAGGGCTTCGCGGGAGCCGGTGGAGGCGCCGGACGGAGCGGCAGCCATACCCACAAAACCACCTTCCAGGTGAACTTCGGCCTCAACGGTCGGGTTACCACGGGAGTCGATGATTTCACGACCGATCACTTTAACGATCTTGGACATGTTTCTTTCCTCAGGTTTCGTAAAAAAACAACAGAAATTATTAAGGAAAAGCGGCTGAGGCACAATGCCCCAACCGCTACCGATTTACTTCAAATTACGCTTCTGGTACTCACCCGCAGCCTTGACAAAGCCGGCAAACAGGGCGTGCCCGTCACGGGGAGTCGAGGTGAACTCCGGGTGGAACTGGGCGGCCACAAACCAGGGGTGATCCGGGATCTCGATGATTTCCACCAGCTTCTTGTCGGCGGAGAGACCGGTCACCTTCAGACCCGCCGCCTCGATCTTCGGCAGCAGGGTGTTGTTCACTTCATAGCGGTGGCGGTGACGCTCATAGATGGTAGCAGAGCCGTACAGCTCGCGGACCTTGGAGCCGTCGATCAGGTGGCAGAGCTGGGAGCCCAGACGCATGGTGCCGCCCAGATCAGACTTCTCGGTACGGGTCTCGACCTTGCCCTCTTCGTCGACCCACTCGGTGATGAGACCGACCACGGGGAACGGGCTGTCTTTCTTGAACTCGGAGGAGTGAGCCCCTTCCATGCCCGCCACGTTACGGGCGTACTCGATCAGGGCGACCTGCATGCCGAGGCAGATACCCAGGTAGGGGATCTTCTGCTCACGGGCATACTTGGCGGCCAGGATCTTGCCTTCCACGCCGCGCTCGCCGAAGCCGCCCGGCACCAGGATGGCGTCCAGACCTTCCAGCATCTCGATGCCGCGGGTCTCGATGTCCTGAGAGTCGATGTACTTGATGTGTACGGAGAGACGGTTCTTCAGGCCGCCGTGCTTGAGCGCCTCGTTGACGGACTTGTAGGCGTCCGGCAGGGAGACGTACTTGCCCACCATGCCGATGGTCACTTCGGCGGTCGGGTTGGCCTCTTCATAGATCACCTGCTCCCACTCGGAGAGGTCGGCGTCCTTGCACTCGATGCCGAAGCGCTCGGTGATGTAGCCGTCGAGGCCCTGGGATTTGAGCAGTGCCGGGATCTTGTAGATGGAGTCGACGTCCTTCATGGAGATGACGGCGCGCTCGGGAACGTTGCAGAACAGGGCGATCTTGGCACGCTCGTTGGCCGGAATGGCGCGGTCGGAGCGGCAGATCAGCACATCCGGCTGAATACCGATGGAGAGCAGCTCCTTGACGGAGTGCTGGGTCGGCTTGGTCTTCACTTCGCCGGCGGCAGCCAGGTAAGGCACCAGGGTCAGGTGCATGAACATGGCGTTGTTGCGGCCAACGATGGCGGCCAGCTGGCGGATCGCCTCGAGGAACGGCAGGGATTCGATATCTCCCACGGTGCCACCGATCTCGACGATGGCGACCTGGTGGCCTTCGCCGCCGGCGATGACGCGCTCCTTGATGGCGTTGGTGATGTGCGGGATCACCTGGATGGTGGCACCCAGGTAGTCACCACGGCGCTCTTTGCGCAGCACGTCGGCATAGATACGGCCGGTGGTGAAGTTGTTGCGGCGGGTCATCTTGGTGCGGATGAAGCGCTCGTAGTGGCCCAGGTCCAGATCGGTCTCAGCCCCGTCCTCGGTGACGAACACTTCACCGTGCTGAGTCGGGCTCATGGTACCCGGGTCGACGTTGATGTACGGGTCCAGTTTCATGATGGTCACATCCAGACCACGGGCTTCCAGAATGGCTGCCAGGGAAGCTGCGGCAATGCCTTTGCCGAGGGATGAAACAACACCACCAGTAACAAAAATATATTTGGTCGTCATGCTGAACCTGAAAGAAAGTTTAGGGAATGTTTAAGGGTGCTTCGGGGAGATGAAGCAGGACGGGGACACAGTATACCAAACCCCCCACTCCCAAACAATGCGCAAAAATCTAACAGCCTGTGGAAGAGGCTGTCTTGCGCCAAATCAACTTTCGTAAGTTTCTTTCACTCGGTTCCAGGCGGCATCGAGTTTTTCAAGGGTGCAATCCTTCACCGCCAGCCCCTCTTGCTCGATCAGATCCTCGACTTTGCGAAAGCGTCGCTCGAACTTGGCATTGGCACCGCGCAGCACCTGCTCGGGATCGTGCCCCAGATGGCGCACCAGATTGACGGTGGCAAACAGCAGATCGCCGAGCTCGTCGGCCACCCGCTCCGGGTTCACGTCGGCCATCAGGGCCTCTTCCATCACCTCGTCGATCTCCTCGTGTACCTTGTCCACCACCGGGCCCAGGGTCTTCCAGTCGAAGCCGACGCTGGCGCAGCGCTTCTGGATCTTGGCGGCCCGGGTCAGGGCCGGCAGCGAGAGGGGAATGTCGTCGAGCACGCTCGGTTTGTCCTTCTGCGCCCGCTCTTTGGCCTTCTCGGCCTCCCAGTTGGCCTTGACCGCCTGCTCGTCACCGAGAGTGGCATCGGAGAAGACGTGGGGGTGACGGCGAATCAGCTTCTCGCACACCGTATCGACGATGGCATCGAAGTCGAACAGCGCCTGCTCCTTGCCCATCTGGGCGTAGAAGATCACCTGGAACAGCAGATCCCCGAGCTCCCCTTGCAGCCCCTGCCAATCCCGGGTCTCGATGGCATCGGCCACCTCGTAGGCCTCCTCCAGGGTGTAGGGCACTATGGTGGCGAAGCTCTGCTGCCTGTCCCAGGGGCAACCCAGTTCCGGGTCGCGCAGGCGGGCCATGATGGCAAGCAGGTCGGCAAGTTGGTAAGGCGGTTTCATGGGATCCTCGACGGCTATCCGATAGAGAGTGACCGGCACTTGGCCGGCCACTGGGGGTTACAGGCGCTTGACGCTGATCATGTCCGGTAGCTGGCTCAGCTTGGCCAGGGCCCGGTTGAAGGCGTCGATGTTGTAGATCTCCAGCTCCATGTCGATCTGGGCGGTCTGCAGCTTGACGTTGGAGCGCGAGCGCACCCCCATCACGTTGATCTTCTCGTTGGCCAGCACGG
Organism: Aeromonas schubertii; assembly: GCF_000820105.1. Classification (GTDB taxonomy): domain Bacteria; phylum Pseudomonadota; class Gammaproteobacteria; order Enterobacterales; family Aeromonadaceae; genus Aeromonas; species Aeromonas schubertii. The sequence continues at coordinate 50,786 of NZ_CDDB01000079.1, read as the reverse complement.
TGGTGATGTCGCGCAGCAGGCCGGAGCGATCGTTGGACTCGATGCGGATGGTGAGCCCATAGCCGCCCGAGTAGTTCTCGCCCCAGATGGCGTCGATGATCCGCTCCGGGTTGCGCCGCGACAGCTCCTTGAGCTGCTCGCAATCCTCCCGGTGGATGGAGACGCCGCGCCCCTGGGTGATGAAGCCGACGATGCTGTCCCCCGGTATGGGCTGGCAGCAGCGGGCGATATGGGTCATCAGGTTGCCGACCCCTTCCACCACTATGTGGTCACGCGCCTTGGGCCGGAACGGGGTGTTGGCCTTCTGCTCGAGCTTCTCGAGCAGGCGCCGCTCCTCCTCCTCGACGCTGGGCTTGTTGTAGCGGGTATCGAGGTAGTTGAGCAGCTGGTTGATGCGCACGTCACCGCTGCCCACCCCCGCCAGCAGATCGTCGAGCTCTTCGGCATTGAAGCGCTCCAGGGTCACCTTGTCGATCTTGGAGAGGGTGAGGTTGTGGCGGTCGAGCTCCTTGTCGAGCAGCTCGCGGCCGGCGGCGATGTTCTTGTCGCGATCCAGCTTTCTAAACCAGGTGGCGACCTTGGCCCGGGCCCGGCTCGAGCGCAGGAAACCGGCGTTGGGGTTCATCCAGTCGCGGCTCGGGTTGGGCTCTTTTTGGGTGATCACCTCCACCTGATCCCCGGTCTGCAGGGCATAGGTGAAGGGGACGATACGCCCGTCGATCTTGGCCCCGATGCAGCGGTGGCCGATCATGCTGTGGACGTGATAGGCAAAGTCGAGCGGCGTGGCCCCGGCCGGCAGGTCGATGACATCCCCCTTGGGGGTGAAGACGTAGACCCTGTCCTCGAACACCTGGCTGCGCAGATCCTCGAGCAGGGAGCCGCTCTCGGACATGTCCTCCTGCCAGGCGAGCAGCTTGCGCAGCCACTCGATCTTGTCTTCGAAGTTGTTGGCCTTACCGCCCGCCTGGGCCCCTTCCTTGTAGCGCCAGTGGGCGGCGACCCCGAGTTCGGCATCCTGGTGCATCTGATCGGTGCGGATCTGGATCTCCACCGTCTTGCCCTCGGGCCCCACCACCACGGTGTGGATGGATTGATAGCCGTTGGGCTTGGGGTTGGCCACGTAGTCATCGAACTCGCGGGGAATGTGGTGGAAGTGGGTATGCACTATGCCCAGCGCCGCATAGCAATCCTGCAGTCGCTTGGTCACCACCCGTACCGCACGCACGTCGAACAGCTCGGTGAAGTCCAGGTGTTTTTTTTGCATCTTGCGCCAGATGCTGTAGATGTGTTTCGGGCGACCGTACACCTCGGCATCGATCCCCGCCTCTTGCAGGGAGGTGCGCAGCCTGGTCACAAACTCGCGGATATAGCGCTCCCGATCGAGACGCTTCTCGTCGAGCTGCTTGGCAATCTGCTTGTAGGTCTCCGGATGGAGGTAGCGAAAGGCGAGATCCTCGAGCTCCCACTTGAGCTGGCCGATGCCGAGACGGTTGGCGAGCGGCGCATAGATGTTGGAGATCTCCTGGGCCATCAGCACCCGGGTCTCCTCGTCCGCCTTCTTCGCCTCGCGCAGGCAGGCGATGCGCTCGGCCAGCTTGATGACCACGGCGCGCACATCCTCGACCATGGCGAGCAGCATGCGACGCACGTTGTCCACCTGCTCCGGCGAGGTCTCGGTGCGTTGGGCAGTCTGCAGGGAGCGGATCGCCTCCATCTCCAGCACCCCTTCCACCAGGCGGGCTATCTTGGGGCCAAACTCCTCGTCGAGCTTGTTGCGCGCCAGCAGTCCGGCCTCGGCGAAGGGATAGAGGATGGCCGCCTTGAGGGTGGCGATGTCCATGCTGAGCATCATCAGGATGCCCACCATCTCGACCCCGCGCACCAGCAGGCGTTCGCTCACCGCCTCATCGCCCAGCCCCAGACAGTATTGGTAGAGGGTTCGCAACTGGTCACGCTCGGGCTCCTTCAGGGAGAGGGAGGAGAGCCACTCTTCCAGAGTGAAGTTCTCTTTGAGGTGTATATCGCGAACCGAAACCATCTTTTGCATCCTTCTTGAGGGGGCCTGAGCGACCCCTTTCTAACGACACTCCCCTCTCTGGGGACGAGGTGGCCCTGTTTCAAGGCTTGCCTTGCGGCATCAGGGCCGCCCCCGCTACTCCCTGACGAACAGGGCAATCGACTCCAGGTGGCCGGTATGGGGGAACATGTCCAGCATACCGAGCCGCTCCAGTCGATAGCCGGCCTGGGTCAACACCTTGCTGTCCCGGGCCAGGGAGACGGGGTTACAGGAGACATAGACAACGCGGCGGGGCGCAAGTTTCGCCACATGAGGCATCACCTCGAGGGCGCCCGGACGCGCCGGGTCGAGCAGCACCAGGTCGAAACCTTCGCGGGCCCAGGGCAGATCCGTGATATCCGCCGCCAGATCCGCCTTGAAGATTCGCACATTGTCGATGCCATTGCCCGTTGCATTGTGCTGGGCACGCTGCACCATGGCCATCTCCCCTTCCACCCCCACGACCTCGCGGGCCAGGGCAGCCAGTGGCAGGGTAAAGTTACCCACACCGCAGAAGAGATCCAGCACCTTCTCTGTGGGCCGCACATCGAGCCACTCCATGGCCCGCGCCACCATGGCGTCGTTGATGGTGCGGTTGACCTGGATGAAGTCCCCCGGAGCAAAGGTCAACGAGAGCTCACCCAGGCGGTAGCCCGGGGTCATGGTCTGACGCAGGGGCTCGCACCGGTCGCTACCGTCTTGCAAATAGAGATCCAGCTTGTGCTGCTCGGCAAATGCCATCAGCAGGGTGCGATCCTGCTCATTGGGCTTGCCGGTGTGGCGCAGCAGCATCAGCAGGCCATCGTCGGCCTGCAGCAGCTCCACGTGCCCCAGCTCCCTTTGGTTTTTGAGGCGACCAAACAGCTCGCGCAAGGGGGCGATAAGGGCCGAGAGCGGCGCCTCCAGCACGGGGCAAGCGCTGATCTCGACCAACTCACTGGACTGGCGACGACGAAAACCCAAGCGCAGGCGGCGGGCGTTCTTGTCAAACTTGATGGCCAGCCGGCAGACCCGGCGATAGGCGCGATCCGGCCCCGTCATCACGGGCTCGAGATCCGGGATGGCGATCCCGCCCAACCGGCTGAAGAGGGAGCGCAGCCCCTGCTGCTTGGTCTCGTGCTGCCGGGCCAGGCTCATGTGCTGGGTACTGCAGCCGCCACACTCCCGATAGTGGGGGCAGAAGGGCTCGATCCGCTCGGGGGCCGGGGTGATCAGCTTTTGCAACTGACCGTGGGCGTACTGCTTCTTCTGCTCGGTCAGCAGCACCTTGACCCGCTCACCGGGCAGGGTGCCCTCGACAAACACGGCCTTGCCCTCATGACGGCCCACCCCCACGCAGTGGTGGTCGAGCGTATCTATAGTGCATTCAATGTGTTGGGGTTGCTTGTGGGTCTTCTTGGGGGTGAAAAACTGGGCCATAAAACTTGGTGCCTATAGGTGGCTATGTCATCATGTGGGAACCTGCAGCCGGGCATTGTCCCACAAGTACCATTGTATGACCAAATACGGCCTGAGAGCGCGCGTTCTGGCATTCACCATCCTGCCTACCCTGCTGATCGGGGGCATGATGGCCGGTTATTTCTCCTTCCACCGCTACCAGCAGCTGGAGAACAACCTCATCAATCAGGGCATCAACATCATCGAGCCCCTGGCCATCGCCAGCGAATATGGCATGACCCAGCACAGCCGCGAATCCCTCAAGCGGCTGATCGGGCTGACCCATCGCAAGAACTCTCCCCTCATCAAGTCCATCGCCGTCTTCACCCAGGACAACCAGCTGTTCGTCACCTCCAATTACCACAGAGACTTCGCCCTGCTGCGCCTGCCCAAGGGAGAGGCGATTCCGTCACTGGCCAGCGTGGAGCGACAAGGGGATGACATCATATTGCGCGCCCCAATCCAGGCCGAAACCAGTCTCGATGGCTTCCCCCTGCCGAGCGAGAGCGATCCCCCGGTCATCGGCTATATCGCCATGCAGATCACCACCGACGGCGCCCTGGTGCTCCAGTATCGGGATACCTTCTTCGCCGTCATGATGCTGGTCTGCGGCCTGGCGGTGAGCGTGCTGTTTGGCTTTCGGCTGGTCAAGAGTGTGACCCAACCCATCACCGAGATGGTGCAGGCGGTGCACCGGATCCGGGAGGGACGCCTCGACACCCGGGTCAGTGGCCAGCTCACCGGCGAGCTGGAGATGCTGAAAAACGGCATCAACGCCATGGCCAAGGCGCTCTCCGAATACCACGAGGAGATGCAGCAGAACATCGATCAGGCCACCTCTGACCTGCGCGAAACCCTGGAGCAGATCGAGATCCAGAACGTCGAGCTCGACATGGCCAAGAAGCGGGCCCAGGAGGCGGCGCGGGTCAAGTCCGAGTTCCTCGCCAACATGTCCCACGAGCTGCGCACCCCCCTCAACGGTGTCATCGGCTTCACCCGTCAACTGCTCAAGACCAGCCTGACCCCGAACCAGACCGACTACATGCAGACCATCGAGAAGTCGGCCCGCAACCTGCTTGGTATCATCAACGACATCCTCGACTTCTCGAAGCTCGAGGCGGGCAAGCTGCAACTCGAGCACATCCCCTTCAGCCTGCGCGACACTGTGGCCGAGGTGATGCACCTGCTCGGCCCCAGTGCCCACGACAAGGGGCTCGAGCTCTCCCTGCTGGTCGCCCCCGAGGTACCGGACCACCTCACCGGCGACCCATTGCGCCTGCAGCAGGTGATCACCAACCTGACCGGCAACGCCATCAAGTTCACCGAGCGGGGCAACGTGGACGTGCGCATCGAGCCCCAGCCCCACCACCGCAGCGGTGTGGTGCGCCTGCAGGTGCGTATCCGCGACACCGGCATCGGCATCTCCCCCGAACAGCAGCGCCAGCTGTTCCAGGCCTTCAATCAGGCCGACTCCTCCATCTCTCGCCGCTACGGCGGCACCGGATTGGGTCTGGTCATCACCCAGAAGCTGGTGCAGCAGATGGGGGGGCAGATCCAGATCGAGTCGCGCCAGGGCGAGGGCTCCACCTTCTCCTTCAGCATGGAGCTTGAGGTGTCGCCGCTCCCCTTCGACGACAGCCTGCCCCTGGAGAGCCTGCGCCAGCAGCGCATCTGGCTGCTCGAGCCAGACCCCTGTGCCCTGGCCGCCCTCAGCGCCCAGCTCACCACCTGGGGCATAACGAGCCAGCCCCTGCAGGAGGACGAGACGGTCCCGCCCCAGGAGCTGGTCATCATCGGCAGCGGCAGTCAGCTCCCCCCCGAGCAGGTGTTGCTGCGCCTCGACCAGTTGGCGGCCACTCACCCCGTGATCGTGCTGCTGGGGAGCCACGACCCCGCCCTCTACGAGCTGATGCAGGAGCACGGCGCCCTGCACTGCCTCTCCAAGCCAGTGCACCACCGCAAGCTGCTGCACGCCCTGCTCAGCGGCGATGCCACCGAGGCCGGAGCCCCCCTGCTGCTGCAACCGCCGCGCCGGCGCCACGAGATCAGGGTGCTGGCGGTGGACGACAACCCGGCCAACCTCAAGCTCATCGCCGCCATGCTCGAGGAGATGGTGCAGGAGGTGGTGGTGTGCCACAACGGCAAGGAGGCGGTGAAGCTGGCCCAGGAGCACCCCTTCGACATCATCTTCATGGATATCCAGATGCCGATCATGGACGGGATCAGCGCCACCCAGGAGATCCGTCGCCAGTCACGCAACCTCGACACCCCCATAGTGGCGGTCACGGCCCATGCCATCGCCGGGGAGCGCGAACGCCTGATCCGCCAGGGGATGGACGACTACCTGGCCAAACCCATCGACGAGGAGGTGCTCGAGCAGCTCATCACCACCTTCTCGAGCCAGCGACATCAACGCACCCAGAGCCATCTCATCGACTGGCCCCTGGCCCTGCGCCAGGCCGCCAACCGGCCCGATCTGGCCCGGGAGATGCTCGGCATGCTGCTCACCAGCTTCGACGAGACGGCCCCGGTGCTCGATCAGGCCCTGGAGGGGGAGAGTGATCCACAGGAGCTGATGGGGCGGCTGCACAAGCTGCACGGGGGGAGCGCCTACTGCGGCGTGCCGGCCCTGCAGCGGCTGCTGGCCCAGCTTGAGCAGCAACTGCGCGACGGCGTCGGGGTCGACGAGCTGGAACCCGAACTGCTGGAGCTACAGGATGCGATGGATCAGGTTCGCCAGGAGGCCCCCCGCTACCTGGCCTGATCCCGCTTTTTCTGACGCGAGCCCCGGCAGATGGTAGAGTTGCGCCCTATTCACAGGAGTCGACCTTGACCAACAACGATATTTTGCGCCGCCTGCGCTACGCCCTCAGCCTTGGCAACGACCAGATGGTCGAGATGTTTGCCAAGGGTAATCTGGCCATCGACCATGCCCAACTGCACGGCTGGCTGATGAAAGAGGCCGAAGAGGGAGCAACGCAGGAGGCCGGCTATGCCCCCTGCCCCGACTCGGCACTGAGCCAGTTCCTCGACGGCTTTATCGCCGTGCGCCGCGGGGTGCGTGAAGATGCACCGCCCCAGGAGATCCCCAACCGGATCAACAACAACCTGATCCTGCGCAAGCTGCGCATCGGCCTCAACTTCAAGGAAGAAGAGATGCTCGCCACCCTCAAGCTGGCCGACTTCAACCTCTCCAAGTCGGAGCTGAGCGCCCTGTTCCGCGCCCGTCACCACAAGCATTATCAGGATTGCGGAGATCAGATCCTGCGCAACTTCCTCATCGGTCTCACCGCCAAGTATCGCGGCTGACCCATGGTGCGGCCCCCTCCTGCCCCCTTGTCCCGCCTGCCGGAGGGCTTCGGGTGGTGCCGTAAAATGGTCGCCGGTCTCATTCTGCTGCTGGGCGGCTGCGACGAGGGGAGTTACCGCCTCGAGCAACACCCCAGTGCCAGCCAGGACGAGCGCATCCAGTTTATCGTCCTCCACTACACGGACGAGGACGACGATGCCTCGCTTCGCCTGCTCACCGAACCTGGCCATCAGGTGAGCGCTCACTACCTGCTCCCCTCTTCGAAGCCGGGTGTTCCCTATCGCATCTTGCAGCTGGTGGCCGATGAAAGGCGCGCCTGGCATGCGGGCAAGAGCCGCTGGCAAACCCAGGCCGGCCTCAACGCCAGCTCCCTCGGCATCGAGATAGTCAACCTCGGCTACCCGCCCGAGCAGGCCAGCCTCCCCCTCGACCAGCGCGACTGGCCTCCCTTCGAGGAGGCACAGATCCAGGCCCTGGCGGCCCTGCTGGCGGAGAAGGTGAAGCGCTATGGCATAGCCCCGACCCGACTGCTGGGCCACAGCGACGTGGCGCCGGAGCGCAAGGTCGACCCCGGTCCCCGCTTCCCCTGGCAGCGGCTGCACGAGGAGTTCGGGCTCGGCGCCTGGCCCGACGAGCGGCGAGTCGCCGAGCGACTCAAGGAGCCCTTCCCGAGCGACGCCCTCCCCTGGCAGCAGGCCCTGGCGCGCTACGGTTACGGGGTACCCCTGAGCGGCGAGTGGGACGAGATGACCCATCTGGTGCTGCGCGCCTTCCAGCTCCACTTCCGCCCGGCCCGCCCCGACGGGCTGCCCGATGCGCAGAGTTGGGCCCGCCTGACGGTGCTGCTGGAGCAGTACGCCCTGTAAGCACAAAAAAAGAGAGAGGCCCATGGCCTCTCTCAATCGGATATCAATTCTGCCGCCGGCTCTGCACCAACCGGTGCACACCTTCCGCCAGCCAGCCCAGCAACTGCACCAGGCCGAGGGGAATGGTCAGCAGCACCAGCCAGCGCTGCGGCTCATGCAGCTGGGTCAGCCCCACCGACTGATAGAGCAGCGGGGTCAGCAGGGCCGCCAGCAGGATCACCCCGAGACGCCACTTCGATTCCATGACTCGCATCTTGAACCTCAAAAGAAACTCATACGAGGCTCATTGTATCAGGGCGTCACAGGGTAAACCCTGCGCAGACTCACAGACCGGCGCGCGCCTCTTGCATCAGGGCTCGCATGTCGCTGACCGCCTTGGCCAGGCCGTCGAAGGCGGCGCGGCCGATGATGGCGTGGCCGATGTTGAGCTCGATCATCTCGGGGATGGCGGCGATCGGCTTGACGTTGTGGTAGTGCAGGCCGTGGCCGGCGTTGACCTTGAGCCCCTTGCCCGCCGCATAGGAGGCCCCCGCCTTGATGCGCTTGAGTTCGGCGTTCTGCTCGGCCTCACTCAGCGCATCGGCATAGCGGCCGGTGTGGATCTCGATGAAGGGGGCACCGCTCTCGGCGGCGGCATCGATCTGCACCGGGTCGGCGTCGATAAACAGCGACACCTGGCTGCCGACGGCGGCCAGACGCGCCACGGCGTCCTTGATCTTGTCGAGCTGGCCGGCCACATCCAGCCCCCCCTCGGTGGTCACCTCGGTGCGCTTCTCCGGCACCAGGCAGACAAAGTGGGGCTTCAGGCGGCAGGCGATGCCGAGCATCTCCTCGGTGACCGCCATCTCCAGGTTCATCCTGGTCTGGATGGTCTGGCGCAGGATCTCTACGTCACGGTCGGTGATGTGGCGGCGATCCTCGCGCAGGTGCACGGTGATCCCGTCGGCACCGGCCTGCTCGGCCACGAAGGCGGCCTGTACCGGATCCGGATACTGGGTACCGCGGGCGTTGCGCAGGGTGGCGATGTGGTCGATGTTGACCCCCAGATAGATCTCGCTCATTGACTACTCCTTGGATGAAACCTTGCGTTTGAGAAACAACTCCCGGCTCCTGAGGCGGCGATGCCCCAGATAGGGTTGCAGGGCCAACCGGCTGAAACGCTTGGCGGCCTGCAAGATGGCCGGAGTATCGAAACGGTGCTCGGCAAAGGCGTGCAGATGAGCACCGAGAAAGAGGTTGGCGGGATCGGGTGTGCGCTCGCGGGCGACAAAGCCCAGCTCGCGCTCGAACCCGTAGAGGCAATCCGGCAGGATCGGTGACTCCTCGTCGGCGGTGATCTCGAAGTCCACCGCGTAGCCGAGCGCCTCCAGCAGCAGGAACTCGAAGCGGCGCAGGGGCAGCTCGGGGACCGGGGTATCGGCCAGCAGGGTGAGGGCCTCGGCGTAGGCCTCGAACACCTCGGGAAAGGGGGTGCCCGATTCCAGCAGGTAGTAGACCAGCTCGTTGAGATAGAGGCCGTAGAAGAGTCGATCCCCGCTCAGGCGGGTCGGCAAGAGCAGCAGCTCGGCACGGGTGAGGGTCTTGAGATCGCCACGTCCACGCCAGCTCAATGCGAGGCGGGCGAAGGGCTGCAACACCCCCTTGAGGGGGGAGCGCTGGGTGCGGGAACCCTTGGCCACCAGGGTGAGTCGCCCCAGCTCGGCACTGAACACCTCGACCAGCTGGCTGGTCTCCCGATAGGGACGGGTGTGGATGACGAAGGCGGCGACCTGGTCGCCGCCATCACGGCTGCGGGGCTGCATGGGCGTCCCGCCGCGGATCAGTCGTCACCGTAGCCGAGACTGCGCAGGGCGCGCTCGTCGTCGGCCCAGCCGGCCTTCACCTTGACCCACAGCTCCAGGTGCACCTGGTTTTGGAACAGCCGCTCCATGTCCATGCGCGCCTCGATGCCGATGGTCTTGATCTTCTCGCCCTTGTTGCCGATCACCATCTTCTTCTGCCCTTCCCGCTCGACCAGGATCAGGCCGTTGATGTGGAAGATGCCGTTCTCTTCGACCTTGAAGCGTTCGATCTCCACGGTCACGGAGTAGGGCAGCTCCTCACCGGTGAAGCGCATCAGCTTCTCGCGGATGATCTCGGCGGCCATGAAGCGCGACGAGCGATCCGTGATGTAGTCTTCCGGGAAGAAGTGATCGTTCTCGGGCAACCACTCCTTGGCCCACTCGCGGATCTTCTCCACGTTGTCACCCTTGCGGGCGGAGATGGGCAGGACGTGGGTGAACTTCATCTGGCTGCCGAGGAACTCCAGGTGCGGCAGCAGCGCCTCCTTGTCCTTGATCTGGTCCACCTTGTTGATGGCCAGCACGATGGGGCACTTGAGGCCACGCAGCTTGCCCAGCACCATCTCGTCATCCTTGGTCCAGTGGGTGCCGTCCACCACGAACACCACCATGGCCACGTCGCCCAGGGAGCTGGTGGCGGCGCGGTTCATCAGGCGGTTGATGGCCCGCTTCTCCTCGATGTGCAGACCCGGGGTATCCACGTAGACGGTCTGATAGGCCCCCTCGGTGTCGATACCCAGGATGCGGTGCCGGGTGGTCTGGGGTTTCTTCGAGGTGATGCTCACCTTCTGCCCGAGCAGCTGGTTGAGCAGGGTCGACTTGCCCACATTGGGGCGACCGACGATGGCGACGAAGCCGCAGTAGGTCATCTCGTGTTCGCTCATAGCAACTGCTCCAGGGCTTGTTGGGCGGCGGCCTGCTCCGCCTTGCGGCGGCTCGAGCCGATACCGACCAGGGGGGTGCCCAGGCCGTCTACGTCACACTGGACGGTAAACTCCTGGTTGTGGGCCTCACCCTTGACGTTGATGACGGTGTAGGTGGGCAGCGGCTTGCGGTTGCCCTGCAGGATCTCCTGCAGACGGGTCTTGGGATCCTTTTGCTCGACGCCGGGCTTGATCTCCTCCAGACGGCTGGCGTACCAGCCCAGCAGCAGGGTACGGGTGGTATCCATGCCGCTGTCCAGATAGATGGCACCGATGAGCGCCTCGACCGTGTCGGCCAGGATCGACTCACGACGGAAGCCGCCGCTCTTGAGCTCGCCCGGCCCCAGGATCAGGTGATCACCGAGTTCGAACTCACGGGCCAGCTCGGCCAGGGTCTTCTCGCGCACCAGGGTGGCCCGCATGCGGCTCATGTCCCCTTCCGCCACCTGGGGGAAGCGGTGGAACAGCTCCTCCGCGATCACCAGGCTGAGGATAGAGTCGCCCAGAAATTCCAGGCGCTCGTTATGACGGGAGCCGGCGCTGCGGTGGGTCAGGGCCCGGGTCAGCAGCTCGCCGTCGTTGAAGCTGTAGCCCAGTCGGGACTGCAGCCGGTTACGCTTGATGGTCATCACTTGATTGCGCCAATACGGTTGAAGCGGACGCCGGTCGGGATCCAACCCGGCAGCAGTGACCCTTCTTCCCGTTCAAATTCAAAACTGATCCAGATGGCGACCGCCTTGCCGACCAGGTTCTGCTCGGGCACGAAGCCCCAGAAACGGCTGTCGGTACTGTTGTCACGGTTGTCACCCATCACGAAGTAGTGCCCCTCCGGCACTACCCACTCGTCCGGATAGGTCCCGCTCTGGCGGTAATAACGGTCCACCAGATCGGGCATCACGGGGTTACGCAGGGTCTCATGGCTCACCGCTCCCAGCTGCTCGGTGTAGCGATCGAGCGGGATCCCCATCTGGGTAAACTCGCCGCGCTGCTCGAACTTCACATCCAGCTTCTTGAAGCCACCGCAGCTCTGCCCCTCGTCGCAACGGGGGCGGATCATCAGCTCCTTGTTGCGATAGAGGATGCGATCCCCGGGCAGCCCCACCACCCGCTTGATGTAGTCGACACGGGTATCCAGCGGATACTTGAAGACCACCACATCACCGCGCTTGGGCTCCCCGGTCTCGAGGAACTTGGTGTTGGTCACCGGATCGCGCAGACCATAGGCGAACTTCTCCACCAGGATGAAGTCGCCCACCAGCAGGGTCGGCATCATGGAGCCGGACGGGATCTGAAACGGCTCATAGACGAAGGAGCGCAGGATCAGCACCAGGGCGATCACCGGGAAGACGCCACCGGTCTGCTCGACCCAGACCGGCCGCTCGGCCAGCTTGGCCAGGCTCTTGGCATCCTCGGCGCCGTTGGCGCGGGCCACGGCCACCTTGGCGGCGCGCTGCTTGGCCCAGACCAGCTTGTCAACGGTCCAGATAATGCCCGTCAGTATGGTGACGACGACCAGGATCAGGGAAAAGGTGCTCGCCATGGGAGATTAGTCCTTACCTACGTGGAGAATGGCCAGGAAAGCCTCCTGGGGCACGTCGACGCGACCCAGGGACTTCATCCGTTTCTTACCCTCTTTCTGCTTCTGCAGCAGCTTTTTCTTACGGCTCACGTCACCGCCGTAGCACTTGGCCGTCACGTCCTTACGCAGGGCCTTGACGGTGCTGCGGGCGATGACGTGGTTGCCGATGGCGGCCTGGATGGCGATGTCGAACATCTGGCGCGGGATCAGCTCGCGCATCTTCTCCACCACCTGGCGACCCCGGTACTGGGAGTTCTCCTTGTGGGTGATGATGGCCAGGGCGTCGACCCGCTCACCATTGATGAGGATGTCCAGACGCACCATGTCGGAGGTCTCGAAGCGCTTGAAGCCGTAGTCCAGGGAGGCGTAGCCGCGGCTGGTGGACTTGAGGCGGTCGAAGAAGTCGAGCACCACCTCCGCCATGGGGATCTCATAGGTCAGCGCCACCTGCTTGCCGTGGTAGACCATGTTGGTCTGCACGCCGCGCTTCTCGATACAGAGGGTGATGACGTTGCCCATGTACTCCTGGGGCAGCAGGATGTTGCACTCGGCGATGGGCTCGCGCACCTCTTGAATGCTGGTCACCGCCGGCAGTTGGGCCGGGCTGTCGATGTAGACGGTCTCGCCATCGGTGGTGAGCACCTCATAGACTACGGTCGGCGCCGTGGTGATGAGATCCAGATCGTATTCACGCTCCAGACGCTCCTGGATGATCTCCATGTGCAGCATGCCGAGGAAGCCACAGCGGAAGCCAAAGCCCAGGGCGGTGGAGTTCTCCGGCTCATAGAAGAGGGAGGCGTCGTTGAGAGAGAGCTTCTCGAGGGCATCGCGGAACGCCTCGTAGTCATCGCTGGAGATGGGGAACAGGCCCGCATAGACCTGGGGCTTGACCTTCTTGAAGCCCGCCAGCGGCTTGTCGGCGCCGTGCTTGGCCAGGGTCAGGGTATCGCCCACCGGCGCACCGTGGATGTCCTTGATGCCGCAGACAACCCAACCTACCTCGCCACAGCCCAGGCCGTCGGTGTCCACCTGCTTCGGCGTGAAGATACCGATGCGATCGACGCCCCAGGTCTGGCCGGTGCTCATCACTTTGATCTTCTCGCCCTTCTTGAGGGAGCCGTTCTTGATGCGCACCAGGGAGACGACGCCCAGATAGGAGTCGAACCAGGAGTCGATGATCAGCGCCTGCAGCGGTGCATCGGGATCCCCTTCCGGTGAGGGGATCTTGGCCACTATCTCTTCCAGCACCAGATCGACGCCGAGGCCGGTCTTGGCGGAACAGCGCACCGCGTCGATCGCATCGATGCCGACGATGTCCTCAATCTCCTCGGCCACACGCTCGGGCTCTGCCGCCGGCAGGTCGATCTTGTTGAGCACCGGCACCACTTCCAGGTCCATTTCCATGGCGGTATAGCAGTTAGCCAGAGTCTGTGCCTCAACCCCCTGACCGGCATCCACCACCAGCAGCGCCCCTTCACAGGCAGCCAGGGAACGGGATACCTCGTAGGAGAAGTCCACGTGGCCCGGGGTGTCGATAAAGTTCAGCTGATAGGTGTTACCGTCTTTGGCCTGGTAGTTCAGGGTCACACTCTGTGCCTTGATGGTAATGCCGCGCTCACGCTCCAGTTCCATGGAGTCGAGAACCTGGGCCTGCATCTCGCGGTCGGAGAGGCCGCCGCAGGTCTGGATCAGGCGGTCGGACAGCGTCGACTTACCGTGGTCAATGTGGGCGATAATGGAAAAGTTACGAATGTGTTTCATCGAGCAATAATCACTCAAAAAGTTGTGGTATCCGGATATGGAGGCAGGATTTTACTGGATAAGCGCACGCTCGGCCATTCTTTAGTCGGCCACCCCAGTAAAATCGCCTTCTGCGGGGGTTAAGGATGGAAACGGGTCGGGATCACGCGCCCCAGCATACGGGGGGCATACTCCCCCTCACCGAGGCGGTGGGAAAGGTAACGAACCAGTAAAAAACCGAGTCCGCCCCCCAGCGCCGTGGCGAGGATACTGACCCCCTCTCCTCCCTGCAGCAGGGGGCGCAGCCAGAGCTGGCCAACCAGACCGCCCCCCACCAGACAGAGCAGGGGCAGCAGATAGACCAGCAGAGCCCCCTGGATCAGGCTGCGCTGGGGAATGCCGATGCGGATCTGCTGACCCACCCGCACCTCCTCGCACAGGCGCACCCGCACCCGCTGGGCACGGTTGGCCAGGGCCTTGGCGACGGTACCTGTGCCACAGTCGCTCTGCTGCTGGCAGCCGCTGCAGGCACTGCGCCGCTCGCAGCTGACCCAGGCGTGATCGCCGTCGAGCTCGACCACGGTGGCCAGCTCCTCACTCATGGGGCTCATTGCACCGCCTCGTTGCGAGAGAGGGGCTTGATCGACTCGGCAATGCGCTTGGCGGTCTCGGCAGGCACCTCGCCCACCACGGTGATCTCCACCCCGACGTCATTGACGAAGCTCACCAACGTGGTCGCCCCCTGACGGATCAGCTGCTGGCGCACGCTCTGCTGGGGATCGGCCCGGGAGACATAGACCGAGAGATCCACCAGACCGTCCGAAGCCATCATGTAATCGACCGGCTGATTGGTGGCCACCAGACGGTGGCGATCCCGCGACTTGAGGATAAAGCCATCCGGCAGCCAGGTGATGCGCCATGCCAGCTCCTGCTGGGGCGCCTGATAGGCCTCTTCCAGCGCCAGGGCCGGCGGCTGGGATTCCGCAGCCAGCTTGGCGAGCCAGGCCGGCGCCGCCGTCAGCAGATCGAGATCGACCCCCAGCACCTGCTCCACCAGATTACCTTCCCGATCGATCATGTCGACCCGCAGCAAGAGGTGGCTCTCCTCATCGAGCCAGAGCACGAAGCCGTACTTCTCTCCGTCCCGGGGCACCAGACGCACCACCTGGGAGACCTGACCGGCCACCCGGCTGCGGCCGGCCATCACCACGTCATAGGAGCGGGTCAACTGGTCGAGGGGCACCCGTTGCAAAGCGCTCCAGATGCCGGGGAAGCGGGCCCCCTTGAGGGTATAGGGAGAGTGGCCGGCTTCGAAGAAGGTGTAATCGTCGGCCCGTTGCAGAAACTCGATATTCTGACCATCCAGATGGGTCAGGTGGGCCACCTGCTGCCCCTTGATGATCGTATGGCTGTAACGAAGTGATTCGATGCGTCCCTGACGAACCTTGACCATGGAGAGTTCGAAGTGACGATGGTGAGAGGCACTCTGCATCTGTTGCAGCAAGGCCTCGGCCGACGCAGGGTCGGCCGAGGCCTGGGAGCAAATCAGGAGCAGAGCGGCCGATACTGCGAGGCGACTCTTGCGCACGAAGACTATTCCTGAACCTGTTGTGCCTGATGGAGACGTTGCTGCAGCTGGTGATCGCGCAAGAAGGCATTGATGCGATCCCGCTGCTCATTCATCTGCTGCTCGGTCAGTGCCTGCTGGCGGGCCCGGCTGTCGTCCTTGGGATAGTGAACGCTCACCGGCGCCGCATTGCCGCCGATCGGGATGGTGTTGAGCACAGGATTGACCGGAGTCACCGAATCCTGACCCTGGTAATGCTGCACCCCGAAGATGACGGCGGCGGCCACGGAGGCGGCGATGGCATATTGCCCCATTTGCTGGCCGAAGCGGCGCACCAGCGGGATCACCTTGCCACCATGAAGCGGCGCGGTCGGTGCCGGCTGGGGAGCCAGCACGGTGGGCTCCTCATCCAGCGCCATGGCAATCTTGTCACACAGATCGAACTGCATGGTGTCAGGCAGCTCGCCCCGCATGGCATCACCGATGAGGTGATAGCGTGACCAGCTGGCTTGCAGCTCGGCATCGCTCATGACCTCATCAATCGCCTGCCGACCCTGCTCACCGTCCAGCACCCCATCCATCAGGGCGGAAAGTTGCTCTTTGTTCGCCATAAGAAAACCTGTATCCCCAAGTTAATGTGCAATCAGAGGCTGCAGCTTCTTGTCGATCGCTTCCCGCGCTCGAAAGATTCTGGAACGCACGGTACCCACCGGACACTCCATAATCTCTGCAATCTCCTCATAACTCAGCCCTTCCAGTTCTCGAAGGGTGATTGCCGTCCGTAAATCTTCGGGCAGAGCCTCTATGGTGGCGAAGACGGTACGCTTGATCTCGTCGGTCAACGCCAGATTTTCCGGAGTCGAGGTCTCGGTCAAGGCCTCGCCGCCGTCGTAGTACTCTGCCTCGTCTGCCTCCACATCACTGCTGGGGGGACGGCGCCCCTGGGAGGTCAGGTAGTTCTTGGCCGTGTTCACGGCAATACGATACAACCAGGTATAAAAGGCACTCTCGCCGCGAAACGTTCCGATGGAGCGGTAGGCCTTGATGAAGGCCTCCTGTGCCACATCGGGCACGTCACCGGGGTTGCTGACATAGCGTGATACCAGGTTGACCACCTTGTGCTGATACTTGCGTACCAGCAGGTTGAACGCGTTCTTGTCACCGCGTTGAACTCGCTCAACCAATTGTTCGTCCAGTAGATTCTGGTCGCTCATTGGAGCCGTAAAACCCCCATCAGGTTATCGTTCTTCTCATCCGGCCCTTCCTAAGCGCACTAGTTCAGACAGGGTTCAGCAAGGAAAGTTCGCTCGGGCGCAAAAAAATGTGATGCAGGCTGCATCCTCGCGGCCCCTTGGGCTACCATAGGGCCAGTTTTAACTCAGGCCAATGATACTTATGAAAGCAAGCGTTGAATACCTTTGCGACGTGCTCATCATTGGTAGCGGTGCCGCCGGTCTCTCCCTCGCCCTGCGCCTGGCAGACTCGGCAAAAGTCCTCGTACTGAGCAAGGGGCCCATCAGTGAAGGGGCCACTTTCTATGCGCAAGGAGGCATCGCTGCCGTGTTCGACGAGACCGACAGCATCGAATCCCATGTCAGCGACACCCTCAATGCCGGCGCCGGATTGTGCGACGCGCGAGCGGTCGAGTTTACCGCTCGCCACGCCCGCGACTCGATCCAGTGGCTGATCGGCCAAGGGGTACCGTTTGACAAGGAAGAGGGAGAGGAGGGAGAGGAGCACTATCACCTCACCCGCGAGGGGGGGCACAGCCACCGCCGCATCTTCCATGCCGCCGACGCCACCGGCAAGGCGGTCCAGACCACCCTGGTCGATCAGGTGCGCCAGCACCCCAATATTCAGTTGATGGAGCGCTTCAACGCGGTCGATCTCATCACCACCCGCAAACTCGGCCTGCCCGGCAATCGGGTGCTTGGCGCCTATGTCTGGAACCGGGACAGCGAAGAGGTAGAGATGGTGCGCGCCCGCTTCGTGGCCCTGGCCACCGGCGGCGCCTCCAAGGTCTATCAGTACACCTCCAACCCGGACGTGAGCTCGGGCGATGGCATCGCCATGGCGTGGCGCGCCGGCTGCCGGGTGGCGAATCTGGAGTTCAACCAGTTCCACCCCACCAGCCTGTTCCACCCGGACGATCGCAACTTCCTGCTGACCGAGGCCCTGCGCGGTGAGGGGGCCTACCTGCGCCGCCCCGATGGCAGCCGCTTCATGCCCGATTTTGACGAGCGCGCCGAGCTGGCACCGCGGGATATCGTCGCCCGCGCCATCGACCACGAGATGAAGCGCCTCGGGGTGGACTGCATGTATCTGGACATCAGCCACAAGCCGTCGGATTTCATCATCAAGCACTTCCCGACCATCTATGAGCGCTGCATGGCGGTGGGCATCGACATCACCAAGGAGCCCATGCCCGTGGTGCCGGCCGCCCACTACACCTGTGGCGGCGTCATGGTCGACAAGCACGGCCAGACCGATGTGCCGGGTCTCTACGCCATCGGCGAGGTGACCTACACCGGGCTGCACGGCGCCAACCGCATGGCCTCCAACTCCCTGCTCGAGTGCGTGGTCTACGCCCGCTTCGCCGCCGAGGATATTCTGGCCAAGCTGCCGGCGAGCGAAGAGCCCCCCTCCCTGCCCGCCTGGGACGAGAGCCAGGTGGACGACTCGGACGAGCGGGTGGTGATCCAGCACAACTGGCACGAGCTGCGCCTGATGATGTGGGACTATGTGGGGATCGTTCGCACCAACAAGCGCCTCGAGCGGGCCAAGCGCCGCATCGAGCTGCTCAAGCAGGAGGTGCAGGAGTATTACGCCAACTTCCGTGTCTCCAACAACCTGCTGGAGCTGCGCAACCTGTTGCAGGTGGCCGAGCTTATCGTCGAGTGCGCCATCCGCCGCAAGGAGTCCCGTGGCCTGCACTATAACCTCGACTACCCGGATCAACTGCCCAATCCCAAGCCAACCATACTCACTCCCAAGCCGGAGTAACCAGGGGGCCCGTCATGGGCCCTTTTCGTTTTACTCTTTTGGTTGTGAATGGCCTCACACTTCCCCCATTCCACCCCGTTCGAAGCCGAACAACTCTCTATAATGCCAGCGCTCCACCGGAGCATCATCTGTCTACGCTACGGAACACAACAATGAAAACAATGATGAAACATGCACTGGCGGCCTCAGTGTCGCTGGCCCTGCTCGCCGGTTGCGAATTTTCCTTTAATAGCGACGATAACGACGCTGCGGCCAGCACGGTTCGCTTTGCCACCTTCAACCTCTCCTTCGATCGCACCGCCGCAGGCATGCTCTCCGGCGCGCTGGCCCTGACCCGTGCCGAGCAGGATGCCCTGCTGGCTCAACTGGCCGAAGGGAGCCTCTCCGGCGCCACTGAAACCAAGGCCAAAAATGTCCAGCAGATCCGCAACGTGGCCGAGATCATCCAGCGCACCCGCCCGGATGTCTTCGTGCTCGACGAGTTCGACAACGACGGCAAAGGTGGAGACACCCGGGATCTGAAGGCCTTCAACGACAACTATCTGGCCCATGCCCAGCACGCCGAGGTCAAGGCCATCACCTATCCGGTCATGGAGAGCTTCGCCACCAACACCGGCCTGATGAGCGGCTTCGATCTCAACAACGATGGCAAGGTGAACTCGGGCCCGGACGATGCCTGGGGCTTTGGCAACTACCACGGCCAGTACGCCTTCGCCCTGCTCTCCAAGTATCCGGTGGATAGCAAGCAGATCCGCACCTTCCAGAAGTTCAAGTGGAAGGATATGCCGGGTGAGCAGAACCCCGTCATCGACGACTGCAATAACGCCAAGGCCCCGATCCCGGCCAATCGCCAATGCGGCGATCGCTGGTACAGCGACGCGGCCTGGAATGGCTTCCCCCTCTCCTCCAAGAACCATGTGGATGTGCCGGTTCGGGTGAAGACGGGTAACGGCGAGACGGTGATCCACTTCCTGCTCTCCCACCCGACGCCCCCCATCTTCGGCAACGCGGCGCGCCACAACCTCAAACACAACCGCGCCGAGGTGGATTTCTGGAACGACTATGTGGCCGGCGAAAGCTACATGGTCGATGACCAGGGCAAGGCGGGCGGGCTCGCCAGCGGGGCGCGCTTCGTCATCGCCGGGGATCTCAACGCCGACCCCCAGATCGGCGACGGGGATCTCACCGCCATCCAGGATCTGCACAACAACGCCCTGGTCAATCAGGCGGTGAGTAACGGCCATCTCATCCCCACCAGCGAGGGGGGCCCCGAGTGCCTGGCAAGCAAGGTGTGCCAACGCAACAACAGCCGCCCCACCCCGGAGCGCATCACCAGCAGCAGTGGCCTACAGCTCGATCATGTACTCCCCTCGGCCAATCTGGAGGCGAGCGCCGCCGGCGTGTTCTGGCCCTCGAGCAGCCAGAGTGGCTACCACCTGGTCTACGGGGTGTTCGACGGCAAACCGGACATCGCCAAGAAGGTCTCCTCGGATCACCGCCTGGTGTGGGTCGACCTCAAGGTGAAATGACCAGAATCAGGCTCGATTGGCGAGCTCGATAAGGTTACCGTCCGGATCGCGGACATAGAGTGACAGCAGGGGGCCGGTGGCACCGGTACGGTGCACCGGCCCCGCTTCGACGGGGATCCCCGCCGCCCCCAGCTCGGCGGCAACCCGCTCGAGCGCAGTGGTCACGATAAAACAGAGATCCCCGCTTCCCACCATGACACGGGCCGCCTTGGGCTCGAACTCCTGTCCACTCCGGTGCAGGTTGATCTTCTGGCTACCGAAGGCGAGGGCCACCCTCCCCTCCCCAAAGCGCACCTCCTCCATCCCCAGCACATCCCGATAAAACTCAAGGGTGCGATCGAGGTCGGTCACGGTGAGCACCAGATGATCGAGCGACGCTATCTTCATATGATTTCCCTCAGTGCGTCGCCCTATGACCCCTCGATCACAGTTTTTGTACGCCGCACGCGCTATGGTCTGCACTCCCTTTTCGCCCCAGGGGGCGCGTCTTCTATCGAGGAGTCCATCATGGATCTGCTACTGCTTAGCAACGGAAAAACCGACGAACAACCCGGCCTGCTCGGCTGGGCCCGGGAGCGGGTAAGAGCCCTGCTGGCTCGCCACAATGTACAACGCATCCTGCTGATCCCCTATGCCGTCATTCGGGGAGACTGGGATCAGAGGGCGGCGGAGCTGGCCGAGAGCCTGGGCGTCGAGGTGCAGAGCATCCACCACGCCGCCGATCCGGTGGCCGCGGTGCAGCAGGCCCAGGCCATCTTCGTCAGCGGAGGCAATAGCTGGCGCCTCAATCAGCAACTCCACGAGCGGGGACTGGTGGTCCCCATCCAGCGGGCCGTGCGCGAGCGGGGCGTCCCCTATGTAGGCTGGAGCGCAGGCACAAATGTAGCCACGCCCTCCATTCGCACCACCAACGACATGCCGGTCTGCAGCGCCGCCGTGCTGCCGGCCCTGGGCCTGTTCCCCCTGCAGATCAATCCTCACTATCTGGATACGGTCATCAACGGCCACAAGGGGGAGACCCGGGACGAGCGTCTGGCCGAGTTCTGCGCCATCAACCCGAGCGAGTACGTAGTGGCACTGCGCGAAGCGAGCCTGCTGCAGGTGAGCGGGAATACCATCGAGTACTGGAGTGCGCGGGGAGAAGACTTCAAGATCTTTAAACAGGATCAGGCGCCGCAGGCTTTTATGGAGGCGACCCCGCTGGCCGGGCTGACCCCCTTCGCAGCGCGCTAGCGCGCCTTCGGGGAAAAACCAAAACGAAGAGGGATGGCGCAATGCCATCCCTCTTTGTTCGTGACGGTCCCGGCTTACTCGCCCTGCAGGGTCACCACTATCTTGCGGGCCCCGCCGTCCAGGCGGTGCTCGCCGAGCCAGATCCCCTGCCAGGTACCGAGGGCCAGGCGTCCCTCCCGAATGGGCAATTGCAGGCTCACGCCAAGCAGGGAGGACTTGATATGGGCGGGCATGTCATCCGGCCCTTCATCGGTGTGGCGATAGTAGGGGGCCTCTTGCGGCGCCAAACGGTGCAGGTGCGCCTCCATATCGGCGCGCACGCTCGGGTCGCAGTTCTCGTTGAGGGTGAGCGAGGCGGAGGTGTGTTGCAGCAGCAGGTGCACCAGGCCCACCCGGTAGCCGGCAAGCTCGGGCAGTTGGGCCAGCAGCTCGTCGGTCACCAAGTGAAAGCCCCGCGAGCGGGGCCTCAGGGTGATCAAACGCTGATGCCACATCAGACGTACTCCATAAAGACCCGGGAGGTGAGCTTGGTGATGAGCTCATAGGGAATGGTACCGATGGCCTCGGCCACCCGCTCTACCGGCAACCCGTCACCCCACAGCACCACCTCGTCCCCTGCCTTGTCGCAGGCACCAGGCCCCAGATCGACCGTGGTCATGTCCATGGAGACGCGGCCGACCAGCGGCACGATGCGACCGTTGATCAGCACGGGCGTGCCGTTGGGAGCCATGCGCGGATAACCGTCGCCGTAGCCGATGGCCACCACCCCGAGGCGCGTGTCTCGCTCCGACACCCAGTTGGCCCCGTAGCCGACGGGCTCGCCCGCCTTGTGGTCGCGCACCGCGATAAGCTGGGTCTTGAGCGTCATCACGGGTTTGAGGTCGTAATCCGCCGCCACCGTGTCCGGGAACGGCGAAACACCGTAGAGGATGACGCCGGGGCGCACCCAGTCGCAGTGGGAATCCGGCCAGGCCAGGATGCCGGCCGAGTTGGCCATGGCGCGCTCGCCGGCCAGGGGAGCCGTCAGCTGGCTGAAGAGATCGATCTGCTCGCGGGTGGTGGGTTGGTCCAGCTCGTCGGAGCGGCTGAAGTGGGTCATGACGTTGAACGGCTGCACCACGTTCTTGCACTTGCCGAGGCGCTCGATGAAGGCGGGCATCTCTTCGGCACGCACCCCGAGGCGGTGCATGCCGGTATCGAGCTTGAGCCAGGCCACGACGGGGGCGGGAAGCTCGGCCTGCTCCAGCGCCTCGAGCTGCTCCCAGGTGTGCACCGCAGTCTGCAGATTATTGGCCGCCAGCACCGGCAGATCGTCGGGGGAGAAGAAGCCTTCCAGCAGCACGATGGGCTTGACCACGGCGCAGGAGCGCAGCATCAGCGCCTCCTCGATGCGGGCCACCGCATAGGCATCCGCCGCCGCCAGGGTACGGGCGACCGGCAGCAGGCCGTGGCCATAGGCGTTGGCCTTGACCACGGCGATGATCTTGCATTCGGGGGCGTGGCGCTTGACCACGGAGAGATTGTGGCGCAGGGCCTCGGTATTGATTTGGGCAGTTGCCGCTTTCATGGTTTTCCCTTACGAGAGCACAAATGGCGCAGCCCCCCGACGGGAGGCCGGAGGCCGCCGCTCAGTTGTCATGGCCGGACCGGCAGAATTGTCGAACCGGGAAAACAGGCCCCGGGAGGGTACAGACCCAAGCCGGGGCTATGGTGGCGAGCGTTAGCGGATGCTCGCCTTAATAGTCATCATCAAACGCCGGACCCGCGTAGTTGTCAAAGCGCGAGAATTGGCCCTGGAAGGTCAACCGCACTCTTCCTATCGGGCCGTTACGCTGTTTGCCGATGATGATCTCGGCGATCCCCTTGTCGGGGCTGTCGTCGTGATAGACCTCGTCGCGGTAGATGAACATGATGAGGTCCGCATCCTGTTCGATGGAGCCGGATTCACGAAGGTCCGAGTTGACCGGGCGCTTGTCGGCCCGCTGCTCCAGGCTTCGGTTAAGCTGGGAGAGGGCCACCACGGGACACTGCAGCTCTTTCGCCAGGGCCTTGAGGGAGCGGGAGATTTCACCGATCTCCAGGGTCCGGTTGTCGGAGAGACTGGGCACTCGCATCAGCTGCAGGTAGTCCACCATGATCATGCTGATGCCGCCGTTGTCCCGCGCCACCCGACGGGCACGCGAGCGCACTTCGGTCGGGGTAAGGCCGGAGGAGTCGTCGATGTACATCTTCCCTTTCTCGAGCAGCAGCCCCATGGTCGAGGAGAGGCGAGCCCAATCCTCGTCGTCGAGCTGACCGGTCCGCACCTTGGTCTGGTCGATGCGCCCCACCGAGGCGAGCATACGCATGATGATCTGTTCCGAGGGCATCTCGAGGGAGAAGATAAGCACCGGCTTGTCGGCGGTGAGCGCCGCGTGCTCGCACAGGTTCATGGCAAAGGTGGTCTTGCCCATGGAGGGACGGGCCGCGACGATGACCAGATCCGAGCGCTGCAGGCCGGCAGTCATCTTGTCCAGATCGTGATAACCCGACGAGACCCCGGTTACCCCGTTGTGGGGGGTCTTGAACAGCTCCTCAATCTTGTCGACGGTCTGCTCGAGGATCAGCTTGAGGGGCTGGGGACCTTCACTGGCGCTGGTACGCTGCTCGGCGATCTGGAACACCTTGCTCTCGGCCAGATCGAGCAGATCCCCGGAGTTGCGCCCCTGGGGCTCATAGCCGGCCTCGACGATCTCGTTGGCCACGGCGATCATCTCGCGCACCACGGCCCGCTCGCGCACGATTTCGGCGTAGGCACCAATGTTGGCGGCACTGGGGGTATTCTTGGCGATCTCCACCAGGTAGGCGAAACCGCCCACCTCCTCGAGCTGCTCGGAGCGCTCGAGATCCTCTTGCACCGTGATGAGATCGATGGGGCTGCCCGCATTGGAGAGGCGGGTCATGGCCTGGAAGATAAGGCGGTGGGGACGGCTGTAGAAGTCCTTGTCGATGACCCGTTCGGCCACCCGATCCCAGGCGTCGTTGTCGAGCATGAGACCGCCCAGCACGGACTGCTCGGCCTCGAACGAGTGGGGGGGAACCTTCAGCTGTTGTGTCTTGGCGTCTTTCTTCGCCGCCGCTTGCTCTGCCATAGGGGATCTGAATTGCTCGAAAGGAGGGAGAATTCTACAAAATATCCCCCTCCACCGCGAGGCCCAATCAGATCGGACAGATTAACCAGATGGCAGGCAGGGACTCCTGACGCAACTTCTGCTTGCTACGCTGCTTGCGCTCGCGGCGGCTGGCTCGACGAATCTTCATGGTTTGCTTCCCTCTTTGTTATCACGACACGCCTCTCCATTCATGAATAATTCATGCCAGAGCAGTTATCAATGGGGCACGCTGGCGATTCATGGGATGATTCGCAGCCTGCGATGCAAGGCGCATCGCTCCTTTGAACGAACGAGAGTGAAAAAGAGCCGACATGAAAAGAGTGTTGACCCTGTTTGCCGTCATCCTGGCCATTGGCCTGGGGGCACCGATCGCCGAAGCCAAGAAGCTGGGCGGAGGCAAGTCCTTTGGCAAGAGCTACAAGACGGCACCGGCCCAACCGGCCGCCAAGCCTGTCGATAGCAAGAACCCGACCCTGGGAGCCCAGACCGCGCCCAAGAAGAGCGGCCTGATGGGCGGCCTGCTCGGTGGCCTGCTGGCCGGTGGTCTGTTTGCCTGGCTGCTCGGCAGCGGCGCCTTCGAGGGGCTGCAGGCGATGGACTTCGTGCTGATCGCCGCCCTGGCGTTCGGGGTCATGTTCCTGCTGCGCACCCTGCGCAAAGGCGGTGCCCCCCAGGCCGCCCGACCGCAAGCGGCCTATGCGGGTTATCAGCCCCAACAGCCGACGCCGCAGGCCTTTCAGGCTGATAGCAGCGCCCCCCAGGCGAGCGGCTTCACCGAGAGCGATGTCCCCTTCCGTCTGCCCCCGGGCTTTGACATGAATGCCTTCCTCTCCGGCGCCCGCGATCACTACCGCACCCTGCAAGAGGCGTGGAACAAGAACGATCTGGAGAAGATTCGTGAATACGTGAGCCCGGAGCTGTTCGACCAGCTCAAGGCTGACCGCGCCGAGCTCGCCGGCGAGCAGCACACCGAAGTGATGTACGTGGATACCCAGCTGGTTCGTGCCGACCACGGCAGCGACTGGGCGCAGGTGAGCGTGCTGTTCACCGGTCGCTACATGGACCGCACCGAAAACGTCGAGGCCGACATCAAGGAGGTGTGGCACCTGGAGCGCGACCTGGCCAAGGCCGGAGCCCCCTGGCACATCGTCGGGATCGAAGAGGCCTAAGCCCCTCTGGAAACAAGAAGGCGACCGCATGGTCGCCTTTTCATGGGCCACTCTTATGACACTCAGGCTCAGAGGCCAAGGAAGCGCACTATCTGGGCACAGTAGCGCTCGAAACCGACGAAGGCGTGGTTCCCCTCACACTCCATGGTGAAGCGGGCGAAGCGATACTCCTGAAGCGCCTGATGGCTGTCGAGCACCTCATCAGCCTCCTGCTGCAACACCCAGAGACGCTCGGGGGCCGTCACCGGCACGGCCAGCGCCTCGAGCTCGGCCATGTGCTCATGAGTCAGGTCGTAGCACTCCCCGGTATAGGGGTTCTGCTGGGGCCCCAGATAGTCGGCCAGCAACGCGTGGGGACGCACCGCAGGATTGACCAGCACGGCGCGGCAACCGTAACGCTCGGCCACCCGGGTGGCCATGAAGCCCCCCAGAGAGCTGCCCACGACGCCGAGCAAGGTTCCCTCGGGCTGGGCGGCAATGGTCTGTTCAATACAGTGCCAGGCGGCCGCCGGTGTACTCGGTTGGGCCGGGATCACCACCCGGATATCGGGCCTGTGAGCGGCCACCCACTCGGCCATCTGGGTTGCCTTGAGGGAGGCGGGAGAAGAGTTAAACCCGTGCAGATAGAGCAGAACCGAGGCCACCTAGTACCCCCGGGCCTGGGAGTCCGGCACGAAGCTGCCGGCGGGCAGTCGCCACACCTGGGTGTCGATGCGGCCGTCCGGATGCAGGGTCAGATAACGCCAGCCCGGCCCCGACTCATCGAGGGTAAAGTCGTCGCACAGGGGCTTGAACTGAATGCAGGTGGAGGGGGTGGCGATGAGACGAACTCCTCTGTGCACCTCGTCAAATTCCTGATGCACATGGCCAAAGAGGATGGCACTGGCCTGGGGATAGCGGGCCAGGACGGCAAACAGATCGTCGGCATTCTTGAGATTGTGCTGATCGAGCCAGGCACAACCGACCGGCACCCCCTGATGGTGCAAGGCGATCAGGGCATGCTTGTCCGGATGGGTGCGCAGGGCGCGATCGAGAGCAGCCAACTGATGATCGGCCAGCACACCATGGGGCTTGGTGCGCACCTGGGTATCGAGCAGGATGATCTGCCAATGCTCGCCAACCAGCCACTTGGCCTCGCTGATCCCCGCCTCAAAGAGGCTCTGGTTCATCAGGGGGCCGTCGTCGTGATTGCCGGGCAACCAGTAGATGGGTTTGCCAAGCGGGGCCATCATCTGCGCGAAGCGCTGGTAAGAGCCGGCGCTGTGATCCTGGGAGAGATCTCCCGTCGCCAGCACCAGATCGAAGGGCTCGTCACTGCCTTGCACACGCTCCAGCACGGCCGCCAGGCTGTCGGCCGTGCGCACCCCGAGCAGTTGCCCCTCGGGGTTGGCAAAGAGATGGGTGTCGGTTATTTGCAGCAGGCGCACACACCCGTCGGGCGCCTGAAGTCGCTCTGTTTCCAAAATCACGCTTCTTCTTATGGATTAGAAAATCTTGGCAAGGGTGGAACCATGCCTGAGACAGAAGTTAAGCCACTCGGCCAGAAACTGGTTGACCTGGGCCTTCTCATCGGGCTGGTGCATGCCTTCATTCGGGTAATCATATCCCGGTTGCAGGCGGGAAATCTGTTGGGCCGCACACACTTCCGCCATGCGCACATCATGATACAAACGAATCTCTGCCTGACTCTGCAACCAGGCCGGCAGATCGGGGTTGCACTGGCTGAAGGCAACCCGGGTGGTGAAGCGACTCTCTTCCAGAACCTCGAGGCGAAAAAAGAGGTCGCCCGCCTGATAGTGGCGTTCGGCCCCGGGTACCAGCTCACCCGGCAGCAACCGCATCAGGGCCATGTAGTTCACCTCACAGGTGCGCTGCATGGTCCGCAGATCCGGCACATATTTTCGCTGTGCCTGTAACACTCAACTTGCTCCTGCCCAACGGGCCTTCAACTGCACATGATGTAACTGCAGCCACTGCAGCGCGATGACCGAGGCGGCGTTGTCGATGCCCCCCGACTCTACCAGAGCATAGGCGCTCTCTCTGCCTAGTACATGCACGCGGATATCCTCGCCCTCTTCGGCCAGGCCATGCAGCCCCTGTGCCGAGCCGGCATCCACCTCGCCCACAAACACCTCGATACGCTCCGAGGTGCCCCCCGGGCTCACCAGGTAGCTGAGAGCATGCTCGATGCGTCCGATGGTGACGCCGGCCTCCTCCTCGGCCTCTCGCCGTGCCACCTCATCGGCGGGCTCGCCCGGCTCTATGATGCCGGCGATCAGCTCCAGCAACCAGGGCGTCTGGCTGGTGGTAAGGGCTCCGATACGGAACTGCTCGACCATCACCACCTGATCCCGGTGCGGATCATAGGCGAGCAGGGCGGCGGCATGGCCGCGCTCGAACAGCTCGCGCACCATGGGTTCGGACCAGCCGCCGGCGAACAGACGGTGACGCAGTCGATAGCTGTTGATCTTGAAGAAACCGTCGTAACCACTGCGCTTCTCCAGCACCTCTACATCGGTTGGACCAAAGGTCGCAACCGGACGCTTGTCTACCATCTTGGCCTCCTGGCTTGACTTGAACCCTGATGAATCTAGAATCACGGGGCCATGAATGAACGCTCATTCATTTTTCTCCCCCCGACATCAGAGGGCGGATTCTAGCAGGATGCCACGGGATGACTAAGTGACAGTTTGTAAATCTCTTCCACAGGAAGCGTCACCTATTGACCTTGCCCCCCGGTTATTCGCTGAAATGGATGAAACGAAAGAATTTTTGCTTATAGTAGGGTCATTAAGCTCAGATAAAGCCCATGGGGGTATGCTTGATCGCCCCTTCCCGTCCGGCAACCGCTCAGGATCTACCAATAAGGTTATGGAATCTATGAAACGAACTCTTCTGTCCGTGCTTGTCATGCTGGGTGTCAGCACCGCGGCCCATGCGGAGAACCTCATCGACATCTACCATCAGGCCCAGGTCAAGGATCCTCAGTTGCTGGAGTCCAAGGCCAAGCGTGATGCCGCCTTCGAGAAGATCAACGAATCCCGTGCCGCCCTGCTGCCCCAGATCAACCTGGCCGGCACCGCCGATTATCAGAACACCACGGATGACGTGGCCACCCGCACCCAGCTGGGCGCCCAGGTGACCCTGGATCAATCCATCTACCGTCGCAGCAACTGGGTCAATCTCAGCCTGACCGAGAAGGGTGCCACCCAGAGCGATGTCAGCTACAACCTCGAGCAGCAGAGCCTGATGCTGCGTACCGCCCAGGCCTACTTCAACGTACTCAAGGCCCAGGATACCCTGGAGTTTGTGCGCGCCAACAAGGCTGCGGTCGAGCGCCAGCTCGAGCAGACCCAGCAGCGTTTCGAGGTGGGCCTGACCGCCATCACCGACGTTAACGAAGCCCAGGCAGAACGCGACCAGGCTCTGGCCGACGAGATCCAGGCCGAGAACACCCTGGCCAACAGCTACGAGACCCTGCGCGAGCTGACCGGTGTCGACTACCGTAGCCTGGACGTGCTCAATACCGATCGTTTCAGCCCGGTCAAGAGCCCCCTCAACTCGGATCAGTGGCTCGAGACGGCCCTCGACAAGAACCTGGCCCTGCACAATGCCCGCATCGGCAAAGACATCGCCAAGGAGCAGATCGATCTGGCCAAGACAGGTCACGAGCCGACCCTGGATCTGGGCGCCGGCCTTGGCACCACCAACAACGACTACAAGCTCGACAATCCCCAGGATGGCACCATGGATCAGGCGAGCGTTGGCCTGACCCTCAAGCTTCCCCTCTACAGCGGCGGTGCAACCACCTCCCGGGTCAAGCAGGCCCAGCACACCTATGTGGCCGCCAGCGAGCAGCTCGAGAAGACCTTCCGCTCGGTACAGAGCACGGTCCGCTCTTCCTATAACAACGTCAACTCCAGCATCGGTGCCGTCCGTGCCTATGCCCAGTACGTGGTCTCCGCCGAGAGCTCCCTCAAGGCGACCGAGGCCGGCTACGAGGTGGGTACCCGAACCATAGTCGACGTACTCGACTCCACCCGCAAGCTCTACCAGGCCAAGCAGAAGCTCTCCGAGGCCCGCTACAACTACATCCTGAGCATACTGCAGCTCAAGCAGGCAGCCGGTACCCTGCAAGAGCAGGACTTGGCCGAGGTCAATCAGGGCCTGATGCCCGCCTCCCAGAAAAAGAGCATCACCTGACCGGTGAAGCGATCCCCAAAAGGCGCCTCAAGGCGCCTTTTTGTTATCCGCCACTCCCCCTCAGCGCCCCTTCTGCCACCTATACTTGGGCGGACTGACCCCACCGAGGAGAGTGCGTTATGAAAGGAACCCTGTTTGCCCTGCTCTGCACCCTGATGTTGGCTGGCTGCAGCTCTCAGTACATCATGAGCACCAAGGATGGACGGCTCATCACCACCGACAGCAAGCCGAAACTGGACGAGAGCACCGGCATGTATCGCTATTACGATGCCGAGGGGAGAGAGGTGATGGTAAAGAAGGATGACATCACCCAGATTATGGAGCGCTGAACGAAGCGGGGCGGCCGACGCCGCCCTCTCTGTTTAGTAGTAACGGGGGCGCCGGTTGCGCCGCCAGCTCAAGAACCAGCAGGCCAGCAACACCAGCAGGATCCAGGGCGCCAGCTTGACGATCATCGCCAACATGCCGCCCACTATGCCAAACAGGACGAACAGCCCCGTCACCACCACCATGGCCAACAGGGTAAACCCCGCCAGCCCCATCCCGATCAGGACCACCAGCAGTACCAGAAACTCGACCATCAGGGTTACCTCCAACGGGCCAAATGGCCCTCACTCAATCGAGCCAGCGCCGCACCTCGGCACGTGGCGACATCAACACCATACCGGCCAGGTAGAGGGCCAGCGCCAGGGGGGGCATCAACACCAGGGTAAAGAGCGCCGCCAGCCGCACGGCCACCCGCGAGACCCCGAGCCCCCGAGCCCCCGGGCGACGCCGGCGCAGACGCCCCCCAGGCGGGCATGAAGGGGATCCCGGCGCCAGCGGGTCATGCCCGGCTCCCCTGGCGCTCACGCAGACGAGCCAGCTCGCGCTCGATCTCGTCGGCCTGCTCCAGCTCGCGAAACTGGGCGGCGAGAGAGGCATTCTGCCCCCAGGTGGCGGCCTCGAGTTGCGCCTCGAGCTGCTCCACCTTCCCCTGCATGCCATCGAAGCGATCCATCAGGGCCTGCATCCTGCCCGTATCGAGCTGAGCCTGTACCTTGAGGCGGCTGCGTGCCGTCTCCTCACGCAGGGTCAGGCTCTTGCGCTTCTCTCTGGCCTCGGCCAGTTTGGCGGCCAGGCGCTCGCCATCGCTCTCGAGGCGCACCTTCAGCTCCCCAAGGCGCGCCTGCTCTTCACCCAGCAGGCGCAACTTCTCCTGCTCGGCCAACTTCTCGGCCAGGGCGGCGCGGGCCAACTCTTCACGCCCCTTCTCCAGGGCCAGCGCCGCCTTCTCCTCCCATTGGGCGATCTGACGCTCGAGGGCCAGCTGATGACGCTCCATCTGCTTGCCCTCGGCGATGAGGCGGGCGGCCTGGGTGCGCATCTCAATCTGGGCCTCCTCCATCTCCTCGATCACCAGCCCCAGCAGCTTTTCGGGCTCTTCACTCTTGTCGAGCAGGGCGTGCAGGTTGGCATTCAGGACATCGGTCAGTCGGCGAAACAGGCTCATGGTCTTCTCCTCGTTGAATCGTGATGAACCCACTGTCAATTACAAGGAGCGTGCCATAAGTAGTAATTCCAATATTTTCAATTGCTTGACTATGAATGGCAGACAACGCGCATCAAAGCATGGCGAAATTCACCAATTATTGATGGTTATTTTCGCCATGAAAAAAGGGAGCCATCGGCTCCCTCTCTCATAGACTCCCGTCAGGCTCGACGCTGGACCCGGCTGTCGAGCTCGGCCAGCTTCTCTTCCATCTTGGCGCGGCACACCTCGGAGAGTTCACGGATCCCGGCGGCACCGTGCTCCTTGGGGCAGACAGGGGGCAGCATCTCAATCAGCACCTCGCCGTTGTCCCAGCGGTTGAGATCGACCTGATCGAAGTAGCTGGAGCAGATGATGGGCACCACGGGCACCTCGGCCTGCACCGCGGTGTGGAAGGCGCCTGCCTTGAACGGCAGCAGGCCACGCCCCTTGGAGCGGGTCCCCTCCGGGAACATCCAGATGGAGGTGCCACGCCCCTTGATGCGATCCACCACCTGGCCGATGGTGCCGATGGCACGGTTGCGGTTGGAGCGATCGATCAAGACGTTACCCGAGAGCCAGAACAGTATGCCAAAGAGGGGCAGCCATACCAGGCTCTTCTTGCCCACCGCCACCACGCCGGGCATCACGGCCCCGGTCACGGTAAAGATGTCGTAGTTGCTCTGGTGGTTGCACACATAGACGGCAGGACCGATCCGCTCGGCCCCCTCCGGGAAGGTGACCCGCACCTTGAGGCCAATCAGGGGGCAGACCGCATGGTACATGCGGGCGAAGACATAGACGTTGTTGGGATGGCGCGGCCGCACCAGGCACAGCAGCAGGCCAAAGATAAACCAGAAGAGCAGCAGCACGCCAAGCAGCAGCACGCGGGCAAGTTTGAGCATCGAACACCTCGAATTAAGACTGGGCGCAGTATACTGGCGTGGATTTTGGCGAACAAGCGTTAGCCAGACAGAAGCGAGCCATTGGCTTGCCTCGGCCAACCTCGCCCATTAGGATGTTTCCCCTATGCCAAGAGCCCTCACCCACCGCCGGCGTCTGGCCCGCCTCTTTATGCTGCTGATCGCCATGCTGCTGCTTAACTGCACCCTGCAGCCGGTCATGCGGATGCTGGTCCAGTTCGAGCAAGCCCGGCAGCTGAGCCTGCCGCCGGCCGCATCGACCGACACGGAAGCCCCCTCCCGGGAAGAGGGGATGCCGAGTCCCTGCTCTCTGGTCGGCAAACTGCTCTCGGCCACCCAGTGGAGCGCCATCGCCCCTCTGCTGTTTGCCCTCTACCTGCTGGCCCGTCAGATACTGGCGCCCCCCCTCTCCCGGTGCGCCCGGCCACGTCTCATCCCCATCTCGCCCCCCGAGCGGCGATTACACCTGACCTTGTGCAACTTCCGGGAATAGACAGGCAGCCCATCCGGTCTGTTATTGGTCTTTTTCTGGAGAACCCCATGTTTCGATTGTTGACGACCCTGATCCTGGTGATCGGGTCACTCTGGCTGCCCGCACGGGCGGCCGATACCGGCTGGTTGAGCGAAACCCGCCACCCCCATGTGAAGGTGCGCCTCGAGCGCAACGGTGAGCGAGCCCTGCTGCGCGTACAGCTCGCCGAGGGCTGGAAGACCTACTGGAAGAGTCCGGGCGAGGGAGGCATTGCCCCCGCCATCGCCTGGCAGGGCACTCCCCGGGTAACCTGGCACTGGCCCACCCCGACCCGCTTCGAGGTGGCCGGCCTGCCCGCCCAGGGCTACCCGGGGGATGTGACCTTCCCCCTGACGGTAACCAGCCCGGGCGAACTCGGCGGCACCCTGCGCCTGCCCACCTGCAGCAATGTCTGCGTGCTGACCGACTTCCCCTTCACCCTGGACGAGGGCGGCCCCACCGACGCCGACTTCGATCGCCGCTATGCCCAAGCCCTGAGCCAGGTGCCGCGCCCCCTGCCCGAGACGGTGCAGGTACAAAGCGGCTACCGCCCCGGTGAACTGCAGGTTGAGGCGACCCGCCCCGGCGGTTGGCAGCGCCCTGCGCTCTTCGTCGACACCGTGAAGGGAGCCCTGTTCGGTGCCCCGCGCTTCACCCTGGAGGGGGATCGCCTGATCGCCGTGTTACCGGTGGAAGACGAGTGGGGCAAGGGGGCGCCGGATCTGCAGGGGCAGCCCCTGCCCCTGGTGCTGGTCAACGACGGCCAGGGCTGGCAGCTCGACAGCCGTCCCGGCCCGCCCCTGAGCGAGGCACCGGCGCCCCCTCTCTCCTTGTGGAGCCTGCTTCTGCTGGCCCTCGCCGGTGGCCTCATCCTCAACCTGATGCCCTGCGTGCTGCCGGTGCTGGCCCTCAAGATCGGCTCTCTCACCCGCCATAGCGAGGATCACCGCGCGGTGCGCGCCGGCTTTGTCGCCTCGAGTCTCGGCATCCTGGTCTCCTTCTGGCTGCTGGCCCTGATGAGCGCGCTCCTGCGCCTCACCGGCGCGGCGCTCGGCTGGGGCATCCAGTTCCAAAGCCCCTGGTTTATCGCCATCATGGTGCTGGTCACCGGCCTCTTCACCGCCAACCTGCTGGGGCTGTTTGAGCTGCGCCTGCCCAGCGCCCTGGCCACCCGATTGGGGGTGGCCGGCGGTCAGGGGCGCCTCGGCCACTTCCTGCAGGGGATGTTTGCCACCCTGCTCGCCACCCCCTGCTCGGCACCGTTTCTCGGCACCGCCGTGGCCTTTGCCCTCGCCGCCCCCCTGCCGCAACTCTGGCTGGTGTTCACCACCCTGGGGCTTGGCATGGCCCTGCCCTGGCTGCTGCCAGCCCTGAGCCCGACCATGGCGCGCCTGTTGCCCAGACCCGGTCCCTGGCTTAACGGGCTGCGCCCCCTGCTGGGGATCATGATGCTGGGCTCGAGCCTGTGGCTGGTGAGCCTGCTCGAGCATCACCTGCCGAACTATCTGGTGCTGGCCCTCGGGGCGCTGCTGTTGCTGCTGCCCTGCGCGGCCCTGGCCCGAGTCAGCCGCCGCCACGGGGTGTTGGCCCTGCTCGCCCTGGTGCTGATGCTGCCCCCGGCCCTGTTGGCGCTGCGCGGTGCCAGCGCCACTGTACGCACCGACACCGTGATCTGGCAGCCGCTCAGCGAAGCGGCCATTCAGGCGGCGCTCGGCGACGGCAAGCGGGTCTTCGTGGACGTGACCGCCGACTGGTGCATCACCTGCAAGGCCAACAAGTTCAACGTGCTACTCGATCCTGCCGTGCAGGCGGCCCTTGCTGCCGACGACGTGGTGGCCCTGCGTGGAGACTGGAGCACCCCGAGCGACACCATCAGCGTCTTCCTCAAGGGACGCGGCGTCGCCGCCATCCCCTTCAACCAGATCTACGGACCTGGCCTGCCCCGGGGCAAGGTGCTGCCGCCCCTGCTCAATACCCCATCCACCCTGGCCGCCCTGGCCGAGGCGAGAGGAGAGACCCCATGAAATCCATACTGATGGCCCTGCTGCTGGCCGGCGCCGGCGTCGGCGCCGCCCCCTTCACCCCGGAGCAGGAGGCGCGCATCCGCGAGCTGGTGCGCGAGACCCTGGTGCAAAATCCCGCCATCCTCGACGAGGCCGCCGAGAGTTGGCAGCACCAGCAGGAGGCCGACTACCAGAGCAATCTGGGGCGGCTTATCGAGAGCCAACGCAAGGTGTTGTTCGAGAGCCCTGCCAGCCCGCGCCTCGGGGCCAGGGATCCTGCCCTCACCCTGGTGCTCTTTACCGACTACAACTGCCCCTATTGCAAGCGCTTCG
Source organism: Aeromonas schubertii (assembly GCF_000820105.1). Lineage (GTDB taxonomy): Bacteria > Pseudomonadota > Gammaproteobacteria > Enterobacterales > Aeromonadaceae > Aeromonas > Aeromonas schubertii. The sequence continues at coordinate 15,898 of NZ_CDDB01000079.1, read as the reverse complement.
ACCCCGAGGTGATGAAGCTGCTCGAACGCAATCCCCGGCTCGGCCTGGTGATCAAGTTTCTCCCCTTCAAGGGGGAGAGCTCGAACAACTCCGCACGCCTGGCTCTGACCCTGTGGAGCCAGAAACCGGAGGCCTTCCTGCCTCTGCACCAGACCCTGATGGGCAAGCGTGGCATGCTCGATGAGACCTCGATCCAGGCCGCCCTCAAGGCGACCGGCAACAGAGCGCTAAGCATGAGCGACGAGAGCGCCCGGGAGGTGAACATCAACCTACAGCTGGCCCGGGAGTTTGGCGTACAGGGGACACCGGCCCTGCTGGTCGGCAGGCAACTCATCCCCGGCGCCATCCCCTATGAGCAGCTCGAGCAGATTGTCCAGGCCGAGCTGGGGGCGCCCCGATGAGCCGCCGAGTACGTGCCTGGTTCAAGGAGGGGGCTCTGGCCCTGCTCCTGCTGGTGCTTGTCACCGGGGTGGCTGACTGGCTGCGCGCCCCGGATGCGACGAGCCTGTCGCTTCAGCCCCTCACTACCCTCGCCGGGGAGCGGGTCGATCTCGCGGCACTGAGCCGTGACCGGCCCCTGCTCATCTATGTCTGGGCCAGCTGGTGCGGGGTGTGCCGCTTCACCGGCGACGCGGTGCAGTCCCTGCACGAAGACGGGGTGCCGGTACTCGGCATCGCCCTGCGCTCGGGGGACGATCCGACCCTCAGCCGCTACCTGGCCCGCCAGGGGTATGACGTTGCCAACATCAATGATCAGGATGGCGCCATCGGCGCAAGCCTGGGGGTCTCCGTGACCCCCACCTTCCTGATGGTAAAGGGGGGCAAGGTAGTGGGAAGCACGACGGGGTGGAGTTCAGGCCCCGGGCTGCGGCTGCGCCTGTGGCTGGCTCGATGGATCGATACTGAGGGCGCTTAGAGGTAACGAGCGCTTGCCCGGCGCCGGCACGATTTGTTACAGTGCCGGCGCATTTCTGTTCAACCTCATCGTTTCGAGGCCTGCATGTTGGAGATTGTCATCACCCGATAATCGGTATTGCCCGGTTATCACATTCGCAAGCGAGGCGAGTACCCACAGTACTGAGCCCTGGTTACCTATGGTGAATGACAAGGAATCCACGTGAACCTTTCCAAACCGGAACAACGGACCCTGCACGTCCTGGCCAAGGGCGGGCGCCTGCTGGTGCTGCGCGACGGCCCCCGTATCCTCCACGTCGAGTGCTACACCCGAGAAGGCTATCTGCTGAGCGACTGTACGGTCGTGACCTTTACCCGGCTGCGCAACAAGCGGCTCATCACCTCCCGTGATGGCCAGCCCTATCGCATCAACTGCCATGGCCTGCAGGCCGTGCGCGCCCAGCTCGACAACCGTTAACCCTTGATAACCGGGGAGAGCACTCCCCGGTGGAGCACCTACCATGCTTACCCGAAACGAATGCCCCGGCGACATCGCCACCATCGACGCCCTGACCCGCGCCGCCTTTGCCACTCACCCCCACTCCCGCCAGACCGAGCACTGCATCGTGGCCGCCTTGCGGGCCAGTGACCGCCTGACCCACTCGCTGGTCGCCGAGGAGGGGGGAGAGCTGCTGGGCCATGTGGCCCTCTCGCCCCTCACCCTCTCCTCGGGCCAAACCGGCTGGTTTGGGCTCGGGCCCATCTCGGTGTGGCCGAGCCGACAGGGGGGCGGGGTTGGCAGCGCCCTGATGAGAGCCGCCATCCAAGCCCTGCAGGCCGAGGGCGCCGCCGGCATAGTGCTGGTGGGCGAGTCCGACTACTACGGCCGCTTCGGCTTCGTGGCCGCCCCCACCCTGCAACTGCCCGGGCTCCCCCCCGAGTACCTGCTGGCCCTGCCGCTCGCGGGGGGGACGCCCAATGGAGCGGTGCAGTTCGACCCGGCGTTTGACGCCAGCTGCTAACAAGAAGGGCCATCCCACGGGATGGCCCTTTTTTCGTCGCTACCTCAAGGGGCCACGTCGGCGCGCAGGCGCGCCATCAGGGCCACCGCCGCCGGCAGGCGCAGGGCATCGGGGGAATAGCAGAGCCCGAGGCGGCGCTTGAGGGGCGGCGCGGCCAGGGCCACCCGGGCGCAGCCGGGGGCGATGAGCGACGCCGGCAGCCAGGCGATGCCGACCCCGGCGGCCACCATGCGAGCGGCCAGGGCCAGGGTACCGGCGTGCTGGGGCCAGACCGGCGCCTGATTGCCGAGGATGGCGAGCAGCCGCTGCTGGGCATAGTGGTGCGGGCACATCACCCAGCACTCTCCGGCCAGCCGCTCGGGGGCGAGCGCCTCCTCCCCGGCCAGAGGGTGGCCGGGCGGCAGGGCCAGCAGGAAGGGCTCTTCGAGCAGGGGTAAAAACAGCTCGTCCTCGCAGCGCAGCGACTCGCAGCCCAGGCGCAGATCGCCGCAGCACCCCTCTGCCAGGGTGAAACGCAGCCCCTCGATGGCGGCCAGATGAGCGCTCAGCGCCCCCACCAGCTCCGCCCCCAGCTCCCCCTCGATGCCGACGGTGAGCTCGAGGTGGGGCTCGGCGGCGCGCAATGAGCGCGCCAGCGCCTCGGCATCGCCGATCAGCCGCTTGGCCCCGGGATAGAGGCGGCGCGCCGCCTCGGTCGCCTCGACCCCGCGCGCCTGGCGGGTAAACAGGGCGGTGCCGAGCTCCTCCTCGAGCCCCTTGAGGGTGGCCGACAGGGTGGGCTGGGTGATGAACAGACGCGCCGCGGCGGCGGTGATGTTGCGCTCCTCGAAGACGGCGACGAAGGCGCGCAGGGGACGAATATCCATAGAAAAGACCTATACCAGAGAGTGAAAAAAGCCATTTTTCACCGGGATTTCACCCCTCTATAGTGGCCCCCATCGCAAAAGGCATCAAGCCTTCCTATTCCTGATAGCGTGGAGAACTCAACATGACCCAGCCCCTTATCGTGATCACCGGTGCCAGCTCCGGGTTTGGCGCCGCCTGTGCCCGGCTGTTTGCCGAGCGCGGCTATCCCCTGCTGTTGCTGGCGCGCCGCATCGAGCGCCTGGAGGCACTGGCGCTCCCCAACACCCTGTGCCGCCAGGTGGATGTGACCGATCGCGCCGCCCTGACCGCCGCACTGGCCGAGGCCGAGGCCCGGTTTGGCCCGGCCGATCTTATCGTCAACAACGCCGGCCAGATGCTGCTTGGCAGGCTCGCCGAGCAGGACCCGAGCGAGTGGGACCGCATGCTGGATGTGAACGTGAAGGGGGTGCTCAACGGCATTCACGCCGTGCTGCCGGGCATGCTGGCGCGCCGTCACGGCACCATCATCAACATCAGCTCCATCGCCGGACGCAAGACCTTCCCGAACCACGCCGCCTACTGCGGCACCAAGTTCGCCGTGCACGCCATCTCGGAGAACCTGCGTGAAGAGGTGGCGATGCAGGACGTGCGCGTCATCACCATCGCCCCCGGCGCGGCCGAGACCGAGCTGCTGAGCCACACCAGCAGCGATGAGATCAAGGCCGGTTACGATCAGTGGAAGGAGCACATGGGCGGCGTCATCTCGGCCCAGGATATCGCCGAGGCGGTGCGCTTTGCCTACGAGCAGCCCCAACACCTGTGCATCCGCGAGATAGTGCTGGCCGCCACTCGCCAGGAGCCCTAAGCGCCCCACCCCATCAAGGAGCCTTCACGGCTCCTTTTCTTTGCTGCCCCCGTCCGGGCAGTGGGGGCGCGCCGCCCGGCCGGGTAGAGTGGCGCTCGAGTGATACCAACCCAGGGAGACCCCATGATTCAGAGCCGACAGTGGGCGCAGGAGCTGCTCGCCTGGAACCGCCACCACCTGCGCGCCGAGGCGACGCTGGACGAGGCGGCCATCGGCGAGCGCTTTGCCGAACACTTCACGGTGCGCGCCAACGGTCGGGAGTACCAGACCGACCGGCCCGGCTACCTCGCCTTCTTGCAGGAGTTTCGGGCCAGCATCGCCACCATCGACTATCGGGTGCAGGAGTGGGTCTGCGAGCCGGGCAGCGCCGTGTTGGCGATGCAGGCGAGCGTGACGCGCCTGAGCGGCAAGGCAGAGCGTTTCGAGGCCATCTTGCTGCTGCGTTTTGACGAGCGCGGCCTGATCACCCTGTGGCAGGAGCTCTACCTGCCGAGCCCACAATGAAACAGGGGGCCCAGGCCCCCCGTGTGTCGACCCATCCCCCGAGCGACTAGGTGAGGTAGTAGCGCCACATCCGCACCGGCTCCGAATAGCCGACCCGGATGCAAAACGGCGAGAGGTCATGGTTGGCCTGATCCAGCGTCAGGCGCTGGTGGGCATCCTCTTCACACCACTGCACAAACTCGTCGCTGTTAAAGCTGTAGTGATCCCCGTGAAAGGCCCCGTGGGCCTCGATAAGCCCGATGGCTTTCTCCGTCTCCATGATTGGCCTCCTGGCACTCGGTTGTTCTCTTCCAGTTTAGGCCCCGAGCCAGCCATTGGCCGCCGGCAAGGCGGCAGGATCAGGGCACAATGCTCCACATGGCACTCTCCATGCCGGTCTCGCGAAAATCCATGACCACCGGATAGCGCTTGCCACACCCCTCGACCTCCCAACGCTCTTTCCAGTACCGGCTGCCGGGCTCCCCCTTGGGCAGTTGCAGCACCACGGGCACAAAGCGCTCCGGCGCATCGCAGCCCAACGCCGCCACCTGGCCTGCCACACCGACCAGGGCATCCCGGATCAGTTGCTGGTTGGCCAGGGTTCCCTCCTGCACGGGCTTGATCGTCTCGGCCTGCAGGGACCAGACGGCGCACAGCAGCAACGGAATCACTCGCATCTTCTCACTCTCCTCCTGTCCATGACCTCAACCATTGATTCGACCGAACCTTATCCATGATCGACCAGTTCAGCCCTGAACAGAACCCCTTATGCCGGTTCCGCCCTCCGCCTCACATCGAAATAAATGCGCTATCCATCATCAACACCATGGTTTTTTCAGCGCCCCATGGCCGTTATCCTTGGCGACAACTTAGGGAGAACATGATGACCATAGCGTTATTCACCAGTTGGGCCCCACTGTGGCTCGCCATCCTCCTCGCCCTGTTTGGCCGCCAGCGGGAGGCCTGGCTACTGCTGGCCCTGTTTCTGGGGTGGGCGACCATCAAGGGGGCCATCACTCCGCAGGCGCTGAGCTTTGCCTTCTCAGGCCTGGTGCTGGCATGGCGCCTGCCGACCCTGTCGCCCCGGTGGCGAATGGGGGGGCACCTCTTGTTGCTGCTCTGGATGGTGGCCCTGCTCCATCACAAGGTGCCGGGCTTTCATAATCCGCTGGTGCTCGAACGGGTGCTTGCCGGGGGGCAGAGCGTTCCTTTCAACCTCTACTTCAACTACGACAAGCCGCTCATCTTCTTCGCCCTGTTACTGGCCTGGCCCGGCCTGAGGGGCAGCGGTGGCCCGATAAAGCGGCGAGCCTTGCTGCTACTGCCGCTGCCCATGCTGGGACTCTTGCTGCTGGCGTGGCAGCTGGGGGCCCTCAGGCCCGAGGTGGGGCTACCCGACTGGTGGCTCCTCTTTGCCATCAACAATCTGCTGCTGACCTGCGTCGTCGAAGAGGCGCTGTTTCGCGGCTACCTGCAGCAGGGGCTGGTGCGTCGCTTCTCCCTGCCCATCGGCCTGCCACTGGCCGCCCTGCTCTTTGGTGCCGATCATCTGGCAGGGGGGCCCCTGATGATGATCTTCGCGGCCCTGGCCGGTCTGTGCTATGGCCTCGCCTTTCACTGGAGCCAGCGCCTCTGGGTTGCCGTGCTCTTTCACTTTGCCCTCAACATCACCCATCTGGCGCTCTTTACCTACCCCCTGGCGCGTCATTGAGTCTGGTGGCGAAGCCCGCACGGGCTTCGCCACCCACGCCATATTTATTCATCACAACGATGTCCTGCCCCCCCTCGCTATCGGCGGACGGCCCCTGAGCCTGCCTGTCAACACCAGAAAGGAAACCAGAAAATGGATTCCCACTGCCCTCAAGCAGGGCAGTCCGCCCCTTGGCAGCAAGAATAAAAAATCAAATAAAATCAATAAAAACAAATTAATCCTTCCCGATTAAATGTTAGGTATGGCTATTTGAACGACTTGGCCGCTAAATGACAGGTCTGCCTTCAGAGCGGCAAGGAAGCGCGCAAGGCTAACCGGCAACAGACCGGATGCTCTCAGGACGAGTGATGACTTTTTCTCTCACAGGAGACTGACAGTGAGCGCTTCCAACCAACACACCACCATACCCCCGGGCTCGGGGGCTCTCTTCTTTATTCAGACCTTCGCCACCCTCGGCTTTGCCGTGCTCTACTCCACCCTGGTGCTCTATGCGACCCAGCGACTCGGCTTCAGCGAAACCCAGGCCAATGCCATGATGGGCGTGTTCGGGGCCTTCAACTATGGGCTGCACCTGTTTGGTGGCTATCTGGGTGGGCGCTACCTCAGCAATCGCAATCTCTTCGTGCTGGGCATGGTGCTCCAGGTTACCGGCTGTTACGTCATCGCAGAGACGGGGGCGGACGGCCTCTACTGGGGTCTTGCCATGTTCCTGACCGGCAGCGGCCTCAACGTAACCTGCCTCAACATGATGCTGACCCAACGCTTCACCCCCGATGATCATCGCCGCGAGAGTGCCTTTCTCTGGAACTACGCCGGGATGAATCTGGGCTTCTTCATCGGCTTCTCGGTGGCGGGTTACTTCCAGCTCGCCGCGGATTATCACAGCCTGTTCCTGTTCGCGACCCTGGGCAATGTGATCGCCATCGTCGCCACCTTCGCCTGCTGGCCCATCCTGGCCGATATCAGTACCCCGCTGCGCCATATCAAGGGCAGAGGCTTCTATCTTCGCATGCTCGCCGGCCTTCTCATTCTGGCCATGCTGGTGCCGGTCCTTCGCCTCCTGCTGACCCATGCCGACTTCAGCAGCCACTTCGTGCTGTTGCTCGGCCTGCTGGTGCTGGTCTTGCTCGGCGTGATGACGGCCCGCCATCAAGATGGGGCCGAGCGCAGCCGCATGCTGGCCTATCTGATCCTGGCCCTCGGCTCCCTGGTCTTCTGGTCGCTCTACCAGCTGGCCCCCATGGGGCTGATGCTCTTCTCCGAGCACAACATCAACCTCAACCTGTTCGGGCTGCAGATCGCGCCCCAGTGGATCCAGAACATCAACACCCTGGTCATCGTCATCGGTGGCCCGCTGATGGCCCTGCTGTTCAAGCGACTGCGCGAACGGGGGTGGAATATCGACATCCCCTCCCAGTTTGCCGCCTCCCTCTTCTGCATGGGGCTGGGCATGCTGGTGCTGCCACTGGGCATTCATCTGGCCGGGGCCGACGGCCTGGTCGCCTTCAAATGGATCGCCATCAGCTATGTGCTGCAGAGCCTGGGCGAGCTGCTTATCTCCCCCATCGGCTACGCCATGATTGGAAAACTGGCCCCTGCCAGCCTGCAAGGGGTCTTGATGGGGTGCTGGATGATGGTGACCGGCGTCGCCTCTGTGCTGGCGGGATATGTCTCGAGTGCCATGCCGCAAAATATCGGCACGACGCCGGCTGCCACCGATCCTGGCTACAGCGCCGTGTTTGGCATGCTGGGTTGGGGCGCCACGGGCGCAGGTCTGGTGTTGCTGTTGCTGGTGCCCCGTCTGCGCCTGCTGATCGCCCCCCGGCGCGACTCCCGGGCGCAGCCCCTGGCCGCCTGACGCTTCGTGTCCGGCCATTTCCCGGGCGGGGCCCGTTGGGCCTCGCCTCTGATCACTTGCACGAGATGAATCACCCGGCGGGAATTACCTGCCATGTGACCCTTGTGTTGACGTGGGCTTATAATGGCCTTGCCGCCACGCTCTGCCCGCGCCATTTATTCCCGCGCATCCTGCCCCGGGATTAATTAAATTCTGGCAGCGTCACCAGGTGCCGGGGCAATGTGCGCACCCTGTCACTCATTTCATATATACTGGTTGCACCTTTCATACTGCCCGGCCAATGAGGAAATATACGATGTATATGTTTCTACCCTTCTTGCTTGCGCTGATAACCGGTATCAGCATCCTGCTAAACAAGCGCACCGCCTCCTATCTGCTCTGGTCTCTTCTTCTGATCGTGACCCTGCTCTCGTTTATGCACCATGTGACCGACCCGCTTACCCTCTCGTTTTAGGAGCCTGCCATGACCCTCTCCACTCCTTCTGCTCCGGCACAAGAGAACGATCTGCCGCCACTGCTCAATACCCTCGGATTATTGGGCGTCTCCCTGACGCTGATAGTCGCCTTCTATTACCAGCTCTACCTCTCCGAGCTTCCCTGCCCCTTGTGTCTGTTGCAACGAGCCGGCCTGATTGTGGCGGGCCTCGGCTTTATGTTGAACCTGCAATTTGGTCCCAGAGGCACCCACTACGGTATCGTGATGATCGGCGCCCTGACCACGGCCCTCATCGCCACCCGGCAGGTGCTCCTGCATATTCTCCCCGGCGATCCCGGCTATGGCTCAACCTTCCTCGGCCTGCACTTCTATACCTGGTCGCTGGTGAGTGCCCTGCTGATCATCCTGGCCGTCGCCCTGGTGCTGATAGTGAGCGACAGGCTCACCCTCTCCCTGCCCACGGTAGCCCGCTGGGGACGTATCGCCTCATTGATCTTCGTCATCCTGATCGCGGCCAATCTCGCCTCGACCCTGCTCGAATGCGGCACCGGGCAGTGTGAGGATAATCCCACCTTCTACCAGCTACTCGGTCTGCGATAACCATCCCGGGTGGCGAAAGCGCCTCGCTTTCGCCACTCCCCTTCCCCCTTACGCCTCTATCACAACGGTGGGTGTCCCAGAATCTCTAATATATACCGGCTAAAACTCGCATATTTATTGAGTTCATTCGACAAAACATCATTAGTTATCAGTAGCTAAAGTCCGAAACTAAATGGCATACGTCAGCGTTTATCGTTTGCGTGGGTCTGATTACGCTTCGTTAATCAGACCCACAGCCTTATAAAGGCCTGTGAAAAACTAACTCACTTTCAACACTTCTTTACCATAGTGAGTTTCACATTGTACATATTCTAATAGCGCATACAGTTTATCAGGTTCATTTCTTATAACCTTCAAACTATCCATTGTCGTTTCCCTTGGTGAAACTGTTGTTAAAAATAGCTCGCCATAAATCTCATTTTGCAAACATGATATGAGATCTCTGGTGAAACACGATATTTCTCTAGATACCCATTCTAACTTACTAAAAAAGTCATTTTTTTCAAGATATGGTTGTTCCCTGGAAAGCTCGTATAATTTTGCTTGAATCATGAAGCGAGTTGTTCTAAATAACAAAGGATTTAAAATTTCGTGGCACTCCAATTCTTTGCAAAACAAATACGTGACATGCTCAAGCTGCATTGCATAATCCATTCTTTTAGGGAGGTCAACCTCATGTCCATCTTTTTTATTAACACGCCATATCAACGCTTTTAAAGATAGTTCATCACAAGTAGATGTCAGTGCATTGGAGACGGAGAGCAATTGTTCAAATATCTTAATTTGATGTTCTTTTTTAAAATTAGCTCTTCTTTCCCGTTGAGCTTGATAAATTGGTACAAACAATCCAAAAAAAGCTAAAAAAACAGGTGAGAAATCCTTTATAAAGTCGTACATAAAATCACCAAAAAAAATATTTATTTTAAGAAAAGGCGCTTTCGCGCCCTTATTCATTACCCTTCCTGATTTTCCCCGGCTGCCGGTTCGGTTCCGGCTGCGGGTTCAATCTCGATACGATCGACCCGCTGCAAGCCTCTGGGCAGCTTGGCGCCGCGGCGGCCGCGCTCGCCACGGTAGTACTCGAGATCCGAAGGTTTCAGGGTCAGCTTGCGCTTGCCGGCAAACAGGGTGACCGACTGGCCGGCGGGCACCACGGCGAGCTGGGTGACAAACTCCTCGCGCGCCTTCACCCGGGCCGAGGGGATGCTGATGATCTTGTTGCCCTTGCCTTTGCCGAGCACCGGCAGGGTCGAGAGCGGGAACAGCAGCATGCGCCCCTCGTTGGAGATGGCCATGCAGAGATCGCTGTCCGGGCGCTTGATGGGCTGCGGCGCCAGCACCTGGCCCCCCTCCGGCACCGACAGCAGCGCCTTGCCGTTCTTGTTCTTACCGATCATGTCCTCATAGCTGCAGACGAAGCCATATCCCGCATCGGTCGAGAGCAGATAGGGCTCCTGCTCGCTTCCCATCACCACATGGTGCACCTCTTCGCCCGGGCTTAAGGCGAAGCGACCGGTGAGCGGCTCGCCCTGGCTGCGGGCCGAGGGCAGGGTGTGTGCCTCCAGGGAATAGCTGCGCCCCAGAGTGGAGAGAAATACCGCCTGCTGGTTGCTGCGCCCCTGGGCGTCGCACAGGAAGTGATCGCCGGCCTTGTAGCTGAGGCCTGCGCTGTCCACGTCGTGCCCCTTGGCGGCGCGGATCCAGCCCGCGGCCGAGAGGATGACGGTGACCGGCTCGCTCGGGGTGAGCTCCTTCTCGGTCAGGGCCACGGCGGCGGCGCGCTCCACCAGGGGGGTGCGGCGATCGTCGCCGTACTTCTCGGCGTCGGCCAAGAGCTCCTTCTTGATGAGGGTCGAGAGGCGGCGCTCGGAGCCGAGGATAAGCTCGAGCTTGCCGCGCTCCTCTTCCAGCTCTTTTTGCTCGGCGCGGATCTTGAACTCCTCGAGCTTGGCCAGATGGCGCAGCTTGAGCTCGAGGATCGCCTCGGCCTGGGTCTCTGTGATGCCGAAGCGTTCGATCATCACGGCGCCCGGCTCATCCTCGGTGCGGATGATGTGGATCACCTCGTCGATGTTGAGGTAGGCGATCAGCAGGCCTTCGAGGATGTGCAGGCGGGAGAGCACCTTGTCGAGACGATACTGCAGGCGGCGGCGCACGGTTTCACGGCGGAAGGTGAGCCACTCGGTGAGTATGGTCTTGAGATCCTTGACCTGGGGGCGGTTATCCAGCCCCAGGATATTGAGGTTGACCCGGTAGTTCTTCTCGAGATCCGTGCTGGCAAAGAGATGCGCCATCAGGCCATCCACATCGATACGGTTGGAGCGCGGCACTATCACCAGACGGGTCGGGTTCTCGTGATCCGACTCGTCGCGCAGGTCGGTCACCATGGGCAGCTTCTTGGCGGTCATCTGCCCGGCGATCTGCTCGAGGATCTTGGCGCCCGAGGCCTGGTGCGGCAGGGCGGTGATGACGATCTCGCCGTCTTCCAGCGCCCAGACGGCGCGCTGCTTGATAGAACCCTTGCCGGTCTCGTAGATTTTGCGGATCTCGTCACGGGGCGTGATGATCTCGGCGTTGGTCGGGTAGTCCGGCCCCTGAATGTGGGCCATCAGGGCATCGAGCCCGGCCTCGGGGTTGTCGAGCAGCTCGGCGCAGGCGTGAGCCACCTCGCGGGCGTTATGGGGCGGAATGTCGGTCGCCATCCCCACCGCGATGCCGGTCACCCCGTTGAGCAGGATATGGGGCAGGCGTGAGGGCAGCACCTTGGGCTCTTTCATGGTGCCGTCGAAGTTGGGCACCCAGTCGGCCGTGCCCTGGCCGAGCTCGGAGAGCAAAATTTCCGAGAAGCGCGACAGGCGCGCCTCGGTGTAACGCATGGCGGCGAACGACTTGGGATCGTCCGGCGCCCCCCAGTTGCCCTGGCCGTCCACCAGCGGGTAGCGGTAGGAGAAGGGCTGGGCCATCAGCACCATGGCCTCATAGCAGGCGCTGTCCCCGTGGGGGTGGTACTTACCCAGCACGTCACCCACGGTACGGGCCGATTTCTTGTGCTTGGAGAGGGCCGAGAGTCCCAGCTCGCTCATGGCGTAGATGATGCGGCGCTGTACCGGCTTGAGACCGTCGCCGATGTGCGGCAGGGCGCGGTCCATGATGACGTACATGGAGTAGTCGAGGTAGGCCTTCTCGGTGAAGGCGTGCAGTGGCTGACGCTCCACCCCGTCGAGGCTCTGCTCTAGGTCACTCATGGGTTCTTCTCTTGGTTATAGGGGGCGGCGCTGGCCGCCCGAATTCGGGGGCACGGCCCGGGCCGTGCCGCTTGGGGTTACACCTCGGCGAGGTTGCCCTTCTCTTCGAGCCACTCGCGGCGATCGGAGGCACGCTTCTTGGCCAGCAGCATGTCCATCAGCTTCATGGTGGCCTCGGCGTCTTCCATGGTGAGCTGCACCAGGCGGCGGGTATTGGGATCCATGGTAGTCTCGCGCAGCTGCTTGGGGTTCATCTCACCCAGGCCCTTGAATCGGGTCACCATCACCTTGCCCTTCTTCTTCTCCGCCTCGACCCGCTCGAGCACGCCGTTCTTCTCGTCCTCGTCGAGGGCGTAGTAGACCTCCTTGCCGATATCGATGCGATAGAGGGGCGGCATGGCCACATAGACGTGGCCCTTCTCCACCAGGGTGCGGAAGTGCTTCACGAACAGGGCGCACAGCAGGGTGGCGATGTGCAGGCCGTCGGAGTCCGCATCGGCGAGGATGCACACCTTGCCGTAGCGAAGGCCGCCAAGATCGTCCGAGTCGGGATCGAGGCCGATGGCCACCGAGATGTCGTGTACCTCCTGGGAGGCGAGCACCTGGCCGGCCTCGACCTCCCAGGTGTTCAGGATCTTGCCGCGCAGGGGCATGATGGCCTGAAACTCCCGGTCGCGCGCCTGCTTGGCGCTGCCGCCCGCCGAGTCACCCTCCACCAGGAACAGCTCCCCCTGCATGGGGTCGGCGCAGCCGCAGTCGGTGAGCTTGCCCGGCAGGGCCGGCCCCTGGGTGACCTTCTTGCGTACCACCGTCTTGGCGGCGCGCATGCGGCGCTGGGCGCTGGAGATGCAAAGCTCGGCGATCTGCTCGGCCAGCTCGGTGTTGGCATTCAAAAAGAGGCTGAAGGCGTCTTTCACCACGCCCGATACAAACGCCGCGCACTGGCGCGACGACAGCCGCTCCTTGGTCTGGCCGGCGAACTGGGGATCCTGGATCTTGACCGAGAGGATGTAGGCGCAGCGATCCCAGATGTCTTCCGGGGTGAGCTTGACGCCGCGCGGCAGAAGATTGCGAAACTCGCAGAACTCGCGCATGGCGTCGAGCAGCCCCTGGCGCAGGCCGTTGACGTGGGTGCCGCCCAGCGCCGTGGGGATCAGGTTCACATAGGATTCGGCGAGGCTCTCGCCCCCCTCGGGCAGCCAGCACAGGGCCCAGTCCGCCGCCGAGCTCTCGGTGGCAAAGGAGCCGACGAAGGGCTGCTCCGGCAGGCAGGGGACGTGCTTGACCGCGTCCACCAGGTAATCTTTCAGGCCATCTTCATAGCACCAGGCGAGCTTGATGCCGGTGTTCTTGTCGAGGAAGGTGATCGAGAGGCCGGGGCAGAGCACGGCCTTGGCCTTGAGCAGGTGCTCGAGCTTGGAGACCGAAAATTTCGGGGAGTCGAAGTAGTGGGCCTCGGGCCAGAAGCGCACCCGGGTGCCGGTGTTGCGCCGCCCGCAGGTGCCGGTGACCGCGAGCTCGGAGACCTTCTCCCCCTTCTCGAAGGCGATCTCGTAGACCTGACCGTCGCGGCGCACCGTCACCTCGACCCGGGTCGAGAGGGCGTTGACCACCGAGATCCCCACCCCGTGCAGACCGCCGGAGAACTGATAGTTCTTGCCCGAGAACTTGCCCCCCGCGTGCAGCTTGCAGAGGATAAGCTCCACCCCCGAGACCCCCTCTTCCGGGTGGATATCCACCGGCATGCCACGGCCGTCGTCGATCACCTCGAGGGACTGATCCTCGTGCAGGATCACCTCGACGCTGCGGGCGTGGCCTGCCAGCGCCTCGTCGACGCTGTTGTCGATGACCTCCTGACCCAGGTGGTTGGGGCGGGTGGTGTCGGTGTACATGCCGGGGCGACGTCGCACCGGCTCCAGGCCATTAAGGACCTCAATGGCATCGGCATTGTATTGAGACATGGATTCTCGGGTCTGGGCAAAAGAGAGTTGATGGGAATCTTAACCCCTCCCCCGCAGGGGAACAAACTATGGCAGGGGTTAGCCGCCGAAATTGGGGCTCACGACAGATGAATGGCGCGGGCCAGGGCGCGGTAATCCCTATCGCCGAGTTGATCGGCGAAGAGGGCGAGTCCGCCTTGCTCGAAGCGAAGCCAGAGCAGACCCGGCAAGACGCGGCAGCGCGCTGGCTGCCAGGGGTGCCCATCGCGCCAGAGCCGCTCCCCGTCCCAGGCCAGGGTCGGGGCGGCGCGTCCCATGACCAACCAGGAGCGCCACAGGGCCAGCCCCCAGAGGGGGACAAACAGCCCCCACTGCCAGCCATCAAGCCAGAAGGGGGTCGGGGCGATCAGCAACAGATAGAGCAGCAGCATCACCCCCCGCCCCCGGCGCGACGGGCGCAGTGGCAGGGGGGCGCCGGTCACAGCCTGGCGTCGTGACGGGCCTGGTTGCGCTGCAGGATGAAGGGCACCAGGGCGGCAAAATCGGGGTCGCTGGGCACGCCGTGGCCCATAAACCACTTGAAGAGATCCGGGTCGTCGCAGGTGAGCAGGCGCTCGAAGGTCTTCTGCTGCTCCGGGGTGAGGGCGTCGTATTCGTGCTCGAAGAAGGGCATCACGATCACGTCCAGTTCCAGCATGCCACGGCGGCAGGCCCACTTGAGACGGGATTTCTCGGCTGGGGTCAACATCGACATTACTCCAAGTGAAAACGGGGGGATGGTAGCAGCCCGATTTTCCGGCTGACAAATTTTCCTTCCATCTTTACCATGACGGTCACATCTTTTGCCCCTGTCGGACACCCATCATGAGTAGCCAACTGCCTGTTTTTCCAGCACAACCCACCCTCTATACCCTGCCCGGTTTCGCCGCCATCCGGCTCACCGGCGAGGAGCGGGTCAAGTATCTGCAGGGCCAGGTCACCTGTGATGTGGCGGCACTGACCCCGGGCCAGCAGACTCTGGGGGGGCACTGCGATCCCAAGGGCAAGCTGTGGAGCGACTTTCGCCTGCTCACCCTGGCGTCGGCCCTGCTGCTGGTGCTGCGCCGCTCGGCCCTGGCTCGCGAGCTGCCCGAGCTGAAAAAATTCGCGGTCTTCTCCAAGGTGGAGATCGTCGAGGCGCCCCACACACTGGCAGGCCTGGCCGGCAGCGGGTGTGACGCCCTGATGGCCGACACCTTCGGCCTCACCGGCAGCGGCCTCATCCCCGGCGGCATGGCGGTGCGCCTCGAGGCCGACCGCTGGCTGCTGGCCAGCGAATCCCTGCCCGCACTGACCCTGCCCGAGGGGAGCGAGGGCGACTGGATGGGCTTTGAGATCCTCGCCGGCCTGCCCCATCTCGAGGCGCCCCATCAGGGGGAGTACATTCCCCAGATGATCAACCTGCAGGCCCTGGACGGCATCAGCTTCACCAAGGGGTGCTACACGGGTCAGGAGACGGTGGCCCGCGCCAAGTACCGGGGCGCCAACAACCGCGCCCTGTTCCTGCTCGAAGGCAACGCCGGCCGCGAGGTGTCAGCCGGCGATACCCTGGAGCTCCGCCTCGGGGAGAACTGGCGCCGCAGCGGCACGGTGATCAATGTCTGGCAGGAAGGTGACGCCCTGCTGGTGAGCGCCGTACTGCCCAAGGATACCGAGGCCGATGCCGAGTTCCGCCTCAAAGAGGACGAGGGCTCGGCCCTGCGCCTGCGACCCCTGCCCTACGAGCTGGTCGACTAGGGAGGGGCGCCTCTACCCCCCCTCTCCCTGACCCCGGGTGCGCGCCTGTAGCGCCTCTTTCAACCAGCGCCCCGCCTGTCCGAGCGGGCGGGCGCGATGCCACAAGAGCTGGGTGCTCATGGCCGGCGGCCCCGCCAGAAAGGTGGGGGTCAGGCAGACCAGCTCACCCCGGGCCAGGGGCCCCTCCACCAGCACATCGGGGATGCTGGCCCACCCCAGCCC
>NZ_CDDB01000001.1 GCF_000820105.1 Aeromonas schubertii | reverse complement strand
CGACCCGAGCCCAGATGCGGGAAAGGGTATTCGAGTACATAGAGGTCGATTACAATCGACATCGCCTGCACAGCACTCTGGGTTACCAAACCCCAGAGGAGTTTGAGAAGGTAGCTGCTTAACCCGGTGTCCACGATTGCTGGGTCAGATCAGAATGGCATGTGCGTCCATCCAAATGGTCAACGAACCGCGTTGCACCAGGGCTTGGTTGTACTGTTGCCAGTTGCTGATCTTGTGCTTGGACTTGCCCATCAGATGCTCTCGGAGACCGCGCTACAGGATCAGATCACCGAGACGACAGATAGTTCCCCGATTTGAGCAACAAGGCCTAAAACATATACAGAACCGACATGTAGATGTCTATACTATATATATATCTGGATAGTTACTTACTAATTGATTATATATTTCACTATAATAAGCATCTGAGGCAATAACAATTGCATTAATCTCAGACAGATCTGCATTTTCAATTGCCACAACGGGAATATCATCTACGCCAACATATTTTTCTGCATTCTTGTCGATAAAAAACCTTGGGGAAACACCTATTGTTCTAAGCAGTCGTTTTATTCTTTCCCCTATATTCCCAGCCCCATAGATAGCGAATCTGTTATCATATTTTTTCACAATAGAAAAAATATGATTCAAACGCTCGTCATCAAACCTATAGCCAGTACCTAGCAAGCATCTTCTATAATCAAGAAACTCTTGAGATTTTATTGCGACAGACGAACTTGCAGACTTGGCGATTGATGTTACATGCTGACAAAGTATGAATAACTCCACATGCTTAGACATTAAACTAGTCACTTGTTTTAACTCACCTAAGTTGAGACTTTCTTCGAAGTGAGCTAATTTGGCTATAAGTTGAACAATCAAATTTTCAAGTTCATGAGGTATCGATGCTGGTCTATTATCCAACCGTAGTGACAAGCCAGACAAAATAGGCAAGATATGTGAAGAACGCAGCTTATCATCAGTATTTAATAAAGTAGACACATTGTATATCCACACATTAAATATTGCCTTTTTCATTTTCTCAACGTTGGTTGACATCGAACCAATATGTCGATGATATGCAACACCAATCTTATGTAGACTTATAAAACCTATATTGTTCAATGCCATCCTAAAGACAAGATCGTAGTCCTCGCACCCTCCACTAGTTCTTGAGGTGGTATCGAAACCCGCAATATCAATCAAGTCACTCTTGTAAAACAGATAAGAATGCACTGGTGCCAAGTTATCAATCATCAATGCGGGGAGCACATCTCCGAAAGCAGGATATACCTCCTGAGAGTTCCCGCTATCCTCATCAATCTCATTATAACCAATCACACTGATTATACCTGGTGAATTTCCCATACACGCAACTTGTGCACTCAAACATCCAGGTAAAAGTGTATCATCCGCATCAAGAAACTTTATTAGCCCGCCTTTAGCACTCTCTATTCCTGTATTTCTCGCGGCAGGAAGTCCTTGGTTCGACTGCCTAATCAATCTTATCGGAAAAGAATACTCTTTAGTTGGGATGGAAACTGGAGTAACTGAGCCATCATCAACAATGATCACTTCTATAAGATGATAATCCTGCTGCTGTATTGAGTCGATTGCTCGCTCAAGATATTTTTCCTGCTCATAGCAGGGAATAATTATGGAGATCAACATAGATTATTATCCCATAAGTTAAATTTCTTTTTACAACAAGGCATGAACATCATCAAAAGGAAATAACATTCCGTCTATCTAGAACAATTATCATGCCTTGCAAGTGAAAACAAACAACATCTACTTTACATTTTCCTTAGCACACTAATACAGTCCATATCACTCACAACCCAATCAATTAGCGTCTGGCTAACCACCTCAAAACCATGATGCTCAGCTATGAAGCAGATATCATCTTTCGATACATTACTTCTCCCACCAATATTAAGGCTCCATTGTTCAAAAACTCTCATATGATCAGCCAAGGATGCTAGGTTGGAGTGATGAATAAGTACATGTCCACGCGGATTTAATACACGACTAAATTCACTCAGATAGAAATCAAGACTCTTATATGAGAAGTGAACCATGGCATCCCATGAATAGATCAAACTCAAAGAACCACTAGCCTGCGGGAGTACACCAGCCGAATTACTCTGAATCTGTACATGAGGGAATGCACCAAAACGTTTTCGACAAAAATCAACCGCCTTAACACTGGCATCAACCAATTGCAGTTTTTTGCAACGCTCTTGCATTAGCTCAGCTACACGCCCTTCTCCACAGGCAAAATCAAGAACATTGCTATAATCCAGGTCTCTTTCCAGCTGTTCAAGAATAGGATTGATAAATTTTTTATATTGTATCTTGGCCGCAAGTTCAGCCGATTTATAATACGCCCCCCAATCATAACCCGCAGGTGTCGCTCTCAATCTAGCCTGGATAAGATCTAGAACGTCAATTCCTTGCGTATCATCTATTGAAATCAGCTTGGAGGCCGCGACCCCTTGCGCCAACAAATATTCTGTTATCTCGTCTTTGAACGCCTGAGAGGCGATTACGATCTGATCTGGCTGCTGCCAATCCATCATATTTGGGGGAAGACAAACATAATTTTCTTGCTGCTCTATTGCGCTAAACTTTCGATCCACAAGCCAAGCGGCGTTGCAATATTTAATAGCGCTAAGCTGGCTAAGAAAATTAGCACTTATCTCACCAGCACAATAAATGGCAATTGTTGCCCCTTTCTCCACACGATCGAAAGGAAACATCATGATATTCATTATAATACCCTATAGGATAAATATTTAAGAAATAGCAATAAAACTAAAGAAGTTATATGCTGATCAGGTCAGCACCAATTTCATCTAGAATTTCTGCACGGTAAGGAATCGATGCAATTAATACTGCGTCAATATTATTCTTGAGCAAGAGACAATCATTTATCCTTATCCCCATAAAGTCTCCGCATACATTTTTGTCTACAATATATTCCACTGAATATTTACCCATGTTTTTTATTATTTCATAACACAGGCGACGCCCTCTCTGGCCCGCTCCCCAGATAGCAATACGCGCCCCATCTGGAAATTTCGTTTTCAAACGTTCCAAAATATCCATGTCGTCTTGATCAAGATACGTTTGTAGTGGTTCGCATGCATATTCAGTCTCTGCTCGACTTGCGAGATAACTATCTTTGAAAGGGTGGGAACAATATATGTGCCAAGGTTTTTCCTGACCACAGAAGTGTACCAGGATAGGCGCGTTTATATCTTTTTCTGCAAAATGATTGGGTTGAGCATTCCATTTCTCATCTAAGTAAATAGCCTTATCCTCCAAAACAATGTTTAAGGCATCCTGATCATTGTGCTCAAAACCATTATTATCGACAAGTAAGCGTAATGCTTGTTTACTGATATGATTTTTCCGCCATTTCACGAGATCCATCAGCATGAAACCTGCATTGAAATACTTCCCAGAGGATATACCTCGCTCCTGTTGCTTCTCTTTATCACACCCTAAGATGTGGTCAGATACAACTGCGACGACTGCATCACCCATCTCTATGGACCAAAGTGGACTAATATCTCCGACCGCAATCATGTCTGCATCGATAAACAATACCTTCTCAGGGTCTCTCAAAACTTCAGGGATTGCAAACCTATAATAGGTAACTTCGTTTAACCTATTATTATATAAACAACTAATAGGGATATATTTATAATCAGGAAGTTCATCGTAAAATTGAATGGATATATTCGCAGAAGTCAACGCAGTTAGCTTAATTATGTTTTCTTTATTAAGCTTACCTAAAACATGACAATCTAATTGATAATCATGATTGAGGTGCTTACCCAGACTATGAATCAGAGCAGCCAAATGAACAGCAAAAAAGTTGTCAATACAGAAGGCGACATCAATTTTATTTTTCATATACTTACCTAGCCTAGTTAATCCAATGCAGAGTCAATCACCCAAAAATTTTCTCAAGCACTCGTTCTGGCTCACTTCTATATTTCCATGCATATTCATGGCGCTCATCAAAAAACCATTGACATTGAACGGACTCCGAAATGTAAGCATCGAAAAGAATCCAATTTCTGGCTCGCAAGAAATACAGTGCGGTGGAAAACAAAAGATGACTTTTCCCCCTCTGCACCAATAGCTCATCCATCCCTGCATGAAACGCTAGGTCACACGCAGCCAACATATCTTGCAAAGCAAGTTTACGGCGTTCTTCCGAAGCGCGGATAGATCCACATATGCTGCCATCATGGACTCTATAGCGTCCATACACCAGTGGAATACGATCTATACTTCCGCCCAAAAAATATGCATTTAGAATATGCCAAGAGTAGTCATTCACTACGTGGCAATCCAGATTCACCGCATCCAGCATCCTTTCATGCCGGCGAAAAGCGCAGGAACTGGTATTGAAAAAGAGTCCATACTGCACCAGATGCTCCGGCCCTGCACGCTCAGGGATGTACTTGGCATTGTAGTAATCCCTGCTGAATAGCGAGGTCATCCGATTAGATTCGCTATCAAATACCTCTGCTTCGTGATATACGAAGCCGCAATCAGGATACCTATCCAGATGATCTGCCAGCGCCTGCAGCTTACCCGGCAGTGCCAGATCATCACCATCGACATAAGCCAAATATTCGCCCAGAGCTTGAGCCAACAATGCGCGTATGGTCAGGCACACCCCGATATTTTTCTCGTTTTGCAAGACTCGCAGCCGCGGCCACTGGGCCGCCAGACGCTGCATGATGGACCAAGAGCCGTCGCTTGAACCATCATCGATGGCGATCACTTCGAAATCAAAATGGGTCTCCTGCGTGAGTAGGCTTAGCAGGCACGGCTCGATGAAGCGCTCGAGGTTATACACCGGCACCAATACACTGACTTTCATAGACATTTCCGCTGGAAAAACAGACAGAAAGGAGAGGGATGGGTGAATTTTGGCAAGGCTACCGCACGGTCCCTGTCAACCCCTCTCCCCTTTATAGGATGTTTTAAGGCAAGAGGCGTGCCAGTCCAATGTAATTCTTTGATCTGGCAGCAGTTGTGTGATGGGCACCCAATATTGAATGTCTAACGAACCATGCGACTGCAGGCCATGGGCAGCTCGATACCATCCCAGAACCAGTCAAACGCCAGTGCCTGCCCCGGCGCCACCACCCGGTCGATGCGCCCTCGGGCAGCCGTCAGGCGCTCACGCGCCGCCGGCAAGGATTCACCTAAGTAGACGCAGGTCTGCATCGACCAGGGCTGCGTCTGCACCGCTTCCCAGTTATCGGCCACCCACTCGGCAACTGTACCTCCTCCGATGTGTTGCAACGCTGAGGGCGTCGGCTGCGTCAAGACGGTGACGCCCGCCAACCTGGTGAGCGCATCGGTGCCACCGCCGGCGACATTCATCTGACACTGCACCAGTCGCTCCATGGCAAGCCGAGGATCGCCTGCGAAGGGGGCAAACGTCTCCTCAAGCAGACGCTGGCGCACCGCAGGCGGAGGACTCCCCAACCACACCAGGGTGGTGGGTGAGGCGCAGGCGAGCTGGTTAAAACGGGTGCAATCGAGGCGTAGCCCCTGCAGGGCGCGCTGCCAGCCGTGCTCGTCCAGCCCGGACAGCCAGCGGCTATCGATGAGTGCCAGCGAACGGCGATCCGGAAACACCACTTCCTGGGCGTGGGGCGCGAGGGGAATGGCGCGCACGGCACGGATGGTCTCATCGCCCCCCCAGATGATGCGAAGGGCGCAGCGCGCGCTCAGCCACCCGGTGATGGTCTCATCATGGCCGTAGCGGATAAAGCGGGTACGCTGGGCGATCGCTTGCCAACCGGGATCGGCAAACAGCTCGGCAAGGATCCGGAGCATGGCTTCTTGCTCGGGATCCTGCCGTGAAGAGAGACGCACCACGCTGGCGTTGCCCGCGAGCAGGGCCATCAGCCAGGAATAGAACGCCACGGTCGGCACGTTGGAAGGCACCAGGTGAAACACCACCCCGAGCGGGGCGCGGCCAGCCATGCGAGCGGCCTGTGGGGCCTGATTACGTTGCCGTAGCCAGAAGCCGAAGGCCGCCAGATCGGGCCAATCGCGCCCGACCTGTTGTAGACGCGCCGAGAGCGCGGCCAGAAACGAGATAATGACGGGCGCGGTGCAAGGGAGTGGCGCAGGCTCGAACGCCGCCCAACTGCTCTCTGGCAGTGCCATGGTGACCTCGGGGGCCAGGGTCCAGTCGTCCCCCATCGCCGCGCCGGCCAGGCCATCTATGAGAAGGTGTCGCTGCATCCCCGTACCTCGGCGCCACGCTGGCGCCCCAAAACCTCGAAATAGTGCCCCTTGCGACCGCATGGACAGTCATCGCGGCCCAGCAGCCGCCCCATGTCCTCGGTCAACAGGGAGTGCCCCGGGTAGCTCTGCGGGATCGCTGAAAGCACCTGCAGCAGCCCCGCCTGCCCCATCGGGAGCGGCGCGTGGGTCAGAGGATCGCGCACCAGCAGATCGGCAAACACAGGGGCGTGCAGGTGGCCCGCCTCACACTCGACAAACACCGAACCCACCTGCTCGACCATGCCGTAGAAGTTGTGCACCCGTGACAGCCCCAGCCGCTCGCGGCAGCGTCCCTTGAAGGCGGCGTTGTCCACCGCCAGGTGGGTCAGCTTCTTCCAGCCTCCACTGTGAAACAGCACGCCCTGCTCAAGGGGCAGTGTGAGTCCCCGCTCACGCAGCGGCTCAAGCAGGCACTGCCACACCATGAAGGTAAAACCAAACAGCAACACCGGCTGGCCGGCATATTTTTCACAAAACCCCTCGATAGCCGACCAGTTGGGTCGCATCTGCTCATCGAGGGCATAGGTGTGATCGCGCCCGAGAAACGATAGCCCCAGGGCACCGGCGCCACGGGCCGAGAAGCCCGCGCGGCTCTGAATGAGGGCCGGCTGCTCCACCAGCAGCATGGGCAGGCGCTGCTTGCCGACAAACTCTTGCAGGATCTTCACCAGCACCTTGCTCTGCAAGGCGGCGGTTTCCCGATCCAGCACGATCTGCGAGGGGGCCCCCGTGGTGCCCGAGGAGGTGAGCACCTTGAACACCTCCTGGTCCGGCACGCTCTGCCAGCGCGCCAGTTTAAAGAGGCGCGCCGCCAGATAGGGCAGACTCTCGTCATCGCCGGCCTCCCCCCAGCCATAGGCCGAGAGGATGTTGTCGTAAGGGGCACAGGCCGCCCTGTGCCGGGCAGTGAGGGCATTGAGGCGCCCAAGCAACAGGGCCGCTTTGTCGGCCTGGGGCAGGCCGAAGACGGGAGCGCTCAGTAGCTCGTTCATGGGTGCTCCAGCAGGGCCAGCAGGGCCGGATAGTCAATCTTGAGGTTGCTGCGCCGTGGCAAGGCAGCCACCACCTGCACCCGCACGCTGGCCGGCGTCACCTTGAGCCAGTGAGCGAGCGCCAACTGCAGGGCCTCGACATCGCCCTCCCCCTCCAGGGCCACCAGCAGCCGATCGTCGCGGCCCGTGGCCGCCCCCTGCACACCCTGGGTGTGCAGCCAGGCCTCAACTTCGGCCAGGCTCACCCGCTTGCCATAGAGCTTCAAGAAGCGGCTCAAGCGACCGGTGAGGTAAAAACGCCCCGCCTCGTCGCAACGGGCCAGATCGCCGGTGGCAAGCTGCCAGGTCTCGCGCCCGCGCGCCAGATCCGTCGCCTCGCTGGCATAACCCAGCATGACGCTCGGTCCCTCGACGATAAGCTCCCCTTCCCCGTCCGGCAGGCCTGGCTCGGGGCGCAAGAAGAGATGCCCCCCCGCAATGGCGCGGCCGATGGCACCGGGGGCCTCCAGCACCTCCTCGTGGCCAAGCCAGGCGATGCGCGGCCCCGCCTCGGTCTGGCCATACATGACGAAGAAGCGCCGCCCAAGGTTTACCGCCTCGCGGGCGAAGCGCTCGGCCAGGGCCGGCTCGAGCCGGCCCCCCGCCTGGGTCAGGGTGGTGAGGCTGGGGTGGCGCGACCAGTCGAAGCGAAGGCGCGAGAGCATCTGGTAGGTGAAGGGCACCCCGGCCACGCTGGTGACCTGAAGGGCATCGACCCGCTCCCAGAAGCCGCGCTCAAGCGGGCTTGCCTCGCACTGCACCAGGGAGGCGCCGGCGAGCAGGTGGCTGTTGAGCACCGACATGCCAAACGAATAGAAGAGCGGCAGGCTGGTGATGGCCCGCTCGCCCCCGTCGATGGCGAGGTAGGCACAGATGGCCTCGGCGTTGGCCTCGAGGCTCACCCGTGACAGTCGCACCCACTTGCTCCCCCCGGTGCTGCCCGAGGTGGGCAGCAGCACCGCCAGCTCGGGGTGGAGGGTCGGCGCGGCGCCCAGGCGCCGGCACTCCCCCTCCTCGGTCACCTGCACGCTCACGCCAAAGCGATGGCACAAGGGCACGGCCTCCTGGGACGGATCGGCCAACATGATGGCGTGGCCATCGCGCAGGGCGAGCAGGTAGTGCAGCAGGTGGCGAGTCGAGGTGATAAAAGGCAGGTAGACCAGCTGACGCCCGGCTGGGTAGCTGGTAGCCAGGGCGGCCACCCGCTCGGCCAGATCGCCGTAGCTGAGCCAGCCGAGCGCCGGATCCCACCAGGCGGGAGCCGGGTTGCCGGGGTAGAGGTGGGTGAGCAGGGCAGCCATCAGATCACCATGCCCCCGTCCACCCCGATCACCTGGCCGGTCACGTAACTGGCCAGATCGGAGGCGAGGAACAGGGCGACCCCGGCCACCTCGTCGGGGGTGCCGATACGCCCCATGGGGATGCTGGCGAGCCGCTCGGCGAACTTCTCGGGAGGGAGCGAGCGCGCCATGTCGGTATCGATAAAGCCGGGGGCAATGGCATTGACCCGCACGCCGCTGCCAGCCAACTCCTTGGCCAGAGAGTGCGTGATGCCGATCACCGCCGCCTTGCTGGCGCTGTAGGCACTCATGCCGGCGGCGCCGCGCGCCCCCATAATGGAGGCGAGATTGATGATGCTCCCCTTACCGCAGCGGGCCATCAGCCTGGCTGCGTACTGGCAGCAGTAGAAGGCGCCGAAGGTGTTCACCTCGAACACCCGGTGCAACATGGCGTCGCTGGTCATGCCGACCAGCCCCTCCTCCAGCACCCCCGCATTGTTGACCAGGATATCGAGTCGCCCCGCCTCTTTCAGGATCTGCCCGAAGGCGGCCTTGACCGCCGCCGGGTCCGCCACATCGAAACAGGCGGAGCGAGCCAGGGATGAAGCCCCCAACTCGGCAAGTGTCTCGCCGAGGCGCACGTCATCCCGGCCGTTGAGGTACACGGTGGCCCCGGCCGCCAGCAACTGGCGCGCAATGGCCAACCCCATACCGCGGCATGCGCCGGTGACCAGGGCAACACGTCCCTCGAGGCGCAACATCAGAGGGCCACACCGTATTTGGCGAGGATCGCACGTGCCTTGGCGACCGAGCTCATATCGATGATGTCATCGGTGTCGAGCAGGATGCCGTAGGCATCTTCCAACTGGGCGATGAGGCCCATATGGGCGACCGAGTCCCACTGGGGAATGGTGCTGTAAGTCAGTGCATCGGTGACCTGGTCGGCGTCAATACCGAGGGCGGTGGCGAACACCTGTTCAAGGGACATCATCGGAAAAACCTCCTCAGTAAGGCGTTGGCACTGTGATAATCGTCGGGAGACAGCGCCAGGGTAACAAATTCATCGTTCCGGGCCACGACACGGTAGCCGAGGCGCTCATTGAGACGCAGCGCCGCCTCGTTGCCGATGCGCACCCGGGTGTGGATGCTGGCCACCCGCAGGGTGTCGAAGGCGGCGTCCAGCTGCGCCAGGGCGGCAGCCACCGCCAGCATGGGATGGCGCACCTCGCTGTGACCGAGGTAGAGGCCGGCATCGACCCCCTCCTGCCCCTGCCAGGGCTGCCCCTCACACCCCTTGAGATTGACATACCCGGCACGCAGTCCACGGCACCAGACCACCCGGTGCCATTCGAACGGAGCCTGCTGGATGCGCTCGAACCAGGCTCGTTGCTGGGCAGGCAGGATCCGCCGGGTGTCCTGCATCTGCAGGCGCACCCCGTCGCTGTTGCGCCAGGCGCGCAAGGCGCGCAGATCGGGCGGCGTCACCGCTCGCAGTTCAATGCCATACTGCATGGCTGTGCCTCTCTCGCTGTTATCGGCCCCGGCCAACAGAAGTGAACACGGGCGATTACAAAATCGGATAGAAAGATATAATCTCAAAAAAATTAGACAGTTGTAACCAGTTTGGGGGCTCAATGGCCATCGCCATCATTCCCGCCCGTGGCGGCAGCAAGCGGATACCGCGCAAGAACATCCGGCCCTTCTGTGGCAAGCCCATGCTGGCCTACGCCATCGAAGCGGCCCGTCAGAGCGGCTGCTTCACCCACATAGTGGTCTCAACCGATGACGACGAGATCGCCGCGTGCGCCCGTGCCCTCGGGGCCGAGGTGCCGTTCTTGCGCCCACCGGCGCTGGCCGACGATCACACTGGCACCACCCCCGTCGTCATCGACACCATCGCGCGGCTGCAGGCGCTCGGTATCACCAGCGATCACTACTGCTGCATCTACGCTACCGTCCCCCTGATCGAAGTGGCCGACCTGAGCGCGGCCTATCAGAAGCTGACGGAAGGGGATGTCCCCTTCGTCTACTCGGTGGCGGAATTTGCCTTTCCCATCCAGCGCGCCGTGCGCATGGACGAGCGTGGCCACGTCACCCCCTTCTGGCCCGAGATGATGGCCAAACGCTCCCAGGATCTGGAGAAAGCCTATCAAGATGCGGGCCAGTTCTACTGGGCCACGCGGGAGGCCTGGCTCCATGGTCACACCCAAAGCGCCGGGCACCCGCTGCCCCGTTGGCGGGTGGTCGACATCGACACCGAAGAGGACTGGCACCTGGCCGAGCTCCTCTACCGCGCCCTGCACGGGGCCCCTTGATGCGCGTCGCCTTTCGCCTCGACGCCAACCCGGCCATCGGCCTTGGCCACCTGATGCGCTGCCTCGCCCTGGCCGACGCCCTGAGCCGGGCCGGGGCCGAGTGCCACTTCCTGTGCCACGAGCTGTCCGAGGCGCTTACCCCTCGCCTGGCACCACACCGGTTGCACTCGCTGGGGGACGCAGGCGATCTGGCACCGCTGGCCACACTTCGCCCCGACTGGTTGGTGGTGGATCACTATGGGCTGGACGCCGATTGGGAGCGCCGCGCCGCGCCCCTGTGTGGCCGGCTGATGGTCATCGACGATCTCGCCGATCGCCCCCATCAGGCCGACGTGCTGCTCGATCAGGGGCCGCTGCGCCAGGAGGCCGACTACGCCCCCTGGCTCAGCCCCGGCTGCCGGCTCCTGCTCGGCACCCGCTTCGCCCTGCTGCGCCCGGCCTTTCGTGCCCTGGCTAGGCAGGGGGTGGCCCCCTGGCGGCGAGGCCTCATCTGCTTTGGCGGCGCCGATCCGGCGGGGGCCTGTCTCACCACCTTGCAGAGCCTGGCCCTCACCCCCTGGATGACGCGCCTGAGCTGGACCCTGGTGGCCGGCGGCGCCAACCCCCATTGGGCCGAGATAGCCGCCTGGTGCCAGGCCCATCCCGACATCACCCTGCTGCGCGAGTCGCACCGGATGGCGGCACTGATGGCCGAGCACGATCTTGCCATCGGCGCCGCCGGCGGTATGACCTGGGAGCGCGCCTGCCTCGGGTTGCCGACCCTGGCGGTGCCCATCGTCGACAACCAGGTGTTCAACGACGAGGTGATTGCCCACTACCGCCTTGCCGAGCGGCTCACCCTGTCTGCACTGCACGAGCCGCATCTGCTCGACGAGGCGTTGACCCGCCTGCACGCCGATGCCGAGGGTTACCGGCAACGGGCCCAGGCTCTGGTCGACGGCCTCGGGCTGGCACGCCTTTGCGCCATCATGCTGCAACCGGCAGACCACGGCCTGCACCCGGTGGGGGGGCACTGGGCGTGGCGCAAGCCCGATCAGCCCCCTGTGCCCCTGACCCTGATCGGCAACCGCCTTCGCTGCGATGCCCCCGAGCGGCTCGACGCCGCCCAGTGGCGCGAGCTGGCACACGCCTTGCTCGCCTTTTTACCCGACCCAGAGCTGACGCTTGAGACACCGCCCCCCTGCCCTGCGCCCGCCCCCTGGCGAGCCGACTGGCATCTGGGTCAAGCCTGACACGAGGAACCATTATGCTGATCGACCGGCGCCCCATCGGCCCCGACCACCCGCCCTACGTGATTGCCGAGCTGTCGGCCAACCATAACGGTGACCTGGCGCAGGCCAAGGCCATCATGCGCCTGGCCAAAGAGAGCGGCGCCAGCGCCGTCAAGCTGCAGACCTACCGCCCCGACACCATCACCCTTAAGAGCGATCGCCCCGAGTTTCAGATCCACGGCGGCCTGTGGGATGGCCATAGCCTCTATGACCTCTATCAGTGGGCCCACACCCCCTGGGAGTGGCATGCCGAGCTGTTCACCCTCGGTCGCGAGCTCGGCATCACCGTCTTTAGCAGCCCGTTCGATCACAGTGCGGTCGACCTGCTCGAATCCCTTGATTGCCCGGCCTACAAGATCGCCTCCTTCGAGCTGGTCGACCTCCCCCTCATACGTTACGCCGCCCAGACCGGCAAGCCGCTCATCATGTCGACCGGCATGGCCGACGAGGCCGAGATCGCCGCCGCGGTCGACACCGCCCTGACCCACGGCAGCGGCCAACTCGCCCTGCTGCACTGCGTGAGCGGCTATCCGGCGCCGGCGGCCGAGTACAACCTGCGTACCCTCTCCCTGCTGCGCCAACGCTTCGGGGTCGAGGTGGGCCTCTCGGATCACACCCTCGGCAGCGCCACCGCCATCGCGGCCACGGCCCTTGGCGCCACCCTCATCGAGAAGCACTTCACCAAGGCTCGGGCCGACGGGGGGCCGGATTGCGCCTTCTCCATGGAGCCGGCCGAGATGCAGGCGATGATAGCGGCCGTCAACACCGCCCACGCGGCCCTCGGCCAGGCGGGCTTCACCCTCACCGAGAGCGAACGGGGTAACCGGGCGTTTCGCCGCTCTCTCTATCTGGTCAAGCCGATCGGCGCCGGCGAACGCCTCACTCCCGCCCATATTCAGTCGGTGCGCCCGGCCATGGGGCTCCCCCCGGCCGACTACGACCGCTTGATCGGCAAGCGGGTCACCGCCAGCCAACAGGCAGGTCAGCCACTGGACTGGGCATGGATAGAACAAGATGAATGAAGAGCTGCTGCGCCATCATCTGGCATTGATTGAGACACGTTGGCCGGCGCTGGCGGCCACCCTGGCCGAGGCGCAACTCGGGGATCTGCAGGTGGAGCTGTGCGAGGGGCTCGGCAGCACCCTGCGGGTCAACGGCATCCAGCTTACCAGCCGCCACGACCGGGTAGCCGAGGCCGAGCTTCAGGCCGCCAACCTGCCGGCGGCACGCACTCTGCACCTCTATGGCACCGGCCTTGGGGATCTGCAACGCACCCTGCTGGCACGTACCGATCTCGAGACTCTACACGTGCATATTCTCAATCACAGCCTGTTCACCCTGGTGCTGGCCCTGCTCGAGCAGGACGATTGGCTGCAAGACCCCCGGGTCAAGCTGACGTTGGCCAGCGACGAGCAAGAAATTGCCCTCCCCTTCTTCGCCCTGCCAAGCGAGCTCATCCTGGTGGAAGAGGGCGCCTCCCGGGTAAGAGACCGACTGGTGGGCGAGATCACCCTCCCCTTCGTCAATCGTCGCTTTACACCGGAAGATCCGACGCTACAGGCCCGCCTGCAAGGGAACCTTACCCTGCTCGCACAGGATGGGGACGTCACCGAGCTCTTTGGTTCCGAGTCGGGTAGGCGGGCGTTGATTCTGGGCTCGGGCCCCACCCTGTCCGATCATGTTGCCGAGTTGGCCACTCTGGTGGCTCGCCCCGAACGCCCCTTGATCATTGCGGCCGATACGGCCTGCCGCACCCTCTTTGCCCACGGCATCACCCCGGATTGGGTCGTCTCTATCGACCATCAGATCTGGGGCGATCGTCTCCCCCCCGCAGACTGTGGACTGGTCTACTTCCCGCTGGTGCCAAACTCGACCCTGCAAGCCTGGCAAGGGCGACGCTTTGCCGCTTACTCGCCCAGCCCGCTCTATGCCTCGGTACGCCAACAGCATCCCAAGGGAGAGCTCTTCTCCGGGGGGAGTGTCATACACGTTGCCACCGATCTCGCCGTTCGTATGGGTTGTAACGAGCTGGTCTTGCTGGGGGTGGATCTGGCCTTTGTCGGGGAGCGAACCCATAGTGGTTGGTCCCCGGGAGAGCTGGGCTCCTGCAGCCAAAGCAGCAAGCACTGGGTTCTCAACGGCCATGGCCAACGGGTTGCCACCAGCGTCAACTTCGCCACCTACCGGGCACAACTCGAACGCTACATCGCCGCCCATCCCGATGTTCATTTCTATAACGCGACTCGCGAGGGCGCCGATATTGCGGGTTGCCCCTATCTTCCGGAGGCACTGCGATGACGCCCATTGACGAGCTGCAACGACTCGCCCACCAATTCAGGCTTGGTCTCTCGCTGGAGGCGACACAAGAGCTGCCAAACCGGCTACAGCAACTGATGGACGCTTATGCAGACAGACCCGAGCTGGCTCACCCCTTGAGCCGGATCATGAGCGCCTTGCTAGGCTGTCAGGAGCGGGAGGATTGGCTGGGATTGGCGGATTGGCTGGAATACGAGCTGGTTTCACTGCTGAACCAACCCTCTTCACAGGCAGGAACAAAATGAGAAGGCCATCCTCCGGGATGGCCTTGGATTTATCATGATATCAGGGTCGAACCATAGGGAAGATCCGGCACCACCCCCTGATGCTCCCCCTGCACATAGTCGAGTGCACAGGGGTACATCCGCTTCATTCTCTCGAAGAACTCCAACAACAGGGGACGGTTCTCATTGACCAGCTGCATGGAAGTCGCCTCATCGCTGCCGCAATAAGCCATGTTGATCATCAAAGAGAAGAGATAGTTAAACTCACCGAACAAGACCCTGTGAATAAAGGCGTGGCGTGTCGCAATCAGCGGCTTGATAAAGCTGGTGCAGAGCTGACAGGCGGCCACCACCTCACGGCGAGTCCCCATCTCTCGGAACCAGATATGCATTACCCTATCCAGCAACCCATCGAAGAGCTCGGGATCCATGTAACTCAGGATCTCGTCGCGCCCCAGAGCAATAGGCTCGGCGTGCTGTGTCAACAGGGCATCGACCAGGGCTCCTTTGTCGACAGGCGGGTAATTCAGCGGTAATGCATCCGCATGACACGGCTGTGCCCCCCTCAACATGGCACCATCGCTACAGTTGTAGACGTTGACCTCATTGAAATGGGTAAGCAACACCTCGGCACTGAGGATCGATTGAGTGAAGAGCTTGTTGGTCTGCACCTCGCCCCCAAAATTTGCCGGGCGCCAGTGCTCACCGATAGCCAATGCCATCTGGGCAAACGCCTCCAGTGGGTTTCCATCGGCGTCATAATAACTGCTCAGCCGCGAGTGATGGTGCCCTTCACTCCTGAATCCATTATCCACACCGAACAGACAGATATGGCGAAACCCCAAATGCAGGGGAACGCTCAGCCCCAGATTCCCCACCAGGGGGTTAGCACAGTCAAAACCTATGTAGCGGGCCATGGTGCGATTATTGGTGGCAAACAGACAGCAGGGAGAGTCATCAATCTTGAAACCAACCACGACCCGCTTGAAGAAGGCTCGAGTCTTGGGGTGGATGATATCAGTGGCGATCATTGGAATATCGGCCAGATAGTCATTGATCCCCAAGGATGCCAGATGCTCCGAAACATTCGTGGCCCGCTCAATCGCTAGGTAGAAATCGGGTTTTATTCCGGCACGATAGAGTGACCAAATGGCCGTGCCGCAGGCGATGATCAAGGCGCCGGACTGGTGAGCACGGATATAGTCGATATCCCGGTCGAGCGAGGGGCCGTTGGCCACCACAAAGACGGGCACCTCACTCAGTCGCTTGGCAAGAGGGCGGTCACTTCGGAAAAATGGCACCCCGTCGGAGATGGTGCGATAAGCATTGGCCAATCCGAACAGGTTGTCATCGAAGAACCCCCACCCCATGCTAAGCGCATGGAACTCTTCGGAAATACGGCGCTGTAGCGAGATAATGGGTTTGGATCCGTAGTGGGCAAACCCCATCATGGTCGTAATGAGATAGGAACCATCTCTAAACAGGGCGGTGCGAAAATCCGCCATGATGGACTCTTCATCCTGCCCAAGAAAGAGGTGCAGGCCGAGGCCATTGCTCTGGATATATTCAAGCAAGGGGGCCCAATCGAAGGTAAAGAGCGAGGCAAAGAAAATATCCATATCCGGCTCAACCAGATAGAGATTCTCCGGTATGCATTGCTCGTAGAGATAACCGAGGTGATAACCCAGCCCCACCCCGAACAGCAGCATGAAGGGCACATCTCCCGACATGCAGACAAGAGGCTCGAAAGATTCATCCTGACGAAACCGCTGGAGACGCCTCGCCAGCTCATTGACGTAGAGCATATGTTGCTGCTTGAAGGGGTCCCATTGAGGCTCGAAACCGTAGCGGATTAACTTGTGCTCATGGAGGACTGCATGGATCTGTGCCTGGCAATAGTCAAATGGATTCTCAGGGTACAGATTCTCATCACTCTCTTTCCAGTGAAGATTGGGAATGCCGTTGTGGTTACAGAAAATGGAGAAGGGGCGACGCGGCTCATAATCCTCAAAAAGTTGAGCAATATCAGGCAACCACTTCTCAAACGCCGACATGTTTTCAGCAAAGCGAATGGGCATGATCTCTTGCAACGCCTGCATTTGGGCCTGCTGCTGTTCGAGACGGGCCAACTCTTCCTCGGCGGCTCGGAGTCGCTCTTCAATATTCATGCTTCACCTGATGCTGTTGTAGAGATCGATCGCTTTATGGCGCTTTCCCAGCTGAGAGAGTTTGTCAGACACACGCTCGTGCAGTTCATTGAGGCGTGTAATAACCTGGTTGTCCAAGGAAAGCAGCTTATCTCTGTGGTCCGGTTCGATATCATCAAAGGGAGGACGAAGGCGTTCAATCAGCTCATCACGCCGGTCAAAAAGCGAGAAGAGGAGTTCGGGTTCGAACTCCTCTACACAGGCAGCCAGTAATGCCTCATCGACCTCTATCAAGGTATTCACGAGGGCGGCGTTCAAGAGGTTTCTCCTTGATGTCGCTGCTGATACGCCTTCTGCTTCTCCGCCTCGGGGATCTGATCCCATGCGGCCTTCACGGGCAGTAGCAAGCTGATGGCCTGATCAAGGGGAGCCACATCCATGGAGACTGAGGCCTCCGTCAGCAGCGCCTTGATACTCTCGTAAAACGCATAGAAATTACCGCTGATCTCTTTTTGATCAGGGTCAAGGGCATCCTGCAAGCCATTGATGATGGCGTTGGCTGCCGAGATCAGGGTTGCTTTCTGCTCAAAATCCCGGCGTTCGATGGCCCCCTTGGCTTTGGCAATGCGCTCCAGAGCACCTTGCATCAGCAACTGGATCACACGATGAGGGTCCGCAACTGCCAGCTCGGCTTCCAGAGAGCTCTTCTGGTAGGCCTTTACTCCCTTGTTGTACATCTTTATCTCTCTTTACAAGTCACTTAGATGCCGCTGAGCAGCATGGAATTCAGAGCGCTGGAGCTGGAGTTCATGCGAGCGATCATCACATCCAGATTGGCATACTTGGCCCGCAGCCCTTTCTCATACTTTTCCATTTCATCGGCGAAATCGGCGCGCTCTTTAGTGTAGCCTTTCACTTGAGTATTCAGTTGCTCTTCCCGTTTGGCCAACAAGCCAGATGATTTTGTATACTCTTTTAATTGAGGCACCAGCTTTGTCGACAAGCCATTATCGCCGGAAAAAATATCAGTCACCTTGTCGAATTCATTTTTCAGAGCGTTATCCAGTTTGGTGTTATCAATAGAGAGGCGCCCATCCTTGTCCATCTTTATGCCGATGTTGAACAGAGTGCTACTATTGTCACCCGTTCCCTCTCCCATCGTCTTAAACAGCATATTTCTAATGGCGTAGATAGAGGCATCACCGGGTAGCAAGCCACCATCGTCCTGTTTCTTTCCATTGACATAGGTGCCACGCTTACTGAGGTCATCCATTTTCCCCATCAAATCATTATATGACTTGACAAAGGCCTCAATATTTTCCTTTGCCTTTTTGGTATCGTTGGACACCGTCATCTGGGTGGCTTTAGGCTTGCCTAATGCATCATTTTCACTGAGTCGATTAATAGTGAACGTCAGATCCTGCACTACGTTTTCAAATTTATTGCTGTCATGGGAGATATCGAGCCCATTAATATTGACCAATGCATTCTCGGCCGGCAAGGTTACATCCATTTTTGCGTTGGGACCCGTCGTCTGAAACTTTTCCAACTCGGCTGTGCTCGCCGTAATAGAAAGGTCATTGCCCGCCCCCGTCTTGGCGGAGTCAACGATGAGGCGACTCTTGCCATTTTCGTTGATAAGGTTGGCCGAGACGCCATATTCCTTACCGGCCTCATTGAGCTTGCTGCGTAGCGTCTCCAGGGTATCACCGGCCTTGAGCTCGACATCGAAAGTCTTGCCATCGACGGCAAAGGTCAATGTTCCGTCTGCCGTAGCCACGACGTCTTTGGAGGAGGTGAAAGTCCCATCTTTGGAGGTATAGCGGGAGCCTGTGGCCATCTGAGTGACTTTGATATCATAACTACCGGCACTTGCGGTGTTTTTGGCTTCGACACTCAGGAGGGGATCATCGGCATTCTGCTTGACAGTGACCATTTTACCGGCAAAGTCACTGGGCTTGGACATTTTCTCAAGAGAAGAGACAAAGGTAGAAAGGGCAGACTTTAGTTGACCAACACCGGAGAGTGTAGTTTTGGCCAGCGTCTCACGTCCCACGATCTGTTTTTCAAACTGGGTGCGTTTTACATTCAGCTGTGAGGTAATCAACTCTTCAAGCGGCAGCCCAGAGCCAACCCCGGCAAAAGTCCCCATTTCTACATCCTCTCATCTATACGGATTGGTCGAAGAGCAGCCCTTTCACCTGCTCACCGAATTCACTCTCCTGAAGTGTTTTCAATCTCTTTGACAACGCCAGCAGTTCTTCACTCGGAATCTGACGAATCAACTCTTTCGAGTCCTTATCAAACACCTTAATGACAGTCTTGCTCAGCTCCTTGTCCATCGAGATGTTGAGATACCACCCCTTCGTCTGGGCGATCTCCTGCAACTTTTGTACCTGTTTTTCAACAGCTTCGGCCGAAATGTGCTTGCTCTCGTTCGGGCCTGTCGGCTTTGGCTGAACGGTCGTTGCAGTTGCCTCCTTATGTTGTACCAAAGGGAAGGCGGCGGCCTCCGGGCCACCCCCTTCCCTCGTCGTGGTCAACACAACAGAGGAGGCTTTGTCAGGATTGACCATGGTCATGATAGCCTCCTACCTGCATTACCCTTAACGCAGCAGTGACAGGGCGCTGGTCGGACGTTGGTTAGCCTGAGCCAGTACACTGGAGGCCGCCTGCTGCAGAATGTTGCTCTGGGTCAGGTTGGCAGTCTCTACGGCAAAGTCGGCATCGCGAACCCGTGAGCGAGCACCCGAGAGGTTCTCGGAGATGTTCGACTGGTTACGGATGGTCGATTCGAGACGGTTTTGAACCGCACCCAACTGTGCACGCTGGGAGTCCACCTTCTGGATCATCTTGTCGATGCCACCGAGTACGGACTGGGCGTTGGTAGAGGTACTGATATCAACCTTGGTAGTCGCACCGGATCCACTCGTTGCCAGGGTAGAGCCAGAAGCCGTCTTCAAGCCATCGACGGAGAACGCGATGGTCAGTTTGAAAGAGATGGTCTGGTTAGCGTCGGAGCCCACCTGGATTTTGACTTCACCGGCAGTACCGTCGAGCAGCTTCTTGCCACCGAAGGTGGTGTCGTTAGAGATACGGGTGATCTCCTCGGACAACTGGTCGACTTCCTGCTGCAGTGCGGTACGGTCGGCAGTGGTGTTGGTACCGTTAGCAGACTGGGATGCCAGGGTACGCATACGCTGCAGCATACCGGTCACTTCTTCCATCGCCCCTTCAGCGGTCTGAGCCATGGCAATACCGTCGTTAGCGTTACGGTTACCCTGGTTAAGGCCATTGATCTGGGAGGTCATACGGTTGGAGATCTGCAGACCTGCGGCGTCATCTTTGGCGCTGTTGATACGCAGACCCGAGGAGAGGCGCTGGTAAGCGGTGTCCAGATTCTTGTTGTTGTTCAGCAAGTTACGCTGAGCATTCAGCGAGGACACGTTAGTGTTGATAAATAAAGACATGATATTTCTCCTAATTCATACACAGAGCAGGCCTCGCGGTTTGCCAGCCCTCTTGCTCCAGGAAGACACAGAAGTTGAACAGGCTTCTATGCCTCCATTGGCAGATCCAACTTGAACGGAGCCGGACCTGCCGTAGCGCAAAATTTCAGGAGTCCCGAACACCCTTGTTTTGCTTACCCTGTTTAGCGGCATTGATGGAGATAACTTTAGGAAAAAAATTGCCGCCCCCGACCACTTTTTGCCATCTCCCTTCTGGGGGGACGGTTGAGATGTTTTTTTGACTCAAGACGGGGGCGTCGGAGGGTGGTGACGACTCTATGACGCTATAGTGTCACTCATCCTCATCTCATGGAGTGGCGTGCTTGCCAAAGAGCCCCACTCGAGGCACATGATAAACGCGAAAAAGTGGCACGTTATGTGCTTTGCTATGGAACACATATAAAAAGGGCCGACACAAGGTCGGCCAACGAGCTTTAGCTCAGGAGAATTCTTGGCGAGTGATGGATACATTTGTATACCAAGCTCGCTGAGCTTTAAAGACTACCATAGTTGTGGCGGATCAGAGACATGATATCCCGAACACCCTCTGATACGTCCTCCCGAAAGGCGGCCTGAACAACCGCCTTTCTTTTTTATTGTTAACCTCTGAGCAGAGACAGCGCACCTTGCGGGCGGGCGTTCGCCTGAGTCAGGATGGTACTGGATGCCTGCTGCAGTATGTTGAACTGAGTCAGGTTAGCCGTTTCAACCGCAAAGTCGGCATCTCTCACGCGGGAGCGGGCCGCGGAAACATTCTCGGAGATGTTGGACTGGTTGCGAATGGTTGACTCCAGTCGGTTCTGTACGGCACCCAGTTCGGCTCGCTTGGAGTCTACCTGACGGATCAACTTGTCAATCCCGCCCAATACAGACTGGGCATTGGTCGAGGTACTGATATCGACCAGAGTCGCAGCCCCTGAACCTGTGGTAGCCAGGGTCGAACCAGAAGCCGTCTTCAAACCATCTACCGAGAAGGAGAAAGAGAGTTTGAAGGAGATGATCTGGTTGGCATCGGAACCGACCTGAATATTCACCCCTGCGGCAACGGCGGCATTACCGTCGGTAGCAGTTTCTTGCCACCGAAGGTGGTGTCGTTGGATACCCGGGTAATCTCTTGGGAGAGTTGATCCACCTCTTGTTGCAGAGCCTGACGATCGGCCGTCGTATTGGTGCCGTTGGCAGACTGGGACGAGAGGGTCCGCATACGTTGCAGCATGCCGGTGATCTCTTCCATCGCACCTTCAGCAGTCTGAGCCATGGCGATACCGTCATTTGCATTACGGTTACCCTGGTTGAGACCATTAATCTGAGAGGTCATACGGTTTGATATTTGCAGACCAGCCGCATCATCTTTTGCGCTATTAATGCGCAGACCAGAAGAGAGACGCTGATATGCGGTGTCCAGCCCCATATTATTACCACGAAGCTGACGTTGAGCATTGATGCTCGATACGTTGGTATTAACGTACATACTCATGACTATTCTCCTAAGCTTAAAACAGATCTTTTATTTTTTATTTTTAGCCAGTCATTTATCTGACTTAACTTTGTATCGGCGGCCTATCTGATTCCTTTAGCTTTTTTTAGCAACTTCTTTCAAGAACAGATTGATAACCACCATGTTCACTGTATCGACCCAGCACAGATTTCCTTTAGCAAAAAATCAAAAACCCGCCTGAAAGCGGGTTTTTTCTGTACAAATAAGCGTTATCGAATGTAGTCAAAGAGCGTCAAACGTCCGATCCGGCTAAATGCCGTCTGTGAGGCACTCAAGGCCGCCTCTTCTGTCGCAATCGCCGCAATGACCTCATAGATGTCGGCTTCTGATACCTTGGCCCTCACCGTCTTGTTAAAGACGTCCAGAGAGGAGTTGGAGTCCATCACCTGTTTTAGGTTGTTCAACCGGGCCCCGACATCGCCTTGAGCCCTGTCGATGCGAAGCCTTGCATTATCCAGATGCACCAGGCCATCGGCAGCCTTGGCCAACAGCTCATCCTGCACGACGGTCGGATCCTGCAATGCTTCGATAAAACTCTGCATACCGTTGAGAATGTTGTCGTTTTTGGGTACGTCCAGGCCAAATCCCAGGGGGGCTCCTCCGATGGCGCCGGTCACCTTCAACTCCATACCATTGAAGGCAACCGTGCCTTCGGCCGAGAGGTCCCCGGACTGGATGACAGCTCCGCCCCCATCTTTGATCTGATAGGTATTGGGTGTTCCGGCTGTCGTTTCCAGCGTGAAGTTATTCCCGCCGACAGGGTTGTAGTTCTGTTGATAATAATTATCGAACTGCCCTTGGTCAGATATTTTTACGCTCAAGCCAGCCGAACCAGAACTTGCGGTTCTTCGAGTAGGCACAGATTCAAATATTCCCAATCCATTGTCATTTGCAGGGATGGCGACGGTGGGGGATATCTGTATAAAACGTTGCCCCGTGTCCCCTTGGAATACATAGTTCCCCGACGCGTCCTTGACATAGGGCTGCTTCTGGCTCTGATTACCACCGAAGATATAGTCCCCTTGGGCATTCTTGGTATTAATCAGATCAAACATCTGCTTTTGCAGACCAGACAATTCACTTGCAATGGAGTTACGA
Organism: Aeromonas schubertii; assembly: GCF_000820105.1. Classification (GTDB taxonomy): domain Bacteria; phylum Pseudomonadota; class Gammaproteobacteria; order Enterobacterales; family Aeromonadaceae; genus Aeromonas; species Aeromonas schubertii. Next base: position 223,012 of record NZ_CDDB01000001.1, on the reverse strand, counting down.
TCATCCTGACTCAGCACACCACTATTTGACTTCAGGATCAGTGTTCGAGCACTCATCATGGTCGAGTTGAGTGCATCGAGAATAGTATCCTCATGGCTCAGGCTATTTTCTAATAGTCCACCATTGATACTGTACTGCTTGTAGAGATCGATCTCGTTGGTCAGTTCAAGCTTCTGGTTCATCCCTGCCGGGTCTTGTCCCGCCGTCTTGAACTTGTCCCCCGTCTGCCACTGCTCATAGGCATTGTTCAGCCGCTCATTAGAAGAGGTCAACGAGGAGAGGTTACGGTTGTAAATCATGTTAGTGGTGACACGCATAATGATTACCTCACCGCCGACAGTATGGTGTCAAAGATGGTCTTGGCCGTCGATACCACCTGAGCCGATGCCGAATAGGCCTGCTGATAACGGATCAAATTGGCCGCCTCTTCCTCGAGGTTGACCCCGGAGGTACTCTCGAAGAGCGTCTGGCTCTGGAGCAGCTTGGCCTTGCTGGCCTCCATGCTAATCTTGGCCTGACTGGCTTTGTTACCAATATTGACGACGATGGAAGAGCTCGCTTCTCCAAACGTCATCTTGTCATCACTCGATGCACTGCTCTGTTTTCTCACCAGGTCTTTACTCTGGAGATCAGCCAGCTTCAAGCCATTTTCGTTGTTGGCAAAACCATCCCGGTTGTATGCAATGTTGAATTGGTCCGTCGGCTTCACTTTTCCGGTAATACTGAAGTCATAACCGGGGACAGACTGGGGATTGGCATATACAAGTGTCCCGCCCGCATCTTTCAACTCTGCAAGAATATTTTGACCATTGGTGGATGCCGGTGCCGTCCCTATCAAGGTGGTGCCATCACCGGCATAAACCTGGTAGTCACCGTTCGCCGCGATTTTGATCACTTGAGGAGCGGTCGGATCCAGGTTGTTCGCCGCCAATGCCGAGCCGGTGCCCGTGTTGAACACACCGTTGATGGTGATAGCGCCATTTCCCTGGTTTTGACTATTGGCATCAGCCTTGAGTGGAGACGCCAGGGCCAGATCTTCACCACGGGTAATAATCTTTTCTATCCCGCTGGCGGCCTGCTTGGTGGGTTGGAACAGCAGTCTGTCCCCTGAGGCCGGGGCACCAGTGAAGTCGAGCTGAATCCCCTGCCCTGCTATTTCATAGCTGTTGGGAGGCATGCTGCCTGTCCCCACAGACGTCGGTTTCCCGTCTGCCCCTATGCTAAATACCTCAAACGCACCAGCGGCACCAAACTTGACCTCATAGTCAAAAGGCATCACCTGAGAACCTTTGCCGGGCACAAAAGAGGCAGTACCCTGCACCGATCCGGTATTACTTTTGTATTCCAACCCTTTTGCGCTGGTCAGCGAGAAGATATCCCCGCCAATTTCATTGTCGAGATCCATCCCGAGGCGGTTCTGCTGATTCATCGCATCGGCGATCGATACCGCCAGCTGCCCCAACTCACGTTTGGTGGGCTCCAGATCCGCTCTGGCCTGGAACAGGCCTCCCAGACTTCCCCCCAGAGTGGTGGAATCGATCTGGCTGGTACTGTTGCCCAGTTGCCAGTTAATTTCACTCATCCGCGAATCAGGCTCGCCCGGAATAACCGACATCTGGGCATATGAACCGGCCAACACCAGTGACTGGCCATTGGCCATATTGATCAAGACGCTGCCATTCGGTTGGTTCACCGTCCGAACATCCATCATCTCCGAGAGCTGACGAATAGCATCATCACGCTGATCAAACAGCATGATGTTCTCTTCGGTCGCACCATTGGTCTTGACGATGGCCTCGTTTAATTCATTGATACTCTTGAGAAGCCCATTGACCTTATCCACATTGTCGGAAATCCGGCTGTTGATATTGTCGGTCTGTTTATCCAGGCGAGCCGATTGAGAATGGAAACGGCTCACCATGTTATCGATCTCGGAGAGGGTATTGGTTCTGGCAAACAGGTCGCTCGGAGACTCATTGGCATTATGCAGAGCATTGAAATAGGAGGTGATCGTAGTACCCACACTGTTGGCCTTGTCACTGAGCATGCTGTCGGTCAACGAGAGCTGCTCATAACGACTGTTGGCAAATGCCATCGAAGAGGTGTCACGACGAAACTCAGAGAGGGCATACTGATTGATCACCCTCTCGGTAACATTGTCACCAACGCCCCAACCGTACCCGTTGGTATAGAGCAGGGTCCGTTCACGTACGTACCCCTGACTGTTGACGTTGACGATGTTGTTACTGGTCGTCTGCAACATGCGCTGTTGAGCCAATACTCCTGAGGTACCGATTGAGAGCAGGTCATAGGCCATGTATCAAGACTCCGTTTCCGTGTACTGGGTGATGGCATCGCTGCGCAACACCTGTTTCAACTTGCGCGCATAGTGGGGGTCGGTGGCATAACCGGCCGCCTGCAGCGCTTCAAAATAGCGGTCCGGGTTATCCGCTTTGGCCAAAGCACCACGATAGCGACTGCCCGACGTGAGGAAATCAACATAATCGTTGAAGCTCTCCTCAAACGATTCATAAGAGCGAAACGCAGCCTTCTGTCTGGAAGGGGTCCCCTTCTCATACTCGAGCGTGCTGACCACCGCCTTGGGCCCCTCCCAACGGGGATCGGCCTTGATACCAAACAGGTTGTGGGTCACTTCGCCATCTCCGTTACGGATCACCCGCTTGCCCCATCCGCTCTCGAGTGCCGCCTGGGCAACCAGTACTGCGGGGCTCAACCCCAGCTTGGCGGCCGCTTTCTTGGCCATCGGCATCAGCCGATGCACAAATTCGGACGGTGAATCAAAGCGGGAGGCCCCGGCTGTGACACCTTTACTCTCATCGGCCTGTCCCATGGGGGGGATGGCTCTCATGGTGTGGACCTTGGCCGGTATGCCTCTGGCCTCTTTCTCAGCAAAATCTTTGCCAAGTTTCTCACCGAGCTGTTTCTGCTCTTCGAGGTTGAGGGCATAGGGCTTATAGACCTGCTCGGTACGCTCCGGCATACGCAAGGTGCGGCCGTCATCGTGGCGAAATGTCTTGGGCGAGAGCTGGCGAACCACCATGTCGGCGATACCCAGCCCCCCCTTGCTGGCCATATCGGCAACCCGCTGCTGATCGAGCATCCCCTCATAAAACTGGGTATAGCTGCTGTTCATGGGGTTGTCTTGTGTCAGTGCGGCCCCCGCCTGACGCATCCCCTGAAACAGGGTCTGACTGAAGATGGCTTCAAATTGCCCGGCGGCGGCACGAAGCGCCTGCTCCTGTCCCTGGCTGCTGTTGCTCAGCTGACGCAGCTTGTCCAGGTTCTGAACATCCTGCACCAGACCCAGATTGACCCCTTGGTTGTCGATGCCTGCCATGGTATGCCTCACTTCTTGCCGCCGGTGGCAACCTCTTGCCACCCTCTTCTTACAAAATTACCAGTTCACCCTGGATGGCCCCTGCCTGCTGCAGCGCCTCCAGAATCGCCATCAGATCTCCCGGCGCCACGCCCACCTGATTGACTGCCCGTACCAGGTCATCGAGGGTAGCCCCCGTGTCGAGCTTGAACATTCGACCATCTTCCTGCTGCACATTGATGGTGGAGTTATTGGTCACCGTCGTCTCTCCTCCCGCCAACGGATTGGGTTGGGAGACCTGCTGGTTTTCGGCGATGGTCACCGTCAATCCCCCGTGGCTGATGGCGGCCGGCTTGAGGCGAACCTCTTTGCCGATGACGATGGTGCCGGTACGGGAGTTGACGATGATCTTGGCGGCCTCATCCGCCGGGTCCACTTCCAGATTCTCAAGGGTCGAGAGATAGGAGACCCGCTGCGCCGGATCCCGGGGGGCATAGACCTTGACCGAGGTCGCGTCGAGGGCCTGCGCCGTATTGGGTCCAACCAGCGCATTGATGGCATCGGAGACCCGACGTGCGGTGGTAAAGTCGGCACGCATCAGATTAAAGGTGATGGTATCCCCCTGGCTGAAGGCATTGGGAACCTCACGCTCCACGGTAGCGCCATTGGCGATACGCCCCACTGTCGGGGTGTTGATCACCACCTTGGAGCCATCGGCCCCCTCGGCACCTAGGCCGCCGACAACCAGACTCCCCTGGGCCACTGCGTAGACACGCCCGTCCAACCCCTTGAGAAAGGTCTGCAGCAAGGTGCCGCCCCGCAGGCTCTTGGCCTCACCAATGGCCGAGACGGTGATATCGATGGTCTGCCCTGGCTTGGCAAACGGAGGAAGATCCGCATGAACCGCCACGGGTGCCACATCCTTGATCTTGGGCTTGAGATTATCCGGGACCTTGATACCAAAGTTGTTGAGCATGGTACGGAAGGTCTGCTCGGTAAAGGCGTTGTTCTTCTCCCCCGTACCGGGCAGACCGACCACAAGGCCATAACCAAGCAGCTGGTTGTTGCGCACCCCTTCAACCGAGGTGATGTCCTTGATACGGGTTGCCTGAGCGCTTAACGGGAGCACCAGACACAGGCCCAGCATGATGAATTGATGTAGACGCATACTGCCTCCTACAGGGGCCACCAGGGGCCGTTGAAGAAACTGGTGAGCCATCCCTGCTCCTGGCTGTTGGCAAGATCGCCGGTGCCACCGTAGTAGATACGGGCATTGGCCACCCGCTGGGAGGAGACAGAGTTATCCGAGGTGACATCTTCAGGGCGAATCACCCCTGTGATGCGAATATACTCGTTGCCGTTGTTAAGCATGATCCACTTCTCCCCGCGCACCATGAGATTTCCGTTGGGAAGCACCTTATAGACACTCACCGAGATGCTGCCCTGCAGACTGTTACTCTGATCCGCCTTGGCCTGACCCTTGAAGGCGGCATTCTGGCCGATGGAGGCAGAGAGATCATAGGGGCTGGCCGTCACCGGGATCCCGCCCAACTGAACCGGATCCAGATTGAATTTGTTGTCCTTGCCCGACTGGGTATTGGCCTTCTTGGAGGCAGAGGTCGACTCGATGAGCTCTATGGTGATGAGATCACCCACCTTGTGAGCCTTGATATCCGAATAGATGCTATTGATCTGATCCGGCTGGAAGATGGCGCCGGTCGGACGAACGGAGACGGGATCGCTCTCCGGATAGACGGGAGCAAATCCGGGATCATCCGGCCTGGGAGTGTTGGGGGTAGAGGTACAACCGGCCAGCAACAGGCACCCTAGCATCCATACGGCTTTCATGACAGCACTCCCATTACAACCTTTGGGTCAGATAAGACATCATTGAATCGACGGCCGAGATCACCTTGGAGTTCATCTCGTAGACTCGCTGAGCCTGGATCAGGTTCACCAACTCCTCTGTCACGTTGACGTTGGAGCTCTCGAGCATCCCTTGCTTGATGACCCCCAGGCCATCGGCACCTGCCGTTCCCTGAATGGGAGCACCACTGGCCTGGGTCTCCAGGAAGAGGTTCTCCCCCATGGGCTGCAACCCGCTGGCATTCACGAAGTCATTGATATTGATCTGTCCCACGACCTGGCTCTGACCATCACCCGCCAGCTTCACCGAGACCTGACCGTCACTGCCCACCGTCACGCTCTGGGCATTCTCGGGGATCTGGATCTCGGGCTGCAGCCGGTAACCGTTGCCTGGCGTGACTATGGTCCCCTCCTCGTTGAGGGTGAACTGACCGTTACGGGTATAGGCAGAGCTACCGTCAGGTAACTGCACCTCGAAGTAACCGCGACCACTGACCATCAGATCCAGGGCGTTGTCGGTGGTCTGTACGTTACCCTGCCCATGGTTCTTCTGGGTGGCCACCACCTTGGCACCGGCCCCCAGCATCAAGCCGGAGGGAAGTGTCGTGTCAGCCGAAGAGCGCCCACCGGGTTGGTTGATGTTCTGGTAGAGCAGATCTTCGAAGATGGCTCTCCCTTTCTTGAAGCCCACCGTGCTCGCGTTGGCGAGGTTGTTGGAGGTGACGCTGATATTGACCTGCTGAGCGTCCAGCCCGGTCTTGCTGATCCAGAGTGCAGGATTCATGGTGTACTCCTTGGTTAACCGAGACGCAGCAACTGGGTGTGCGCTTCATCATTCTCTTCGGCCGTCTTCATCATCTTGATCTGGGTCTCAAACTGGCGCTGCAGACGGATCAGGTTGGTCATCTCATCGACCACATTGACATTGCTCCCCTCCAGGGAGCCGGCAATCAGGCCCACACCGGCTGATGCCGGCTCTTTGGCGCCATCCTTGCGGCGAAACAGGCCATCAGCCCCCTTCTCCACCGCATCACTGGCCGGACGAACCAACTTGATACGCTGAAAATCCTCCAGGAGGTTGGGCGCAGCTCCTTCGGGACGCGCATTGATGGTGCCATCACGATTGATCTCTATCTTCTCGAGCGGCAGCGGCAAGACGACGGGGTTGCCGGCATCGTCAACCACATTGAGTCCGGTTGAGGTCTGCAGGTTCCCGGTCGCACTCAGCTGCAGGTTACCCATGCGGGTAAAGGCTTCACCTCCCTTGGGATCCTGTACCACCAGCCAACCCGGTCCATCGAGGGCTACATCGAGATCACGCCCCGTGGTCATCAACATGCCGTGCTCCAGGTTCTGGCCTGGCCGCTCGGTCTTGGCAAACACCCGCGACGGCAATCCGTCGCCAAAGGCCTGCATGCTACGAGCCTGTTCAAAGTCTGACTTGAAGCCGACCGTATTGGCATTGGCCAGGTTGTTGCTTCGCACGGCCAGGCTGTTCATGTTCTCCTTGGCCCCTGACATGGCGATATAGAGCAGATGATCCATGGCACTCCTCACTGGCAGAGATCATGTGGTTGGCAACATCCATGCAGAAGTGATGCCAACTTAAATATCAAAATGTAAGCCATTAATTTATAAACAAAAAAAGGGCGCCATCGCGCCCTTGGTGTCAGTTCTATGACGATCAGCGGATCTGCAATATGGTCTGCTGCAGGGTGCTGTTTACCTCCAGAGCGCGGGAGTTGGCCTGGAAGTTACGCTGCGCCGTGATGAGGTTCACCAGCTGGGAGGTCAGATCCACGTTGGACTGCTCGAGAGCCGCAGAGCGGATAGAGCCAAAGGTACCGGTGTTGGGGGTACCCGGCTGCCCGTCACCGGAGAGCAGTGACTGTTGCCAGGAGGTATCCCCAATCTGGCTCAATCCTTGTGCGTTGGCGAACTTGGCCATGGCCACCATGGCCACCTTGGCCGTCGTCGCATTACTGTAGGTTGCAGAGACGATCCCGTTAGGGGAGATCTCGACCTTGGTCAGACGACCCACGGTCGAGCCATCCTGACTCAGGCTGTTTACCTCAAAAGGAGAGGCAAACTGAGTCACGGTGCCGAACTTGATCTCGACCTGCTGGGTACCATCGGCGCCGTTGTTGATAACACCGGCCCCCGATGGGTTATTTGGTGCCGGAGCTGCGCCACCAGCAGGCGCCCCCAGAGGTTCGGTTTTGATTTGGGCCGGCGTAATGGCATTAACCTTACCGTCGGTGGTGAACTCTATCGTGGCCCCCAGCGGTTGCTGGGTGGCCGGAGCAACCGGCGTGGTCGCCACCCCGCCGACGATATCGATAGGCTTGTCGTTGGAGTAGAGGAACATACGCCAGGTTGTCGGGATCTTGGCTTGACCTGTGCCCGTATCCAGCTCTTTGACAAAATACTTGGTGACCGTATAGGGCTCACCCAAGGAGTCGTAGACGACCACAGAGGTTGACGAGGAGTAGGTCTTGGAGTCTTTCGGATCAAATTTACCTACATCCAGCGCATCTGTATTCGATGGCAGGTTAAACGAGGCATTGACCGTGGTGGTACGCACCGGCTCACCCGCCTTGTCGGGGATCTGAATCGGCTTGGTCGCATTGAGACTCACCGCCTTGGGGGTGCCATCATCGTTGATCTCGTAACCCTGCAGGAAGTTCCCCTGATTGTTGACGATGTAACTGTTGGCATCGAGCTTGAACGCACCGGCACGGGTGAAGGTACGATCGAGATTATCCTTGCCGTCGGAGAGCACAAAGAAACCATTACCCTGAACCGCCAGATCGAGCGGGTTCTCGGTAAACTTGAGCGCCCCTTGCTGAAACTGCTGTGCCACGGCACCGGTCGTCACACCATTACCTACCTGGGTTCTGGAGTTGACGAAGATGGAGTTGGCATAGACATCGGCAAACTCGGCACGGGACTCCTTGAAGCCGATGGTGTTGACGTTGGCAATGTTATTGGAGGTGACGTTCAGATCTTTTTGTGCCGCACTGACACCACTGAGCGCGTTATTAAAGGACATGACAGTTCTCCTTTAGAGGGTTCGGCTGCTGCCGTTGTTGCTCTCCGGCGGCGTCGTGGGAGTTCCGGAGCTGTTACCGCTGATCTGCAGGATATCGGTCAGACGGATCGGCCCGAGCCCCTTCAGATTAACGAGAGTTGGATTATTGGCGTTACCCAGGGTGACGCTGTCGACCTTGGCATAGGTGAGTGCGGGGAAGGTTTCGACCTTGTTATTCACAGTACCGCTGACCGTGACTTGATATTTGCCGGCCGGCAACGCCTTGCCGTCCTTGTCTTTGCCATCCCAGGCAAAGTCCACATTTCCTTTGTGCTCGCCAGCCATACCAATTTCACGGACCACCTGCCCCGACTCGTTCTTGATGGTCACCTTGAGATTGCTGGCATGATCGCCTACGGCAATGACACCGTTGATCGCTCCCCCTTCTTGCAGGTAGCCGGTATCGGACGGCACCAGTACCTGCTGGCCCACCAGAGAAGAAGCTTGCAGCGCCTGGCTGGAGGTCATTACTGAGTTGAGCCCCCCGATCGCGGTATTGAGACGGTTGATGCCATCGGTCGTGGCCATGGACGACATCTGGGCGATCATCTGGGAGTTGTCCACCGGCTTGAAGGGATCCTGATAGGAGAGCTGCATGGTCAGCATCTTCATAAAATCAGCCTGATCCAGCTCCTTCTTGGGCGTCTTGCCAGTCGGAGTGCTGCCACTGGGTAGCGTCCCCGAGGTAGAGGTGGCATTCGCCGTCGAAAACGCACTATTAAGGCTATTAATATCGGCCATGAATTACTCCCCCTCAGCCTTTGCCCATATTGAGGGTCTGCTGCAGCATCTTCTTTGCCGCATCTGCCACCTGCACATTAGTCTGATAACTGCGTGAGGCGCTGATCATATCGGTCATCTCCTCCACCATGTTGACGTTGGGCTTGTAAATAAAACCGTCTTTGTCCGCCAGAGGATGATTGGGATTAAACTCCTTGAGCAGGGGAGCATCACTCTCCACTATGCCCTTGATATCCACCCCGACGGAGGACTGTTTGTCAGACATGGCCTGCTCCAGCTGAGCGGCAAAAACTGGCCGGCGTGCGCGGTAAGTTTTGTCAACACTGGAGCTCACGCTATCGGCGTTTGCCATATTGCTGGCCACGGTATTGAGACGCACCGACTGGGCACTCATGGCAGAGCCAGCGATATCAAAGACCTTGAACAGACTCATCACTGATCTCCCTTCAGGGCCTTGAGCAAACCCGAGATCTTGCTGTTCATAAACTCCAGCGAAGTCTGGTACTCGAGGCTGTTTTGCATGTAATCGCTACGTTCTTGCTGCAGATCCACCGTGTTGCCATCACCCGTATCAGGTTGCAGGGGCGAACGATATTGAAGTGCGGCGCCCCCCCCCAGCGAGAGGGGAATGTGCCGCTCATTGGTCGTGGCGAGTGCAAAGCCCTGACCCGACTTGGCCTCTTTGAGCGCATCTGCAAAGTTGAGATCCCGAGCCTTGAAGCCCGGAGTATCTGCATTGGCGATATTACTGGCGATCACCTCGGCACGTCGGGAACGGATCCCCAGCGTGTATTGATGAACTCCGAATGCCTTGTCGAATGATATGGCCATGACACACCTCCTGCTTGCTCAATGAGCAGCAAGAGGCATGCCAAGATCTACACGAAGGGATTATTTGACTTTATAGACGATGCCGGGATTGCAGCGCACCATCTCGAAACGATCGGTCAGGCCTGCCAGTGATTCGGATGCACCAAGCATCAGATAGCCACCCGGATTCAGGCTGCTTGCAAACTGATTGAGGATCTTGGATTTGACCTCGGGTGAGAAATAGATAAGCACATTTCTGCAGAAGATAATGTCAAACTTACCGAGCAGGCTGTAGCTCTCCAGCAGATTGAGGTAGCGAAAAGATGTCAATTTTCTGACTCGCTCAACCACCCTCATCTTGTTATCTCCGTGAGGCTCGAAGAACATCTTCTTGCGCTCGGGAGAGAGGCCACGTGCCAGAGCAAGGCTGTCATAGATCCCCTCCTTGCACTGATTGAGCATGGAGGCCGAGATATCGGTGCCCACGATCTGTACCCCGCCCGGCAGGGTGCCCGGCTTTTTCATCTGCTGCTCAATGGCCGTCATGGCGATAGAGTAAGGCTCCTGGCCCGAGGATGATGCCGCAGACCAGATTTTTACCACTCGCCCGCTCTTGCCCAGTTCGGGAAAGAGTTTCTCGGTCAACAGCTGGAAAGGGTAAGTATCACGAAACCACAAGGTTTCATTGGTGGTCATGGCATCAACGACCGCCATCTTCAGGTCACGCTCACGAATGTTCATGGAGCGTGTGATCAGCTCGTCCAGACTCGCAGCCCCGTGCTGACTCAACAAGGGGGAGAGGCGACTTTTGACCAGATACTGTTTGTTATCACCCAGTACAATACCGCTCTGGCTCTCCAGAAAGGCACTGAACTGTTTGTATACATCATCTGACAGTGTCTTCATTCAGTTCTTTCTTCTTTGTCTAGAGTGCATTCTGGACCGCTTTGGCCAATACATCGGGCTGGAACTTGGCGATAAAATCGTTGGCCCCCACCTTTTGCACCATGGCCTGGTTGAATACACCACTGAGGGAAGTGTGCAGGATAACATGTAAATCCTTGAGCGCAGGATTGTTACGGATCTCTGCTGTGAAGGTATATCCGTCCATCTCGGGCATCTCGATATCCGAGATCACCAACGCAATCTGATCCCTGATAGGGCCCTGCTTTGACATGTCGATCAGCATGTCGAGTGCCTCACGACCATCTTTGGCCAGGATGCACTTCATACCGATAGCCTCGAGTGCCCGTTGCACCTGTTTGCGAGCCACCGAGGAATCATCGGCCACCAACACGGGGCGATCTGCCGGGGGAAGGGCTGCACTGGCCTCACGGATCTCCTCGCTCACATCGGTGGAGATGGGAGAGATCTCGTTGAGGATCTTTTCTACGTCAAGGATCTCGACCAACTCACCATCGACCTCAGTGACCGCTGTCATGTAGTTGATACGTCCAGCCCCCTTGGGGGGAGGCAGGATAGATTCCCAATTCATATTGATGATGCGTTCGACCGAGTTGACCAGGAAACCCTGCACCGACCGGTTGTACTCGGCAATGATCATAAAACACTTGGTCAGATCGGCAATGGGACGGCCACCGGTGGCCATGCTGAGATCGATGACCGAAATCGTCTGGCCCCGAATGTGCGCAACACCGCGAATACAGTGATGGATTTTTGGCATCACGGTGAGCGGCGGACATTGCAGTACCTCGCGAACCTTGAAGACGTTAATTCCGAACCGTTGACGACCATTAAGCCGAAACAGCAGCAACTCCAGTCGGTTCTGACCCACCAACTGGGTTCTCTGGTTGACCGAGTCCAGAATACTGGCCATAGGAAGCTCCCTTAACAAAGCATTGGCACCATTCATGCATGGGCATTTGAGACTGCTTGGCGTCAAAGTTCAGTTACCCGTCTTTGAGCAAGCATAGTTAATTGATCTGATGTGGGTTAACAATTTCTTTATCGGCCAGCTGTTTCAAATGATTAGCAAGCTTTTGTTCTTACTCTTGATTCCGGCCTGTGCCGTGGCGCAGGTGGCAGAATCCACCATCAGCAGACTGCAGAGTGCGGCCGAAGGCTTCGTGCTGGCCAACATAGAGAGCGCCCCCACTGCCAGGATTGATGTCAAGGCTGGCCCCATCGATAACCGGCTGCCCTTGAGCGAATGCATTGAGCATCTGTCGGTTACCCTGCCCGGCAACATGACGATCCGCCGCAACACGACGGTCTACCTGAAATGCGAAGAGCAGCCGACGTGGGATCTCTACCTTCCCGTCAGAGTGTCGGTTCAGAAGCCCTTTGTGACCGTCACCGAAGTGGTCGGCAAGGGAGAGCTATTGACCGCCGACAAGTTGACCATCACCTATCAGGATGAGCAGATGCTGCGCGGTGACTACGCCCTCGAGCCGGAGCGCCTCTATGGGGCGCGTAGCAAGCGAGAGCTGCGACCGGGACAACCGGTGCGGACCAGCCAACTCTGTGTCATCTGTAAAGGCGACCAGATCACCCTGGTTGCTCAAACGGAAAATTTACAAATAAAATCAATGGTCAGTGCCTTGCAAGATGGAAGCTTCGGAGACATGATCCGTGTCACCAACCTTCACTCAGGTCGCGAGGTCAAGGCCAAGGTGATCGCCGTCGGCCAGGCCGTAATCGTACTGCATTAATTTTGCTAAAGGTTGCTCGCCGAACGCCGATATACTGGGTAAGCAAGACTCAGCAGACGAAGGATTAGATTATGGCTATCAACAACATCAACAACTTGGCTAACAGTCGCCTGCAAAGCAGCGGCACTGGCCAGTCTGCCGCCAACAAGGCAGGAAACGGCGTTGCAAGCGATAGCCGTACCAGCGCAACACGCCAGGATTCGGTCTCTCTGACCAGCGAAGCACAGCAATTACAGCAGATGCAAAAGACACTCTCCAGCGGGGCCGGTGGCAACGAAAGCCGTGTCGAGAGCCTCAAGAAGGCAATCGCCTCGGGTGAATATCAGGTCGACAGCCAGCGGGTAGCCAAGAAGATGGCCTCCTTCGAGGGACAACTGGACAAGTTGCTCGGATGAACGACCTTCCTTCTCTGCTGACGCTTCAAAGTACCCATCTTGCGGATATGCTGACGCTGCTCAAAGAGGAACACGCCCTCCTCGAGCAGCGTCAGGCGCTCTCTCTCCCCGATCTCCTCAAACGCAAGCAGGAGCTGGCCAACCAGATCCAGGCCATCGACCACCTGATTGCCGCACAACCCGACATCAAGACGGTGTTGAGCCGTTTTCAGAACGAGATCAACAGTTTGACCACGCAGCTACAGGCCTGTCAGGAACAAAATGACATCAACGGCAAGCTGCTCGAGCTCAACATCACCGCCAACCGCCGTCTCGCAGGCTTGCTCACCCAGCTCAAAGATCGCAGCAGTCTCACCTACGACGCCAAGGGTAATACCCACGCGGGCACTCGTACCCGCGGTATCAAAGCCTGATCCTCACAACACCAGCTCGGCGATAACATCTCCCGACGCGACCTCGAGGATCTGCATTCTCCCCTCCTCATACCAACCGAAACTGGCCGGCCACTCCCCACGGGGGAAGGTGATCGATCCCGGATTGAGCCGTACTCGAGTTCCTTGCGATTCCAATTGGGGAACATGGGTATGACCACTGATATAGAGTGAGCCATCAGGCAACGAAACCTCATCGGGGCGATAGAGATGGCCGTGGGTCACAAACCAGCGCCGCCCGTCTACCAGCATCTGGTTATAGGGGGCGGTGCAGGGAAAACGCAGCAACATCTGATCGACCTCGGAATCGCAGTTACCGCGCACCGCGATCATCTGCCCGGCCCGCTCGTTGAGGCGGTCGGCCACGGCAGCAGGCTGATACCCCTCGGGAACCGGGTTGCGGGGTCCATGATTGAGCAGGTCGCCGAGCAGGACAATATGGTCCGGCGCCCGCCGCTCAAGATGGGCCAATACGCGCGCCAGTGCAGGCAAGCAACCGTGTATGTCGGCTAACAGGGCAATCTTCATCATCATTACCTCACTGCTTGATGAAATAGAGATCCTTGGAGGCGACCTCTCCCTTGAGATTTTGAGTCGGCAGCCCCCGCAGGGCGGGATCCACCAGCCGCATCTGGTGATAGTGATAGATGGGGATAATCGGCTGATCCGCCAGCAAGCGCCGCTCTGCCTCCTGATAGAGACGGGTCCGCCCGGCCTCATCCAGGGTGTTCGATGCCTGATCCAGCAACGCATCGTAGCCGGGGTTACAGTAGCCGCTCTCGTTTTGCGGATCACCACAGCGAAAGAGATTGAGCAGCGCCGAAGGCTCTACATAATCACCAAAGGCAAAGGAGCGGGCTATGGTGAAGTCCCCGCTATCCTTGGCCTCCTGATAGGCATCCCACTCCCTGCCACGCAAGGCCAGCTCGACTCCCAGCGGTTTCCACATGGCGGCGACGGCAAGCGCCATTTTTTTCTGAAGCTCAGAGTGGTTGTAGGTCAATGAGAGATGCAAGGGGTGATCGGGCCCGATCCCTGCCCGCTTGAGCAGCGCTGCCGCCTGCCTGAGCCGCTCGGCACGGGGCAAGTCCGCCTCCTCTCTGGCGGCGGCCACATAACCCGGCATGGGCGGCAGCAGAGACCAGGCGATCTGCTCCCCCTGCCCCGTCACGTATTGGGTCAGCACCTCCCGGTCGATGGCCAGGGAGAGCGCTCGCCGGACCTCGATACGGGCCAATTCGGGGCGCTGCAGGTTGAAACTGTAGAGGTAGGTGCCAAAGAGGGGGAGCCGCCAGAGGCGCTCGGGGGCCGCTTGCAAGATCTGCTGGTAATACTCGGGTTGCACCCGGTGCGTCATTTGAATGCGGCCCGCCTCGTAGCCCAGCCGCTCTTCGTTGAGGGAAGAGAGGGGCAAATAGTTCACCTGCCCGATGCGACCACTGGCCGGATCCCAATAATGGGGGTTACGGGTGAGTTCGATCCGTTCATTGGGTATCCAGGCACTCAGGCGGTAAGCGCCGTTGCTCACCATGTGGGCTGGCTGGGTCCAGGCTCTGCCAAAACGACCGATCACCGCGCCCGGAAGGGGCACAAACGCGCGCTGACTCAGCAGATGCAAAAGATAAGGCACGGGTCGCTCCAGGGTGACCCGCAACACCTGCTCACTCTCGGCCTCAACGCCGAGATCCGTCGGTGCCAGTGCCCCCCCATAAATGGCCGCCGCATTGTTGATGCCTGTCGCCAACATCAGGGAAGCTGACGCCGAGGCCGTGGCCGGGTCGATGAGACGGCGCCAGGCATAGACAAAGTCCGACGCCCCCAAGGGCTCTCCATTGGACCAGCGCAAACCGGGTCGCAAGAAGAAACGCCATACCAGACCATCGTCACTCTGCTCCCAACGCAGGGCCTGAGCAGGCGCTATCCCCCCCTCGCCACTCTCGCTCACCAGCCCCTCGAACAGATCCGTCAGGATCGCCTCGGCGGCAAAGCCGCTGCGCATCTGTGCCGGATCAAGTGAATCCGGCTCTGCCCCATTCCCTCTGACCAGAACCTGCCGCTCCGGTTGGGGGATGGGTGTTGTCGCCGACTCGGCCGCCAGCAACTGGCCAGCCACCAGCAATACCACGCCATAGAGTCCGGAAATTCGCACCTTACTACCTCTCACCACATCACTGAATCCCATCAACCACCACGATGGCGCTTGTTCTACCAACGGCGGGGCCGTATTGTAGCGGGCTCGCGCCGAAGAGGGAGTCCTTCGGGCATATTTCAGGAGTTTTTTTATGGGTTACGAGTGGTGCGCCCTGGCAGCAGCCACCCTGTGGGCCATCGCCGCCCTCATCTCGGTCAAGCCGGCCCGCCATCTGGGCGCGTTCGCCTACAGCCGCTGGCGCATGTTGATGGTGACGCTGATGCTGGGGTTTGGCAGCCTGCTAACCGGTGGCTGGCAGAGCCTGCCACTCGGCGCCTGGCCCACCCTGGCTCTCTCCGGCCTTATCGGCATCTTCATCGGCGACACAGCCCTGTTTGCCTGCATGAACCGCCTGGGGCCACGCCGCAGCGGTCTGCTCTTCTCCTGCCACGCCCTCTTCTCGGCCCTGCTCGGGGTCTGGTTGTTTAGCGAGACACTGGCCGGCCCTCGCCTTTGGGGAGCCGCGCTGGTGCTCTGCGGCGTCTGGCTCGCCATCACCTTCGGGCGGCGCGGTCAGGGCCATGAGTGGGAGACGGTTCGCGGCTCTCTGCTGACCGGCGTCGGGCTCGGCCTGCTGGCGGCCCTGTGCCAGAGCAGCAGTGCCGTCATCGCCAAGCCAGTGATGAGCGATCCGACCATAGACCCCATTACCGCCTCCCTGGCCCGGATGTCGGCAGCCCTCATGGCCCACAGCCTGCTACGATGGCTACGCATTCCATTGACCATGCCGCTGCGCCCCCTCAACCGGGAAATCCTCGGCCTTATCAGCCTCAACGGTTTTCTGGCCATGGCTCTGGGTATGACCCTGATCCTGGTCGCCCTGCGCTATGGAGACGTGGGCATGGTCTCCATCCTCTCCTCCACCACCCCGGTGGTACTGCTGCCCCTGCTCTGGTGGCACACCGGTCAACGGCCGGCTCTGCCCGCCTGGCTGGGCGCCCTGCTCACCTCGGGCGGCATCGCCCTGGTGCTCGGCACCTGAATACGAAAGGGCCCCGCAGTGCGGGGCCCTGGCCATCAGAAGACGGCAATCTCGTCAGCCGTCAGCTCACGATACTCGCCGGGTGCCAGATCGTCATCCAGACGCAGCGCCCCGATCTGTTCGCGGTGCAGACCGACCACCTTGTTGCCGACCGCGGCGAACATCCGCTTGACCTGGTGGTACTTGCCTTCGTGGATGGTCAGGCGAGCCTCACACTCCCCAAGGATCTCGAGCCGGGCGGGACGGGTCTTCTCTTTCTCCGAGCGCAGCAGGATGCCTTGTGCAAACTGCTCGGTAGTTCCCGGCGCGATCGGATCGGCCAGCCAGACGTGATAGGTCTTGGCACACTCGTGGCGCGGTGAGGTGATGCGGTGCGACCACTGGCCATCATCCGTGATGAGCACCAGCCCGGTGGTATCGAGGTCGAGTCGGCCCACCACGTGCAACTTGCCCATGGAGGGTTCATCCATCAGGAAGAAAACCGTGGGGTGATCCGGATCGTCGTTGGAGCAAACATAGCCCTCGGGCTTGTGCAGCATGAAGTAGCGCTGACGCAGGCAGAGGGTAAGCTCGATGCCATCGAACTCGATGAGACTCTGCTCATCGATATGGAAGGCGGGCTGCTTGATCACCTCGCCATCGACCTTGACCTCCCCCTGACGAATGACCTTGCCCGCCTGGGAGCGCGTCAAATCTGAACAATCACAGATAAATTTATCGAGACGCATCAGCTTCCCCGTGATCCTGTCGCTATATAAAAGGTCCGACATTATACGGCGTGACCACGACAACTCCAGCGATGGATAAATGCGGTTTACCAGTCGCATCATGTTAAACTTCTTCACAGTGATCTCACTTAACGGCGCAACCTGCGACACCATTCATGACCCGTGCGAATTCACTCATTACCCTTCCCGTCTCCACACTGCGTCCCGGCATGTATGTCGTTGAAATCGTCCGGCAAAGTGGTAGCAAGGCGATCTCCAGCAGAGGATTTGTGCGCACCCCCCATCAGATCACGGCGTTGATCAACTCTGGGGTTCTCGAGGTCACGGTCGATCTCTCCCGCAGTCGCCTGGAAGAGCAAAACCCCCTTCCCGCAGAAAACGAAGCCGCCACCGAGCGCAACGAGCGCAGTCGTGAGGCCGGGGCACTGCGGATCCGGCGTCTCTACAAAGAGGCACGCACCCTGCAAGTGAAGCTGCTCAGCCAGCTCAAACAAGGGGAGCCCATCGACATAGCCCCCCTTGCGCAAGTGGCCGAGGAGATGGTCGATACCATGTTCACCCATGGGGATGCCATGCTCTGCCTCGCCCGCATCCGCGCCAAGGATGCCTATCTCATGGAGCACTCCATGAACGTGGCCATCCTGCTGGCCAACTTCGGGCGCTATCTCGGGCTTGAGCGCACGACCCTGCAGGAGCTGACCCTGGGTGGACTGCTGCACGACGTGGGCAAGATCATGACTCCGGACGCCATCCTCAACAAGCCGGGCAAGCTGACCGACGAAGAGTTCGCGATCATGCGCCAGCACGTGGTACACAGTCGCGAGATTTTGAGTGAAACACCGGGGATCACCCCCGTCATGCTGGAGGTGGCAGGCAACCATCATGAGCGGCTGGATGGAAGCGGTTACCCGCTGGGGCTCAAGGGGGAAGCCCTGTCACTGCATAGCCGCATGAGCGGCATTGTCGATGTCTACGATGCCTTGACGGCGGATCGCGTCTACAAGGCAGGGATGCAGCCCACCCAGGCTTTTCGCATCCTGCTCAAGGGAGCGGGAACCCACTTCGATACCGAGCTGGTACAGAAGTTTATCAAGTGCCTGGGCGTCTATCCGGTCGGTACTCTGGTTCTGCTCTCCAACCAGAGGCTGGCCATCGTCATGGAGCGTAACGACGAAGAGCCCCTGAAGCCTCTGGTCAAGGTGATCTACCACGCTACCGCGCGCCACTATCTGGATGTGAAACTGCTCGATCTGACCCGCTCGACCGAGACCATAGAGGCGGTAGTAGAGCCCCGTGACTACGGCATCTCTCTCGAGAAATTTATCTCCTGAGCTCAGCGCCCGGCATCGGCGCCGGGTTGCAGCCAGTGTTGCAACAAAAACTCCTCATCCAGAGGCGAGAGGCAGAAACGCTGACTCGCCTCCTCGATGGCATGCCCGTCGTAGCGGTGCTGTTCATTGAGCCAACGCACGGCCCGTCGCAAGTCTTCCCCATGGGGAAGTAGAGTATGCTCGCTCATACCGGCCTCCTTGAGGTTGCTCTTCCTCAAGATTAGCCGTTGATACGCCCCCCCGACGAGGGGCGTATCACAAAGGGAGATCAGCCTCCAAACGCTCCCCGCCAGTCGGCATCGAAACGGGCGATGGCCTCCTCCACTGCCGGCACGGCCAGCAGTTGTTCGGCCACATCGACCGGCAGTGTGATGGACTGACACCCCACCAGCAGGCAATCGAGAGCCTGACGCGGCGTTCTGAACGAAGCGGCAAGCACCTTGCTGCCCGGCACGTGCAGAGCCAGCAAGCGCTGCAGCTCATCGACCGTCTTGAGACCATCCCCACCCTGGGCGTCGAGGCGATTGACGTAAGGTGCGACGTAGTGAGCGCCGGCCAGCGCCGCCAGCCACCCCTGCTGCGGGGTGTAGACGGCAGTGCCCAGGGTCGGCACCCCATTGCCGGCCAGACATTTGATCGCCGCCAGTCCCTCCTCGCACACCGGCACCTTGATGACCAGGTCCGGGTCCAGCTCGCGCAAGGCAAAGGCCTCACGCACCATCTCTGTCTCCCCTTTTCCCATCACCTGGGCAAACAGTCGCGCCTTGGGTCCCAGCAGATCGCGCAGGGCCGGCAGCAACTCGCGCAGCGGCAAACCGGCACGCGCCACGATGGACGGGTTGGTCGTAACGCCGGCCAGCGGCAGGATGCGGGCCCAGCGGCGCACGGCGGCCAGGTCGGCAGTATCGAGATAGAGCTCCATCTTTTTCTCCCTTCAGAAGCGAAACAACCGGGCACATCTTGGCCCAAGGCATCGCACATTTTAATGATCGAGATCAAGTCAGCTTTCGAACGAAAGATGAAGATAAAGACACAAGGAGGCCCCATGATCTTCGACCTGCAACGCTATTCGACCCACGACGGCCCCGGGATCCGTACGCTCGTCTTCTTCAAGGGGTGCCCCCTCGCCTGTCGCTGGTGTCAAAACCCGGAGAGCCGCGCGCCCGGCCCCGACATCCTACTCGAGCCGGAACGCTGCATCGAGGGCTGTCGGCGTTGCGCCGACGCTTGCCCCGAGGCAATCGTGCGTGACAGCGAGGGCCCACGCAGACTCACTCGACCCGGCCAGGAGGCAGCCGAGCGCCTGCGTGGCCTCTGTCCGAGCGAAGCGCTGCGCGTCTGCGGTGAGCGTCAACCGGTGGCAACCTTGCTGGCCAGGGTGCTGCGTGACCGCCCCTTCTTCGAGCGCAGCGGCGGGGGCGTCACCCTCTCCGGAGGCGAACCCTTCCTGCAGCATATCCTCTGCCGCGACCTGCTCGCCGCCTGCAAGGAGGCGGGGATCCACACGGCGGTAGAGAGCTGCCTGCACATTCCCTGGTCCCACATTGCCCCCAGTCTGCCTTACCTGGATCTGCTGCTGGCCGACCTCAAGCACGTAGAGGAGCCCGCTTTTCACCAGTGGACCGGCGGCCATGCCAGCCGGGTGCTCGACAACCTGGCACGCCTGGCCGCCGAGGGGGTGCCGATGCAGATCCGGGTACCCCTGATCCCGGGCTTCAATGCCGACCGTGCCAGTGTGAGTGCCATCGTCGCCGCCGCAGCCCGGCTCGGCACGGTACGCGAGATCCACTTTCTCCCCTACCACATCCTGGGCATGGGCAAGTACGCCCAGCTCGGCCTCCCCTACCAGGCCCCGCTCACCCCCCTCGATGATCCGGCCCTGCTTGCCTTCGCCGAGGCCGAGGCCAAACGCCACCACCTCACCCCTGTCTTGCGAGGATAAGACCATGACCCAGCTCGATCTCACCACCCTCAGTGACCGCATTCGTACCCACAAGGCGCGCCTCGTCCACATCACTCGCCCGCCGCTCTGCACCGAGCGCGCCCGCCACTATACCGAGGCCTACCAGACCCACGCCGCACGCCCGTTGCCGGTGCGCCGAGCCCTGGCCCTGGCCCACCACCTGCGCGAGCGAACCCTGTGGATCGACCACGATGAGCTCATCGTCGGTAACCAGGCAAGCCAGGTGCGCGCCGCGCCGCTCTTTCCCGAATACACGGTGGGCTGGATTGAAAAGGAGATCGACGAGTTGGCCGACCGTCCCGGCGCCGGTTTCGCCGTGAGCGAGGCGGACAAGCTGACGATCCACGCCCTCATCCCCTTCTGGCGTGGCCGCACCGTACAGGATCGCTGCCTCGGCATCTTCACCGACGAGCAAAAAGCGCTGCTGGAGAGCGGCATCATCAAGGCCGAGGGCAACATGACCTCGGGGGATGCCCACCTGGCGGTCGACTACCCGACCCTGCTCACTCTGGGAGTCGATGGTCTCGCCGACAAGGTCGCCGCGCGCCGCACCCGGCTGGATTTAAGCGATCAGGGCGATCTCGAACGCGAGCAGTTCTTGCAGGCGGTGGCCATTACCCTGACGGCGGTGAGCGAGCAGATAAAACGCTACGCCCGCCTCGCCGCCGAGATGGCCAGCACCGAGACGCGCCCCTGGCGACAGGGCGAGCTGCGCCAGATCGCCGCCAACTGCGCCCACATTGCCCACCGCCCTCCCGAAACCTTCTGGCAGGCGCTGCAGCTCTGTTACTTCATCCAGTTGCTGCTACAGATAGAGTCCAACGGACACTCGGTCTCCTTCGGCCGCATGGATCAATACCTCTACCCCTGGTACCGCCGCGAGGTTGAGCTCGGTAAGACCCTCCCCCGGGAGCACGCCCTGGAGCTGCTGCAGAGTTGCTGGCTCAAGCTGCTCGAGGTCAACAAGATCCGCTCCGGCTCCCACTCCAAGGCCTCCGCCGGCAGCCCCCTTTACCAAAACGTCACCATCGGCGGCCAGAACTGGGTCAATGGGCAGGCCCTTGATGCCGTCAATGGCCTCTCCTACGCCATCCTCGAGTCCTGCGGCCGGCTGCGTTCGACCCAGCCCAACCTCTCGGTGCGCTACCACGCCGGCATGAGCGACGACTTCCTGGAGGCCTGCCTGCAGGTGATCCGCTGTGGCTTCGGCATGCCGGCCTTCAACAACGACGAGCGGGTGATCCCGGAGTTTATTCGTCTCGGGGTGAGTGAAGAGGATGCCCACCACTATGCGGCCATCGGCTGCATCGAGACGGCGGTGCCGGGCAGGTGGGGCTATCGCTGCACCGGCATGAGTTTTATCAACTTCGCCCGCATCCTGCTCGCGGCCCTGGATGGTGGACGCGATGCCAATACCAAGCGGGTCTTCTTGCCCGAGGCGCGGCGCCTGAGTGAGGGGAGCTTCGCCTCGTTTGACGAGGTGATGGCAAGCTGGGATCGCCAGGTGCGCTACTTCGCCCGCAAGTCGGTGGAAATCGACTGTGTGGTCGACACCGTGCTCGAGCAGCAGGCCCACGACATCCTCTGCTCGACCCTGGTGGACGACTGCATCGAGCGGGGCAAAACCATCAAGCAGGGGGGCGCCGTCTACGACTGGGTATCGGGGCTGCAGGTGGGGATCGCCAATCTCGGCAACAGCCTGGCGGCAATCCGGCGCCTGGTGTTCGAGCAGGAGAGCGTGAGCCAGCAGGCCCTCGCCACCGCCCTCGAGCAGGACTTTGCCGGCCCCGACGGAGAGCTGCTGCGCCAGCGACTGCAACACGGGGCCCCCAAGTACGGCAACGACGACGACGGGGTCGACCCCCTGCTGGTGCGCGCCTACCATAGCTACCTGGATGAGCTGGCGGGGCTGCACAACACCCGCTTCGGACGTGGCCCGATCGGCGGCACCTACTATGCCGGCACCTCCTCCATCTCGGCCAACGTGCCCTTCGGTGCCGCCACCCCCGCCACCCCGGACGGGCGTCACGCCGGCACTCCCCTGGCCGAGGGGGCGAGCCCTGCGTCAGGTTCTGACCGACTGGGGCCGACGGCGGTGTTCAACTCGGTGGGCAAGCTGCCGACCGGCGCCATCCTCGGTGGCGTGCTGCTCAACCAGAAGCTGAGCCCCGCCAGCCTGGCCCATGAGACCGACAAACAGAAGCTGATGGCGCTACTGCGCACCTTCTTCGAGGTGCACCGGGGGTGGCACGTGCAATACAACATCGTCTCGCGAGACACCCTGCTGGCGGCCAAGGCAGATCCGGATCGCTATCGGGATCTGGTGGTGCGGGTGGCCGGCTACTCGGCCTTCTTTACCGCCTTATCGCCCGAGGCGCAGGATGATATCATCGCCCGCACCGAGCATACCCTCTAGACCCAAGTTCGGGTCTTCATGGCGGCCACGGCCGCCATGACGGTATGGGAGCCCTAAACCGAGTGACCCTATGAATCCACGCCATCAACAGATCCTCACCCTGGTCCATCAGGCCCGCAAGATGAGCGTGGCCGAATTGGCACGCCATACCGGCGTCTCTGAGGTAACCATACGGGGCGATCTCAATGCCCTCGAGAAGCTGGGCCTGCTCAGGCGGGTACACGGCTTTGCCGTCGCAACCGAGACCGATGCCCTGGACGCCCGCATCAGCATCAACTACCCCCTCAAGGAACGCCTCGCCGAACGCGCGGCTCAGCTGGTGGAAGAGGGAGAAACCGTCTTTATCGAAGGGGGGAGCGCCAACGCCCTGCTGGCCCGCCATCTGGCCAGGCGCAAGCGGGTCACCATCATCACGGTAAGCAGCTATATCGCCCACCTGCTCAAGGAGACGGACGCCCAGGTGATCCTGCTCGGCGGCCTCTATCAGCATGAAAGCGAGAGCGTGGTCGGCCCCCTCACCCGGGTCTGCATCGAGCAGGTGCACTTCGCCAGGGCCTTCGTCGGCGTGGACGGGTTTCAACGAGAGAGTGGTTTCACCAGCCGCGACGCCATGCGCTGTGAAGTGGTCAATGCCGTTCTGGCCAAGGGGGTCGAGAACATCGTTATCACCGACAGCAGCAAATTTGGGGCGATCCAGCCATACCGCCTCGATGCAGGTCCCATCGCCAGAGTGGTCACCGACGATGCCCTCCCCCAGGCCATGCGTCATGAACTCGCGGCGCAGGGCACCATCCTCTCTCTGGTCACCGCCTGAGTCAGCTTGATTGACCGGGGCCCGTCGACTGCTCATCATGGGGACTCGTTTTCACCAGTGAGCAATGGATATGCCTCTCTCTCTTCCCCGTTTGACTGCCGCTCTGGCCCTCTGCTGGGCCAGCCTCGGCTGGAGCGCCACCCTCCCCCCCGATCTGGTCTGGGAGACTAACGACAACGACACCACCTTCGCCGATCCGGCCGCCATCCCGGGCGGGTCTTCACCACCTTCATGACCAGCTTTCCCCTGACCTTTCGTAACTATGGACCGGATGCCAACGGCGGCTTCGCCGCCTTCCTGCGCGACAGTCGGCTGCCACTGCTGGCGAGCCATCCCGTCAGCGGCAAACCGATACCGATGATCGCCAGCCAGTGGGCATTTGGCAGCGATCACAAGACCATGTATTTTCGCATCAACCCCAAGGCGACCTGGTCCGACGGCGAGCCCATCACCGCCGACGACTTCCTGTTTACCCTGAAGATGCTGCGCGGCAAGGAGATTGGTGACCCCTGGTACAACAACTACTACTCGACCCAGATAGTGGACGTGACCAAGTTTGACGATCGCACCCTCTCCATCACCAGCGGCACCGAGAAGAGCCGCGAAGATCTGCTCGACTCACTCCCCTTCTCGCCGGAGCCGAGCCATGCCATCACCCTCACCCCGGATTGGGTGAAGAAGACCAACTGGACCGTGCTGCCGGTGAGCGGTGCCTATCGCATCAGCGAGGTGAAGAAGGGAAAATCGATCACCTTCAGCAAGGTGAAAAACTGGTGGGGGCAGAATGAGCGCTACTTCCAGCACCGCTTCAATGTCGATCAGGTGCGGGTGTTGGTGCTGCGCGACATCAACATCGCCTGGCAGCACTTTCTGCGCGGGGATATCGATACCTTCACCATGGTGATCCCGGCCTGGTGGCACGACAAGAGCAAGACTGCCGAGTTCAGGAAGGGGTACATAGAGCGCACCTGGCTCTATAACCAGACTCCCCAATCCCCCATGGGACTCTACCTCAACAATGACGATCCCCTGCTGGGCAATATCCATGTACGCACCGGCATCCACTACGCCCTCAATGTCGACAAGATGTTGAATCAGCTGCTGCGCGGCGACTACCAGCGCCTCAACAGCTACGGCAGTGGCCAGGGCCTTTTCACCAACACAGACCTCAGGGCCCGCCCGTTCGATCCCAAGCTGGCGCGCGCCGAGTTTGCCAAGGCAGGCTTCGACCAGCCGGGGCCAGACGGCATACTGCGCAACGCCGCCGGCACACCGCTGACTCTCACCGTCACCTACACCACCGGCGAGCACACCCAGCGCCTGACCCTGCTGCGGGAAGAGGCCAAGAAGGCCGGGCTCGGCATCGAACTCAACCTGATGGATGCCTCCGCCGGCTTCAAGGCGATGCGCGAGAAGAAGCACCAGAGTGCCTGGATGGCCTGGTCGGGTAGCCGCTATCCGGCCTATTGGGAGTTCTTCCACAAGGTGAATGCCCACCAGAGCCAGACCAACAACATCATGAATATCGACGACGAGACCATGACGGCCCTGGTGGAGCGCTACGACAAGGAGTTCGACTTTGCCAGGAAGGCCGAGCTCTCCCGCCAGATCCAGGCACGCCTCTATGAGCTTGCCAGCTTCGTGCCCGCCTATCAGGTACCCTACACCCGAGAGGGAGCCTGGCGCTGGGTACGCCTGCCCAAGGTCCCGGGTACGCCCCAATCCGATACTCTCTACTGGCCCCTTGACGGCGCCAGCTCAGGATATAGTTACGGGGGGCTGTTCTGGATCGACCCCAGAGTCAAGGAGGAGACCCGTGCCGCCATCAAGGAGGGCAGAGCCTTCGAGCCAGTCACCCGGGTCGACGAGACCTATCGCCTCGACAAGTGACGAGCACAAAAAAGCCCCGCGATGCGGGGCATTTGATGGGCGGTGACGCTTACTTGGTGCGCTTGGCCAGCTTCTTCTCGATGGCATCGGCCACTTCGCCCGGCTCGACCACGATCCCTTCCTGATCGACGGTCGGGAACACGGCCACGCACAGCTCGTCCTCTTCCATGCCGGCGATCCAGCGATCCATCCACACCTTGAGGGTGATGGCCTGGGGCTTGCAATCCGCCCATTCGCCGTCGGCCCACGCCTCGGCGTATTCGGGGTGCGGCCACACCGGAATGCAGTCCTCATCCTCGGTGGTCAGCATCATGACGCCGTGCTCATCGGTCAGCACGTAGAGCTCACCGTGCTCCACCAGCTTGGTGATGAAGTGATCGTAGCGATAGTCGGCGTTGAGGCTGAGCGCCGCATTGCGCTCGGTATCGGTCAGGGTGTAGCTCATGGTGGCCATCCGTTTAAGGGGGAGAAAATCGGGGCGCTATGGTCACACGACCCCGTCCCCTTGTCCAGATCAGCCGGCGATCTCGGGCCATACCAGCTCGATGCCAGCCTCTTCACAGAGACGGCTGCGCAACCAGTAAGCACACTCCACCTCGGCAAACACCAACTGATCCTCGCCGCCCCGAGCCGCGCTCAGAATCCCTTTGAGACGGGCCTCGAGCCCCAGCTGCCACCCCTTCTTCAGCATGGGCATGGCCTCATCCACCAGCTCACGACGCAGCTCGAACAGGTTGTCGGTGATGGGGCGATTGATCTTCTCCGGTGACTGCCAATAGATGTCGAGGTTACCGAGCAGCTCCTCATCGTACTGGGCGAGCGCCACCACTCCCTCGTCCCGGCTCTTGGCCACCGGGGTAACGGAGCTCCACCCCCCCTTGAGATCCGGTAGTTCGTTCACCGTGCGCGCACCGGCCCCCTGGCGCAACGCCCTCACATCGGCGCTCCCGAGGGGGGGAAGCCAGAGGCGGCCGCCATGAATGTCCAGCTGCTTGATCAGCCGCGAATTGGCGTAGTGGGGAAAACGGGGGGAGAGCTGATGCAAGAGGGAAACCAGCACGATACGAGGCATGGAAAACTCCGGAATTCGTCGAGGGGGGCATCATAGCATGAAAGCCCGCACACCCGGCCCGCGACGGGTCAATAAAGCAGCGATCGCACCGGACATCTGCAATAGTTTGAGGCAGCCCTCATTCCACCCGCGCTCGGGGTGCTAAGGTGCCCACAGGATCCCATTTAAGGAGTAACGCCATGCTTGGCATTAATCACATCTCCCACGAACTGGTCGATGAGCTCAAAGTGCTCGCCTGCTACGACCCGGCCAATCTGGATCAAGGGGTCAAACTGCACAAGGAGAGCCCCCAGGGACTGCATGATGCGGCGCGCCGACTCTACGATCGTGGCCTGATCGCCTCTCCCGATGGCGGCTATCTCACCCCCTTCGGCCGCACCCAACTCGAACACCTTCAGCATCTGCTGGCCGCCTTGAAAGGGGCCTGAAAACGAATAAAAGAGGGGGTCGCAATGCGACCCCCTCTCTCTTTCCCCCCGAAAGAGGACAAACAAAAAGCCGCTGCCAGGCAGCGGCTTTTTTAAATTCTGTGCAATTACAGAGCAGTTACGTTCTCAGCCTGCGGGCCTTTCTGGCCTTGGGTCACGGAGAACTGTACACGCTGGCCTTCAGCCAGGGTACGGAAACCGTTGCCTTGGATGGCGCTGAAGTGTACGAACACGTCCGGGCCGTTTTCTTGCTGGATGAAGCCGAAGCCCTTGGTTTCGTTGAAGAACTTAACGGTACCGGTGATCATGTTAGACATATCTTTTAAACCTGTATTCAAAAATAACTCGTGCCTTTCGGCGGACAAAGCTTCGAAACGGGAGTGACTTATGAACAACAGGAAGAGATGCAGAACATCGAACTCATTGACATAAATGACGCCTTTTTCAAGCTCGGTTGATTATACGTGGCCTTGGCCAATTAGCAAACGAATTCTGCCCCGCTTAAATGCGGGGCAGTATTTAACCGTTTGCCGACTCGAGCGCATTGACCAGCGCACGCAGGAAACGGGCCGCTTCGCCACCGGTGCAAGCACGGTGATCGAAGGTGACCGAAAGGGGTAACGCTCGCACCGGGCGCGCCTCACCGTTGACGAACACCACCTTCTCAAACAACTTGCCGGCACCGACTATGGTCACCTGGGGTGGCGTCACGATGGGGCTGGCGTAGCGACCGGCGATGGCACCGAAGTTGGTGAGGGTGATGGTCGCTCCCTGCAACATCTCTCGCGGCACGGCGCGCGCCTTCACGTCCGCAATCATGCGATCGAGCCCACCGCGCAGATCCGCGCCGGCGCGATCGGCCACGTTCTCCATCACGGGCACATAGAGACCGTGTCGGGAGTCGACGGCAATGGCGACGTTCACCTCATCAAACAGGCGGCGGGTCAGGGTCTCACCGTCGAACCAGGCATTCATCGACGGCTCGGCGCGGCATGCCACCCCGATCCCCCTGATGAGACGCACTGTGACATCCTCGTCGCTGCGCCAGGCGCGCAAGTCCACCTCATCGGTGATGGTGACGGGAACCACACTCTGATGGGAAAGGGTCATCGCCTTGGCCATGGCCCGGCGCGCACCCTTGAGGATCTCGTTGTGGCTTCCCCCCTGGGCCTCGAACGCCTGCTGTACATCCGCCTCGGTGACCAGGCCTGCCGGGCCGCTGCCCTTGAGGTGCTCCACATCGACCCCCAGCTGCAAGGCGAGCCGGCGCACCGCCGGCATGGCCTGGGTCAGGCTGCCACCGGCAGCCACGGCACCGACCACGAAGTGATCCTCCAGCACCTGGCTACTACCGTGCACCTTGCCAACCACGGTGCCATCGTCTTCCCCCCCCTCAAACTCGACCAGAGGGGCACCAATGTGCAGTATGTCACCCTCATTTGCACAGAGGTTGGCGATGACGCCGCTCACCGGTGAGGGCACATCTACCAGCGCCTTGGCCGTCTCGACCGAGAGCAGCACCTGATCCACCTCGACCCGTTCCCCGGCCTTGACTTTCCACTCGACGATCTCGGCTTCGGCCAGCCCTTCCCCCAGATCCGGTAACTTGAAGAATTTCATGTCCAGCTCTCCATGAGATTGCGCGCCGCATCGACGATGTCCTGCTCGTCGATGAGGTAATAGGCTTCATTGCGATAGTAGGGCACGGCGGCATCCACCCCGGTCAGGCGCTTGGGGGGGGCCTTGAGGACGGTCGCGGCCTCTTCACAGACCCGGGCGACGATCTCGGCCCCCACGCCGAAGCTGCCGCATGCCTCGTGCACCACCAGCAGGCGCCCGGTCTTGCGCACCGAGGCGAGGATGGTAGCCATGTCCAGCGGCTTGATGGTGGCCAGATCGATCACCTCGCACTGGATATCCTGCTCGGCCAGCACGGTGGCGGCACGCTGGATCTCCTGCAGGCAGGCCCCCCATCCCACGACCGTGATGTCACGCCCCGGGCGCAAGGTATAACAGACATCCAGCGGCAAACCGGCTCCGTCATCCTCCACCCGTGACTTGACCGAACGATAGATGCGGTCGGGCTCGAAGAAGAGCACGGGATCCGGGCAGCGAATAGCAGACAGGAGCAGGCCATAGGCCCGTCTTGGGCTCGACGGGATCACCACCCGCAGCCCGGGGATGTGGGCAAACAGGGCCTCGATGCTCTCGCTGTGGTGCTCCGGCGAATGGATGCCGGCCCCGTAGGGAGAGCGATAGACGATGGGGCAGCTCAGGCGTCCGCGGGTGCGGTTGCGCATGCGCGCCGCCTGGCAGATGATCTGCTCCATGCCCGGAAAGATGAAGCCCTGGAACTGAAACTCGGCCACGGGCTTGAGCCCCTGGGTGGCCATGCCGACCGCCACCCCGGCGATCAACCCCTCGGCCAGCGGGGTGTCGATAACCCGTTTGAAGCCGAACTTGTCGCGAAGACCGACGGTAGCGCGAAAGACCCCGCCATTGACCCCCACATCCTCACCCAGCACCACCACATCCGGGTCATGCTCCATCTCGTGATGCAGGGCCATGTTGATGGCCTCGAGAAGACTCACCTCACTCATGACCCGCCTCCATCCGCATGGCCTTGGCAATAATGCGCTCACGCTGTGGCAGCAGCTCGGCCGGCAGCTCGGCGTAGTGGTAGTCGAGCATGGCCTCGGGCGGCTGGGCCTGCAGCGCCTCGTAGCGGGCGACAGCCTGCTCTACTTCGGCACCGGCCTCGGCCAGCAGGGCCTGCTCCGCCTCTTCGTTCCACCAGCCCCGCTCGGCCATGAACTGGCGCAGCCGCTTGACCGGCTCCTTGTTCCAGGCGGCCTCAACATCCTGGGCATCCCGATAGCGGGTGGCGTCGTCGGCGGTGGTGTGATCCCCGAGGCGATAGCTGATGGCCTCGATCAGGGTCGGTCCCTTGCCGGTACGGGCCCGCTCCAGTGCCCGTTTGACCGCATCATAGACGGCCACCACGTCGTTGCCGTCCACCTGCAGGCTGTGCACACCGGCCCCGATCCCCTTCTGGGCAAGAGTGGGCGCGGCCGATTGCAGCTTGCGTGGCACCGAGATAGCCCACTGGTTGTTGTTGATGATGATGACCATGGGCAGGTGCCAGACACCGGCACAATTGAGCCCTTCGAGGAAGTCCCCCTTGGAGGTCCCCCCATCCCCTATGGTGACCACGGCGACCCTGGGTTCTCCCCTTAACTTGAAGGCAGAGGCCACCCCACAGGCGTGGGTGATCTGGGTCGCGATGGGAACACAGATGGGCAGGTCTTCGGAGGGCGTACCGTCGCGCTTGGTGAAATAGCTGCCACGCTCATCCCCCCCCCAGTACTGCAGGTTCTTCTCCATCCCCACCCCGCGCACATAGAGGGTGGGCATGTCACGGTAGTAGGGAACATAGACATCCTGCTCCCCCATGGCGAGACCGACCCCAATCCCGACCGCTTCCGCCCCCAGGTGGGAGGGGAAGGTACCGAGTTTGCCGGTTCGCTGCAGAGCGATCGCTTTCTTGTCATAGCTGCGCACCGCCACCATGTTGCGGTAGAAGGTGTGCGCCAACGCCTTGTCCAGCCAGGTGGGCAGATCGGCCACCGGGCGCCCCTCCTCATCGAGGTAACGCAGGAGGGGTATCTCGACATGGGTCATAACTGGCTCCTTGCCGTTCAAATCGTCACCGATTCTGATGACCCCTTGAATGTAAATACCTTGTTAACAACAAAGCAAAGGGATTCGACCAGGTAAGACCAGTAGAAAGTTCTTAAAAAAAGTGAAGTTAATGAATTTTTATCAATCTTGGCACGTCAATACCGCAAATGGTGCGACTTAAGCCCGGGACACGCCCATAAAAAGAGCGCCCTCAGGCGCTCGACAAGGGAAGGCTTATGGCCACAGCCGGGTCGGCACCACCATCAATACGGTACGCTGGCCCACCGCTACCTTGGCGTTGGGGAAGACCACCGCCTCACGCTCGGCCTCGACCTGGTGGCGCAACTCGCCATCCTCGGCCAGCAGAAAACCGCGGGGGAACTCGGTAAAGTTCTCCACATCGTCGGCAAACAGAAAACGAAACGCCTCGCTGCGTTTGTTAATGACCCGGCTGATACGAAAGAAGAGAAAATCGTCGGCACGCCAGGGTTCGAGGGGAACCTGGTCACGGGTCACCAGCGCCTCGAGGGCCAACTTGGCCTCGATAAAGCGGGTCATGTCGTTCTCCCCGAAGGGGCGCACCTTGCCCAGCTCGACGGTGAATCCATGGGCCCCAAATTCCCGCGTGCTGAAGTAGCTGAAGGTGGTAGTGGGACTCTCGGAGAGAAGAAAGGTACGCACACCGCAGGCACCGAGGAAACGCACCTGCTCCTGGCTGTACTCGCGGCCCTCCCCGAGGAAGGGGTAGACGGCAAACTTTTCGTGACGGGAGCCCCGGATGGCGGTGTGCAGATCGTAGTGGCAACGCACCTCCCCTGCCCCTTCGTAGAAGCGGGCCACATATTGCTCGAGGCGTTTGGCGCGCATCCGCTCACGGTTGCACAGACCCGGTCCCCGGCTGTGGGCGCCCGAGAAGAGGCGGTTCATGTTCTCTTCCACCTCACGCACCCCGAGGTTCATCGCCGCCGGATTACCAAAGAGAAAGAGGGTTCGGTGGCGAGCACGCAGCTCACCCGAGAGGAGGCGCCGCAGCAGATCGTTGCAGATCTCGATGGGGGCCGTCTCGTTACCGTGGATGCCGCTGGAGAGGATCAGAGCCTTGGCGCCCGGGGAGGCTGGCTCGAGGCAGAGCACTCCCGTGTCCCACACTTCGACGCGGTCACCATGGGGCAGGGAGAAGGAGAAGGGCTCGAGCTGCCACTCATTGGCGCGGCTCAGGGCCAGAAAGTCGTGATCGGGGATCATGCTTACCTCACTGTACGCAACTTGGCCGATTATAGGGCCAGGCGCAGAGGCATCACAACTTATTCAAGAATATCAAACAGTAATGAAACGACGAGGCATCCGTGCCCCGACCATCAACCACGCCAGAACGGCTTGGTGCTCTCCTGATAACGATCGGACTCGCACAGGCCGATGTCACGCAGCAGGTATTCCGGCATTTCGGCCAGCTGGCGGCGACTGCGGCTGCGCTCGAGCCAGGTCAGCAGGGTGTGTTTGATGCGGGCGACCACGGACTGCTCGCCCTTGTGCTCGTAACCGGCTTCGATATAGGTGATGTCAGCCATGATGATTCTCCTCGGTGTTGTTGCGGCAAAGTCTAGGAGAGGGGCTCATCTGTCTCAATTGACGAATTTTAATACAATTCATTAGTAAAACTAATGAAAATGACACCCCTCGAAATGGGTGCAATTAATTGATATAAAAGAACTTTAATTATTCAATGCCGCCAGGACGACCCTGTCAGCATTTTATGCTGGCACCTAGGTGGTTAACTATGCATTCGATGACAGGAAGCATGCACCGCCCTCCCTGTCGGCCCTCCCGGCACGAGTGCGGCGCCACAGAGATATGTTAATGAAAAGAAACGAAAACGATCTTTTTTTAACAGGTGAGGCGGTCAATCTGCCCGTCACCTTTACCCCCGTCGCCCGTCTGCGCCACCTGATGCACGAGCTGGAGGGCACTCTGGTCGAGCTCGGCCAGGCGCTTACCCAGGCCCCCTTGAAAATGGCCAGGGTACACCCGCTTCCTCCGGTACCGGAGGGGGGAGAAGAAGATCCCATCGTGCGCATCGAAGTGGCCACCCTGGAGGGAGAAGAGGCCAGGGCGGCCGCCATCGCCGCCTTTGGCGAGCATACCCTGCGTCCGGGCTGCTCCACCAAGTCCACCTTGCGGCTGCCGGGCCTGCTCCACTACCCGGCCGCGGCGGCCGTCACCCTGGCACCGCTTATCGAGCGGATCAACTGCCTCAAGGGGTTGTTTCAGGAGGAAGTGCAGCAGGCGGGAGAGCGGGATGACAAGTTTCAGCTGGTCCATCAGGCGCTGCCGGGCACCATCACCCTGCAGGTCTATCGCCAGTTACCGCTCTACTGTGGTGAACTGCTCACCATCGGTTTTACCTGGGCCGACAAGCAGGCTATCCGCAAGCTGGGTCGTCAGGAGGTGATCGCCATGCTCGAGCGCAGCAAGGGATATGTGCCGGCCATCATCGGCAAGGAGGAGTGGATAGGACGGGTCGAGCGGGAGATAGTGGATGTAAAGCGCCTCCCCCCGGGGGCCGAGCTGCGCATTCGTCGTCCGGTCAAGACCCACCCCATGGCCAACCTGCGTTGGGGTGACAGGGAGAGCGCCAAGCAGCAGGTCAAGGCGAGCCTGCCACTCATCGTCTGCAGTGACGCCCCCCTCAAGGCCAAGCCGCTGGGACACTACCCCAACAAGCCACGCCAGCCCCGCAACGACCGACGCGGGGCTGAGCGGCTGCTGATAGAGCGACTGCACCTCTATGTGCGCGACGAGCCGCTCCCGGAGAAGTGAATAGGCGACCTACCCCAGCAGCAGATTACGCAAACTCTCGAGATCCAGTGGCCCGGCCTGGGACTGGCCGCTCAGCAGGCTGTCGGCCAGGGCACGCTTCTCGCTGTGCAGGGCCACAATTTTCTCCTCGACCGTCTGCTCGCACACCAAACGGTAGACGGTCACCGGCTGGGTCTGTCCCATGCGGTGGGCCCGATCGCTCGCCTGATCCTCTACCGCCGGATTCCACCAGGGGTCCAGGTGCAGCACGGTATCGGCCTGGGTCAGGTTAAGTCCGGTGCCCCCCGCCTTGAGGCTGATGAGAAACAGGGGTACCGACTCGCTTCTGAAACGCTCGATGGCGTGCTGACGCTCCTTCATGGAGCAGGCCCCATCGAGGTAGCAGTACTCCCAACCCCGCGCCTCCAGCCGGCGACGCAGCAGGGTGAGCAGATCCACAAACTGGCTGAACACCAACACCCTGTGGCCCCCGTCGATCGCCTCCTCGAGCAGGGCCATCGCCTCATCGAGCTTGCTGTTGGCCTCCTGCCACTCGGGCAGTAGCAGGCTCGGCGAACAACAGAGGCGGCGCAGTCGGGTCAATCCGCTGAGCACATGCATCAGGGTTCGCCCGTCGCTGCTCTGGATCTGCTGCACCACCTCGCGCCGGGTCGCCTCATAGAGCTCACGCTCGGCCTGGGAGAGGGTGATGTGGTGGACTATCTCGGTCTTCTCGGGCAGCTCGGCGAGCACCTCCTGCTTGAGGCGGCGCAGCACGAAGGGGTGAATGACCGATCGCAGCAGGGCCATGTGCTGGGGATCCCGGCTGGCACGACCGAAGCGGCGTTTGAAATCACGCTGGCTGCCAAGCAAGCCCGGGTTGATGAAGGCAAACAGACTCCACAGCTCCCCCAGGTGGTTCTCCACCGGGGTGCCCGAGAGGGCGAGACGAAACGCCCCCTCGAGCCGGGTCAGGATCTTGGCACGCTGGGTGCCGGCATTCTTGATCTGCTGCGCCTCATCGATCACCAGGGAGGCCCAGCTCACCCGCTCCAGGGCATCCCCCAGGCTCGGCAACAGGCCGTAGTTGATCAATACCACCTGGCCGGCATGGGCCCCCTGCACCAGATGGGCCCCCCCCCAGGATTGATCCAGGGTCACTATCTCAAGCTCGGGAGCAAACCGGGCGGCTTCTTCCTGCCAGTTGGTGAGCACCGACTTGGGCACCACCACCAGGGCCGGTCCCGCGCTGGCACGCAGTCGCAATACGGTAAGGGCCTGCAGGGTCTTGCCAAGGCCCATGTCATCGGCGAGGCAGGCGCCAAAACCGTGGCTGGCGAGGGAGGCCATCCACTGCACCCCCTCTCGTTGATAGTCCCGCAGCGGGGTGAGCAGCTCATCCGGGCACTCGGCCGGCTGGGCCCACTCATCCTGCAGTTGATTCCACGCCTCGTCCCCCTGGGTCGAGACCGCCGAGAGCAGGCGCATCAGGGGATAGGCGAGGCGGCGGCTGACCCTCTGCTCATCATCGAGCATGGCGCCAAGCAGGGTGAGCCGCTCCGAGAGCTTGTCGCTGATGATGACGCTGGTCTGCTCGTCGAGCATGATGCTCTTCTGGCCCGGGCGGAACTGACGCAACAGCAGCCGCAGATCGAGCACCTGATGTTCGTCGAGGGCCAGGCTCCCCTCCAGGGCAAACCACTCCTGACGCTGCTCGATCCGCAGGCTCAGGGTGGTCTCATCGAGGGAGCGCAGTCGCTGACTCTCCTCGTGCCAGAAGATTCGCACGCCACCGGCCACCCACTCGGGGAGAGCGGCGAGAAACTCGATGGCGGCCTCCTCCTCAAGCTGCCAGTTCAGGCGCGGCATATCGAGGGCCAGGCGCTGGCACAGTTCACGCCATGCCTCGCGCTCGGCCACCAGATCCCGCTGCCAGTAGTCATTGCCTCGCACATCGCTGCGTACCACCGCATCTCCGTGGGCCAGTGGCAACGCCGGGGTCTGCTCCCCCTGGGTGACGAAGGCCAGGTGCAGCACCCCCTTGCGCCAGTCCAGTTGCACTCCGGCCTCACCGGGCCAGGGAATCAGCCTGGCATTGCCGCCAAGGGCCGCGTCCTCACAGCACCAGTGCAGCCCCTCGAGCTGTCCGAGGGCCTCGGCCACCCGGGGCAGTTGCTCCACAGGCCAGCGACGCTCGGCGGGAAGCAACTCGCGCAGAGACTCGGGTTGGCGCACCACCTGCCACAGATCCCCGGCCAGGGGCACTATGCTGGCACCGCTGCCCACCTCGGGGAAGAGCCGGGCCTGGCCGGTAGCAGTCAGATAGATGAGGGGCTGGGTCAGGGCCAGTTGCAGGCGTTGCCCCTGGGCGTTGTAGAGATGGGGATGGGCCGCCAGCAGCGTCCAGAAGTCGTGGGACCAGTGACGCTCCTCCTTGCCATACTGGCGCAGCAGGGCCCAGTCCTCCTCCCCCAACAGGGCGGGGTATTGGGAAGAGACCAGCGCCAGCTCGACCCGCCGCCCGGCGGTCCACTCCCCCTTGACACCCAGCTTCTGCACCCGGCACTCCAGGGTGGGCCCCTCCAGCAGCAGGTTCCACACCAGCCGCTCCTTGACCTTGCTGGCACCGGCACTGCGTCCCAGCCCCTGCAGCCAGTTGAGCCAGCCAGCCGGCTTGAGCGGCTCGGCCTCCTCCTGCCAGGTGTCGATGCCGACCAGGGGGCCCGCGACCACAGGGCGACCGGTGAGCAGGCGCAGCAGATCCTGGCACAATCCCATCAGTCGATGACGGGGCGAGGCCGCCAGCAGCTCGTCGAGGGACCACTTGCGCAGGGCCTGCAGGGCAGAGCCACTCTCCCCATGACGACTCATGGCGCAGAGATCGATCCACAGATGCCCCCAGAAGACTTCGTCGGGGGGCAGTTGCAGCATCTCGAACAAGCCCACCGAGTGGCGCTCGCCATCCCACTGACGCAGGGCATCTTGCAGGGCCGCCTGATGGCCACACTGACGCAGCACGCTCTTGCGCTCGCTGGCGGCCAGGGCCGGATCGTGCTGCTGCAGCACACCGAGCCACACCAGGGCCGAGAAGAGGGGCTCGCGGGGACGCTGGGCACCGAGCTGGACCCAGGCTCCCTGATCGAGCTCCTGCTGCCAGCCCTGGGCCAGATCCGGCCAATGGGGCAGATGCTGACCGTCGGCCAGCCACCAGGACTCCTCCTCCAGCCAGAGCGACAGCCTGCTCTGCGCCCCCTTGCCAAGACGGCGACCATCCAGTTCGATGGGGCGAGCCTCCAGCAGGGCCTGCGCCGACCAATAGTCGATCATCAGTTGCTGCCAGGCGGGAGAGGCCCCCTCGAGCAGGCTCAGGGCATCGCTCTCATCGAGCATCTCAAACAGGGCGTGGGGCAATTTGGCGGGAGGAGTGCCCTTGCCATCGAGCAGGGCGGCAATCCATCCCAAGGATTCGGGCCAGAGAGGAGCCGGCGCGGCGCCCTCCCGGATAGCCAGCAACAGCGTCAGGGTACCGAGGGCAGAGATGGCCCATACCCCCTCCCCCCGCTCGCGTACCAGATCCTCGAGGACCAGGGCCTCCAACGCCTGGGTACAGGCAGGAAAGAGGGCGACCAGACGGGTGGTGGAGAGGGGACGGCGAACCAGCAGGGTCGTCAGGATATCGTATTGCAGGGGGGAGAGGCGTGACACGAAACGGGATCCAGACAGCGTAAAAGGCCTGATTTTAGCGCCAAAGCCGCCTCGACTCGACCCTATTGTCTGATAAAGAGCACAAAAAATGCGGGGCCAAGGCTCACAACCCCTGCTCGTCAGAGGGTACCGCGGCGCGGGCCTTCGCCTTCGCCGCTTTCTGCTCGCTGCGACGACGCTGAAAGAAGGCGGAGATCTGGGCGGCGCACGCCTGCCCCAGCACACCACGGCTGACCGTCAGCCGATGATTGTGACGCGGGTCGGCCAGCAGGTTAAACACCGAGGTATCGGCTCCGGTCTTGGGATCGCAGGCCCCGTAGACCACCCGGGCAACCCGGCTATGGATGAGGGCACCGGCGCACATGCAGCAGGGCTCCAGGGTGACAAACAGCTCGGCCCCCACCAGGCGATAGTTGCCCATCTTCTCCCCGGCGGCGCGCAGGGCCATCACCTCTGCGTGGGCACAGGCATCGTGAGTGGTGATGGAGCGGTTCCACCCTTCCCCTATCACCTCCTCCCCAAGCACCACCACGGCCCCGACGGGGACCTCACCTATCGCCTCGGCGCGGGTGGCCAGCATCATGGCGTGACGCATCCACCGCTCGTCGCGGCACTCTTCTCTCTCGTTCATCTCGTGGTTCAGGCTCTGTGATTGAGTCGCGGGATTATGGCAAAAGCGGCTCGACAACCCAAGTTTTGAGCGCCTTGAACAAGAAAGAAGCAAACGGCATGACCTTGATAAAAAAGGACTTGCGCTCGAGAAGCGAGTCCTTTAGAGTTCGTCCCCGTCAGCAAGGCTGACCACGTCGGCGTGTAGCGCAGCCAGGTAGCGCACTGTCATGGGGTGTCAGGGGTCGGAGGTTCAAATCCTCTCACGCCGACCATCATTCCCCCGAAAGGCCCTCTCGAAAGAGAGGGCCTTTTGCTTTTACCTGCTCCTCTGACCAGGTGATTTTTTAGGCAGAACCACTTGACTCTGCATGGTCATCCCGATAATGTGCGCGCTCTCACGCCGGAGCTGGCTCCCAGGGACGTGACTCGGTGGCAGGAATCCACCCCGCCGGCTTGCTTATTCACGATGACGAGGCAAGCTAGATGACCAACCCCCCTTCGACCACCCCCACCCCTGACGAAGAGAGCGACACCCAGGTGGTACGACTCGACATCGTCGATCTGGCCGAACCGGACGATGAATGACCCAGCGCAGCAACCCGGCATCAAGCCGGGTTGTTTGTCTCGCTCGCCAAAACGAGCTCGCGAGGAGTCTGTGGCTGAGAACAGAGATAAAAAAAACCGGATCACAGACAGTGATCCGGTTCTTTCATTTCAAACATGGTGCGGAAGGAGGGACTTGAACCCACACGCCTAAGGCGCCAGAACCTAAATCTGGTGCGTCTACCAATTTCGCCACTTCCGCCGAGAAGGGCTGCAAGAGGCCAGGGCATCTTGCATAAAGAGGGTGGGGTGGCTGATGGGACTCGAACCCACGACAACCGGAATCACAATCCGGGACTCTACCAACTGAGCTACAGCCACCACAGCAATGAAAAATGGCACGCCCTACAGGATTCGAACCTGTGACCCACGGCTTAGAAGGCCGTTGCTCTATCCAACTGAGCTAAGGGCGCACTGTCTTCATCGTATCAGGCATTCCACCTGTATAAAGTGGTCGGTGATAGAGGATTCGAACCTCTGACCCTCTGGTCCCAAACCAGATGCGCTACCGGACTGCGCTAATCACCGATGCCGCTTGCCAGCATACCGACCAAGGTCGTATCAGGCAACGGGCCGGCATAATACCCAAGCGTGAAAGCCAGCGTCAATGACTTTTTCTGCCAGTAAATTCAAGTGGCTACTTCTTACGCGCCGGGCCTTCGCGCGTACAAAGCATCTGTCAGCGGATGACAAAAAATGCGACAATGCGCCGCCCTTCAAATGACGGTGAGTTGAGGATTATGTCAGCCAAGATGATTGATGGAAAACTGGTGGCGCAAACGATTCGCAGCCAGGTGGCGGCCCGGGTCAAGGAGCGGGTGTTACACGGCAAGCGTGCCCCGGGACTGGCCGTCATCCTGGTGGGAAGCGATCCCGCCTCCCAGGTCTATGTCGGCAGCAAGCGGCGTGCCTGTGAAGAGGTGGGCTTTGTCTCCCGCTCCTACGACCTCAGTGCCGACGCCACTCAAGAAGAGTTGCTGGATCTGATCGATCGCCTCAACAACGACGGCGAGGTGGACGGAATCCTGGTGCAGTTGCCCCTCCCCGCCCACATGGACACCACCCTGGTGATCGAGCGCATTCACCCCGACAAGGATGTGGACGGCTTCCATCCTTATAATGTGGGTCGTCTGGCCCAGCGCATCCCGGCCCTGCGTCCCTGCACCCCCAAGGGGATCATGACGCTGATCGAGACCACCGGCATCAAGACCCATGGGCTGCACGCCGTGGTGGTGGGTGCCTCCAACATCGTCGGTCGTCCCATGACCCTCGAGCTGCTGCTGGCCGGCTGCACCACCACCACCTGCCACCGCTTCACCCAGGATCTCGAGGCCCATGTACGCCGCGCCGATCTCTTGGTGGTGGCCGTCGGCAAGCCCAACTTTATTCCCGGCGAGTGGGTCAAACCGGGCGCTGTGGTGATCGATGTGGGGATCAACCGTCTGGCCGATGGCACCCTGGTCGGCGATGTGGAGTTTGAAACCGCCCGCAGCCACGCCAGCTTCATCACCCCCGTCCCCGGCGGCGTCGGTCCCATGACGGTGGCCTCTCTCATCGAGAACACCCTCGAAGCCTGCGAGCAGTATCACGACTAAGGAGCAAACGGATGTCAGGCACCCATTTCGATCTCAACCTGTTTCGGGTCTTCAATGCGGTCATGACATCCGGTGGTGTCTCGGCGGCGGCAGAGCAGCTGGAGATGACCCCTGCCGCCATCAGCCAGGCCATCACCCGACTGAGTAACCAGATCGGCGAGCCTCTCTTCGTCAGGCTGGGGCGCGGTATCACTCCCACCGCCCGCGCCCTCAGCCTGCACCGGGAAACGTCCGACTCCCTGCATACCATGGAGCGGGCCATTCGCCAGAGCGAGCAGTTCATTCCGGCCACCAGCCAGCGCTACTTTCGTATCGCGAGCCACCCCGATCTCGACATGATGTTGCTCCCCCCCCTGCTCAGGACACTGACCGAACAGGCACCGCGCTGTCGCCTCGAGTCGGTCGCCAGCCTGCTCGATGAGCCCTCCCGGCTGCAGGCGTTGCGTCTGCACAATATCGATCTGGTGCTCAGCAGCACGCCCCATGAGGAGAAGGGATTTTGCAGCGAACTGCTGCTCGAGTATCCCACCCGGGTGGTGTGCCGTCGGGATCATCCCAGGATTGGTGATCACCTCGAGATGGCGGACTTTTTTACCGAAGAACATGTGGTGTGGGACGTG
This sequence comes from Aeromonas schubertii, assembly GCF_000820105.1. Taxonomy (GTDB): domain Bacteria; phylum Pseudomonadota; class Gammaproteobacteria; order Enterobacterales; family Aeromonadaceae; genus Aeromonas; species Aeromonas schubertii. Next base: position 182,242 of record NZ_CDDB01000001.1, on the reverse strand, counting down.
CGGCGCCGGGATGACTGGGTCGTTCGCACCCTGGCCCATGTAGAGCTGCCACCGCGCAATATCGCCTACGAGAGCAACGCCCTCATCTCGGCCCTGGTCATGGTCGGCCAGACCGACTGGTTGACCATCACCAGCAGCTGGCACCTGGCCCTGGTCAGCGACGCCCTCGCGCTCAAGGGATTCCCCATCCCCTGGCCGAGCGACGACTGCCCCCTCTATATGTGCTGGCACCAATCCCAGGACCAGGACCCGGGCCTCAACTGGCTGCAAACACAGATCCGCCAGCAGTGCCGGGCGATTCAGTTTCCCTGATGAAAACCCACAAAAAAGACAGGGACTCATTGAGCACAATTTAATCCACACTTAATGGTTGTTTATCGTTCACCCGAATGATCCCGCCTTCCCCTCTCCCTAGACTGGGCTCAAAACAACCAAGTCTGGAGATACCCCATGAAGTTGTCCCCCCTGGCCCTCACCCTGCTGACTCTCTCTATTGGCCACGCCGTGGCTGCCCCTGCCACCCCGGGCTCTGCCACTCCTCATACCGCCCAGTTTTTGGCATCGGTTGGCAAGACACTCCCCAACGACAAGATTGACGATTTCGACTATGCGACCAAGGGACTGATCGCCCAGGAGAAGGACCTGCTCATCAAGAATGCCGACGGCAAGGTGGTCTGGGAACTCGGCTCCTATGACTTCCTGAAGAAAGCGGGCCCCATCGCCTCCGTCCACCCCAGTCTGCAACGTCAGGCGACCCTCAACCTCAACCACGGCCTCTATGAAGTCACCGATGGCATCTACCAGGTGCGTGGCTATGATCTCGCCAACATCACCTTCGTGCGCGGCAAGAGTGGCTGGATAGTCTTCGACCCCCTGACCGTCCCCGAGACCTCCCGTGCGGCATTGGCGCTGGTCAACAAGCATCTGGGCGAGCGCCCGGTGGTGGCCGTCATCTACAGCCACCCCCATGCGGATCACTTTGGCGGGGTCAAGGGCGTCATCAGCCAGCAAGAGGTGGACGCCGGCAAAGTCCAGGTGATCGCACCGGAAGGCTTTACCGAGCATGCCATCAGCGAGAACGTGCTGGCGGGCAACGCCATGGCGCGGCGAGCCACCTATCAGTACGGCAACGTGCTGCCCAAGAGTGCCACCGGCCAGGTGGATGCGGCCATCGGCAAGAGCGTCGCCCTGGGTGAGCTGACCCTGATCAAGCCGACCAAAGAGATTGGTGCCGGCATCGAGGAGATCACCGTCGATGGCATCACCATGGTGATGCAAAGCACACCGGGCACAGAGGCGCCGGTGGAGATGAACACCTGGCTACCCCAGTTCAAGACCTACTGGGCGGCCGAGAACACCGTCGGCGGCCTGCACAACATCTATACCCTGCGCGGTGCCCCGGTGCGCGATGCCAAGGGGTGGAGCAGCTACATCAACCAGTCTTTGCATATGTTCGGCAACCAGGCCGAGGTGCTGATGGCCTCCCACACCTGGCCACGCTGGGGCAACGCCCAGATCGTCAGCTTCCTCGAGAAGCAGCGCGACATGTACGGCTTTATCCACAACGAGGCTCTGCGTCTGGCCAACCACGGGGTAACCATCGACGAGATCCAGGACGAGTTCAAGGTGCCCGATGCCCTCTCCAAGGAGTGGTACAACCGCGGCTATCACGGCAGCTATCATCGCAACGCCAAGGCGGTGGTTAACCGCTACCTCGGTTACTCGGACATGAACCCGGCCAAGCTGCTCTCTCTGCCCCCCAAAGAGGCCGCCGTACGCTATGTAGCCGCCATGGGTGGTATCGACAAGGTGGTGGCCGAGGGCAAGCGCGCCTTCGATAAAGGGGAATACCGCTGGTGTGCCGAGGTGGTCAACCACGCGGTCTTCGCCGAGCCGACCAACGCCAAGGCCCGTCAGCAGCAGGCCAACTGCCTCGAGCAACTGGGTTATCAGAGCGAATCGGCCGGCGAGCGTAACAGCTTCCTGATGGGGGCCTTCGAGCTGCGCAACGGCGTGCCGCAAGGGGTCGCCACCAAGGGGGCCAGTGCCGACATGATTGCCGCCATGCCCATCTCCGACTTCCTCGACTATGTGGCGGTGCGCATGGATGGCAACCGGGTGGCCAAAGAGGGCTATACCCTGAGCGCCAACCTGGTGCTCTCCGACACCAAGGAGGAGTACCAGATCCGGGTGCAGAACGGTAACTTCAGCCACATCAAGGGCTATCGTGATGACAAGGCAGACGTCAACCTCACTCTCAAGCGGGCAGACCTGACCGAGTTCATGCTGCAAAAAGCCAGCCTCAAGAGCTTGCATGAGCAGGGGCGCCTCACCCTGGTGGGTGACGAGCAGAAGCTGCGCAAGCTCGGCGGCTACCTCGACAGCTTCGAGTTCTGGTTCAACATCGTCACCCCCAACGATCACAAGGGCCACAGCCACGGTCTGAGCGAGACCGGCGTCTCTCCCATCAACCGTTAATCCCATTGAGCCCGCCCGCCAGGGCGGGCTCTTTCGACTGTGAGTCAATCATGATGACAAGATCCTCCTTCCTGCTGCTCTGCCTGAGTACCACCCCGGCCCTGGCAGGGGGCCTCTCCCTCTACGAGACCGGCTCCCAGAATATGGGGCTGGCCAACGCCGGCGCGGCTGCCCGCGCCCAGGACGCCTCGACCCTGGCCAGCAACCCGGCCGGTATGAGTCGCCTCGAGGGCACCCAGATCCAGGTCAACGGTGGCTGGGTTCAGGGCCATCTGGAGGCCGCCGACGGCGGCAACGCGGTACAGACGGCTCCCCTCGGCAGCCTCTATCTGACCCATGAGTTCGATGAGCGCTGGCATGGGGGCGTTGGCCTCTTCGGCAGCCATGGCCTTGGGCTCGAGTACGCACCCAACTGGCAGGGGCGCTACCAAAGCCAGGAGGGTACCCTCACCGGTATCATGGCCACCGCCGCCCTCTCCTACCGCATCGATGAGCAGTGGTCGGTCGGCGCCAGCCTGCTCGCCTCTCATGGCACCGTCGAGGCGGCCAAGGCCGTCCGTCTGCTTGGTGGCGACGGCCAACTCACCTATGAAGAGGGTGATTGGGCCTATGGCTATATGCTTGGGGTTCTCTATGAGCCAAGCCAGACCAGCCGCCTGGGTCTGAGCTATACCTCTGAGCTTGAGTGGAACCTGCAAGGGGAAGCCAGCCTCACCCCTTCCAGCCCATGGCAACCGGATAGGGGCCTCAATCAACTGGGGGTCACTCTGGCCATGCCCCAGACCCTGACCTTGAGCCTCTATCAGCAGGTAAACGATCGCTGGGCCCTGCTGGCCAGCACCAACTGGCAGCAGTGGTCACGCTTCGGGGAAGTGGATGTGGCCCTGCTCAACGGCCGGGTGCAACAGACCCGGGATCTGAACTACAAGGACACCTGGCACCTGAGCCTGGGTACCCAGTTCCAGGCCACAGAGGCGCTGCAGCTGAGCACCGGCATCGCCTACGACAGCTCTCCCGTCGAGGATGCCGATCGCAGTGCAGCGCTGCCCCTCTCGGCGGCCTGGCGCCTGGGGCTGGGAGCCGACTACCGGCTCACCCCGACGACTCGCCTCAGCGCCGGCTACACCCTGGTCTGGCTGGGGGATCTTCCCCTCGATCTGAGCGGTCCCAATGGAGAGTTGCACACCCGCTATGACAATAGCCGGCTGCACTTCGTCAACATCGGCATCAATCACCAATTCTGAGTAACGCGGCCATGATCACTGCACTCAAAACCTGGGGGCGACGCCTCGCCCTCCTCCTGGTCTCCGTGGGGCTGGTGGGGCTCTTCACCCGGGGCGCCGTCATCTATCCGGCCGAAGGCAAGAGCCTGGCCAGCACGCATCCTGCCATCATGCTCCTGCTCGACTCTCCCCTCTTCATGGGAGTGATCACCCTCATCACCCTCTATGTGCTGCTCTATACCCTCTACCTGCTGTGGCAGCTCCATGAGGTGGCGGTGCACAAGGCCAAGCTGGCCGAGTCGGCCCACATCACCCTGGTGTTTGCCCTCTCCCTGTGCGGCCTCTTTATCGACAAGACCTGGTGGGTGCTGGCCATCATCATCGCCTTCGGTCGCTGGGACCTCATCTCCGAGAAACTCAGCCACATCATCTCGCGCGGCCTTCAGAGCCGGGCGACGGGAGAGAAAGCATGAAAGAGATCCTGCTCCCCTATATCCTGCTGGTCTGGCTGCTGGTCAAACTCGGCATCCTGCCCTGGAACCTCAAGACCGGCTTCTGGAGTACCACTGTGGGGGCCCTGATCGGCCTGACCCTGCTGGCCATCTCACGCCATCTGGCACCGGTTGACTTCACCGACTCGGCCACCATCAAGGCACCCCATGCCGTGCTGAGCCCCCTGCTGGGGACCACCCGGTTTCATCAGATCGATACCATAGAGGTGGTCCACAACCAGACAGTCAGCCAGGGGCAACCCCTCTACACCCTGGCCAACTGGGAGAGCCGGGGCAAGGTTAGCGCCCTCGACCACCAGATCGTCGCCGAGCGGGCTCAGATAGCCGCCGAGCGCCACCAGCAGGAAGCCATCGACGCCAGGTTGCAGCTCAATCGACGGGAGATGGCCCGGCTGACACGTCTCGGTGACTATGCCAGCGAGCAGAGTCGGGATCAGCTGGCCAGCCAGATCGATGCGGACGTGGCCCAATACGCAGCCAGTGTGGCCAAGGTCAGCGCCCTGGAGTCCAGGATCCAGAACCTGACGGTCGAACGAAACCTGCAGGCTCGCCGGGATGAGGAGAAGGTGATCCGGGCCCCCTTCGATGGCCAGGTGTCGGTGGTCAATATCGCCGCCGGCTCCCGCACCGGCAACATGCACCTCTACGATACCCGGCACAAATTTCTCGAGTTTCGGGTGCCGGATCAGAGCGTGCGCAGCATAGAGGCGGGGCAGTTTGCCGAGTTCTATGTGGATGCCTATCCGGGACGCATCTTTCGCGCTCGTGTTCACTCGGTGCGCACCGGCACGGGCGAGGCTCAGCAGAGTGCCATGCAGGGGGATCAACACGTTCGCCAGCACGTGGCCAACAACGCATCCAGTCATGGCCGTACCGTGATTCTGGAGTTCAGCGAACCGGAGGGGATCGCCCTGCCCATCGGCACCACGGGCTCGGCCTGGATATCGGCCCGCAAACCTCACCCACTGCTCGGTTTTATCGACATCATAGGGGGCGCCACCGTCCGCCTGAAGGCGATGAAATCCTACCTCTTCTCCCTCTAAACGCGCGCGCCGGGTCTCTCACCCGCGCGCTCTTCTCCCTTTCACATCACATTTATCAATAAAACAGACAGCTCCGATTAAGAGCGCTTGTGTCAAATTTTCTTTCTGTAATGATGAAGTTAGCGCCTGACAGGAGATCAGGCCTGGCTTGAAATGGAGACAATCAGAGATGGCTCTGGACTACTTTGCCCTCGGGCTGCTTTTCTTCGTGGCGATCGTGATGTTCTACGGCATCATCGTCATCCACGACATACCTTATGAAATCGCCAAGCACCGCAACCACCCCCATCAGGATGCAATCCACGTGGCCGGCTGGGTAAGTCTCTTTACCCTGCATGTGCTGTGGCCCTTCCTCTGGATCTGGGCAACCCTCTACCGGGAAGACAGAGGTTGGGGCTTTGGCCAACGCCTGCAGAAGGATGAAGATACCCTGGCCGAACTGCAGAAGGAGGTCGCCGCCCTGCGCAGCCGCCTCGACGACATGAACCAGGCCAAGGGGGAATAATCATGGATCTGTTACTGGTTCTTACCTACACGGCCCTGTGCGTCGCCATCTTCAAGATCTTCCGCATCCCCCTCAACAAGTGGACAGTTCCCACCGCCGTCCTGGGGGGGATCGCCATCATCGGCACCCTCATCATGTTGATGAACTACAACCACCCCTACTCGGAGATGGCCCGTAACTACTACGTTTCGACCCCCATAGTCCCTCTGGTCAAGGGACGGGTGACCGAGGTGGCGGTCAAACCGGACCAGAAGGTGAAGAAGGGTGACGTGCTGTTTCGCATCGACGACGAGCCCTTCCGCCAGAAGGTCTCCAGTCTGGAAGCCCGGGTTAACGCCAATCAGGAACATGTCCGATCCATCGAGGCACGCCTGCGCTCGGCACGCCTCGACAGGGATCGTGCCAGCGAACTGATGCGCCGCGGCATCGGCAAGCAACGGGATCTGGACGTGAGCCAGGCCAACGTCGACGATCTGGCGGCCCAGCTCGATCAGCAGCAGGCGACCCTGGTCGATGTGCAATCCCAACTGCGCGAAGCCAACTACCAGCTCGAGCAGACCGTGGTCTACGCCCCCAGCAATGGCCATGTGGTGCAGTTGGCCCTGCGTCCTGGCATGATCGCCACCCCCTTTATGTACCGTCCCGTGATGACCTTCATCCACGAGGAGGATAACGCCTATGTCGGCTGGTTCTGGCAAAACAGCATGCAGCGTCTGGCGGTGGGTGACGAGGCCGAGGTGGTCATCGACGGCATCCCCGGCATGATCTTCAAGGGCGAGGTCGAAGCGGTCATTCCCGCCATCGCCGCCGGTAATGTGCAGGCCAATGCCGCCCTGCTGGATCAGAGTTCGGCGGTGCGCCCCGGTCGCCTGCCGGTTCGCATCAAGATCACCGACCCGCGCTGGCAGGAGTATCAGGTGATCGCCGGTGCCAGCGGCCAGGCGGCCATCTATACCCATCACTTCCATCACGTCTCCGTGATGCGCAAGGTGTTGCTGCGCATGGCCAGCTGGATGAATTACATCTTCCCCTTCCATTAATCCCCTCGGCGGCAGGCTCTCGTCTGCCGCCTCTTTCCCTACTGTCTCGCGTCGATAACCCCTTCGCCGCGGCTTCCCCTGCTACCCGCTTGGCCTATAATGGCCCCCCCTGTTTTCCAGCCCGAGCGGTGCGCATGTTTACCCTACGCCCCTATCAGCAAGACGCGGTCGATGCCGTGATCCGCCACTTTCGCCGTCACCAGGATCCCGCCGTGGTGGTGCTGCCGACCGGCGCCGGCAAGAGCCTGGTGATCGCCGAGCTGGCCCGCAAGGCGCGCGGCCGGGCACTGGTGCTGGCCCATGTGAAGGAGCTGGTGGAGCAGAACCACGCCAAGTATGAGGCCTGGGGAGTGACGGCAGACATTTTCGCCGCCGGGCTCTCGCGCAAGGAGTCGAGTGCCCAGGTGGTATTTGGCTCGGTGCAGTCGGTAGCGCGCAACCTGGAGGCCTTCGACGGCGCGTTTTCGCTGCTCATCATCGACGAGTGCCACCGGGTGTCGCTGGACGATGAGAGCCAGTACCACCAGGTGATCGCTCACCTGCGCATGGCCAACCCGGATCTCAAGATCCTCGGCCTCACCGCCACCCCCTATCGCATGGGGCTGGGGTGGATCTACCGGCGCCACTATCACGGCATGGTCAAGAGCCGTGGCGAGCGTCTGTTTGGGGATTGCGTGTTCGAGCTCCCCTTGCGCTTTATGATCAAAAACGGCTACCTGACCCCGCCTCGCCTCATCGATGCCCCCATAGTCCACTACGACTTCAGCAAGCTGGCCGCTCGCCCGGGTGGTCTGTTCGACGACGCCGAGGTGAATCGGGAGCTCAAACGCCAGGCCCGGGTCACCCCCCATATCCTCGAGCAGATCCGCGACTACGCCAGCGATCGCCAGGGGGTGATGATCTTCGCCGCCACCGTGGAGCACGCCCGTGAAATTGCCACCCGTCTGAGCGAGGCCGGCGAGGCGGTGGCCCTGGTCACCGGTGACACTCCGGGGCCGGAGCGCGACGCGTTGATCAGTGCCTTCAAAGCGCGCGAGCTCAAATACCTCGTCAACGTCTCTGTGCTCACCACCGGCTTTGACGCCCCCCACGTGGATCTCATCGCCCTGCTGCGCCCCACCGATTCGGTCTCCCTCTACCAGCAGATCGTCGGACGCGGCCTGCGCCTGGCCCCCGGCAAGGAAGATTGCCTGGTGGTCGATTACGCCGGTAACAACATCAAGCTGTTCGACCCCGAGGTGGGAGAGCCACGCCCCAAGGGGGACAATGTGCCGGTACAGGTGCTCTGCCCCGCCTGCGGCTTTGCCAACACCTTCTGGGGCAAGGTCGACGAAGAGGGCAAGGTCATCGAACACTATGGCCGGCGCTGCCAGGGCTTTCTGGAAAATGACGAGGGGACGCGCGAGGAGTGCGATTACCGTTTTCGCGCCAAGATTTGTCCCGGCTGCGGCGCGGAAAACGACATCGCCGCGCGCCGTTGCCACGCCTGCGATCAGGTGTTGGTCGACCCGGACGACCAGCTCAAGGCGGCCCTCAACCTCAAGGGGTGCATGGTGATCCGCTGTAGCGGGCTCTCCCTTGCCAAGGGGGAGGGCAAACAGGGGGAGAGGCTCGAGGTGACCTACCACGACGAGGACGGTACCACCCTCACCGACTACTACTCTTTCGCCACGCCGGCTGCGCGGCGCTTGTTTCAGCAGGTCTTTGTGCGTCATCATTGGCGCGCTCCCGGCCTGGAGCCCCAGTTCGCCACCCTCGATGCGGTGCTGGCCGCCGAGCCGCAGTTTCGGCATCCCGACTTCGTGATAGCTCGCCAGTCGGGACGCTTTTGGCAAATCAAAGAGAAAATTTTCGACTACCAGGGGCGCTACCGTACTGCCGACAGCGCCCGGGACGAGTAAGGATCCTTCATGCAGCGCTTTCTGATCGGGCTTTGCGCCCTCACCTCCGTCGCGGTCCAGGCCGCACCGCTGACCCCTCCCAAGGGGGGCCATGCCGCCATCGCCGTGATGGGCGCAAACGGCCTCGAATATCAGCACAACCTCGACGATCTCATGACCCCGGCCTCCACCATGAAGGTGATCACCGCCCTGGCGGCACGCCTGGAGCTCGGCGCCGACTTTCGCTTTGTCACCGAGATCCAGGCCAAGCCGGGCGCAAAGAGCGGCGATACCCTTAACGGGGATCTCTGGATCAACTTCGTCGGTGACCCCACCCTGGGACGCATGGACCTGCTGAGCCTGTTCAAACAACTCGGCATCAAGCGCATCACCGGCAACGTCTACGTCAACACCGGCGCCTACAACGGCTATGAGCGCGGCAACGGCTGGTCGTGGGGGGATCAATCCCTCTGCTTCACCGCCCCTGTGGGGGCCGTCATCATCGACAAGAACTGCGCCTACGGTACCGTCACCGCGACCCAGATTGGCCGCCCCGCCAGCGCGAGCAGCCCGGCTGGCGTGCCCATCAGCATCAGCGCAGAAGAGGTGGATGTGATGACCTACGGGGACATGGCCCGCCAGTCCTGCGCCCTCGAGGTGGAGATGGCACGCGGCAACCACTACGACCTGCGCGGCTGTATCGCCCCGAGCAAGGATCCCCAGGGGCTGCGTTTTGCCATCTACGATCTCGAGGCCTGGGGCTGGGACAACATCCGCTGGGCCATGGATCGTGCCGGCATTAGCCACGACGGAGCCCTGCGCCTGACCCATCAGGCCCCGGTCGGCGCCGAGACGCTGGCCAGCCACAGCTCCAAGGCCCTGCCTGAGCTGCTGTCGCACATGCTCAAGCGCTCCGACAACCTCTATGCCGACACCTTCCTCAAGACCGTCGGCCGCCACTACTACAACATGCCGGGCAGCTTCAGAAGCGGCACCAAGGCGGTGCGCGCCATCCTCGGCAAGGTGGGGATCAACCTGGACAACGCCAGCCTGGCCGACGGCTCCGGCCTCTCTGCCCACAATCTGGTGAGCGCCCGCCAGATGCTGGAGGTGCTCGCCTATATCCAGCGCAACGACGCCACCCTGGACTTCATTCGTCTGCTCCCCTCCTCCCAGGTGGACGGCACCCTGGCCTGGCGTGGCTCGGTCACCGCCCCCTTCATGAAGAACCGGGTACATGCCAAGACCGGCACCGTCACCGGGGCCTCCAACCTGGCCGGCTTCATGGACACGGCCAATGGCCAGCGCAAGGCGTTTGTGATGTTCCAAAACTCCCTGTCCCTCGATCCCGCCACCCACGAACGCTATCGCGCCAGCAAGGCGCGCTGGCCCTGGACCACCTTCGAGAAGGGGGTGCTCGAGAGCATCTACCAGAACCAGGCGATTCAGATCGCCGAATAAGGGCATCGGATCTTTGCACTTCCCCACCGGGCTTACCCTCGCTATGCTGGGCGGGCCCGATGAAATTGGAGAATCAACATGTTTGCAGTCATCTTCGGCCGTCCCGGCTGCCCCTATTGTGTTCGCGCCGAGCAGATCGCCGAGACCCTCAAGGCCCAACGCGACGACTTCAACTTCCGCTACGTGGACATCCACGCCGAGGGGATCACCAAGGAAGACCTGGCCAAGAGCGCCGGCAAGCCGGTCAACACTGTGCCCCAGATCTTCCTCGACGAGGTGCACATCGGTGGCTGCACCGATTTTGAGGCCTATGCCAAGGCCAACCTGGGGCTCTACCAGGAGTAAGCCCTCTCACAAAGCAAAAGCCCCGGCCAGATGACCGGGGCTTTTGCTATCAGGAGCCAGGGGCTGGCCACTCACGCCAGGGTGGCGTCAAACCTGACCCGCGACTTGGAGATGAGGCTGTTGCAGCGGTTGCAGAAGTAGTCCACCGCTCCACACGCCTTGAGCCGCTCCAGGGGCTCACCACAATCGGGGCACAGAGGCAGGATCCGCACCAGACGCTGGCAGTGACCACAGGTCACCTCCCGGCCCCGGGTGTCGATCCCCTCCCCGCAACCGGGGCATTGTACCGTGCTCATCGTCACTTCTCCTCAATGTAAACGGCCACCCCGAGGGGCGGCCGTCTGAATTACTTCTTGCTGCCCTTGAGCTTCATCAGGCGCTTGCGCTGACGCTCCTGGCTCAGGGTCAGCACGTTCTTCTTGTTCTCGAACGGGTTGGCCCCCTCCTGGAACTCGATCCGGATCGGCGTCCCCATGATCTTCAGGGACTTGCGGAAGTAGTTCATCAGGTAACGCTTGTAGGAGTCCGGCAGATCGTCCACCTGGTTGCCGTGGATGATGATACGCGGCGGGTTATAGCCACCGGCGTGGGCATACTTCAGCTTGACCCGGCGGCCACGCACCATGGGCGGCTGGTGGTCCTGCTGGGCCATCTGCATGATACGGGTCAGCATGGCGGTGCTGGTACGGCGGGTCGCCGACACATAAGCCTCGTCGATGGACTCGAACAGGTGGCCCACACCGCTGCCGTGCAGGGCGGAGATGAAGTGGACGCGGGCGAAGTCGATAAAGCCCAGACGGCGGTCCAGCTCGCTCTTCACGTCGTCTTTGACCTTCTGATCCAGGCCGTCCCACTTGTTCACCACCAGCACCACGGAGCGACCGGAGTTGAGCACGAAACCGAGGATGCTGAGATCCTGATCGGTGATGGTCTCGCGAGCGTCGATCACCAGCAGGCAGACGTTGGCATCCTCGATGGCCTTGAGGGTCTTGATGACGGAGAACTTCTCCACCGTCTCGTGCACCTTGCCGCGGCGACGTACCCCGGCGGTGTCGATCACCACATACTTCTTGCCGTCGCGCTCGAGGGGGATGTAGATGGAGTCGCGGGTGGTCCCCGGCATGTCGTAGACGATGACCCTATCTTCACCCAGCATGCGGTTGGTGAGGGTGGACTTGCCCACGTTGGGACGACCGACGATGGCAAACTTGACCGGCAGATCCGCGTAGCGATCCTGCTTCTCCTCCTCGTCGGAGGGGTTGAACTCCCCTTCCGCCAGCATGCGCACCAGGGCCTCTTCGTCGAACTCCTCCTCCTCGGGCTCCTCGTCGCCCTCGGCCACCAGGGCCTCCAGGTGGGGGGCCAGGGCCAGCTCGAGCAGGCTCAGCACGCCGCGGCCGTGCGCCGCCGCGATCTGGTAAACGTCACCCAGTGCCAGGGCATAGAACTCGGCACTGGCAGAGTCCCCGTCGATACCGTCGGTCTTGTTGGCCACCAGAAACACCTTCTTGTGGCACTTGCGCAGGTGCTCGCCGATGGCGATGTCGGCAGCGGTCAGACCGGCACGGGCATCCACCATGAAGAGCACCACATCGGCCTCCTCGATAGCCTGCAGGGACTGCTCGGCCATCTTGAGTTCAATGCCCTCTTCGGAGCCGTCGATACCGCCGGTATCGACCACGATGAATTCCAGCTCGCCCAGCTTGGCCTGGCCATATTTGCGATCCCGGGTCAGACCGGGAAAGTCGGCCACCAGGGCGTCACGAGTGCGGGTCAGGCGGTTGAACAGGGTGGATTTCCCCACATTGGGGCGCCCCACCAGGGCAACAACAGGAGTCATAAAAGCCTCATTATTCGGGTCTTATCCAGGGGCCATACGCGGCTTCGATAAGACGACAAAGGCTCCGGGTCCGAAGACCAGGAGCCATCAACATACCTTCGGGGTCGGTCAAGGACGCTTGATGGCGTACAGCTTGCCGCTACGGCTCTGGATATAGAGTGTATCCCCGTCCACCAGGGGCGCCGCATAGAGGCCGCTGCTGTCGAGCTCTTGCATTGCCTTGATAGTGCCATCGAAACGATCGATCCAGTAGAGGTAACCCTCCACGTCCCCGACCACCACATAGTCACCCAGTACCACGGGGGCAGTCACGGTGCGGTTCTCGAGCTTGGTATTGGACCAGAGCTCCAGACCGTTACGCTTGTCCACCGCAAACAGATGGCTGCGGCTATCGGTGATAAAGATGTCGGCACCGCTTACCGCCATGTCGCGGTAGGCAGAGTACTTGCGCTTCCACACCTCGTCGCCGGAGAGCAGCTTGCGCGCGACCAGCTGGCCGTTGTAGGCGATGGCGTAGAGCTCATCACCGGCCACCAGGGGCGTGGCGTCCACATCGACCATGCGATCGAGCTCGGTGGCACCGCGCGGGTCAGCCACCTTGGACTGACGCACCGGCTGGCCGTTGCTCAGCAGGGCGATGCCGACACGCCCGTCGGCGCGGCCGTAGAGCACGGCACCGTTGGTGATCACCGGGGTCGCGGCGCTACGCAGGGTCAGGGGCGGCTGCTCTTCGGAGAGGGACCAGAGCTGCTTGCCATCTTCGGAGTCCAGGGCGATCAGCTGACCCGAGGTGGTCAGCACCACCACGTGACCGTCGGCCACGGCGGGGCTCGCCACCACTTCGCCGGGCACATTGACCTGCCACAGCACCTCACCCTTCTCCTCGGACAGGGCATAGACCACCCCGTTCTCGGAGCCGAGGAAGATCTTGCCATAGGCCAGGGTCAGACCGCCGGAGAGGCGGGCGCTGCGCTTGTCGGCGTTGATCTCGAGATCCCCCAGATCGACGCTCCACACCTCTTTGCCATTACCGCGCTCGAGGGCGGTCACGTCTCCGTCGCGGGAGGCGGCGTAGATACGGTCCCCGTTGATGGCGGGACGCAGTTGGGAGTAGAAGTCACCGATACCACCACCGATGGAGCTGCTCCAGTCGGTCTTGGCCTGGAAGGCAGACTCTATGGTCGGCAGCGGCGCCATGGGGTTCACGTCTTCATCACTGCTAAACAGGGAGCACCCCTGCAGGGCCAGGGAGACGGCGGCTCCCAATACTACTTTCTTGAACAGATTACGCATCCTGCTTCTCATCCAGAGCCGGGGCCGGCAGGGCCAGATCATCCATCTTCAGGCGCAGCTCGGGGCTGGTCTGAAGGCCACCCGCATCGGCAGCGGCTTGATAGGCATCGCGCGCCTCTTCCCGCTTGCCCTGGGCCAGCAGGATGTCACCGCGCACCTCGGCCACCTGGGCCTTGAATCCTTCGTCCTGAACCTTGGCCAGGCGAGCCAGGGCCTCATCGGCCTTACCCTGCTCGGCCAGGATACGGGCCAGACGAACTGCGGCGATGGCCTGCACGGCGGCATCGCTCTTGTCGGCGATCGGGGTCAGCTGGGTGACAGCCAGATCCAGCTTGCCCGCCTTGACGGCGGCGGAGGCCAGCTCCAGCGCGGCGAGATCCCCATAGGCGTCACCCTGGTTGGCTTTGATGAAGGCCTCGACCTCCCCGTAGGCCTTCTCGTCACCCTGGGCCAGGGCCATGGTCACCTTGCCGTATTCGGCAGAGGCCAGCTGCATGTTGGAGAGCTGGTGATCGTTGTAGAAACGCCAGCCAAAGAGGCCAGCCAGACCCAGCACGGTACCGGCGACGATCGAGGTACCGTTCTCCTTCCACCACCCCTTGATGGCCTCAACCTGTTGTTCTTCGGTGGTATAGACTTCCACGTTACTCTCCTTTGTCGGCCAGCAGAGCGATGGCCTCGTCAACCTTGACGGTCACCTGCTCGGCCTGGCCACGCAGATACTTGATGGTCACTTCGCCATGTTGAACCTCGCTCTCGCCGAGGATCAGGGCAATGGACGCGCCGCTCTTGTCGGCACGCTTGAGTTGTTTCTTGAAGTTGCCGCCACCACAGTGGTTCATCAGACGCAGGGTCGGCAGGGCATCGCGCAGGCGCTCGGCCAGCATGAAACCGGCTGTCTCGCTCCCCTCGCCCACCATGGCGAGATAGACGTCGACGGCAGGCGGCACATCCTTGTTGAGCTCGAGGGTCTCGAGCAGCAACACCAGACGCTCCATCCCCATGGCAAAACCGACCGCCGGGGTAGCCTGGCCACCGAGCTGCTCGACCAGGCCATCATAGCGACCACCGCCACAGACGGTGCCCTGGGCACCCAGGCTGGTGGTGACCCACTCGAACACGGTCAGGTTGTAGTAGTCGAGGCCGCGCACCAGGCGCTCGTTCACCTCATAGGCGATGCCGGCAGCCTCGAGCAGGCGCTTGAGTCCCTCGAAGTGAGCACGGCTCTCCTCACCGAGGTAATCCATCAGGCGCGGCGCGTCGGCCAGCAGGGCCTGTACCCGCTCGTCCTTGGAGTCGAGCACCCGCAGAGGGTTGCTGTACATGCGGCGACGGCTGTCCTCGTCGAGCAGATCCTGATGCTGCTCGAGGAAGGCAACCAGGGCATCCCGGTAGGCGGCGCGCTCGCTGCTCTGGCCCAGGGTGTTGAGCTGCAGGGTCACATGATCGGCGATGCCAAACAGGCGCCACAGGCGATGGGTGAGCAGGATAAGCTCGGCATCGATGTCCGGGCCGTTGAGGCCAAACACCTCGACACCAAACTGGTGGAACTGGCGATAGCGACCCTTCTGGGGACGCTCGTAGCGGAACATGGGGCCCGTGTACCAAACCCGGCGCTCCTGGTTATAGATGAGGCCGTGCTCGATACAGGCGCGCACGCACCCTGCGGTCCCCTCCGGACGCAGGGTCAGGCTCTCGTCGTTACGGTCGCTGAAGGTGTACATCTCCTTCTCGACCACGTCGGTCACCTCACCGATGGCACGCTTGAACAGGGGGGTCTGCTCGACGATGGGCATACGCATCTCGCTGTAGCCATAGCCGGCCATCACCTGGCGCAGGATCTCTTCTACTTTCTGCCAGGCCGGGCTCTGCTCCGGCAGGCAATCATTCATACCGCGAATCGCTTGGATCTGTTTTGCCACGTTGATACTCAAGAAAAAGACGTGAAAATTGGCCGCATTATAGGGACTTTCCCCCACGAGGTAAAACCGGGTTGGAGGGACGAGAAAGCGACCATTCGAAACGGCACGGGCCACCCGAGGTGGCCCGCCATGGATTAACGCTCGTCCACCTGGATCTGGTTGCTCGGATCCAGCATGGCGGCACGGGCACGGATACGCTGCTCCAGCACCGGCACCAGCGCCTTGTTATCGAGCCGGTCGACCCGCTGTCCGCCCTCGTAGAAGGCGCTCTTGTTGGCCGCACCGGCGAGCCCCAGATCCGACACCAGCGCCTCACCGGGACCGTTCACCACACAACCAATGATGGAGACATCCATGGGCGTGATGATGTCCTCGAGGCGCTGCTCGAGCTCGTTGACCGTACCGATGACGTCGAACTCCTGACGGGAGCAGGAGGGACAGGCGATGAAGTTGATGCCACGGGAGCGGATGCGCAGGGACTTGAGAATATCGAAGCCCACCTTCACCTCCTCCACCGGATCGGCGGCGAGCGAGATGCGCAGGGTGTCACCGATGCCGTCGGCCAGCAACATGCCAAGGCCGATGGAGGACTTCACCGCACCGGCGCGGAAGCCGCCCGCCTCGGTGATCCCCAGATGCAGGGGCTGCTCTATCTGCCTGGCCAGCAGGCGATAGGCGCCGACCGCCAGGAAGACATCGGACGCCTTGACGCTCACCTTGAAGTTCTGGAAGTCCAGCTTGTCGAGGTAGTCCACGTGGCGCAGGGCAGACTCCACCAGCGCCTCGGGGGTCGGCTCACCGTACTTCTCCTGCAGATCGCGCTCGAGCGATCCGCCGTTGACCCCGATACGGATCGGGATGTTGAGATCCCGCGCACAGTCGACCACGGCGCGGATACGCTGCTCGTTGCCGATATTGCCCGGGTTGATGCGCAGGCAGTCGGCACCGTACTCGGCCACCTTGAGGGCGATGCGGTAGTCGAAATGGATGTCGGCGACCACGGGGATGCGGGTCTGCTCCTTGATGAGGCGAAACGCTTCGGCCGCCTCCATGGTGGGCACCGAGACCCGCACGATGTCGGCACCGACCCGCTCGATACGGCGGATCTGCTCGACCGTGGCGGCCACATCCGTGGTCTTGGTGTTGGTCATGGTCTGCACCGTGATGGGGGCATCGCCCCCCACCGGCACATTGCCGACCATGATCTGCCGGGACTTGCGGCGAACGATGGGAGATGCGTGGGAAGACATGGGCATCTTACTCCTGCGGCAGGGTCATACGGGCGGTACGGCCGTTGTTGTAACGGCTCATGTCGATCTCCTGACCCTTGTATTGAATACGGATGGCCATGGGGGCGCCAATATGCAGGCGCAGGGGCTCCTTCCCTTCCAGCAGCAGCTCGTCATTGGCGCGCTTGAGACCGCTAAACAGGCTCTTGCCACTGGCATCTTTCACATCCAGCCAGCAGTCGGCAGTGAAACTCATCTTGAGCTGGGGCACGGCACTCCCCTGCTCGTCGGCCGGGGCCGGCTCGGGGGTCTGGGTAGCGGTCGCCGCACTGGCCACCGGAGCATCACTGTTCGCTGCGCCATCCTCTGGCGCACCGACGGCGACCCCGGCCTCGCTGACATCGCTCAGCGGGGGCTGCTCGGCGGCAGGCAACAACGGCGTTTCGGCCGGAACCAGGTCGGCGAGTGTGGCCTCGGCCGGGGCGGCCGTCTCGCTGGCGGCGAGCTGCTCCTGACCGGCTGCGCGGCGATTGGACTCCTGCCACCACCAGGCCACCAGCAGACCCGCCAGTGCCAGCACCACCAACCAGGTGACGATCTTGAGCCGGCTGTCGCTGGCCTCACGGCGGGTACGCTTGGAGAAGCTCTGCATGTTGACGCCCTGCACCGGCTCCAGGCCGAGATGGGCATAGGCTTCCAGGATCTTGCCCTCCTCGATACCGACCAGCTTGGCGTAGGTACGCAGATAGCCGCGGATAAAGGTGGGTGACGTGTGTTTGTCGTAAGTATCAGACTCGATGGCCGCAATCAGGGTAAGGCGAAGATGAAGGCGGGATGCGACCTGCTCACGGCTCCAACCCATGGCTTCACGGGCTGTGCGCAGCAACTGGCCTGGGCCAACTACCGGGGAGGAGTCTTGGGAATCAAATTGCTGTTCAGTAGTCATTGGCTAAGTAACGCTTGGCTTGTTGCGAATTGGGAAACTGTTCAACCAGTTGCGAACCATACTGGTGCAATTGGGCTGGCCTGTCGAGAGATTGGGCGAGGCGAAGACGCAACCACAAGCTGGCCGGACTCTCCACCGCCACCTCCCCGTATCGGGTCAGATAGGCCTGGGCATCATCGGGCTTGTTGTGAGTGAGTGAGATATCGGCCAGATCCAACAGCAGGCTCGGTTTGCGCGGATTATACCCCAAGGCCAGACGATAGTACTCACTCGCTTTCTCATTTTTGCCGCTTTGTGTCGCGCAGATCGCCGCATTTTCATAGGTGTCGGCGATCTTGGCGTAGCCGGGCTCAACCACGGTGCGATTGAACATCTGATCCGCCTCATCGTAGCGCTGACGGGCACAGAGGAAGGCACCGTAGTTGTTCATGGCATCGGCGGCATGGGGATCGAGTTCGAGCACCTTGCGATAGCTGCGCTCGGCGGCGGTGTAATCCTTCACGGACTGATAGAAGTAGGCGTAACCCAGATAGACTTCCGGGTTGTTTTCGTCGTATTGCAGGGCGCGGTCGAGGTTGAACTTGGCTTGTTCCGGATTGCCCTTGCGCAGGTATTGCAGACCGAGATCGAGACGGGTCTTGGCGGCCGCCTTGTAATCGGGGCCCATCACCTCATGCTGGGTACCGGTTTGCCCGACATAAGAGGTTTCGGTCACACAAGCGGGCAGTGCCACCAGCACTGCCCCCATCAACAGGATTCGACTATCCATGGTCCATCCCAACGCAAGAGCTTGAAGATTAGACCATTTTGACGGAAATACCCTCTTCTTGCATCCGCTTTTTCATGGTGCGCTTGGTACGGTCGATGACATCGCCGACCAGTTGGCCACAGGCGGCATCGATATCATCACCCCGGGTCTTTCGCACGATCACGGTAAAACCGTACTCCATCAGCACCTTGGAGAAGCGATCGATCCGGCTGTTGCTCGGCTTGCCATAGGGGTTACCCGGGAAGGGGTTGAAGGGGATCAGGTTGATCTTGCTCGGGGTATCCTTGAGCGCCTGGGCCAGCTCATGGGCATGCTGCATGTCATCATTGATATGATCGAGCAACACATACTCCACGGTGACGCGACCCTGGTTGGCATTGGATTTCTCCAGATAACGGCGCACGCCGGCGAGGAAGGCCTCAATGTTGTATTTATCGTTGATCGGCATGATCTCGGAACGCAGCTTGTCGTTGGGCGCGTGCAGGGAGATGGCCAGCGCCACGTCGATCTGCTCGCCGAGCAGATCCAGTGCCGGCACCACCCCGGAGGTGGAGAGGGTGACCCGACGCTTGGAGAGACCAAAGCCGTAGTCATCGAGCATCAGCTTCATGGCCGGTACCACGTTGGCCAGGTTGAGCAGGGGCTCACCCATCCCCATCATCACCACGTTGGTGATGGGGCGCTTGCCCCCCACGACCTTGGCCGCACGCCACACCTGACCGATGATCTCGGAGACCCGCAGGTTGCGGTTGAACCCTTGCTGGGCGGTGGAGCAGAACTTGCACTCGAGGGCACAGCCCACCTGGGAAGAAACGCACAGGGTGGCGCGATCTTCTTCCGGAATGTAGACAGTCTCGACCTCCTGATCTCCCACCTGCAGGGCCCACTTGATGGTGCCATCGGAGGAGCGTTGCTCGCGGCTGATCTCGGGGGCGCGGATCTCGGCGATGGCCTTGAGGCGCTCGCGCAACACCTTGTTGACGTTGGTCATCTGATCGAAATCGTCGCAACCGAAGTGATAGATCCACTTCATCACCTGATCGGCACGAAACGGCTTTTCGCCCAATTCGACGAAGAAGGCGCGCAGTGCATCGCGATCCAGATCCAGCAGGTTGGTTTTCATTTCGCTCATCAGAACCTCAGACAAATTGACAGACCCCGTAAAAAGGGCGCGGCATTGTACAAATAATGGTGGTGCCTTTCCACCCACAGAACAACCGGGAATAGAGAAAAAGCAAGGGGGGGAGCCCAGGCTCCCCCCCCTCGTTACCACGCCGGATTAACCGCGCGGGCAGATTTCGTTGTCACCGAAGAAATAGGCGATCTCGCGAGCGGCAGAGGCCGGGGCGTCGGAGCCGTGTACGGCGTTGCGATCGATGCTCTCGGCGAAGCAGGCGCGCAGGGTGCCGGCCAGGGCCTCTTTCGGGTTGGTGGCACCCATGATCTCGCGGTGACGGCGGATGGCCTCTTCGCCTTCCAGCACCTGTACCATGACGGGACCGGAGGTCATGAAGTTGACCAGACCCTCGAAGAAGGGCTTACCTTCGTGCTCGGCATAGAAGCCCATGGCCTGTTCACGGGTCATGTGCAGCATCTTGGCGGCAACAATACGCAGGCCGGCGGTTTCAAAACGGTTGTAGATGGCACCGATCAGGTTCTTGCTGACGGCATCCGGCTTGACGATGGAGAAGGTACGTTCGATAGCCATTATGTTCTTTCCTTAACTGCAGAGGGTTCTTGTTGTAATCCGTTTGCGGGCGCGATTATACGTAAAGAAAAAACGGAAAAACACACAAAAATTCAACCTTTCCTTAAAATCGAAGCTCATTTGAACAACATCACGACCTGTGATGCCACTCCTTGATACCAGAAAACGGCCAATTGCACACGAATAGCGCATCGGTATCGTGAAAGAGATCGAAAAGGGGAGGAGCAGCGGGCCCGGGAGAAGCGCAGAAAAAACCCCGCCACTGGGCGGGGTAAAGCAAGCAACACTCCGGTTTCCCGGAGAAAGAGTTCAGGCTGTCGACTCACCACTCCCCGGCACCACGCTTGGGGAGCGATGACCATCACACCTCCTCCACGGCAGAGGCCGCAAAGGAACCATGCTGACATTCGACGGTGAAAGAGACTAAAGTGGAGTCCCCACTTAAGGAAATGATTTATTAGCATTACATTATGCACAAAACGAATTTACGAGGACTTGACCTCAACCTGTTGGTGATCCTTAAGGTGCTGCTCGATGAGTGCAACACCACCAAGGCAGCCGAGCGACTGGCCATGAGCCAACCCGCCGTGAGTCGTGCACTGGCCCGGCTGCGCACCATGTATGACGATCCCCTGCTGGTGCGGACCCCCCAGGGAATGGAGCCGACCGCCAAGGCTCTGCTGCTGCGACAACCCCTGCGCGAGATATTGCAGTCGGTCGAGCAGACCCTGCTCCCACCGGCGCCGCCCGAGCCCACCGAATTTACCGGTACCCTGCGCATCGCCGCTCACACCTATATGGAGTACGTGATCCTGCCCGGCCTCATCGAGCAGCTCCATCAGGAGGCCCCTCACCTCACCCTTCATATCATGCCCCTCGGCGCCGATTATGAGCGCCTGCTCGACGAGGGCACGGTGAGCATGGTCATTACCAAGCAAGATGAGGTGCCCAGCCGCTTCGAGCTGATTCGCCTGCTCGAGGACCGGCTGATCTGTGTAGCCAGCAGGCAGCACCCCTGCGCGGGCCAACGGATCGACTACGAGGCCTTTGCCAACGCCGATCACCTGCTGGTTGCCCCGCGTGGCTCGGAGGGGGGGGTCCTCGACGAGATCCTGCTCCGGGAGGGGTTCAAACGTCACACCCAGCTCATCGTGCAGAGTTTTCTCTCGGCTCCCTTTATCCTCTCTCGCTCGGGGCTGCTGCTCACCTCGCCAGCCCGGGTGCTCGCCCCCCTGATGGAGCATCTGGAGCTGACCGAGATAGCGACCCTCTTCCCGCTGCCACGCTTTGCCATCAGCCAGATCCGCCACCGGCGGGATGAAGGAGACGCACTGCTTAACTGGTTCTCGGGCAGACTAAGACGCTGGTGCGCCGATCTGCAGACCGTGTGACGGTTGCCTGGCCGCCCTGCCGATGCCAGAATCGGTCGCTTCGAGGAGAGTAAGTGGAGAACACAATGCAAGTGGTGATGTACGGGATCAAGAACTGCGACACCATCAAGAAGGCCCGCAAGTGGCTGGAGGCGGCCGGCATCGACTACCGCTTTCACGATGTGCGCGCCGATGGCCTCGATGAGGCGGCGCTGGATGGCTGGCTCGACACCCTCGGCTGGGAGGCCCTGCTCAATACCCGTGGCACCACCTTCCGCGCCTTGCCCGATGACCAAAAGGTCGATCTCGACCGGGAGCGCGCTCGTGCCCTGATGCTGGCCCAACCGGCCATGATCAAGCGCCCCGTGCTGCAACTGGGGGACGCCTTCCATCTCGGCTTCAAGGCCGAGCAATACCAAACCCTGTTTCATACCCAAGGATGACCCCGATGTCTGATGTCATCGAGCTGGCCAAGGAGTTGATCCGCCGCCCCTCCGTCACCCCCCTCGACGAGGGGTGCCAAACCCTGATGGGCGAGCGTCTCGCCGCCCTCGGTTTCGTACTCGAACCCATGGTGTTCGAAGACACCACCAACCTCTGGGCACGCCGCGGCAATGATGGTCCCCTCTTCTGCTTTGCCGGCCACACCGACGTGGTGCCGGCCGGCCCGCTGGAGAAGTGGCGCACCCCGCCGTTTGAGCCAACCCTCGAGGAGGGCATGCTCTATGGTCGCGGCGCCGCCGACATGAAGGGCTCCCTCGCGGCCATGGTGGTGGCGGTGGAGCGCTTCGTCGCCGCTCACCCGGAGCACCCTGGCTCCATTGCCTTCCTCATCACCTCTGACGAGGAGGGGCCCTTTATCAACGGCACGGTACGCGTGATCGAGACCCTCGAGGCGCGTGACGAGAAGATCACCTGGTGCATCGTCGGTGAGCCCTCTTCCACCGCCCAGGTGGGGGACGTGGTGAAAAACGGCCGCCGTGGTTCACTCACCGGCGATCTGCTGGTCAAGGGGGTACAGGGGCATGTGGCCTACCCCCACCTGGCGGATAACCCGATCCATCGTGCGGCGCCGGCCCTGGCCGAGCTGGCCGCCACCGAGTGGGATCGGGGTAACGACTTCTTCCCCCCCACCAGCTTCCAGATCGCCAATATCGGCGGTGGCACCGGCGCCTCCAACGTCATTCCGGGCGAACTCAGCGTGCAGTTCAACTTCCGCTTCAGCACCGAGTCGACCGCCGAGGGGCTCAAGGAGCGGGTCGACAGCCTGCTGGCTCGCCATGGACTCGATTACGAGCTGAGCTGGACCCTCTCCGGCGAGCCCTTCCTGACCGACACCGGCGCCCTGCTCGACGCCACCGTGGCCGCCATCGATGCGGTCAACGGCCAACGTCCCGCGCTGCTGACCACGGGGGGAACCTCGGACGGGCGCTTCATCGCCCCGACCGGCGCCCAGGTGATCGAACTCGGGCCGGTCAATGCCACCATCCACAAGGTCAACGAATGCATCAAGGCAAGCGATCTGGATCTGCTGGCCGACATGTACCAGGGCGTGCTGGAGCGCCTGCTGGCATGACCCCGGAGCAGTTGATCGGCATCGATGACCAGCATCTGATCCTGCTGGGGAGTGGCCCCCACCGCCTGGCCCCGGAGACGGCTCACGCCTTCTCCGCCATGCAGCAGGCGGCCAGCGCCCAGGGTCACAATCTGCAGCCGGCCTCGAGCTGGCGCAGTTTCGAGCGCCAGCTCCTCATCTGGAACGGCAAGTGGCGCGGTGAGCGGCCCCTGCTTGGCGCAGAGGGAGAGCAGCTCGACGTGACCACCCTCAGCGACGAGCAGAAACTCGAGGCGATCCTGCGCTGGAGCGCTCTGCCCGGCATCAGCCGCCACCACTGGGGCACGGATCTCGACATCTATGACCCCGACCGCCTGCCCGAGGGCACAGGGCTGCAACTGGAGGCCTGGGAATATGAGGCAGGAGGCTGGTTTGCCGAACTCTCCCTCTGGCTGCAGGCACACATGGAAGAGTTCGGCTTCTTTCTCCCCTATCGTGGAACCCGGGGGAGAGTGGCCTACGAGCCCTGGCATCTGAGCCATGCCCCCCTTGCCCGGGGCCTGCAAATCGACCGCCATGTGCTGGCCAAACGGCTGGCCATGAGCGACATTGAAGGCAAGGCGCTGATCCTGGACCGACTCGATGAGATCATCGAGCGCCACTGCGCCATCAGCGGGGAGGAGGAGCGATGAACCTGTGGCTGTGGATTGGCATCCCCCTGCTCTTTGTACTTGGGGTCTTTCTTAACGCAATCAAAGATATGCGTCGCCTTGAGAAGGAGCTGCCCAAATACAAGGACAAGATCCGCGAGGTCAAGGACGATGAGGAGGATTGACCTTCGTCCATAAAAAAACCGGAGCCCATGGCTCCGGTTTTTCGTCTCGCAAGCCTTACAGGCTGGAGGCGTTTTCCTTGAGGTACTTGGCCACGCCTTCGGTGGAAGCCTGCATACCCTGCTTACCCTTCTCCCACTGAGCCGGGCACACTTCGCCGTGCTCTTCGTGGAATTGCAGGGCATCGACCATGCGCAGCATCTCGTCGATGTTACGGCCCAGCGGCAGATCGTTGACGACCTGATGACGCACGACGCCATCCTTGTCGATCAGGAAGGAGCCACGGAAGGCAACACCGGCCTCCGGATGCTCTACGTCATAGGCCTTGCAGATGTCGTGCTTGACGTCGGCAACCAGCGGGTACTTCACCGGGCCGATGCCACCGTCTTCGATCTTGGTGTTACGCCAGGCGTTGTGGCTGAACTGAGAGTCGATAGAGACGCCGATCACTTCTACACCACGGGCCTTGAACTCGGCATAGCGGTGATCGAAGGCGATGAGCTCGGAGGGGCAGACAAAGGTGAAGTCCAGGGGATAGAAGAACAGAACTGCCGGCTTGCCTTTGATATGGGAAGAGAGATTGAAGCTGTCGACGATTTCGCCACTACCCATGACGGCGGCGGCGGTAAAATCGGGAGCGGGACGGCCTACCAGTACCATATTCGTATCCTCATCGATTAGAGTTGCGATTCATACGCCGAGCCATGTTTCGTTTGAAGCGACTCAACGTTGACCGGGACAATAATATAGTCCCGGTGTTAAATTAGTGAAATGGAATTATTTAGATAGCATTAATCGGTTTACTCTATGCAACGTTGGCCAAGCCTGAAACAGCTGCAGTACCTCGTCGCCCTGGACGAGCAGAAGAACTTTAACCGTGCCGCCAAGGCATGCCATGTGAGCCAATCCACCCTCAGTACCGGCATCCAGAACCTCGAAGAGATGATGAACCTGCAACTGGTCGAGCGGGATCACAAGAGCTTCATCATGACCCCCATCGGCAGCGAGATCGTCGAGCGGGCGCGCAGGTTGCTCTCCGATGCCCGCGACATGATGGAGCTGGGGCAGCATCAGGGCGGGGTGATGCAGGGGATGATTCGCCTGGGTTGCATTCCCACCATAGCCCCCTTCCTCCTGAGCCGGTTGGTCAAGGCGTGTGGACAGAGCTATCCCGAGCTGGAGCTGCTGCTGCGCGAAGACACCACCGCCAACCTGCTCAAGCTGCTCGAGCAAGGGGAGCTGGATCTGCTGATCCTGGCCCTGCCCATCGACGTGGGCGGTTTTCACTGCAAGTCGGTCGGCAGCGATCCTTTCAAGATGGTGATGCGCCAGGAGATGGCCGACCGCCTGCACATGCCGCTCGACTATCGCGAGCTGCCCAACCAGAGCATCTTCCTGCTCGAGCGGGAGCACTGCCTGACCGATCATGCGGTCAGCGCCTGCCGCCTGCGTGACAAGGATAAGATCAACCCCTTTGCGGCCACCAGCCTGCACACCCTGGTCGAGATGGTTGGCGCCGGCCTTGGCACCACCTTCCTGCCGCAGATGGCCATCGATGCAGGTATCCTCAACAACAGCGATCTCATCGCCATCCAGCCGCCGGGGGAGCAAGCCTCCCGGGAGATTGGCCTGGTCTGGCGCCCCAGCACCACCCGGGTGCAGACCTTCTACAAGTTGGCCGAGCTGCTCAAGCCCCTTGTCTGTCCGACCAGTCAAGAGGTCGTACCTGCCTGACCCCTAACGAAAGAAGCCACCCTGAGGTGGCTTCTTTGCATTGGCACTCATCTCGCTTAGTCGCGGGCCGAGGCCATCTCCCCCTGCTCGGAGTGCATCGGCAGGATGAGGTTGAGCAAGATGGCGGCAATCGATGCCAGGCCGACACCGGCCAGGGCAAAGTCACCGATCTTCATCTCCAGAGAGCCGATGCCGACGGTCAGGGTGATGGCGACGATGGCGATGTTACGCGCCAGACCCAGATCTACCTTGGACTCGACCAGGGTCTTGAGACCGATGGCGGCGATGGATCCGAACAGCAGCAGCATGATGCCACCCATCACCGGCATGGGGATGGAGGTGAGCAGGGCGTTGAACTTGCCGAAGAAGGCCAGGATGATGGCAAACACGGCGGCCCAGGTCATGGTCACCGGGTTGAAGTTGCGGGTGATCATCACGGCGCCGGTCACTTCGGCATAGGTGGTGACGGGGGGACCACCGATCAGGCCGGCGAAGCAAACGCCGAAGCCATCACCGGCCAGGGTGCGATGCAGACCCGGCTCCTTGGTGTAATCCTTGCCTGTCACACCACCGATGGCCAGCACGCCGCCGATGTGCTCGATGCAAGGGGCGATGGCCACCGGCAACATAAACAGCGCGGCGGCCCAGTTGACCTCGGGAGTCACGAAGTGGGGCATGGCCAGCCAGGGGGCGCTCACCATACCGTCGAAGTTCACCTCTCCCATCAACACGGCGGCCACATAGCCCGCCACCACACCGCTCAAGATCGGAATAAGCTTGACCCAGCCCTTGCAGAAGACGGCGGCGATCAGGGTCACGGCCAGCGAGATGCCGGCGAGGGTCAGGGCGGTGGAGAGGGGCATCACCTGCTCGCCACCGGCGCGGCCCATGGCCATGTTGCACGCCACCTGGGCCACCGACAGACCGATCACCATGATCACGGGGCCAATGACCACGGGAGGCAACAGGCGGTTTACCAGTCCCATGCCACGCACCCGGATGATGCCGGCCAGAATGAAGTACATGAAACCGGCGGCAAACAGCCCAAACATGGTGGAGGGCAGTCCCCAGGTCTGGGTGGCATAGATGATGGGAGCGATAAAGGCGAAGCTGGAGCCAAGGAAGATGGGAACCTGGCGACGGGTGCAGAGCTGGAACAAGAGGGTGCCGACACCGGCGCCAAGCAGCGCCATCGAGGGGTTGAGTCCGGTCAGCAGGGGCACCAGCACCATGGCGCCAAAGGCCACGAACAGGATCTGGAGCCCGGCGACACTTTGCTTTATGTGGGAAAACATGTGCATCCTTGGATTTTTCGTCGAAGATGTTAAAAACATCATCTTTCTATTCGACTCAGGAATTTTTCGTGATGTGCATCGGCATCATTGCCTGAATGACCATCACTTCCTGCTTGCGGGGGGCATGAAACCGCTATTTTGGAGGGGATTCGTTGCTGCAAGCATCGAGAACGCTATTTTACGCACTTTAATCTCACTTGCCAATCGTTTTGCTGCCACCCAGTGATCTTTCCCTCCTCTCCTATACTCCAGGTTACGACTCTGCTGAGGTGAGGATATGTCATGAAAACCCGTCACCCCCTGTCTCGGCGCCATTTGTTACTCAGTGGTGCAATCGCCTTGGCCCTCTACGCGATGCCGGTCACCTATGACTTCGAGCAGGGACACTGGCAACCCAATGCGGCCTTTGCCAAGTGCTGTTTTACCGGCGACACCCAGGTGCGAATGAGCGATGGCTCACGCAGGGCAATTGCGACCCTGCGCGCCGGTGATCGGGTGATGTCCGCCACAGGAAGGAGTAACCGAGTCCTGGCGGTGGAGTACGTCATACTGGGTAACCGGCTACTCTACGGCCTCAATGGGCTGGCGCCGTTTTTTACGGCCGAACACCCCTTCCTGACCCGACATGGCTGGGCAGCCATTCATCCCGCCATGACCCGACAGGAAAATCGAAGCCTGAACGTGCGCCCCCTGCTTTGTGGCATGGTGTTGCAAGGTTGGAGCTCACAGGCTTGTGAAGAGGGGGCTCTCGCCCTCTCACCGGAGCCTGACGAGATCCCGCTCACCACCCTCTATCAGCTCAAGACTGACCCTCTCACCCCGCTATTCAACCTCAGGCTGGATGGCGACCACACCTATTTCGCCCAGGATCTCGTGGTCCATAACAAAGATGGTGAAGGCGGTGGTGGAGGCAGCAGTGGCAGTGACGGAGGAGGAAGCGACAGCGATGGCGGCAGCAGCGGCAGTGACGGCGGAGGAAGCGACAGCGATGGCGGCAGCAGCGGCAGTGACGGCGGAGGAAGCGACAGCGATGGCGGCAGTCATCATGACGGTCACGATGACGGCACCCATGGCGAAGGGGAACATGCAGGAGGCGAGCACCATGCTGGCGGTGAACACCACGCCGGTGGTGAACGCCATGGAGGAGGAGCACGTCACGCAGCTGGCCGCGGACTCGGCAATGGGTTAGCAGATAATCCCGGCGAAGCCATCGATGCCAACGGCAACACATTAAGGGGGGATGGCACCCTCGACGATAACGGCAGCGACCTCGACGCCGGCGGCAATAAGCTGAGGGGGGATGGTACCCTCGACGATGAGCAGGAAAGGCAAGCGCTCGAGAGCGGTTTTAAGCAATAGGAGAAGATGATGCGAACGCTGATCCCATTACTGGCTCTCTGGCTGGCAGCATGTGCCAATCAAAATCAGCCTCCCCTGTATCAGGAGATGAATGAGGCGGATGTACGCCTTGCCAACCAGACATTGCAACAAGCGCTGCAGGAGCGTTCCAAAGGGGAGACGCTCACCTGGAGCAATGTAGAGAACCGCCACTTTGGTAGCATCACTCCCCTTCGGACGTTCCGCCAACAAAGTGGCCTCTACTGTCGCGACTACCGGGAAGATCTCTACATCGGTACTCGCCATCAGACTTGGCAGGATACCGCCTGCCGCCATCATAGCGGGCGCTGGCTCCCCCTGCGAGGATAGGGATGGCATGAGCCATCCCTTGTCAGGTCACACCTTGCGATAAGGCAGGTAGAGGGGCTCCCACATATGGCTGAGGAGATGCTGTTCGAGATCCTGGCCGATCAGGGGATGACCCGGGTCCCGGCGCACGATTTCTCTGAGCACGGCGGTTGCCACATGAACCGAGATGGCGCGCAGATCGCGGATCGGCGGGTAGACGGTACCCAGCTCCAGATCCTTGATGGCGACGCACTCCGAGAGGGCAAACGCTGCGGTGGTGAACATGTCAGGGGTAATCTCGCGTACCTGCCCGACAATGGCGGCCAACCCCACCCCCGGGAAGATGAAGACGTTGTTACCCTGACCGATGCGCACGCGGCGCCCTTCATAGTCGACCGGTGCGAAGGGACTGCCGGTGGCAACGATGGCGCGCCCCTGGCTCCAGCGGTAGATATCCTCGGGCAGCGCCTCGCAGTTGGCGGTGGGGTTGGAGAGGGGGAAGACCATGGGGCGTTCACTGTGCTCGAGCATCAGCTGAATGTGTTGCTCCTCAAAGGCGCCACCGGATCCGCTGGTGCCCAGCAACACGGTGATGGGCACATGGCGCAGCACATCGGCGAGATTCGCCCGGCCCGGTTGTTCCGTCTGCCACTTGGCCAGCAGGGTGCCCGACTTGGCGTAGCGGCGCTTGTACTCATCGAGCCCCTCGCGGTTGTCACACACCAACCCCTGGGTGTCGAGGATATAGATGCGATCGCGCGCCGCCTGGGGATCGAGCCCCTCGCGAATGAGGCCGGCGCAGATCTGATCGGCCACCCCCACCCCACCGGCGCCGGCGCCATAGACCAGGTAATTCTGGTGGGCCAGGGTTTCTCCCTTGGCCTTGACGGCACCAATGATGCCGGCCAGCACCACGGCCCCTGTGCCCTGAATGTCATCGTTAAACGAGGGGAGCGCCTGCTGATAGCGAGCCAGATTGTCAAAGGCGTTGGACTTGCTGAAATCCTCCCACTGCAGCACGGCGTTGGGGAAGTGGCGACGCACCCCCTGAACAAACTTGTCGATGAAGGCTTCATACTCCTTGCCACGGATCCGCTTGTGCGGCTGACCCAGATACATGGGATCATCGAGCAGCGTCTGGTTGTCGGTGCCCACGTCGAGGGCAATGGGCAGACAGCAGGCAGGATGAATGCCGGCAGCCAGGGTATAGAGGGAGAGCTTGCCGATGGGGATACCCATGCCGCCGACCCCCTGATCGCCGATACCCAGGATCCCCTGGCTGTCGGTGACTACGATGATGCGGATCGACTTGGCATCGAAGTGACGAGCCTGACTGCCCATGTCATCCACATTGCCCGGTGTGATATAGAGACCGCGCGGCTTCTGGAAGCGGTGGCTGAACTCCTGACACGCCTTGCCGACAGTCGGGGTATAGATATAGGGGGTCATCTCCTCCACGTGACGCGACAGCAGGGCGTAGAAGAGGGTCTCGTTTCTGTCTTGCAGTGCTCGCAGGTTCTGATACTTCTCGATGTCGCTACAGGCGCTCTTGAAGCCCTCATAGACCCGCTCGAGCTGGGCCTCGAAGGTCTGAACCTGGGGCGGCAGCAGGCCATCAAGGTCGAAATCGGCGCGCTCCTGCTCGGTGAAGGCGGTGCCCTTGTTGAGGTAGCGGTTATTGAGCAGATCGGTGCCGGTCAGGGAGACGGGACGAAACGCATTGCCCTCTGCATCCTTCCAGAGCAGATATTGTCCAGTTGCCATAGTCATTCTCTTGTTTTGGGTGATGGGCTCGCAGCCCGAAGAGCAAGACTCATAATGAAATCAATCATATGACGTTTGTATGGCCGGTTTTGTGAGCCCGGGCATAAAGCCGGTGACGCTTCATCTGACAACACCTTGAACGGGTATAGACGCAGCCAATCCTGCTTCCCAAAATGGCCCCTTTTCTCCACTTTCGTTTTTTTATGCACATTCTCTGGAATGCACTCAAACCCTATATTCTGATCGCCCTCTCCCTGCTCGCCATGACGATGGGTCTGAGCGCCCTGCCCCTCTACTTCGCCATCATTCTGGTCATCTACCCTGTCGCTCTGTGTGCCTGGGTGACCCGTTGGGAAGAGGCGCATCTCTTGCGAAGGGGCATCACCACGGTGGAGACCACCATCAATATGCGCGGGATCGTGTTTAACGAACCTCTTAGCCACCTGAGCGAGGTCTACTTCTTCTCACCCACTGTGATGGCCAACAAGTTGACGAATTTGGCCCTGCTAAAGCTCTTATGTGGTATGGGGCTACTGGCCCTCAGCGGGATCCAGGCTGCCCGTCTCGGGGTCATTCCACCGCAGACCTGGGATCAGATGGGCAGCCTGGCCATGGGGATAGCCATCTTTTGCCTTATCGGCCGCCAGGTCATGCAGGACTCAGCCCTCTATCACCAGTGTCGATATCGCCACTATCAGGAACTCTGCCATCGGCAAGAGGGCATCACCCTCTACAGCGCCGAGACGCTTCGCAAGAAGGGGCTCACCCAGTACCACCCCCCCATGCTGGAGGCGCTACTGAAATGATTCTCTAATTTGGGACATCCACCGTTGCAGTAAAGACGTTTGCTGATCACCCCCGTGAGGGGATTCTGTGTTGATCACTACGTGGAAATCATCAGAAAGGCAGGCCCAAGTCAGCAGGAATCTGGGCGCTCGCCGGCTCGCACAAAGCCAGTTACTTGGTGAACCTAATCACCATACAACTTCAAACACTGTATAGGGGCGAATTCAGTCAGCTGGCTGATGACACCGTCGCTGCCCGCAGTGCTGGGCGTAACGCTCTCGCGCCATGCCGTGACCGACGGCCCGGATGCCGCTTCGTTTGAACAGCCTCACCTGCTTGAGCCAGTCGTCACCGTCGAGTTGCAACCGTTGCAGGATGGGGGAAAGCGCCGCAGGGATATGGCCCCGCTTGTCATCGCGGATGGCTCGGCCAGTCCAGTCAACCAGCGCCAGATAGTCGCTGAAGGTGTAGGGAAGTGATTTGGCTTCATCTTTCTTGGCAAACGGCAGTAGCAGGGGCGGTAACTCGGTGGTTTGGGCACGGCCGAGACGCTGGCTGATGCTGGTGTAGTCGCTCTCCTCCGGTGTCTCAGCCAGTTTTGCTCGCACCGGGTTTAGCTCCACATAGGCCATGCAGGCGAGCAGCGCCGACTCGGTCAGCAGGGCTTGGCTCTTGAAGCGCCCCTCCCAGAAGTGGCCCTTGCAGCTATCTTCCTGATTGGCCTGACGGGCCAGCCCTTCATTGAGCAGGCGCGCAAACCAGCTGATAGAGTAGAGCCGCTCTCGCCACTGCTCTATCAACCCTTGCACTACCGCCAGCTCTGGCTCAATCAGGACATCCCCCTGATACCAGCGGCGCACCAGCAGCGGCCACTGGAACAACCCGGCCCAGCGCTCGGCCACCTCCCGCTCGCTCCAACCCTGCGCCTGCTCGGCCTCCACTTTCAGCACCAGATGGTAGTGGTTGCTCATCACCGCGTAGGCGCAGATGCCGATGGCAAAGAGCCGCGACAGCTGACCCAGCCGGTCTACCACCCACTGGCGTCGGTGCTCGTAACTCTGCCCCGAGTGGGCATCTTCCCCACACAGGAAGGCCCGCCGCACGCAGCGGCTCACCACGTGGTAGTAGGGCGTATCCTGCAAGCTGATTTGACGTGAACGGGCGATGGTCATGGCAAGTTCCTCGGCAGTGATGCCTCAAGTCCAGCAGAGCACTACGCCCCTGTCAAAATGGTGGATGTCCCAGAATCTGCTCATTAATTTATTGATCTTGCTCAGGAAACTATCATCTCCCTCTTCCCTCCCCCGCCTCGCTCGCTAACATAGCCGTTTGGCAACCGTCTCACCGGAGTCACCCATGAGCCAGGCCAGCGCCATATCGCAGGTTAACAGCAGCAGACTGGAGGCTGAAATTCAGGGGCGGTAGCCTTGCCGGATGAAAATGATACGCAAGCGTTACCCACTATGAGCCACTCAAAATGGTGACTGTCCCATTTTCATCTTCGGGCGGTAGCGTGGGATTTGGTGGTGATACGCCTCACACACAAAGGTGGGTGTCCCAGAATCCTTTTTCTCATTAATATATGGACTTACCATAATGAATTTATTTGATGTAGATAAAGATAAAGACAGCTCATTTAAAGTATATTTTGGTAATAACCATCTAAACATCAAAAGAATAGTTGCGCCATCAATTATTTTTTGTCCTACAGACGACAGTTGGAATGACTTCAAATACAAATGCAGATATAGATATTTCATTAATTATGATGACAACAAAAAATTAATAGAGGGCCAATTATTTCTTGGTTTTTTATCAGAGGGGGAGCACGTTGAAGAAAACGGAAGAATATCTAAAAGCTCTCGTATATTTGAAGCAAGCGAGTTGCCAGATTTCTTCACATTGCAAGGTGAAATGCAAGACTATAGACACTTTATTGAGACGCATGGCGTTCAAGAATCCAATAAATTATTATTAGCTTTAAATGACTTGGTTGCATCTAAACGTATATCTCATAAAATTAAATTAGTAAACGCTGCGATTAAAACAAATGTGTTTAACTTGGCTTTCATGAGAGAGTCAGGGCGTTTCTTTGCTTTTCACAATGCCGAGACTATCCTTGATGGTATTGAATATGAGAACTTCTCAAATATATCAACCGATCTATCACTTTCTTACGCGCTTGCAGGTTTCTCTCATTATCACACATTTGACATAAATTTCGAAACAAATAGTATCCTACCAAAAAGAATGTGCATGCTTATTGGTAGAAATGGCTTAGGAAAAAGTCAAGCTCTTCGCACCATAGTGAACTCATTGATAAAAGGTGATGAAAGGTTTTTTGATCGCACACAAAGCAGGCCTTTAATTAGTCGCTTACTAGCCATAGCAACCCCCGGTGAGACGATGAATACCTTTCCACCAGAAAGAGCCAATAAGCGAATTAAGTATCGACGATTGATTCTTAATAGAAATGCAAGAGCTAAAAATTCTCGAGGATTTTGCGAACTTTGTATTCAGCTTATCCGTTCTGAAGAGTCCATCGGTGAACATAATCGATGGGAGTTGTTTAAAGAAAGTATTAATTTCTTACCTAACATTAAAAATATTGTAGTGCCTTTAGATAAAGATTTGTCTGTCAAATCTAGCCACATCATAAGAATAAAAGATAAATATTACATTCCTTTACTGAAACTAAATCACGGGGGAGAGCAGGCAAAACTCGAGATCCAGGGAGCAATTATTAATAATGCGGACCCGATGCTTCTTTTGAATAGTAATATTTTCCCTTTGAGTAGCGGTCAGCTAGCATTTATTAAATTTCTTGTTCAAGCATGTCTATTTGTAGAAAATGGAACTCTTGTTTTACTTGATGAACCAGAAACACACCTTCATCCGAATTTTATATCAAAATTTGTCAGAGTTCTGGATCGTTTACTTAAATTAACAGGCTCCATTGCAATTATTGCAACACATTCAGCTTACTTTGTTCGTGAAGTACCAAGAACACAAGTTCTTGTATTCAAAGAAGCCCCTGATGGGCAGATAACAATTCAAAACCCCAGACTAAAAACATTTGGTGCGGATATAGGTTCAATTTCATACTTTGTGTTTGAAGATGAAATAACTAATGCATTAGTTGAGGATTTGCTTGCTAATTTCCCTGTGAAACATCAAGATAGAATTAACATTTTAAAAGAACTTGAATCTGAACTTTCCGCTGATGTTGTTATGTACCTTCGTAGAAAATTAGATATTGAGGCTGTAGATGAAGGCCATTAATCCACCTCATATAAATGATACCGAAGAGTTGCAGCTTTTAGCTGAAAATACCAAGCTTGGTAGCTACCCTGAACTTTTAAATAATCATGCTGTTTTTATTGAGCAATATGAAAAATACACTGAGCATGGTGGTGACCCATGGTCTATCACATCAAAAATCGCTGGAGATAAATTTAAAAAATCACTCATTACACACTACGATAATGCACCTAAAGGAAGATTGGAATTCATTGAACATTTCCGAAGAAAGTTATCTCCAAATATCTGCCCCATGTGCGGAGGACCAGGTAATGGGACTCTTGACCACTATCTTCCTAAAGATCTATATCCTGAATTTTCATTTTATTCTAAAAATTTAATTCCCGCATGTAACTGTAACTCTCTACGTGGCATCAAGGTAAAAGGAAACACAGCTAGTGAGAGAGCGATTCATCCATTTTTCGATACCTTTTTAGGGCAGAGGTTATATACAACCTTATTTGAAGGGATGTTTGAAACACCAAAAATATCTATAGTCGCAATTAATGACAGCCATCCTCAAATAGGTATCATTCAATTCCATTTGAATGAAGTGATTAATAATGATGCGACTCAAGGCTGGTTTGAAAAACACTGGAGTGACCTAAGTGAACGAGCACATGACTTATTAGATTTAGTTCTGCCACAACCACCACAACATATAACAGGTAGAGACCTCAAATCCTATATAGAAAGATATAGAAATGCAAAAGATAAAGAATATGACACACCAAATAATTGGTATTCAATATTTTACACTGGTCTAATTAATGATCAAGCCAGATTGGATATATTGGCTCAAAAAATCAACAACACACGACAATAATTAAAATCACTTAAAATACAGGAGTTATGTCAGCTGATCTTTATTAAATAAAAAAGACGACCATCTGGTCGCCTTTTTATTTCTCCCACTTTCAAAGCAGGAAATATTACCGAGCCGGTCGCTTGGCACCATTGCCTTTGGCCGCAGGCTTGCCGCCTTGGGTGGCGGGTTTGGCCCCCGGCTTGGCAGAGCCTGCGCGGGTCGGGGTCTTGCCCTTGTGGGCGGGTTTGCCGGCCGGTTTACCCTGAGCGGCGCCCTGCTCAGCACCCGGTTTAGCAGACTTGCCGTTGCCCGAACCTTTCTGGAGCTGAGACCCCACCGGTTTGCCATTGCCGGCCTTGTTGCCAACCCCATTGCTGCGCTGATGGGTGATGGCACTGTGGCGGGTCAACGCGAGCTTGAGGCCCTTGCTGCGGCTGCGCTCGGCCCCGCCCTTGCCTTTAAGTTCGCCACGACCTTCCGGCGGCACCAGGCAGTCGGGGCCGTTACCGATAAGGTGACCCTTGCCCATCTCCAGCAGGGCTTCGCGGATCATCGGCCAGCCGGCCGGATCGTGATAGCGCAGCAGCGCCTTGTGCAGGCGACGGCGACGCTCCCCCTTCACCACGAACACATCCCCGCCCTGGCGGCTCACCTTGTTGAGGGGATTTTTCTCGGTGTAATACATGGTGGTGGCGTTGGCGAGCGGCGACGGGTAGAAGTTCTGCACCTGATCGAGCTTGAAGCGGTTTGCCTTAATCCAGAGCGCCATGTTCACCATGTCTTCATCCGTGGTGCCCGGGTGGGCGGAGATGAAGTAGGGGATCAGGTACTGCTGCTTGCCCGCCTCTTTGGAATATTTGTCGAACAGCTCTTTGAAGCTGTAGTAGCTGCCCATCCCCGGCTTCATCATCTTGGAGAGCGGGCCCTCCTCGGTGTGCTCTGGCGCTATCTTGAGGTAGCCGCCGACGTGGTACTTGGCCAGCTCCTTGATGTAGCGCGGATCTTCCACCGCGATGTCGTAACGCACGCCGGAGGCGATCAGGATCTTCTTGATGCCCTTCAAGTCGCGCGCCTTGCGATAGAGGTTGATGGTCGGGCTGTGGTCGGTGTCCATGTGCGGGCAGATGGTCGGCCAGACGCAGGAGGCGCGCCGACAGGTCTGCTCGGCCTTGGGGCTCTTGCAGCGTAAGCGGTACATGTTGGCGGTGGGGCCGCCCAGATCCGAGATGACGCCGGTAAAACCCGGCACCTTGTCGCGGATCTCTTCGATTTCTTTGAGGATCGACTCTTCCGAGCGGCTCTGGATGATGCGCCCTTCGTGCTCGGTGATGGAGCAGAAGGAGCAGCCGCCGAAGCAGCCGCGCATGATGTTGACCGAGGTCTTGATCATGTCATAGGCCGGGATCTTCTCGTTGCCATAGGCCGGGTGCGGCACCCGCTGGTAGGGCAGGCCGAACACCCCGTCCATCTCGTCGGTCTCGAGCGGGAAGGCGGGCGGGTTGACCCAGATGATGCGATCCCCGTGGGCCTGGGAGAGGGCGCGGGCACAGCCCGGGTTGGTCTCGTGGTGCAGGATGCGCGAGGCGTGGGCGTAGAGCACCTTGTCTTCCTTTACCCGCTCGAACGCCGGCAGCTTGACGTAGGTCAGCTCCCAGGGTTTTTGCTTAGGGGGCTGCACCAGGATGGGCTTGGCCTCCTGCTCCATCGGTGCAGTGCCTTCGTCGTCCGCGCAGGGTGCCCCTTCCATATAGGGGTTGGGGATGGGATCGATGCGGCCAATCTGGTCGAGCTTGCTCGAATCCACCCCGCGCCAGCCCGGCAGCGGCTCCTTGCGGATCACAGCGGTGCCGCGAATATCCTGCATGGTGTCGATGGTCTCGCCACCTGCGATGCGGTGGGCCACCTCCACCAGGGGGCGCTCGGCGTTGCCGTAGATGAGGATGTCAGCCTTGGCGTCGATGAGGATCGAGCGGCGGATGGTCTCGGACCAGTAGTCGTAGTGGGCGATGCGGCGCAGGGATGCCTCGATGCCGCCGATGACCACGGGCACCTCTTTATAGGCCTCTTTGCAGCGCTGGGTATAGACCAGGGTGGCACGATCCGGCCGTTTTCCGCCCACATCCCCCGGGGTGTAGGCGTCGTCGTGGCGCAATTTTTTGTCGGCGGTGTAGCGGTTGATCATGGAGTCCATGTTGCCCGCCGTCACCCCGTAGAAGAGGTTGGGCTTACCCAGGCGCATGAAGTCATCCTTCGATGACCAGTCCGGCTGGGCGATGATGCCGACCCGAAAGCCCTGGGATTCGAGCATGCAGGACCGATCACCGCCATGCCAAAACTCGGGTGATCCACATAGGCGTCGCCTGTCACCAGCACGATGTCGCAGCTGTCCCAGCCGAGCTTGTCCATCTCTTTGCGAGACATGGGCAGGAAGGGCGCCGTGCCGTAGCACTCGGCCCAGTAGCGGGGATAGGAGAAAAGGTTGGTAACCGGCTGCATTTTGACCACCTGGAACATTTCGGGTCGCGCATTATACCGGCTGGCCACGGTGGTAGCGATGGCTTTTTGGCCCTGCCAAAGACAGGGAATTGGCCACTGTGGCCCTAAAATGCCGAGAGCAGGGTGAGGCGATGGCGGTAACGCAGGGCCCACTGCCACAGCCCCCAGCCAAGCCCGGCCAGAGCGAGAAGAGCAAACAGGGGGTGATCGCCCAGACGCAGCAGCAAGAGGCCAAGCAGGATCAGGGCGAAGGGGCGCCCCTCGTAGAGCCACTCCGGGGTATTGCCTGACCAGACCTGATAGTGACGATCCCGCCGCCGGTAGTTGCTGCGCAGGGACCAGATACGGGCGCCGGCGACAAACAGCAGCAGCCCGGCCAGTAGCAGGCCGGGTTGGCTGGCACCGGAGAGCAGCCCAAGGCCAACGGCCAGGCTGAGGTAAGGAAGTAACTCGTAGAGGGGTCGCGGCAACATGATGGGGGCCTCCGTCAATGAAGCCCCCTTGATATCACATCTTTATCGAACAAAAAGCGACCTAGGCGGCCTTACCCCCATTTGGGGTCTCCTTCCGGGCGAGCGCCTCGTCCACCTGCTGGCTGCGCTCGCCGGCGATGCCGGTGCGCCGCGCCATCAGGCCATAGAGGGAGGGAACCAGCAGCAGGGTCACCAGGGTCGCCAGGGTGAGCCCGAAGAAGACCACAGTCCCCACCGCCATGCGGCTCTCGTAGCCCGCCCCCATGGAGAGCATCAGGGGCACGGCCCCCATGATGGCGGTGAGCGAGGTCATCAGGATCGGGCGCAGGCGGCGCAGGCTGGCCTGGATGATCGCCTCTTCAAACTCGACCCCCTTCTCCCTGAGCTGGTTGATGAACTCGACGATGAGGATGCCATTCTTGGCCACCATGCCGATCAGCATGATCATGCCTATCTGGCTGTAGAGGCTCATCTCCTGGCCGGTGAGCCAGAGCCCGAGCAGACCGCCGAAGAGACCAAGGGGCACGGTCACCATCACCACGGCCGGCGAGAGGAAGCTCTCGAACTGGGCCACCAGCACCAGATAGACCACCAGCAGGGCGAGGCCAAAGACCATGCCCATCTCCCCCTGATTGTCGCGATAATCCTTGGACTCACCGGCATAATCCACCGTCATCCCCGCCGGCAAGTTGGCGTTGGCCCAGTTGTCGAGAAAGTCCAGCGCCTCGCCCAGGGTGTGGCCCGGCATGGGGTCGGCGGTGAGGGTGACCGCCTTCTGGCGCTGGTAGTGGTTGAGGCGCTGGGGCGCGGCCACCAGATCGAACGAGACCAGGGTAGAGAGGCTCACCATCTCCCCATCGGCGGCGCGCAGGTAGATACGGCTAAGATCCCCTGCCCCGTTGAAGTCGCGCCTGTCCCCTCGCAGGTAGACGTCATACTCCTCGCCTCTGTCCACATAGGTGGTCTTGCTGCTACCCCCGAGCAGGGTCTGCAGGCTGCCCGCCACCTGGGAGAGGGGAATGCCGAGTTGGGCGGCGCGCACCCGGTCGACCCGCACTCGCACCTCGGGGGTCTTCTCGGCGTAGTCGAGATCCGGCGCGCTCATCAGGCCGCTCTCTTGGGCCGCCTGTTGCAGGCGCTGGGCCTGGGCGAAGATCTCCTGATAGTCGCCGCCCTGGATGATGAACTGCACCGCCGCGTTGGAGCCGCCGCGAAAACCGGGCTGGAAGGCTCGCACCATGACATCGGGAATGTCCCCGAGGCGCGCGGTGAGCTGGCGGGTAAAGTCGCTGGCGGTCTGGGTGCGCGCACTCCAGTCGGTGAGCTGGATGATGGCCATGCCGGTCTGATCGCCGCCGCGCCCGAAGGCCGGGGTGCTGAAACTCACCGACTGCACCACCCCCTTACCAAGCAGCGGCAGCACTACTTGCTCGACCTGCTCCATGTTGCGCTTCATCCGCTCTATGCTGGTCCCCTCCGCCCCCTTGACGAAGACGAAGACCACGCCCCTGTCCTCGGTCGGGGTCAGGCTGGCGGGAATGCGGGTAGCCAGCAGGGCGATGCCACCCAGAAACAGCACGAAGATGAGCGGGGCCCAGCGTCTGTGGTGCAGACTCCAGCCGAGCAGGCGGCGATAGTGCCCCTCGAGGCGAACAAGACCCGAATCGAGCGCCGCGCTCAAGAAGTTGGGTTTGTCCTTGGCGCGCATCAGCCAGGATCCCATGGCCGGGGTCAGGGTGAGGGCCACCAGAGAGGAGCAGATCACGGCCAAGGAGAGCAGGATGGCAAATTCGGTAAAGAGCCGCCCCACCATCCCCTCCATAAAGGCGATGGGCACAAACACCATCACCAGCACGGCGGTGGTGGCGATCACCGCAAAGCCCACCTCGCGGGTGCCGTGCCAGGCCGCCAGCAAGGGCGGCTCGCCACGCTGCAGATGGTGGTGAATGTTCTCCACCACCACGATGGCGTCATCCACCACCAGGCCGATGGCAAGGATGAGGGCGATGTGACCCAGAGGATCACCTCGTCATTGGCGTCAGCCTTGCTGACCACGGGGGTGTCAGCCTCCCGGGGCAGCACCCAGGCGGCCCGGGCCACGGCATCGCGCACGTCGCTGGCGGCCGCATCGAGATCCCGCTCGGGCACAAACTCGATGGTGACGCTGGAATAACCATCGACCGTGTCCGAGCTGATGGCCTTGATACCGGCGATGCCCGAGAGCTGGTCCTCGAGCGGCTTGGTGATGCGCGACTCGACCACGGAGGCCGAGGCCCCCTCGTACCCCGTCTCGACAGAGACCACAGGGGCGGCGGTATCGGGCATCTCCCGCAGGGGCAAGGCGCGAAAGGCAAGCACACCGAAGACGCAGAGCATCAGGCTGATGACGGTGGCGAGCACCGGGCGCACGAGGGAGAGTTCAGAGAGCCTCATCAGCGCACCTCCACCCTGGCACCGTCATGGAGCTTGACCGTGCCCTTCTCCACCACCTTCTCGCCGGCCTTGAGGCCCGCCACCACGCTCACCTGCTCTCCCAGATTCTCCCCCACCTCGACGGCGCGTCGGCTTACCTTCTCACCGTCGTAGACATAGACGTAGCGCTCGGCGCCGGAATAGAGCAGCGCCTGACTCGGAATGAGGGGATGGGTGCCCGCCGGCAGGGTCACCGCCAGTCTCATCAACATGCCGGGGCGCAGGCGATGATCGCCATTGGACAGGGTCAGACGCGCCGTGGCACTCAAGGTCTCGGGGTCGAGGCGGGTGTTGACCCCGGTGAGGGTGGCGGTAAAGCGCTCTCCCGGCCAGGCCTCGCTGGTCGCCTCGAAACGGCTACCGGGTTTGAGGCGGGCGTAATACTTCTCGGGCACCTGCAGATCGAGCTTCATGGTACCCAGATCATCGAGCGTGGTGAGTACGGTATCGGCCTGCACCAGGGCGCCGGCCTGATAGTCGGAAAAGCCGACCACCCCGGCAAAGGGGGCCCGCAGGCTCAGGTAGTCGAGCTCGGCACGGGCGGCCTCCAGCTTGGCCTCGGCCTTGGCCACCTGGGCGCTGGCGGCATCGAGATCGGTGCGCGAGAGGGCCTTGCGCTCGAACAGGCGCTGGTTATTGGCAAGCTGGCGACGCTGATCGGCCAGCTCGGCCTCGGCCTCACGCACCCGGGCCCGCTCGACCCTGTCATCGAGCTGTACCAGCAAGGCGCCGGCGGCGACCCGTTCCCCCTCCCGAAACGCCATGCGCTCGATGCGGGCATTGACCCGGGAACCAATCTCCACGGATCGATTGGCCTTGAGCAGCCCCAGCAGCTCGATACGAGCACGGGTCTGGGCCTCTTTCACCTCCACCACGGAGACGAGGGGCAGAGGACGCCCGGCCGGGCTCCCCTCGGCGTGGACGACGGGACTCAGCAATGCACTCAGCATTGCCGCGATAATGCTTCCTTTCATTTTGTTTTTTCTCACCTTTCCTGGTCGCTGCACAGCATAACCCAGCTATTGCGCGATACCACAGAAATGTAACAGACCGGCCGGTCCCTCTATTTGCCGCAGGGCCCCTTTGCTGGCACACTCACACTATGT
This sequence comes from Aeromonas schubertii, assembly GCF_000820105.1. Lineage (GTDB taxonomy): Bacteria > Pseudomonadota > Gammaproteobacteria > Enterobacterales > Aeromonadaceae > Aeromonas > Aeromonas schubertii. The sequence continues at coordinate 140,370 of NZ_CDDB01000001.1, read as the reverse complement.
AACCCGGTAGCCATGCCCTATGTCGACACAGCCTCGCCCCGATCATGATCTGCACCTGCTGCTGGTAGATGAGCAGCGATCCTTCCATATCATGATGAAGGCGATGCTCCTCAATGCCGGTATCAGCCGTATCTCCTACGCCTACTCGGCGGAAGAGGCCCGCCGCCTCAGCAGCAAGCAGCCGTTTGATGTCTACCTCATCGACTACGACCTCGGTGCCGGCGAAAATGGCCGCCAGCTGCTCGAGAGCCTGCGTGAGAAACGCCTGGTCCCCCCCCGGTCCGTGGTCATCATGGTGAGCAGCGATGCCAGCCGGGCCATGGTACTGAGCGCCATCGAGTCCGAGCCCGACGAGTACCTGATGAAGCCCTTCTCTCAGGAGCAGTTTCGGATGCGCCTCAAGCGGGCCCTGGCCCGTCGCCGTGCCCTGGCCCCCCTCTACGAGGCCCTGGCCAGACAGGACGATCCGGCGCTCATCGCCGCCTGTGAACAGGGTGCCAAGGATCACCCCCGCTACAGCAACTTCTGTTGCTGCCTGCAGGCCGATGCCATGATGCGCCAGGGGCGCCATCAGGAGGCACGCAGCCTGCTGCGCCAACAGCTGGCCGAGCAGGACAATAGCTGGCTGCGCCTCGGCCTTGGCAAGGCATGCCACCAGCTGGGGCTCAATGACGAGGCGAGCAGCCATCTGCAGGCCGGCCTCAAGATTACCCCCCTGATGGTGGAGGCCTACCACGCCCTGGCCGAGAGCTACCTGGCCCAGGGTCGGGGGGCCGAGGCGCTGCTGCAGCTCAAGCAGGCCGTCAGCCTCTCCCCCCAGTCGGTACACCTCTCCCGTCGTCTGGCGGAGATGAGCCTGCAGCAGGGAGACTATGCCACCGCCAAGGATGTGCTGTTTAACCTCATCGAGCTGACCCGCAACTCGATTCACCGCACCCCCCACTATCTCGGGGCCTATATCCAGACCCTCACCCTCTACGCCCTCAACAGCAACGACAGCTTTCACATCGCCAACTTGCAGAAACAGGTCAACAGCGCCCTGTCGCGTCTGCGTGATGTGCTCAGTGACGGGGAGTTCAACTATCCGGTCTTCGAGCAGCTCTGCCAGGCCCGGGTACAGATAGCCAGGGGGGAGCTGCTCAAGGGCAAGAAGATGCTCTATCGGGCCAACCAGAACTGGCTCGACAAGCCAGAGAGCATGCCCCCGGCCCTGCTCGGCGAGACCCTGCTCGGCCTCTACCAGCTCGGCGAATTCGAGTACGCCGAGACCCTGCAGGGACTGCTCTCGGAGGACGAGGACCAACTGCTCACCACCTGTATCAAGGCCACCCGTGACGACAAGACGGTGCAGGAGCGACGGCTGCGCTACCAGCAGCTCAACGAGCTCGGCATCAAGGCCTATCAGGCGGGTGAGCTGGAGCAGGCCCTCGGCCACTTTCGCGAGGCGCTGCGCCGCACCCCGGCCAACACGGGGGCGGCGCTCAACAAGATCCAGGTGCTCTTGCAGCTCATCGCCAAGGATCGCAAGAACAGCGAATACGGGGACGAGTGTCGCAGCACCATGAGCATGCTCGAGGGGATCCCCCTCAATCCCGCCCAGCAGGAGCGTTTTCGCAAGCTGCGCCAGGAGTTCGGCCACGGCGGCTGATCTGCACCTATCCTCAAGAGGAGGATGGCCGCAGGGAGTTCGCCATGGCACGGTGCCACTATCTGGTCAGTGATGGCCGTTTCTGTCACGAAGAGGCCGGTGACGGGGGGCTGTGCCGCTGGCACGACCCCGACGGGGATCACCAGAGCGAGGGGACGACGAAGGCCCTCGAGGCCTTTGTCCGTGGTGGCGGCCTCTGCCATGGCCTGCAACTGGCCAAGGCCGACCTGGCAGGGCTCAATCTGGTTCATCCCGATCCGACTCAGGGCTTTGTGCTGGAGAAGTGCGACTTCTACCGGGCCAACCTGCACGGGGCCCACCTCTATCATCTGCAGATGAAAGGGGGCAGCCTGATGAAGGCCGATCTGACCGACGCCAACCTGCACTGCGCCCGGCTCGATGCGGTGAACCTGCTCGGGATCCGCTGGAAGGGGGCCCGCATCGACGGCCTCGACACGGGCGCCACCGTGCTGCAGGAGCAACGTGGCCGCAAGGAGCGTGACCCGGCCCTGGCGACCCTGCTCTTCAAGGAGGCGGAGGAGACCTACCGGGATCTGCGCAAGGCCTCCGAGTATCAGGGCATCTTCACCCTCTCCGGCCACTACATCAAAAAAGAGCTGACCATGCGCCGGCTGCAGATGCCACGCTGGTCACTGCGCCGCTTCTTCTCCTGGATGGTGGATCTCTTCTGCGGCTACGGGGAGGAGCCCCTGCGGGTGGTGATCTTCTCCCTCATCATGATCGCCTGCTGCGCCATCCTCTACTTCTTCTTCGGCCTGAACTTCGGCGGCGAGTCCCTGGTCTACCGCCCCGGGGCAAGCTGGCAGGAGAACGGCCTCTTCCTGCTCGAGTGCTTCTATTACAGCGTGGTGACCTTCACCACCCTGGGTTACGGGGACTTCACCCCCATCGGCCTGTCGCGCCTCTTCGCCGCCGTCGAGGCCTTCACCGGCAGCTTTACCCTGGCTCTGTTCGTGGTGGTGTTCGTCAAGAAGATGACCCGCTGACGCCTTGCATCCTGGCCGGATTCCGAGTCCAATACCGGCAAACCACGACATGAGCATACCAACAATGAAGATCGTCTCTTTCAATATCAACGGCCTGCGCGCCCGCCTTCATCAGTTGCAGGCCCTCATCGACAAACACCAGCCGGACGTCATCGGCCTGCAGGAGATCAAGGTCCACGACGAGGCCTTCCCGATCGCAGATGTGGAAGCCATGGGCTATCACGTCGAGTTTCACGGCCAGAAGGCCCACTACGGGGTGGCCATCATGAGCAAGCAAAAGCCCCTGACGGTGGAGAAGGGCTTCCCCGGCGACGAGGAAGAGGCCCAGCGCCGCATGATCATGGCCACCTTCGAGCGCGAGGGTGGCGGCGTCATCAAGGTGATGAACGGTTACTTCCCGCAGGGGGAGAGCCAGGATCACGAGACCAAGTTCCCGGCCAAGCAGAAGTTCTATGAAGACTTGCAGCACTACCTCGAGACCCACCACAGTCCGAGCGATCAGCTGGTGCTGATCGGGGATATGAATATCTCCCCCACCGATCGCGACATCGGTATCGGCGAGGCCAATCGCAAGCGCTGGCTGCGGGACGGCAAGTGCTCCTTCCTGCCCATCGAGCGCGAGTGGATGGAGCGGCTCAAGGGGTTCGGCCTCACCGACACCTTCCGCGCCGCCCACCCCGACGAGTGCGAACGCTTCTCCTGGTTTGACTACCGCTCCAGGGGGTTTGACGAGAACCGGGGTCTGCGTATCGACCTCATCATGGCCTCCGACGCCCTCAAGGATTCGGTCACCGAGGTGGGGATCGACTACGAGCTGCGCGGCATCGAGAAGCCCTCGGACCACGCCCCGATCTGGGCCTGCTTCGCCTGATCCTGTCCATGAAAGAGGGGGAGCCATCGGCTCCCCCTCTCGTTACACCTCTTCTTAAGGGGCCTCCCCCACCCAGACCGAGACGGCGCCCGGCTTGGTCTTGAACTCGGCCCAGCCGTCGCCGTTGGCACAGACCCTGTCACCATAGTGACCGGTGACATCCTGGAAGCAGCGGTTGCGATGAGTGGGCCCCATCTCCATCCACTTGCGCCCCTCATAGCCGTTGTCGGTCATTAGCACGGCCACCCCCCTCGGGTGGGCACTGTCCCCCTCACGGGTCCAGCCGATCACATCCCGATCGTTGAGATAGCTGCGCTGGGTGCCATAGGCGTGGTCGCGGCGCACCTGCAAGAGGGTGTCGATTACCCCCTGCTGGGAGGCGATGCGGATGTCGTGCTCCTGACCGTCCCGCCCCTTGTCCCGGTAGCTGGCACCGTAGTAGTCGGCGTAGAAGAGGTTGGGATACCCCTCCTGGCGCAGCAGGATGAAGGAGTAGGCCAGCGGCTTGAACCAGTCCAGCACCGGCGACTCGAGCATCTGCAGCGGCTGGGTGTCGTGGTTCTCCACCAGGGTCACCGCATGGGCCGGGTTGGACTGCATCAGGGTGCCATTGAGCAGGCTGCCCATGTCGAAGTCGCCGTTGCCCCGGGAGGCGTTGTGGAAGTTCAGGTGCAAGGGGGCATCGAACAGGGCCATGCGATAGCCGGTGGCCTTGAGATACCCCTGCAGCCTGGCCCTGTCGTAGTCCCAATACTCGCCGACCGTGAAGAGCCCCTTGCCGGTGCTGCCGCGCACCCCGTCGAGCCACTCCTTGAAGAAGCTCGCCTTGATGTGCTTGACCGCATCGAGCCGGAATCCATCGAGGGAGGCGGCATTGACATACCAGCGGCCCCAGCGCTTGAGCTCCTCGACCACTTCGGGGTGATCCATGTCGAGATCGGCCCCCATCAGGTAGTCGTAGTTGCCAAACTCGCCGCTCACCTCCCCATCCCACCCCTTGCCGAGGCCGCGGAACTTGAAGATGGCCTTCTCCTGCTTGCCGGCATCCCAGTCCACCCCGTCGAAGTGGTACCAGCGCCACTTGAAGTCGGAATAGGTGTCGCCACGGCCCGGGAAGTCGAAACGGGTCCAGGCGCTGATCTCGCCGTCGCCGCCGTACTCCTGGTTGCGATTGCTCCCCTCCACCCGCACGGCGGTGACGGTCTCGGTCTGATCGGCGCCGAACTTGTGGTTGAGCACCACGTCCCCATAGACCTGGATCCCGGCCCGGTGCGCGCGCTCGATGGCGGCGAGATACTGCTCCTTGTCCCCGTAGCGGGTACGCACCGACCCTTGCTGGTTGAACTCCCCCAGATCGTAGAGATCGTAGGTAGCGTAGCCCACATCCAGTGAGCCGTCGGGGCGGATCATCGCCTTGCTTGCCGGCGGCAGCCAGAGCGCGGTGACGCCCTTGGCGGCCAGGGTCGACGCCTCATCCGCCACCTTGAGCCAGAGGTTATCCTCCTGGGTGTTGTACCAGTGGAAGTACTGCATCATGACCCCGTTGGCCGGCGTCGGCGACGCGTCCGTGGTCACCGACAGCGTCTTGCTCTGCAGATCGCTGGCATCGAGCACGAAGCGGTAGAGGCCGGCGCCGGTCACCCGGATCAGGATCTGGCCATCGTTGCCAGCGTCCAGCAGGGTCAGCCCCCCCTCGGGTGCACTCAGATCCCCGAACTGGAGGCGGACCCGGGTCCAGTCTTCGGAGGCGATCTTGAAGCGATACTCCCCCGGCTGCAGGTAGACGCTGGCGCCGTATTTACCGTTGCCCACATAGGTGAGTGCGGCGCCCGACTGCCAGTCGGTGAGGGTACCGCGCAGGTAGAGGGCCTCGTCCCCGTAGGGGGGCGGCACCAGAGGCGGCGCATCGGGGGCTGTGATGGTGAGCCTGGGTTGGGCCGGGTTGGCAAGACTCAGCGTGAAGCGGTAGGTACCGCTCGCCAGCGCCTCGATCTGCACATTGCCGCTCACGTTGCGCCACGGCAAAGACCCGAAACCGGCGCTCAGGTTGCCGGCACCGAACTGGGGATCCCAGTCGCCGCTGGCCACCTTGAGCTGGTGGGAACCCGCCGCCAGCGTGAGGCTGGTCTCATAGACGCCCGCCCCCTTGTAGATCATGGGGGTCGAGGCATCCCAGGGGGTCTTGCTAAAGGAGCCACGCAGGAAGAGGGGCTCGCCGCCCACATCCATGCCGGCCCCCTGCTCACCCTGCTGGGGCTTGGCAAAGACCACGACGCTCAGCCCCGGGATCACCAGCTCTCCCTTCTCGACCCGGGCGGCGTGCAGCCGCTCGTCGCCCCCGGCCGACAGCACAGGGTGCAGGACGAACCCATCGGCACCGGGAATGGGGACCCGCTGCTCCCAGATGCTGCCGTTGATGGCGACCGCCAGCGCCTGCCAGGCGGGGTCGAGATCCGCACCGGCCGCCACCCCGTCATCCAGCGTCATGACGATGGTGCCGGGGCGGGCCTGGCTGCCGAGGGCGTGGAAGCGCACCCGCTTGAGGATCTGATCCGTCTCCCCGAGGCGCAGCAGCTCGCTGCCGGCGCGGATAGCGAGCAGCTCACGGAAACGGGCGTCGCTCCAGGCGATCTCGGCCGGACCGACCCGGGTGTTGGGGTTGGCGATGATCCGGCCAATCCACTCCCAGTTGCTGCCGTCCTTGTCCTGACGGGGCAGGCCGACGTTCCAGTTGTTGCCCTGCTTGCTGAAGTCGACCCGGTTAAACCAGTCGCCCGAGTCGTAGCTGTCGCGCTCCATGGATTTGGAGCGCAGCAGCTCGGAGCCCATGTGCAGGAAGGGCACTCCCTGGCCCAGCAACACGGGGGCGAGCCCCACTATCTGCATGCGGGCCCGGTCCTGGGGTGATACCTCCTCCTTGGCCTTGTACTGGTTGATGTCCCACAGGGTCTGGTTGTCGTGTTTGGAGACATAGTTGACCGTCTCCTGGGGATCGGCCGCATAACCGGCCCCGTGGCCACCAAACTGGTAGTCACGGCCCAGTACTGTGCCGCCATCGGTGGGCAGGGGATAGGTCTGCAGGTTGGCCGCCATGCCGAGGCGGATGAGATCCATCTTGTTGCCCATGTTGTCGAAGCGATCACCGGCGTTGGCGAGGCCCGGCGTGCCATTCATGGGATCGGAGTGATCCCCGCGCACCGCATCGCGCAGCCGGTCGTTATAGGTGCCGATGCCGGTGCCGGCCATGTTCCACTGGCTCGAGTTGACGCCGCGGGCATTGTTTTGCACCTCGCCAAAGTCCCACCCCTCCCCGTAGAACCAGGTGTCGCCGTCGACCCGTTTCACCGCATCGAACGCCTTGACCACGCTCGACTTCATCAGGTGGCCCATGAGATCGAAACGAAAGCCGTCGATCTTGTACTCAGTTGCCCAGGAGACCAGGCTGTCGGCCACCAGCTTCTCGAACATGCGATGCTCGGAGGCGGTGTTGTCGCAGCAGGTGGAGCTCTCCACCAGGCCGTTGTCCGGGTTACGCCTGTGGTAGTAACCGGGTACCACCTTGTCGAGCACTGAGGTGTTATAGAGGCTCGAGGAGCTGGTGTGGTTGAAGACCACATCCTGCACCACCCTAAAGCCCATCCGGTGCAGGGCCTGTACCATGGTGCGGTACTCGCGGATCCGGGGCAGGCCGTCGCTCTCGACCGCATAGCTCCCCTCGGGGGCGTTGTAGTGGTAGGGATCGTATCCCCAGTTGAAGCCATCTCTCGGGCGGATCTCCGCAAGCAGTGCCTGGACATCGCCGCTGGCGGGATCGAGCCCCTCCAGCAGGCTGCGCAGGGTACCGCTACCGGCCCTGGCGCAGAGGGCTGCCTTGGGATTAAGTCCCTTGGCCGGGTCGCAGAGCTTGCTCACATCGTCGTCGAGATCCATGCGCCGGGCGGCCTCCTCCTCCACCGAGGAGAGATCGAAGCTCGGCAGCAGGTGGATGGTGTTGAGCCCGGCCTCCCGCAGCAGCTTGAGGTGCTGCACGCTGGCGCGCGCCCCTTCCGTGAAGGCAAGGTACTTGCCGTTATAGGCCGGCGTCCCCCCCTTGTCGGAATTGCTGAAGTCGCGGATATGCAGCTCGTAGATGATGCTGTCTTCGGGCTTGGCCAGGGGGGGCACGCTCTGGGCATCCCAACCGACCGGCTTGGCCAGCCCTCCTTCCAGATCCACCAACTGCGAGAAACGGCTGGCGGTACTCAGGGAGACCGAGTAGGGATCCGTGGTGGTCATCCGCTCCAGTTTGCCGCTCTTGTAGTGGTACGCCTCTATCTCATAGCGATAGAAGCTCCCCTCCAGGCTGGCGGCGCCATCGAACGCCCAGATGCCACTGCCGGCGTCCTCGGTCATGGCGACCGGGGATTGGGGCAAGGGGCGTTTTTGCGCGTCGTAGAGATAGAGCGCCACCTTGCGGGCGGTGGGGGCCCAGAGGCGGAAGTGGGATGCCCCCCCTTCCATCCAGGCCCCCAGCCGGGCCTCATCGGCATCGTTATCGCCCCGGGTGTAGAGGGCATCGATGACGAAGGGGGTCTGCACCTGGGTCGCCGCCACGGCCTTGCCCTCGGCATCGACCGCCACCGCCAGCAGGGGCTGCTTGAGCATGGCCCTGGCCTGCTCCGCCGTCGTACTCAGGGTAAAGCGCGAGCGCCCCTTGAGGTGGGGGAAGCGCTCATCGGTGAGTTGTCCGCCGGCGCCGAGCACAAGGCGCTGGAAGCGCTCGGGCTGAGCCAGCTCCCCCTCTCCGGCCCAAAGCTCGTAATGGTCGGCGCCAGGGGGGGCGCTCCAGGCCACGGTATCGAGAGCGAGCCAGTGGGCAGCGGCCCCCGTCACGGCCACAGGGGTCTCACGCTGGGGCTGATAGTAGAGACTCGGATTGCCATCGAAGGTGTAGGCGACGTTGCCCCGACTCAGATCCAGGTTGCCGTCGCCGCCCCAGGCCCGAACCTCCCCCTTGTGGATGAGGAAGTTCACGCAGGCGCCGTGCCCGGGCTTGAGGGGAACCCGAAACGCGATGCCATCGGGCCCGGCACCGCCGACGGGCGCCTGGGGCTGGGCCCAGCCGGTGCTGGTCACCACACTGTCACAGCGAGGATCGTTCCACAGATGGATGCCCCAGCCGTCGTAGTTGCCATCGGCCCGGCGATAGTGGATCACCGCCTCGTCGTAGCGCGGGACCGGTATCGCACTGCCGGTCGGGGTCGGATCCAGGCTGTCGGGGATGCCGTCCCCGTCATCGTCGCTGGAGGCCCTGTCTCCCCAACCATCCCCATTGCTGTCGCGGGTCTCGAAGCGATCCTGCGGGAAGGCGTCCTGTTCATCGGGGACGCCGTCGCCATCCTGATCCGGCCGCTGGCTCAGGCGAGGATCGTCCGGGAAGGCGTCGGCCTCGTTGTTGACTCCGTCGCCGTCGCGATCGGGGTCTTCGGCGTCGGCAATCTTGTCCCCGTCCAGATCGGCGGGGTGACTGGCGGCGCTCAAGGGGTTGCTACCCAGACGCAGCTCGTCGGCGTCCGGCCAGCCGTCGTTGTCATCGTCCGGGTCGGCGTTGTTGCCGATGCCATCCTGGTCGCTGTCCTGGGACTCGGACTTGTCGTTCGGGAAGGCGTCGGCCTCGTTGTTGACCCCGTCGCCGTCGCGATCGGGGTCTTCGGCGTCGGCTATCTTGTCTCCGTCCAGATCGGCGGGGTGGCTGGCGGCGCTCAAGGGATCGCTACCCAGCCGCAGCTCGTCGGCATCCGGCCAGCCGTCGTTGTCATCGTCCGGGTCGGCGTTGTTGCCGATGCCATCCCGGTCGCTGTCTTGGGACTCGGACTTGTCATCCGGGAAGGCGTCATCGCTATCCTTGATGCCATCGCCATCCCTGTCCTTCGCCGCCAGCACCACGCCCCCCTGCTGCAGGGAGAGGAGCCAGTGTCCGGTCACCACGGGCTGGCCGCTCTGCTGCTGATTGCGCAGATCCTCGCCAATCACCATGGCCCCCTGGCTCAGGAGGGCGCCCCCCTGCTCGGCCATCTGCTGCGCACTCTGTGGCAGCAACCGGGCCAGGGCACGCGCCGAGGCAGCCGTCAGAGGTTCGGGCCTGGCCACGTAATCTTGCGCCGGATCGAGCTCGGGTTGAGCCAGCTCGTGGCGCAGCCTGGCGAGGGCCTCCTCCGAAGAGCGCCCCTCCCGCTGCTGCAAGGCCAGATAGGTGGTCAAGGGGGTCACCAGGCGGGAGTCCGCCGGCGCCATCATCAGAAAATCCCGTGCGACGGCGCGATCCGGTTCGTCGAGATCCCGGGTCTGGCCGGCGATGGCCCGTGCCATCACCATGCCCACTGCCTGGGCCGGCATGGTGAGCCGGGCACGTCCCTGCTCATCACTCCGGGTTTGGGGTTCTCCCGGGTCAATCTCGCCGTTGCCGTTGCTATCGAGCCAGACGCTGGCCCGATGCAGGTAGCCGTCAATGATCCGAAGCTCGACCTCCCTGGTCTGCGGCTGGGGAGCCTGATCCCCCTCGCCGCCGCAAGAGACGAGCACCCCGACAAGCGGCATGGCCAGCCATGTCGCCCGGTGCTTGATAAATGTCATCGTTATTATTCCCGCTGTAGGTATCTGTGTAGGACAAGCCCGCCGCCATCTTATCCAGGGGGGCGGCGGTAAGCCGTGATCCTTGGCGGCTTTCCACTCTTAACCAGTCGATTAATAATCAGGCATGACTTGCCGATATTAAACGTCCAGGCTCAAAATAACGAGTCAAGCAGCCACTTTGAGCCTTAAGGTGCAGATGGTGCACCATGGGTCTCCCTACAATGGGCGCAGGATCCCACACAGGAGAGATGATGATGAAATCAGCCCTTATGGCACTCGGCCTGCTGGCCACCCTGCCGGCCTCGGCCCTCGAGCTCACCAGCCCCGATATCCGGGAGGGGAGCCCCATCGCCAGCACCTTCGTTTACAACGGCTTCGGCTGCAGCGGGGAGAACCTCTCCCCCGCCCTGACCTGGCGCGATCTTCCTGCCGCCACCCGGGCCCTGGCCATCACGGTACATGATCCCGATGCCCCTACCGGCAGTGGCTGGTGGCACTGGATCGCGGTCAACCTGCCGGCAGATGTGCAAGGCCTGCCCCGCGGCGCCTCGGGCAAGCTCAAGCAGGGGCTCGAGACGCGCACCGACTTCGGCGCTCCCGGTTACGGTGGCCCCTGCCCTCCCCAGGGGGATGGCATGCATCGCTATCGCTACACCCTCTGGGCCCTGCCGGCGCCCCTCGAGGTGAAGGGGGACACACCGCCCGCCATGATAGGCTTCCTGCTCAATCAGCAGGCCCTGGCCAGGGCGACCCTGACCGCCACCTACAACCGTCCCTGATATGAGTCGAGGCGCCGCGCTCACCCACTACCGTGCCAGGGCCCCTCAGGGCCTGCGCAACGTCTTTATGCCGTCGGCCACCCTGATCCGCGTCGATCAGGGGGAGAAGGCGCTGTGGTGGCAAGAGCGTACCTACCGTGTCGACCGCAGCCACTGGCTGGCGGTACCGGCCGGGAGTCACCTCACCTTTACCAACCAACCGGGAGGCGCACTGTTTGCCTCCCGGGCCCTCTCGCTGTTTCAGCCTCCCCCGGCCCGGTGGCTGGGGGAGCCGGCGTCGCGCCGTCCCCCCCTGCTTCCCGTCACGCCCTCCCTGGCCTGGTGTTTCGAACGGGTGGCCGAGTCGACTCAACTCTCTCTCAGCGCCGACGCCAGTCACGCCATCATTGAGGCCCTCTATGGAGAGCTTCACGCCGCCGGAGCGCTCACGCTCCTGTTTCCGGCCACCACCCGCCCCCTGAGCCAGCGCCTGACGGATCTGCTGATCGACGAGCCGGGAGCCGAGCACACCCTCGCCAGCCTGGCCCCACGCCTGGCCATGAGCCGGGCCACCCTGACCCGCCACCTGGCTGCCGAGGCGGTCAGCTTCGGCGAGTTGCTCACCCGGGTACGCATGACCCACGCCCTCACCCTGCTGCAGCAAGCCACCCCGCTACCCGAGGTTGCCCTCGCCTGCGGCTATCAGTCGGTACGCCGCTTTACCGCCCGCTTCCGGACACACTTCGGTCTCTCCCCCGGCGATTATCGACAGACCTGCGAGTAAAAATTCACTAAATTTCACAAGGTAACACCGTGTAACCAGGGGAGGTCGATCACGTTATCCTCTCTGTGCACCGTGACGCTCCGCACATAAAACCAAGTAACAGATCAATAAGATGCTCACCCGAAGACTTTTAGTAAAACAAGGCAAGAAAGAACTAAAACCAACCCTCGGAGTAGCATCATGTTTAGGAAAACGCTCTTGGCCACTACGGTGGCGATATCCCTCTTTGGCCTGATCGCCTGCAACAGCGAGAACGACTCCCGGGCTCCGGAGGTCGCCACCCCAACCCAGGCCCTGCAGTACAAGAACGTCATCGACCGCCTGGGCACCCCCGCCTCTTTCCGAGACTTCGACAGCTACTCCAACCTCAAGTACAACCCCATGCTCGACTTGGGTGCCTGGCACGGCTTCCTGTTACCCGGCAGCCCGCAAGAGTGGGGCGGCTTCACCGGCCCCATGGTGATCAGCGAGGAGTACAGCCTCTTCTTCGCCAGCGCCCTCGAGCGCCTGCAACTGCGTGATGGCCAAGGGAGAGCGCTGCCGCTGGAGAGCGCGGCAACGCACGAGATCTACGCCCTCCCCGGCGCCCTGGTGCAACGCTTCGAGTTCGACACCCTGACCCTGGAGCTGACCCTGCGCTACGCCGGGGAGCGGACCGCACTGGTGCGCACCCGTCTCATCAACAAGCTCGGCAGCGATCAACCCCTCACCCTCGCCTGGCAAGGGGAGCTGCTCAACCAGTGGGATGCGAAAGAGACGGTGGCCAGCAAATATCCCAACTGGACCCGCTCTGTCACCCAGGGCCCACAAGGGGAGATCGCCTTCCATTTTGGCAAGCTGCGCAGCACCTGGAACATCATGCAAAGCGGTTCGGCCCTCTATCGCATCGATCGCTCCATCGCCACCCAGGGCACCCTCGATGAGACCCATCTTGGCTACCAAAGTGAGGCCCCCCTCACCCTGGCCGCCGGCGCGACCCGGGATATCTTCACCCTGCAGAGCTATTTCCACAGCGCCGACGATGAGCAGCGCCACCAAGCCGAGCGTCAGGCCATCCTGGCCAATCCCGGGCACTACTTCGACGCGAGCATCCGTCGCTGGGAGGATTACCTCGAGCGCGGTCTGAGCAACCCGGGCATTTCAGAGCGAGAGCGCCGCATCGCGGTGAAGGCGATAGAGACCCTCAACGGTAACTGGCGCTCACCGGCCGGGGCCCTGCGCCACGACGGGGTGACCCCCTCCAACACGGCCCGCTGGTTCGATGGGGTCTGGGCCTGGGACAGCTGGAAACACGCCTACGCCATGGCCCACTTCAACCCGGCGGTGGCCAAGGAGAACGTGCGCGCCATGTACGACTACCAGGTACAGGCCGACGACCCGGTTCGCCCCCAGGATGCCGGCATGGTGATCGACGCCGTCTTCTTCAACAAGCAGGCGGATCGGGGCGGCGACGGCGGCAACTGGAACGAGCGGGATACCAAGCCCCCCCTCTCCGCCTGGGCCATCTGGGAGATCTACAGCGCGACCAAGGATCGCGCCTTCATCGCCGAGATGTATCCGAAGATCCAGGCCTATCACGACTGGTGGTACCGGGCCCGGGACAACAACCGCAACGGCATCATAGAGTACGGCGCCACCCGCCATGTGGAGCACAACGACGAGCAGGGCAATATCACCTTCAAGGTGCAGTACAACGCCGGTGTGCCGGCCGGGCTGGATCTCTCGAGCTGCCGCGCCGAGCAAGAGAACTGGTATGCCTGTGCCGGCATGGGGCTCTACCAGCAGGTGCTGGCCAAGGGGGGATATGACGACATGGATATCGGTGCCCAGCACGGGGCCGGCTGGGAGTCGGGGATGGATAACGCCGCCCGCTTCGGCTTTATCAACCCCGATCAGTTGCAGCGCTACGCCGACGCCACTTATGGGGGCGATCTCAACAAGGCGCGCCAGGACTGGAACGTCTTCTTCTTCGAAAACCACGACGAGGGGAACGGGGAGCTGGTCGGCTTCTCCATCGATCAGGAGTCGGTCGAGCTCAACGCCTACCTCGCCAAGGAGAAACGCATCCTCGCCGACATGGCCGACCTGCTGGGCAAACCGGAGGAGGCGAGCCGCTACCGCGACGGCGCCACCAAGCTGGCCGGCTATATCAACCAGTGCCTGTTCGATGAGCACAGTGGCTTCTATTACGATCGCCAGATCAAGCGCGGCGACACCCCGGATGCCAACGGCTGCTACGGCAAGCTACTCACCGCCCGCGGTCGCGGTCCCGAGGGGTGGAGCCCCCTGTGGGCCGAGGTGGCCGACAAGGAGAAGGCGGCCCGGGTGCGCGAGGTGATGCTCAATCCCGCCGAGTTCAACACCAGGGTCCCCCTGGGTACCGCGGCCCTCACCAACCCGGCCTATGATCCGGACATCTACTGGCGCGGCCGGGTCTGGCTGGATCAGCTCTACTTCGGGGTCAAGGGGCTGGAGAACTACGGCTATCGCAGCGATGCCCAGGCCATGGTGGAGAAGCTCTTTGCCAACGCCGACGGTCTCTCGGGCAGTGGCCCCATCCGGGAGAACTACAACCCGGTGAGCGGTGCCATGCAGGGGGCGACCAACTTCGGCTGGAGCTCGGCCCACCTCTATATGCTCTATCGCAACTTCCTCAAGGCCCAGTGATGCAAAGAGGGGAGCAAGGCTCCCCTCTCTTGTCTGGCACAGGGCTCCCGGGAGCCCTGTTCTCTTGCCTCAATCGGCCAGTAACCCCTGCTCCTTGAGGGACGCCATCACCAGACGCGCTGCCACCGAGCAGCGAGGGAGATCATCCCACCCGAGCCAGGCCAGCTCGGCAATTTCGCTCGCCGGCGCCAGGGTGCCACTGTAGTCGCCCCCATAGCAGGTGAGGCGCACCAGGGTTCCCTCCGGCTTGCCATCGGCCTGGGCCTCAAATAGCCCGGCGGGAGCCAGGGTCTTTGGCACCAGGGCCACGCTCAACTCCTCATCCACCTCACGGCAGAGGGCCTCCTGATCGCTCTCACCGGGATCGCGCTTTCCTCCCGGCAGGTAGAAGAGCGATTTGTTGTGGGAACGTACACAGAGCAGCCGCCCCTCCTTGAGGTAAACCCAGGCCAGTTTGTCTATCACTCGAACTCACTCCTCGCTATATTGTGCATCCGTATCAATAGGATGCTTTTGGACCTGTGACATATACCACACTCGCCAGGAAAACGTTATGCCGTGCAGAGATTGAATGTGGAACAGGTTCGGTTCAGTTTGTACCCATACCATATTTAGCCTTGGCTTAATCCCCGATTAAGTCACAATGAATCCAGCTTGTCCTTTTGGTTGCATCGGTACAGCTAAAAAAGATCGGATTGCCGTCCCCTCCGGGACATTTTTTTCAATTAGAGGTAGTCACATGAACAGTTCTGTGCGCAGGGAGCATTATCTCATCAAGAGCCTGGTGGCTCTCTCACTCGGTGCCCTGCTCGCGGGTTGCGGGGATAAGGGAGAGCAGAAGGCCCAGGTCATGCCCGCCGTCCCCGTGGTCGTGCAAACCGCCACCCCGACGGATGTCCCGCTCACCACCGAGATGGTGGGGGAAACCGCCGGTTACCGTGAGATTGAGGTGCGTGCCCGAGTCAGTGGCATCCTGCTCAAGCGCACCTATGTGGAAGGGCAGCCGGTCAGTGCCGGACAGGAGCTGTTCCTGATTGACCCCGAGCCCTATCAGGTCGCCCTGGAGCAGGCCAAGGGGGTACTGGCCCAGGAGAGTGCCCGCCTCAACAAGGCGCGTGCCGACCGCGATCGCATCATCCCCCTGTTCAAGAAGCAGGTGGTGAGCCGCAAGGACTATGACGACGCCATCGCCAACTACGAGGCGAGCGTGGCCAGCTACCAGTCCGCCGAGGCCAAGGTGAAAGAGGCCGCCATCAACCTGGGTTACACCAAGGTGACCGCCCCCATCGACGGCATGGCGAGCAAGAGCTCCCAGTCCGAGGGGAGCCTGCTCTCCACCAGCGGCGACAGCAGCCTGCTCACCACCATCACCCAGTACAACCCCCTCTACGTCAACTTCTCCTACTCGGAGCAGGATCGCCTCAACTTCGAGAAATCGGTCAAGAGCGGCAAGATTGAAGCCAAGAGCGCCACCGACTGGCGCACCCATATCCAGCTGGCCGACGGCAGCACCTACCCGGAGGCAGGCAAGCTCAACTTCTCCGACACCCGGGTCGATCCGGCCACCGGCACCATCCGCGCCCGCGCCATCTTCGACAACAAGGACGGCGCCCTGCTGCCCGGCCAGTTTGTGCGTCTGACCATCGATCTGGGCACCCGCAAGAACGCCATCGTGGTGCCGCCCCGTGCCATCGTCCAGTCCCAGGCCGATCGTCTGGTGATGGTGGTCGACGGCGACGACAAGGTCACCCCGCGTCCGGTCAAGCTGGGCCCGACCATCAGCAGCGGTATCATCATCGACAGCGGCCTGCAGGCCGGTGATCGCTTCATCGTCGAGGGGTTGATGAAGGCCCGTCCCGGTGCCGTGGTCAAGCCGGTCAGTGCCGAGCAGATGAAGGCGATCAACGCCAAGATGACCGAGGGCGCCGCCGGTAACGCCGCCGCTCAATAAGGAGTCTCCATGTTTTCCAAGTTCTTTATAGAGCGCCCCATCTTCGCCAGCGTGATCTCGATCATCATAGTGCTGGGCGGGTTGGCGGCGATGCGCTCACTGCCGGTAGAGCAGTACCCCCAGATCACTCCGGCCGTGGTCTCGGTGACCGCCTTCTACCCGGGCGCCACCCCCGAGGTGATCTCCCAGACCGTGGCCGCCCCCATTGAACAGCAGGTCAACGGGGTCGAGAACATGATCTACATGCAGTCTGGCTCCGCCTCCAACGGCCAGATGAACCTCAACGTCTACTTCGACATCGGGGTCGACCCGGATCAGGCGACCATCGACGTCAACAACCGGGTCTCGGCCGCCATGGCCCAGTTGCCCGAAGAGGTGAAGAAACAGGGTGTGACGGTGCGCAAGAAGTCCACCTCCATCCTGCAGGTGGTCACGCTGCAATCTCCGAACGGCTCGTTTGATACCACCTATCTGTCGAACTACGCCCTGCTCAACATCATCGACGAGCTCAAGCGTATCCCCGGCGTGGGCGACACCACCCTGTTCGGCGGTACCGACTACGCCATGCGGATCTGGCTGCGCCCGGACCGACTGGCCCAGTTGCAGCTCACCCCGAGCGATGTGATCGGCGCCATCCGCGAGCAGAACACCCAGTTCGCCGCGGGCAAGATCGGCTCCCAGCCCACCAGCACCCCCACCGACTTCACCTACACGGTGCAGACCAAGGGACGCCTGGATGACGTGAAGGAGTTCGAGAACATCATCATCCGCGCCATGCCGGATGGCTCCAAGACTCGCGTCAAGGACGTGGCCCGGGTTGAGCTGGGTGGCAAGGATTATGACGTACTGGCCCGTGCCAACGGCAAGCCGGCCATCGGTATCGCCACCTATCTGCAACCGGGTGCCAACGCGGTCGCGGTCGCCGATCAGGTGCGTGAGACCATGGAGCGCCTGCAGCAACGCTTCCCGCAGGATGTGGAGTACCAGATCCCCTATGACACCACAGAGTTCGTGAAGATCTCCATCGAGGAGGTGGTTCACACCCTGCTCGAGGCGATCGTGCTGGTGTTCGTGGTGGTCTATCTGTTCCTGCAGAACTTCCGCGCCACCCTGATCCCCTGTATCGCGGTGCCGGTGTCGCTCATCGGTACCTTCGCCGGCATGCTGATGCTGGGCTTCTCCATCAACCTGCTGACCCTGTTCGGCATGGTGCTCGCCATCGGTATCGTGGTCGATGACGCCATCGTGGTGCTGGAGAACGTCGAGCGGATCATGAGCGAGAAGAAGTGCTCTCCCAAGGAGGCCGCCATCCTCGCCATGCAGGAGGTCTCGGGCCCCGTGGTCGCCATCGTGCTGGTGCTCTCGGCGGTGTTCCTGCCGGTCGCCTTCATGGGCGGCATGACCGGGGTGATGTACAAGCAGTTCGCCATCACCATCGCCGTGTCGGTGGCCATCTCCGGCCTGGTGGCACTGACCCTGTCACCGGCCCTGTGCGCCATCTTGCTCAAAGAGGGTCATCACCAGCCGGCCCGCTTCTTCGTCTGGTTCAACAACGCCTTTGATCAGCTCACCCGCCGCTATGTGCGCGGAGTGGCCTTCCTCAATCGCCGCGTCGGCGTGGCCTTTGGCATCATCGCGATTATCCTCGGCTGCAGCTATGTGCTGTTCCACAAGGTGCCGGGTGCCCTGGTGCCCGACGAAGACCAGGGCTACCTCATCGGCTCCGTGATGCTGCCCGATGCGGCCGCCCTGACCCGAACCCAGGCGGTGGCCAACGATTTTGACAAGATCGCCATGGCCAACCCCAACGTGAAGGATGTGATCACCTTCTCGGGTTTTGACATCCTGTCGGGCTCCATCATCAGCAACCGCGGCCTCACCTTCGTCACCCTCAAAGACTGGAACGAGCGTCAGGGGGCAGGGCAAGACTCCTTCTCCCTGGCCAAGACCTTCCAGGGGATGAGTCTGATGGGGCTGGCCGATGGCTTCACCGCCACCTTCAACCCGCCGCCCATCACCGGCATGTCCACCACAGGTGGCCTCGAGGGTTACTTGCAAAACCGGGGAACCGGCGACGTGCATGCCTTCGCGGGTGAGGTGCAGCGCTTCCTCGATGCCGCCAAGGATCGCCCCGAGTTTGCCAGCGTGACCACCACCTTCCGCGCCAACGTGCCCCAGGTCTTCCTGGATCTCGACCGCGAGAAGGCCAAGGCGCTGGGGCTGCCCATCAACGCCGTGTTCGACACCATGCAGGCCACCTTCGGCCAGGTCTATGTCAACGACTTCAACCAGTTCGGCCGTACCTACCGGGTGCAGTTGCAGTCCGAGGCGGATTACCGGGCCAAGAAGAGCGACATCCGTAACGTCTATGTGCGTTCGAACAGCGGCGAGATGATCCCCCTCACCAGCCTGGTGACGGTGCGCGATGCCACCGGCCCCGAGCTGGTCGAGCGCTTCAACATCTTCCCGGCCGCCAAGATCATGGCCCAGCCGGCCCCGGGTGTGAGCTCGGGCCAGGCGATCAAGGCCCTGGAAGAGGTGGCCGCCAAGACGCTCGGTAACGACGCCAAGCTGGAGTGGACCGGCGCCGCCTACCAGGAGAAGGCGGCCGCCGGCAGCGCTGCCATGGCGTTTGGCTTCGGTATCGTGATGATCTTCCTCATCCTGGCCGCCCAGTATGAGCGCTGGAGCCTGCCGTTTGCGGTGATCACCGCCGTGCCGTTCGCCCTGTTCGGCGCCCTGCTCGCCACCTGGGCCGTGGGGCTCACCAACAACGTCTACTTCCAGATAGGTCTGGTGACGCTGGTGGGGCTGGCGGCCAAGAACGCCATCCTGATCGTGGAGTTCGCGGTGATGAAGCATGAAGAGGGGATGACCCTCATCGAGTCGGCCCTGGAGGCGGCGCGTTTGCGTTTCCGTCCCATCGTCATGACCTCGTTGGCGTTTATCCTCGGCTGTGTGCCCCTGGTCACCTCCAGTGGTGCCGGCGCCGCGAGCCGTCATGCCCTCGGCTGGCCGGTCATCGGCGGCATGCTGGCGGCGACCTTTATCGCCATCTTCTTCATCCCCCTCTTCTTCCGCCTCATCATGAGAAGCTCGGAGAAACGGGAGAAGCAGGCCCAGTAAGCGCTGCACACCCCTGAATAAACACCCTACCCTCGCCCCGGCGAGGGTATTTTTTTGTCACAAACTATCGGGATCCCTCACCTAAACTCAAGAAAACCTGGCTGGAACACCTGATATGCTGATCTCCCTTTGGCTCTCTGCCACCCTGGCCACCTCGACCATCACCGCCTGTGGTCATCACGACTACCCGCCCTGGAACTGGTTAAGCGATGGCAAGATCATCGGTGTCTGTGCCGACGTGGTCAGCACCCTCTACCGGCGGCTCGGCTTTAGTGTCGACCTCTCCTATGTGGGGCCCTGGGCCCGTTGTCAGCAGAAGGTGGCCTCCGGTGAGGTGGACATCAACATCTGCTCCCTGCGCAATCCGGAACGCGAGGGCTACTCACAATTCAGCCAGACCCCGATGGCCTTTAACGACATGGCCATCTTCGTGCGCCAGCCCACCCCCAGGCTCATGCAAGGACGCGAGGATCTCACCGACCAACGGGGCGCCATGATGCTCGGCGTGAGCCTGGGGGGTGAGCTCGATGCCTTTTTGGAGACACACACCCGGATCCACAGGGTCGGAACCCTCAGGCAGATGTTTGGCCTGCTGGCCAGTGAGCGGGTCGACTTCGTCCCCTATGGCCGCGCCGCCGGCCGTCTCTTTCTCAGAGAGAACTATCCCCAGAGCGGTCTGGCCGATCTCCCCTGGCCCCTGCAACGAAGTGAGCTCTATATCTCCATCTCCCTCCGTTCGCCCCACCTGGCCACCCTGGAGCGCCTCGAGCCCATGCTTCAGGCACCCGGCATGAGCCAGTGGGTCGAGCAGTTGCTGGACAAGTACGAGACCCTCTATCTGGAGCAACAGCGCAAGAGCAAGCCTTGAGATCCCGACCAAAGAGAGAGGGCGCCTGATGGCGCCCTCTGTATTTCCCTTGCCGTCAGCGCTTGGGCGCCGGGGGCTCCAGGGTGTGTTTTACCTCTTCATACCAGAGATCGTGGTGCTCCTTGGCCCAGGTCTCGTCCACCTCGCCGGTCACCATCCCCTCCAGCGCCCCTTCCAGCTGGAACAGGCCCATGTAGATATGGAAGATGAAGCCGCAGATGAGGATGAGGGCGCCGACGATATGGATGAAGCTGGCCCACTCCATCTGGCGGCGCAGTTGGCCGAAGATGGGGAAGTCCAGAAACAGCCCGGTCGCCACCACGATGCCGCCAAACCAGATGAGCAGCCAGAAGATCGCCTTCTCACCGCCGTTGGAGAAGCCCGCCGAGGGGTGACTCCCCTTGTGCTTGCCCAGCATGCCGCCAAATTTCATAAACCACTGCACATCGACCATGTTGACGATGTTGTGGCGAAACCACTTGATGAGCACCCCGAGCAAACAGAGGAAGAAAAGCGGCCCCACATAGTTGTGAAACACCTTGGCAAACCAGATCCAGTTCTGCCAGACACCGATGCTCACCACCGGCTTGATGAAGTACTTGCCATAGATGATGGCAAGCCCGGACCCTGCCAGGGTCAGGAACATGGTCGCCGTGGTCCAGTGCAGGGCCCTGTCCATCCGGCTCCAGCGCTTGAGCTTGCGCCCGGTTCTGGGCTTGGAGAGCCTGGTCTGCCCCACCACCAGGTAGAAGAGGCCGCACATGCCCAGAGAGCCGAAGATGGCCAGGGCCCCGAGGGGCGACACCCACTTGGTCTTCACCTCAAACCACACCTGACCCGGCACCGAGATGAGTACCCCGTGCTCGGGAGAGCGGGAGGTGGTGGTCCCCTCCTGCCCGTCCTTCACCGCCCGCCAGTAGTCGGCCCCGGCAAAGCCGATGGCCTCCTTCCTGGCATCGGCAACGCTTGCGGTACTCACCATCAGCAGGGCAGCAAACAGGGCCATTAGCCAGGTTTTCATGCCGCCCCTCCCTTGCTCACCTTGCTGGCGTCGTGGAACAGCTCATCCCCGCTGCTCCAGGCGGCCTCTTTGGCACCGCGATAAGCGACCCGCTCCCGGAAGATGTCGGAGATCATGGCCGCATCCCCGGCCAGCAAGGCCTTGGTGGAGCAGAGCTCGGCACACATGGGCAGCTTGCCTTCGGCGATGCGGTTGGCCCCATACTTCTTGCGCTCCGCCTCGCTGTGATCCTCCTCCGGTCCGCCGGCGCAGAAGGTGCACTTGTCCATCTTGCCGCGCTCGCCGAAGGCACCCTGCTTGGGAAACTGGGGGGCGCCGAACGGACAGGCAAACAGGCAGTAGCCGCAGCCGATGCAGAGATCCTTGTTGTGCAGCACTATGCCGTCGTCGGTGTGATAGAAGCAGTCGGCCGGACAGACCGCCATGCAGGGGGCGTCGGTGCAGTGCATGCAGGCCACCGAGATGGAGGTCTCGCCGGGCAGGCCGTCATTGAGGGTCACCACACGGCGGCGCTGGATGCCCCACTCCAGGGCATCGTCG
Source organism: Aeromonas schubertii (assembly GCF_000820105.1). GTDB lineage: Bacteria > Pseudomonadota > Gammaproteobacteria > Enterobacterales > Aeromonadaceae > Aeromonas > Aeromonas schubertii. Next base: position 118,517 of record NZ_CDDB01000001.1, on the reverse strand, counting down.
TTCTCGTTCTTGCACGCGGTCACACAGCCGTTGCACTCGATGCAGCGCTTGGTGTCACACAAAAACTTCATTCTGGCCATGGGGTCAGGCTCCTACTTTACGAAAACGGCACAGGGTGACCTTGGTCTCCTGCATCTGGGTAACCGGGTCATAGCCATAGGTGGTGACGATGTTGACCGACTCACCCAGCACATAGGGGTCAGACCCTTGCGGGTATTTGGATCTCAGATCCTGACCCTCGAAGTGACCACCGAAGTGGAATGGCATAAAGGCGAGCCCCGCCTTGACCCTCGGCGTCACCAGGGCTTTCACCTTGACCCGGCCCCCCTCCGGCCCCTCGACCCACACATCCTGGCCGTCGCGCACGCCCACGTCGTTGGCGTCCACCGGGTTCATCTCGACGAACATCTCCTGCTGCAGCTCGGCGAGCCAGGGGTTGGAGCGGGTCTCGTCGCCCCCTCCCTCGTATTCGACCAGACGGCCCGAGGTGAGGATGATGGGAAACTCCTTGCTGACGTCTTTCTCCTGCACCGAGGCGTACTGGGTCGGCAGGCGCCACAGGCTCTTGGCATCGGGCCAGGTGGCGTAGTCGGCCAGCAGATCCCGGCGCGGGGTGTAGAGGGGCTCACGGTGCTTGGGCACCTGATCCGGGAAGGTCCACACCAGGCAGCGCGCCTTGCCGTTGCCATAGGGGGTATAGCCGTGCTTGATGGCGACCCGCTGGATCCCGCCGGAGAGGTCGGTCTTCCAGTTCTTGCCCTCGGCCGCCAGCTTCTCGGCCTCAGTCAGCTCATCCCACCAGCCAAGCTGTTTGAGCAGATCCGCGGTGATCTCGGGATAACCATCCTGAATCTCGCTGCCCTTGGGCCAGGAGTCCTCGGCCAGCAGGGAGACCCCCTGGTACTCGACCCCGAAGCGCGGACGAAAACCGCCGCCCCCTTCCGACACCGGGATGCTGGTGTCGTAGAGGATGTGGCTGCCCGGGTGTTTCATCTCGGGGGTGCCCCAGCAGGGCCAGGGCAAGCCGTAGATCTCGCCGCTCACGGCGCCCCCTTCGGCCTTGAGGCTGGTCTTGTTGAAGGTGTGCCAGCTCTGCTGGTGCGCCTTGAGGCGCTCCGGGCTCTGGCCGGTGTAACCGATGGTCCACATGCCGCGGTTATACTCGCGCACCACGTCCTCGAGCAGGGGCTGGTTGTGCTCGACCTTGATGTGCTTGAAGAGCTGATCGGCAAAACCCAGCTTCTTGCTCAAGAGATACATGATCTCGTGATCGACCTTGGACTCGAACAGGGGCTCGACCACCTTGTCGCGCCACTGCATGGAGCGGTTGGTGGCCGTCACCGAGCCATAGGTCTCGAACTGGGTGGTGGCCGGCAGGAGATAGACGCCGTCGGTGCGATCGTTCATCACGGCGGCGACGGTGGGGTACGGGTCAACGATCACCATCATGTCGAGCTTTTGCATCGCCTTCTTCATCTCGGGGCCGCGGGTCTGGGAGTTGACCGCGTGACCCCAGTAGAACATGGCGCGAATGTTGGTGCCCTGCTCGATGAGATCGACCTTCTCCAACACCCCGTCCACCCAGCGGGAGACCGGGATGCCGTTGCTGTTCATGGGGAACTTGCCGTTATAGGCCTTGTTGTCGAAGCGGCCCTTGATCCACTCGTAGTCAAGATCCCACACCTTGGCCCAGTGCTTCCAGGCCCCCTCTTCCAGCCCGTAGTAGCCGGGCAGGGTGTCGGAGGTGACGCCAAAGTCGGTGGCCCCCTGCACGTTGTCGTGGCCACGGAAGATGTTGGTGCCACCGCCGCTCTTGCCCACGTTGCCAAGGGCCAGCTCGAGGATGCAGTAGGCGCGGGTATTGTTGTTGCCGGTAGTGTGCTGGGTGCCACCCATGCACCAGACCACGCAGCCGGGGCGGTTATCGGAGAGCAGCTTGGCGGCGCCGCGGACCTCTTGTTCGTTCAGACCGGTCACCCGCTCCACTTCCGCCGGGGTCCAGCGTGCCACCTCTTTTTTCACCTCGTCCAGGCCAAACACCCGGGTGCGGATGAACTCCTTGTCTTCCCAACCGTTTTGGAAGATGTGCCAGAGCAGCCCCCAGATAAAGGCGACGTCGGTGCCCGGGCGCAGGGAGAGGTACATGTCCGCCTTGGCGGCGGTGCGGGTACGGCGCGGATCCACCACCAGGATCTTGCAGCCGTTGCGCTCTTTCGCCAGCAGGATGTGCTGCATGGCGACCGGGTGGGCCTCGGCCGGGTTGGAGCCGATAAACATGATTGACTTGCTGTTGTGCATGTCGTTCAGGCTGTTGGTCATGGCCCCGTAGCCCCAGGTGTTGGCGACCCCTGCGACCGTGGTGGAGTGGCAGATCCGCGCCTGGTGATCCACGTTGTTGGTGCCCCACAGGGAGGCCATCTTGCGAAACAGGTAGGCCTGCTCGTTGGAGTGCTTGGCAGAGCCGAGCCAGTAGACGCTGTCGGGGCCGGACTCCTTGCGAAGGCGCAGCACCTCATTGCCCACCTCTTCGATGGCCTGATCCCAGCTGATGCGCTGCCACTTGCCGCCCACCAGCTTCATGGGGTACTTGAGGCGACGCTCCCCGTGGCCATGCTCGCGCAGGGCCGCCCCCTTGGCGCAGTGACCACCCAGGTTGAAGGGGTGATCGAAGGCCGGCTCCTGACCGGTCCACACCCCCTCCTGCACCTCGGCATAGACGCCGCAGCCCACCGAGCAGTGGGAGCAGATGGTGCGCTTCACCTCGACCGGGGCGGCAAAGGGGATCTCCTTGGCCTCGGCCCGGCGCATCATGCCCGGCGCCAGCCAGCCGGCCGCCAGGGCACCGCCGGCCGCCAGGCCTGAGTTGACCATAAAGGCGCGGCGGGTCATCCCCTGGCCGTTCACCGGTGCAAGATGCGCATCGCGTTTTTTCAGTTTCATCGTCCCCGACTCCTCACTCGGTACCGCGCAATGAGCGGTAGTAGGCCTTCACATGATCGCTCTCGCGATAGCCATTGCCCTGCTCGGGGGCATCCCCGTCCGCGGCCACGGCCTGGCTCGCGGCCCCTATCACGGCACCGGCCACCACCGCCACCCCCGCTCCCTTGAGCAGGTGGCGACGGGAGGGGTTCTCCAGCTTCTCATCGCTCATGCTGTACTCTCCGTCTGTGTCGTTATTGTCTTGAGAAGTCGACCCGCGGCGCCCCAAAGGGCAGACGCAGGGCCATCTCCTGGGTAAAGAAGTCGTCGGCCAGGGCCGCGACGCTGCGGTAGAAGGCGGCGCTGCCCGCCTTCTGTTGATCCCGGCAGCAGGCGCCGACCCAGGGGGCCAGGTGCTGCTCGAAGAAGGGGTTGCGGGCCGGGTGCTCCTCGGCGCAGAGGATCGCCATCACCTCGCACAGGGCGGCCAGGTGATCCTCGGGCTCGCACACCCCGCTCTGACGCTCGAAGCCGAGGCGGGCCAAGTCCCGGCGCAGCACGGCAAGGGGCATCTCCATCAGAGAGCCGGTGAGGTACCAGGAGGCAAAGGGCACGATTTCGCCGCGTCCCAGGCCAATGAAGAGATCCTGATACTCCTCGGCCAGCTCCTGCTCGCTGCGGCTGCTCGCCGCCAGTTGCAGCAGGCCGAGGCCACGGGCCAGGGGGCCCGGCGTCGCCTCCAGGGTTCGCAGCCACTGCAGCTGCTCCCCCGCCGGGGGGGCACGCCACAGGCTGGCGAGCAGGGCATAGATGTCACTGCGTATGGTTTCGTTCATGGTGCGCCCTTATACCTTGACCTGATCCAGCGGATTGGCCACCAGGGGCTCGAACACATCGCGCACCCGGCAATCCTCACACATCAATAGCCGATCGAAGGCCGCCCCCTGAAACTGGCTGTGACCGGCCAGCTTCTCGCGAATGCGTCGCACCAGAGAGGCCGGCGCATAGGGCTTGCCACAACGAATGCAGCAGGCGGGCTCCTCCCCCTTGAGCTGGCGAGCGCTGCGGCGCGCCTGCGTGTCGGGCAGCAGGCGCGGCGAAAGCGCGATGACCCGCTCCGGGCAGGCCCGCTCGCACAGGCCGCACTGCACGCAGGATTGCTCGGTAAAATGGAGCGCCGGCATATCCCCGGGGCTGTGCAGGGCGCCGGTGGGGCAGACCGCCACGCACCCCATGCAGAGGGTGCAGTCGGCCTCGGCCAGCACCACGGCCCCGTAGGGGGCGCCGGCGGGCAGGGGGATGGGCTGATCAGTGCCGGCATCACCACGCAGGGCATCGAAGGCGGCGAACAGGCGCTCGCGCTTGCCCCCCTTTACCGGGCGAGCCAGCAACGGCAGACGCGCCACCGGGGCCGGCAGCGGACTCTCTCCATCCCACAGAGCGATGGCATCCCGGGGCAGGCCGGCGCCGCCGAGCAGGAATTGGGCCTGGGCCACCTCCTGCTCCAGGGTCTGGCGCACCGTGGGGCCGCACCCGGTGGTGAGGATGCGCACCTGACCGGCGCCGGCCGCCAGGGCCAGCAACCAGCTCTCGACCCCGACCGACCCCACCTCGTCGACCGAGAGGGGAAGCCAGTGGCCGGGCAGCTGCTCGAGGGCCAGGGGCGTTTCGTGTGCGACGATCAGCAAGGAGGGGTGATGGCCCCCGGCCGCCCGGTAGCGCTCGAGCAGGCGCCAGAGGTAATCCTCGAGCACCTCGGGTTCGGGCTCCCGATAGTGGATGGCGCCGGTAGGACAGGCGCTGGCACAGCTGCCAAGCCCCTGACAGAGGAAGGGATCGATACGCACCTGCCCCGCCTCGACCCTGATGGCATCGCTGGCGCAGCGATCCAGACAGCGACTGCAGCCGGGCACGCCACGGGCGGTAAAGGCGCACGCCTCGCTATCCAGGGTGAAGTAGCGGGGCTTGTCGAAGAGGCCAATCATTCCCGCCAGCGCCTCCATCGCCTCGGCCAGCGCCTCGTCATCGGCCAGATGGCGATAGCCGAAGGGGGGACGCTCGAGGGCGATGAGGGGGCGCAGTCCCAGATCGAGCACCAGATCGAAGTGCCCCTGGGGACCATGGCAGAGACGCTCGAGCAGAAGGCTCTCCCCTCCCTGGCTTCGCACGCGCAATGAGAAGTGGCCAAGATAGCCCTCGAGGGCAGCATCGCGCACCGTGAGGCTCTCAAGGGCTGCGGTGGCGTTGAAGATGGCCTCCAGATCCCGGGCCTGGCTGTCGCTGGGCTGCTCGCTCACCGCCAGGGTGAGGTGAAGCTCGGGGGCCGCCAGGGCCGCCGCCCGGCGTACCCTGTCCTCGGGGCCAATCAGCAGCAGCCGGCCCCGGCTCTCGTAGGTCACGCTGACCGGCAGCAGGCTGTCGGCCCGGCCGGTCTGACGCAGGGCCTCGCCCCGCGCACTCATATTGTGTTGTTCGACGCTCACAGTGTTTCCTCGTTGCAGCCGGACTGCATGGGCCCGGTTGCTTATGGGGGGATGAAATAGCAATAAGTCGGCCAGGAGGGCGGGAGTAAAACTCCCCCCAAGGGAGTCAGGATCCGGCCGGTGGCTCCTCACCCTCTACCGCAGGGACAATTTGTCCCACCTCGCCTGCCAAAATGTCCCTATCCTCTTCACGGGTTAAGAGATCCCCCGCCCAGCCGCGCAGGGTCGCCACCAGTTCCGGGGAGAGCAGCTCGGGGCGGGTAAAATCCTGGGTGTAGTCGTCGAGCCCATCGGGCTGCTGGGTGCGAAACAGGGCGCGCAGGGTCTCTCTGTCCGGCAGGGGCGAGGCCCGGGAACCGGTGTCCGCCGCAGGCCCGTCCGCCTCCTGACAGGGCTCGGGCTGGTCGCCGCCGGCGGGGTCGGTAACCTCCGGGAGCATTTCGCCTTCCGGCGAAGACTCCTCTTGGGCCAACTTGCGGCTCGACCAGCGGCGCAGAAACTCGCTCATGGCTGCGCCCCTTCCAGCGGATCCCCGTGCAGGGTGCACGCATCCGGCCCCACCGTCTCGCGGGCGCGTCCCTTGCCCTTCTTGCCCTTGCCGCGGCGCTCGATAAGCTCACCATGGCGACCGATAAAGGCCTCGCACCAGGCCTGCAGCGCCTCTGGCAGCGGGCAGGAGAGGACGGTGCGCTCCCCGTCCATATAGGCGGCGGCCAGGGTCTGGCTCAAGGTCAGAAAATCCGGGCGCAGGGCCTCGGCGGGGCCGCTGGCGATCAGAAACAGGCGCGGGGCATCGGCGCTTAAGTTAAAGCGGTAGTCGCTGCGCTCGTCGCGATAGAGGGTCAGCGGCAGGGCCCCCGGCTCCTCGCCGGCCGGCAGCACGCCGTCGAGCTCGGGGCGCAGGCTCTGCCAGCGGCCAACCCGGCTCTGGTGCAGGGTGATAAGGGGGCGCAGCCAGCGCTGCTCGGTATGGGGGGAAGAGGTCATCGTTGGCTCCCGGTGCGACAGTTCTCCCGGCCGCGCCCCCCTGTTTAGCCCCTGTCGGGGCAGCTTAAGACAGCAAACTCGGGGCGGCACGGCCATCAGTGGGAGAAGACATAGCAAGAGTGGGGCCAAGGCGGGGTTGGTAGCCGATGGGGGCTTTGCTGAGGGTGGGGGCATCGTGCGGGATTTGGGTTGGCGCTGAGCATAGGTTGGTGCAGAGCGCAGCGCCCAACATGCAAGGTTTAGTTTCAAATCACAGATGTCGAAATTTTAAAGATGAACTATTGATAATCGCCATCTTTTTCTAAAAAATCACTTTTGTTTCGAATGACTATTCGAGGTATAGAATGATTCATAGTGTGAAATTAGCATGGGGAATTAATCTTAATGGCGATATAACGCATATTTCTGAGGTCCTTAATGGAAATAAATGCCAATGTTTGTGCATTGAATGTGGTGGTGCACTGTGCGCTAATCAAGGAGAAGTTAAAACTTGGTATTTCTCTCATCAAGTAGATACTAATTGTTCAGGTGAGAGCATTATCCACTTTTTAGCAAAAAAAATTATCGAGGATGCGTCAAGAAATTCTGAACCACTATATTTACCTTGTTTAGAAGGAGAACTTGAATCATATTGTGACCTCGATGAGCGATATGTTGAGCGCTGGTATTACAAAAAACTATTTCTAACTGATTACACTGCTAATTCGGAAGTAAAGATTGATGATATTGTGGCCGATGTGTTGTGTGAAGATCATAGCACAAGCCAATTATTTGCCGTTGAAATTTATCGTACACATAAAAAAGATGACATTGCTATTTCAAAATTTGAACAAAAAAGTCTTATGTCCATCGAGATAGACCTTAGTGAACTTGAGCTAGATATAGCCAAGAGCGAGTTAAAAAACAATGTATTAAAAACTGCGCCTAGAAGGTGGATATTCAACAGCGAAGAGGAAAATCTAATCGCTGAAGCTCAGCGGAAGTTAGAACAAAAAACAAAACATATCAACACTGAAAATTTCAATAAGTTTTTAACATATATCGCTTCTACTGACATATCGAATTTTTCAAAAAACATAAAAATACCAAATTTAGAAAATAAAGAAGAAGCTATCAATTTTGTAGGTAAAAAAATAACTCATAGAAAAAGCGTGCCGCTAACAATAACAAAGCTAACTACGCCATCATCATTTGACTCTGACAAACGAATTGCTCATGCAACAGCAGAGATAAACCACAAAACTTGGCATGATATTTTTTTCGTTTTAGGTGATAACTCTGATTTGATTTATGAAAATCCTAAGCCGTATATAGTTGCCATAACAAGGTTACATAATAATGGTAGTTATCGCTCAAAATGCGAGATGAGAAACATTATAACTTGGAGGGATGTCTTAAAAAAGAGAACCTTGGCTGAGTTAAGTGACAAGATTAGCTCTATAGAAAATGATGTAATGTCATTTTACATGAAATCAGACAAGGAGAAGATATTATATCTCTGTACTTCGTTAAATATAGCCCCACCAACTCTCAAAGATAAATACAGCCAGATAAAGCCTTACTGGAATGCTAGTGGCTACGCATGGCGGTTAACATTATATAAATACCACTTATCTCGTGATGAGAAGATAAATTGTGAACTACTATCAAAAGACAAAACACTTCAAAAGAGATTCAATTTCCCTGAAGATGAAGAATCTCGAAGACGTCGGTCAATAGATATTTATTTTTGGTTGCGAGATATCATAGCCGACAAAGGTCTCGTTTATCGCACACACAAGCTCACGTATCAAATTAAGACTAGTTGTAAACTTAAACACAAAATTAATACCATTGCTGACTTACTTTAACCCTCAATGGAAATGTAACAAAAAACATCACTAAAAATAATCTGGAACAAAACTTGCTCTGTCCCTTCTCTAAACACCCCACTATCGGTCATGAGGGCCTTATGACACCGACCTTTATCAAGAGCAATGCCGCCGCCCGGCTTACCATGGCCGTGGAGATTATCGACGAGCAGGGGGAGTGCCACACCCAGCATATCGCCTGCGAGCGGCCGCTCACCGTCTATCTCAACTGGAAGGAGGTGGTGACCCTGATGACCCTGGGGGCCCGCCCCGAGGCACTGGTGCTGGGTTATCTCAAGAATCAGGGATTTATCCGGGATCTGGGGGCCATCGAATCCCTGATCGTGGACTGGGAGAGCGAGGCGGCCGCCCTGGTAACCGCCGAGGCGACCGGGGGCATCGACAAGGCGCTGGAGAAAAAGACGGTCACCTCGGGCTGCGGTCAGGGGACCATGTATGGCAGCGTGATGAAACAGCTCGAAGGGGTGGTGCTGGCACAACCCAGGGTGCGCCAGAGCACCCTCTATGGGCTGCTCAAGGCGCTCTCGGCCCACAACGACACCTACAAGATGGCCGGCGCCGTGCACGGCTGCGCCCTGTGCCGGGGTACCGAGATCGTCTCGTTTGTGGAGGACGTGGGGCGCCACAATGCGGTGGATACCCTGGCGGGCGAGCTGTGGCTCTCGGGGGCGTCGGGGGAGGATCTTATCTTCTACACCACGGGGCGACTCACCTCGGAGATGGTGATCAAGGTGGCGCAGATGGGCATTCCGGTGCTGCTGTCGCGCTCGGGGGTCACCCAGATGGGGCTGGATCTGGCCCGGCGCCTCGGCATCACCATGATTGCCCGCGCCAAGGGGCGCCACTTCCAGGTCTTTACCGGCCAGGACAATCTCGAGCTCGACGACAAGCCCCCTGTGCTGGAGGGGGTGCGCCGTGGCTAAGCCCGGGGCTCCTTTGATGACCGGGTTTATCCATGCCCGCCTGGTGGCGGAATCCCTTTTATGACCGGGTTTATGAGTGCCCGACAGGTGGCAGAGCCCCTTTTATGACCGAGTTTATGAATGCCCGCCAGGTGGCGGAGTATCTGGATCTGAACGAGAAGAAGGTGTACCAGCTCGCCAACGAGGCGCGCATCCCGGCCACCAAGGCGACCGGCAAGTGGCTGTTTCCCAAGTCATTGCTCGATCGCTGGCTGCTCGGCAGCTGCCATGACGGGGTGATGAACGATCGGCTGATCCTGGCCGGCTCCGACGATGTGTTGCTGCAACACGGGCTCGGCCGTCTGGCCGAGCGCCTCGGCAGCAACGCCCTGCTGGGCTATACCCCGTGCGGCACCCGTCAGGGGCTGGCCATGCTGGCGCGCGGCCACGTGGATCTGTGCGCGGTGCACTGGGGACGGGCCGAGGAGTCCCACCTGCGCCATCCGGCCCTGATCCAGCAATACCAGGGGCACCGCCAGTGGGTGCTGGTGCACGGTTTTCGCCGCATGCAGGGGCTGATCCTGCGCCCTGGGCTCACCCTCTCGTCGGTGGAGGCGGCCCTGCCGCTCAACTGGGCGATGCGCCAGGAGGGGGCGGGCAGCCAGCGCGCCCTGCAGGAGTGGCTGCTCACCGAGGGACGCCCGATGGAGGATCTCAGCACCCTGGCCCGCTGCGACAGCGAGCAGAGCCTGGCCGCCACCCTCTGCCGGGGTGAGGCGGATGTGGGGCCGGGGGCCCTCTCTACCGCCACCGAGTTTGGCCTGGGCTTCCTGCCGCTCTCCCAGGAGAGCTTCGATCTGGTGATGCCCCAGGGGGTCTTCTTTCGCACCCTGCTGCAGCAGCTGATCGAGTGGCTGCAGGGGAGCGAGGGGCGCGAGCTGGCGGCCCGCCTCGGCGGCTATGATCTGGCCGGCTGTGGCAAACCCCTCTGGAGCCCCCAGGGCTAGCCGCTCACCCCCAGCCGCCAGGCGTCGGCACCGCCCGCGTCGACGCCCTTGAGCCGGGCACGGCTGCGCAGACGCACGGTGAAGCAGCTCCCCTCCCCCGGCACCGAGCTCACCTGCAGAGTGCCACCCCAACGGTCGACGATGCGATAGCAGAGGGCCAGGCCAAGGCCGGTGCCGTTGGCCCGGGTGGTGAAGAAGGGCTCGAAGATGCGATCCTGCAGGGCGGGGGGGATGCCACAGCCATCGTCACGCACCCGGATCTCGGCGCCGCACACCTCCCCTCGCTCACACCAGTCGCTGGTGGTCACCTCGATGCGCCCCGCCGTGCCTCCCTGCTCCCGCTGGCGGGCGATGGCGTGGCCGGCGTTGACCAGGAGGTTGATCATCACCTGCAACAACTGCTGGCGGTCGGCCTCTACCGGGGCGCTTGCCGCGAGCCGGCTCTCGACCGCCACGCCCTGCTGACGCAAGGTGGCCCCCACCAGGGTGAGGCTCTCCCCGATGATGGGGCCCAGGTGTTGCCACACCGGGGGGGTCTCGTACTCGCCGGGCCGGGAGTATTGCAGCAGGCTGCGGGTGATGGCGCGAATGCGATCCACCTGGGCCAGCACCTGCTCTATCTCGTCGGGGGGCGATTCGCCGAGCTCCATCTTGAGCAGCTCCATGTTGCCGAGGATCACCGCCAGGGGGTTGTTGATCTCGTGGGCCACCCCGGCGCAGAGCTCGCCCAGGGCCGCCAGCTTCTCACTCACCCTCAGCTGCTGGCGCGCCTCGGTGAGCATCCGGATATGGGCCTCGAGCTCGGCGGTCTTCTGATGCAGCCGCTCGGTACGCTCGGCCACCTTCTCCTCCAGCAGGCCGGCGGCGCTGGCTATCTGACGGTTGCGCTCGGCCAGCAGATCGAGCATGGCGTCAAACTGGCGCCCGAGCTGAGCCAGCTCGTGAGCGGGATCGAGGCCGAGCTCGCCGATACGCGCCTCCTGCTGGCGGCGGGTGGCGCGCACCACCCGGTGGATCTGCTCGATGGGGGAGAAGAGATCCCGCGCCCCCCGGTAGACCAGCAGGCCGGAGAAGAGCAGGATCACCACCACCCAGCCCCCCAGTTCCATCAGATTGACCAGATAGGTGCGCACGAAGGGCCACTCGGGAAAGCCCACATAGAGCATGCCGATCACCTGGCCATAGAGGTTGTGCAGGGGCTCGTAGCCCGACACGGCCCAGGCATCATGGACCCAGGCGCGGTCGACCCACACCTCGCCACGCTCCAGCACGTGGCGGCGCACCGGCTCGGAGACCCGGGTGCCGATCGCCCGTCCGGCCCCCTGCTCGCTGTCGGCGGGGACGTTGGTGCTCACTCTCAGATCCCCGAGAAAGAGGGTCACCGCCCCCTGCTCACCCCTTGGCAGGGTGCCGCGCACAAAGACCTGATCCCGCAGCCGGTCTACCAGGTGGCCGTTGCGATTGATGAGCATGGCCCCCTCCAGCACTCCCTGCAGCCGCCCGTCGGGGCCGCTGACCGGCACCCAGGAGAGGCTCACCATGGCGCGGGTCTCCTCCCCTATCCGCGCCTGGCGGGCCAGGGCCGGGTCGAGCGCCGCCAGCGCCGGCTCATCCCAGAGGGCAAATTGGTTGACCGATTGGCCCCGCTGCAACTGCTCGGCCACCCACAGGGGCAGGGCCGCGAGATCGATGTCCCGGCGCAGGCGCACCAGATCGAGGGCGCCGCGCTCCCCCGGGTGGGCGAGCCACGCCCCCAGCGCCTGGGGAGTGTGGCGCAGCTGCTGCTGAAAACGCCAGCTGTCGCGCAGGTGGGTGAGAAACTCGCTCTGGTGCTCCTGCTGCACCACCAGCGCCTGATGGGCCACCCCGAGATCGGCCCGGGCGCGACTGAGCAGATTCTGCCAACTGTAGGTGAGGGTCCAGTAGAGGGTCAGCCCCAACATGCCGACCAGGGTCACCAGGATGGGCACAGAGGTGAGGGTGAGCAGTCGCCAACGCACCCGGGTGCGCCAGCGCAGCGGCAGGCGCCCTAGCACGACTCCCACTCCTTGAACTTGCGCTCCAGGGTCTTGCGGGCCACCCCCAGGATGCGGGCCGCCGCCGACTTGTTCCCGTCACAGCAGGCCACCACCTGCTCGATATGGGCGCGCTCCACCCGCGCCAGATCCCACTCGTCCGGATAGCCCCCCTCGGAGCGGGCCGGGCTCTGCCACTCCAGGGCCGGGGGCTTGCCGAGCAGCAGGCTGCGCTCGATGAGGTTACGCAGCTCCCGCACATTGCCGGGCCAGTCGTGGCCCTGCATGGCGGCCACATCCTCATGGGTCCAGTGGAGGGGCTCCATCCCCATCTCGGCGGTGAGGCGGGTGGTGAAGTGGTGGACCAGGGCGGGGATATCCTCGGGGCGCTCGCGCAGGGGGGCGACCCGCAGGGTGACCACGTTGAGGCGGTAGTAGAGGTCGGCGCGAAAACGCCCCGCCTCTACCTCGGCCTTGAGGTTGCGGTTGGTGGCGGCGACGATGCGCACGTCCACCGGCAGCTCCCGCTCCCCCCCGACCGGGCGGATCGCCTTCTGCTCCAGGGCCCGCAGCAGGGAGGATTGCATGGCCAGGGGCATCTCGCCGATCTCGTCGAGAAACAGCGTCCCCTGGTGCGCCTCGCGAAACAGCCCATCGCGCCCCTTGCGGGCGCCGGTGAAGGCCCCCTGCAGGTGGCCGAACAATTCGCTCTCGAGCAGCTCGGGGGCAATGGCGGCGCAGTTGACCGGCACGAAGGCACCGCTGCGGCCACTGAGCTGGTGCAGGGCGCGGGCCACCAGCTCCTTGCCGGTGCCCGACTCCCCCTCCACCAGCACGGCAGCCGGTGAAGGGGCAACCCGGGCGATCAGGGTCTTGAGCTCGCGGGTGTTGGCCGAGTCACCGATGAGTTGCATGGGGAAGTGTTTGCTCACCTCCTGGCGCAGCAGCCAGTTCTCCCGCTCCAGTCGGCGCCGGGCGATGACGCGGTCCACCGACTGCACCATCTGCTCGAGGTTGAAGGGCTTGAGGATAAAGTCGCTCGCCCCGAGGCGCAGGGCGCGCAGGGCCGACTCCATGTCACCGAAGCCGGTCATGAAGATGAGATCGGAGCGGCGCTCCTCGGGTTGCAAGGATTCGTGCCACTCGATGCCCGAGCGCCCCGGCAATCGGATGTCGGCGATGATGAGGTCAAAGTGCATCCGGCTGCGCAGGGCCTCGGCCTCCTCCACGCTGGCGGCCACCTCGATCTGGGCGAAGCGCCTGGCCAGCGCCTTGCACAGGAAGGAGCGCATGCCGGGCTCGTCATCGACGATGAGCAAAGAGAGGGCAGACCAGCTGGGGAGGGGCAATGTCATGGGAGTTCTCGCACTGGGACAATCCGGGCCCAAAGGCCGCCAAGGGGTGAGACATTTTGTCCTCTTTACCCTTATAAACCAAGGGGATGTCGCACAGGGGCCGGCCCCCGCGCTCAAGATCCGACATTAACCAATTGTTTTATATTAACTTTATTAATGTCGTTCGAGCTGGCACTCCCCTTGCTAACAGGATCCCCCATCCAGGAGGACCCCGGAGCGGGCCCCAGTCACCAGCCAATGGAGAATCTCATGAAACGCCTCGCCGCCCTGTTACTCGGCACCCTGCTGCTCGGCCAACTGGCCCAGGCCGAGCCGGTCAAACCCCTCATCCGCCTCGCCACCACCACCAGCACCGAGCAGTCGGGCCTGCTGGGCTGGCTGCTGCCCCAATTTACCAAGGAGACCGGTTATCAGGTGCAGGTGCTGGCCGCCGGCACCGGCCAGAGCCTCAAGATGGGGGAGAATGGCGACGTGGATCTGGTGATGACCCATGCCCCGAGCGCCGAGAAGAAGTTCGTGGACGGGGGCTTTGGCATCGAGCCGCGCCACCTGATGTACAACGACTTCGTGCTGGTCGGCCCAAAGAGCGATCCGGCCGGTATCAAGGGCAAGCAGGATGCGGCCCAGGCCCTCAAGACCCTGGCCGGACAGGATGCCACCTTCGTCTCGCGCGGCGATGAGTCGGGCACCCATATCAAGGAGAAGAGCCTGTGGCAGGCCGCCGGCATCACCCCGGCCTTCAAGGGCTACAAGTCCATCGGTCAGGGGATGGGGCCGACGCTCAACATGACTTCCGAGCTGGGCGGCTACACCCTCACCGATCGCGGCACCTGGCTCGCCTATGAGGGCAAGCTCAAGCTGGCCCTGCTGCTGGAGGGGGACCCGCGCCTGTTCAACCCCTATCAGGTGATCCTGGTCAACCCCGAGCGCTGGCCCAAGCTCAATACCCAGGGGGCCCGGGTCCTCAGCGACTGGCTGGTCTCCCGGCATGGTCAGGCCCTGATCAACCGCTTTAGCGTGAACGGCAAGCAGCTGTTTGTGGCGGACGCCGACAAGCAGGCATGAGTTCACTGCTGGAGACCACCCGGCAGGCCCTCGGCCTGCTGCTCGGCGGCGATCCCGACCTGTGGCAGATAGTCGGGATCTCCTTTACCGTCTCGGGGCTGGCGCTGGCCATCTGCTGGTTGCCGGCCCTGCTGCTCGGCTTCGCCCTGGCCTATCTGCCTCTGCCGGCGCGCTGGCTCTGGCTCACCCTGCTGCACACCCTGCAGTCGATCCCCACCGTCGTGATCGGTCTGCTGCTCTATATGCTCCTCTCCCGCTCCGGTCCCCTGGGGGATTGGCAGTGGCTCTTCACCCAGCAGGGGATGATAGCGGGCCAGGTGCTGATCGGTTTTCCGGTGGTCGCCGCCATGTCTCACGCCACCTTTCAGCACAGTGACCGCCGCGCCTTCGAGACCGCGCTCACCCTCTCGGGCTCTCGCCTGCGCGCCTTGCGTCAGGTGTGCCACGAGTGCCGCTTCGGCCTGCTGGCCGCCGGGGTGACCGCCTTTAGCCGTATCGTCACCGAGGTGGGGTGCGCCACCCTGGTGGGGGGGAACATCCTCTACTTCACCCGCAACATCACCACCGCCATCGCCCTGGAGACCCAGAAGGGAGCCTTCACCCAGGGCATTGCCCTGGGCATGGTGCTGCTGGCCCTGGCCCTGCTGCTCAACCTCTTGCTCGCGCTGCTGCAGGGGCGCGCCTTTCTGAGGAGCTGACATGCTTGCCCTTCACGCCCACCACCTCCATATGCAGTTCGGCGAGCGCCCGCTCTTCTATATTCCCGAGCTCGCCATCCAGCCGGGAGAGGCCATCTGGCTGCGCGGAGCCAACGGGGTGGGCAAGACCACCTTGCTCAAGATCCTGGCCGGACTGCAGCGCCCCACCCGGGGGCGCCTCAATAACCGCCCTCCCCTCCCCCTGCGGCTGGCACGCCGCCTGGGTCTGGGAGAGCCGGGGCCGGGGCGGGTCATCTACCTGCACCAGAGCCCCTATCTGTTCGACGGCACGGTGCGCGACAACCTGGGCTGGGGGGCCCGGCGGGGATCGGCCAGGCGTCTGGTGGATGCCCTGCACCGGGCCGATCTCGATCACCTGGCGGGGGAGCATGTGTCGCTGCTCTCGGGGGGGGAGCGCCAGCGCCTGGCCCTGGCCCGGGCCTGGGTGCTGGAGCCCGCCTTCCTGCTGCTCGACGAGCCCACCGCCAATCTCGACCATCACTCCATTGCCCTGATGGCCGATCTGACGCAAGATCTGGGCTCCCGGGGCTGCGCCCGGGTGGTGACCAGCCACCAGGAGAACCTGTTGACCCGCCACTGCCAGCGCCACTGGCTGCTGCAACACGGCCAGTTACAGGAGAGCAGCCCCCTGACCCTCTATCGCATGCCAACAAGAGATGCCCATGTCCAACGCGCCTGACACCCTCATCGCCGTCATCCTCGCCGGTGGCCGAGCCACCCGTATGGGAGGCAGCGACAAGGGGTGGATCCCCCTGCGGGGCAAGCCCCTCATCTGCCACGTGCAAGAGCGCCTGGCCCCCCAGGTCGACGGCCTGCTTATCAATGCCAACCGCAATCTGGCGCGCTATCAGGCGCTCGCCCCCGTGGTGAGCGACACCCTGGGCGACTACCCCGGCCCCCTGGCCGGCATGCTGGCGGGGCTTGAGGCCGCCACGAGTGAGTGGGTACTGTTTGTTCCCTGTGACACCCCCTTCCTGCCGCGGGATCTGGTATCACGCCTCCAGGCCGCCCGCACCCCCGAATGCGAGGTGGTGGTGGCCCACGACGGGGAGTGGCTGCAACCCGTGGTCGCCCTGGTCAAACGCTCCCTCAGAGGATCCCTGGCCGCCACCCTGGCCGCCGGAGAGCGCCGCATCGACCGCTGGTATGCCAGGCACACCATGGTGCTGGCCGATTTCTCCGACTGCCCCCACGCCTTCGACAATTTAAACAGCCCCGACGAGCTCGCCCGCCATGACTCAAATTAGCCCCGATCTCCCCATCATCGGCTTCGCCGCCTGGAGCGGTACCGGCAAGACCACCCTGCTCGAACAGCTGATCCCCGAGCTCACCGGACGGGGGCTGCGCCTGGCCGTGCTCAAGCACGCCCACCACGACTTCGATCTGGATCAACCGGGCAAGGATAGCTGGCGCCTGCGCAAGGCCGGGGCCAGCCAGGTGCTGATCGCCTCCTCCCGGCGCCACGCCCACCTGACCGAGACCCCGCAAGGGGAGGCCCCCCTCGGCGAGCTGCTGGCCAAGCTGGATCGGCGCGCCCTCGACCTCATCCTGGTCGAGGGATTCAAGCACGACCCCATCCCCAAGATTGCCCTGCACCGCGCCGCCTTGGGCAAGCCCCTGCCCGAGGTACGCCCCGAGGATCTGCTGGCGGTCGCCTCGGACGTGCCCCTCGAGCTCACGGTGCCACTGCTGCCGCTCAACGAGGTTGCGGCCATCGCCGACTTTATCGAGGCCCATCTGGCCGCCCCGACCCGGGCCGAGAGCGGCTGCGATGCCTTGAGCCCCGCCTTTCTCTCGGTCGAGCAGGCCCGCGAGCGCATCCTTAAGGCCCTCACCCCCCATCCCCGCCAGCAGACCCTGCCCCTGGCCCAGTGCCTTGGCCGGGTGCTGGCAGCCAGCCTGACCAGTCCGGTCAATGTGCCGCCCCACGCCAACTCGGCCATGGATGGCTATGGCCTGTGCGGCACGGATCTCGCCTGCGGCCAGTGGCGCCTGATGGGCGAGGTGCTGGCCGGTCACCCGAGCTCGCTGCAGCTGGCCCCCGGAGAGGCGGTACGGATCATGACGGGCGCCCCGCTGCCCGCCGGCGTCGATACGGTGGTGATGCGCGAGCAGGCCATCGAAGAGGCAGGCATGGTGCGTTTTACTGCGCCGCTGAAACAGGGGCAGAATGTGCGCCAGGCGGGAGAGGATCTCGCCGCCGGCGCCATCGCCATTCCCGCAGCCACCCGGCTCGGAGCCCCGGAGCTGGGACTTGCCGCCTCTCTGGGCTACCCGGAGCTGACTGTGCTGGCCCCCCTCAGGGTGGCACTCTTTAGCACCGGTGATGAGGTGCAGGCTCCGGGGGAGCCCCTGCGCCCGGGCGCCATCTACGACAGCAACCGCTTCACCCTGCGCGCCCTTATCGAGCGTGCCGGAGGCGAGGTGGTGGATCTGGGGATCCTGCCCGACAATCAGGCGATGATGGAGAGCGTCCTGCAACAGGCCGCCGCCGAGTGCGACCTGGTGCTGAGTTCGGGGGGAGTATCGGTAGGCAATGCGGACTATATCCGCGATGCCTTGGAGAAGCTGGGCGCCGTGGCCTTCTGGCGTATTCAGATGCGCCCGGGACGCCCGCTCGCCTTCGGCAAGCTGGGAGAGACCCCCTTCTTCGGCTTGCCGGGCAATCCGGTGGCGGCCGTGGTCTGCTTCCTGCAATTCGTGTTGCCGGCCCTGCATGCCCTGGAGGGCCGCAACTGGCGGCCGTGGCGCCTGATGGCCCGCGCCCTGGAGCCCATGAGAAGCCGCCCCGGACGCAGCGAATTTCTGCGCGGCATCGCCGAGCAGGATGCCAACGGCCAGCTGCAGGTACGCACCACGGGCCCCCAGGGATCGGGGATCTTGAGCTCACTGTCGAGGGCCAACTGCCTTATCGAGATCCTCCCCTCCCAGCCGGGCATTCGCACCGGCGAGGCGGTCTGGATCCATCCCCTGCAGGGATTGCTGGGATAGGCGTTTTCACGGGGATTGTGTGTCACAATGGCCCGACACAGGTCGGGGGATAATGATGGCAAGAGCGCTGATCACACTACTGCTGATGCTGCTGGCAAACCCGGCTCCCGCCGAGACGCTCAAGGTCGGAGTCAGCTTTGCCATTCCCCCCTATGTCATCCGGGAAACAGATAGCGGCATCGAGCTGTCGCTGCTGCGCGAGGCGCTGGCCGGGGCCCCCTATACCCTCTCTTTCCACTATCTCCCCCTGCGCCAGACCTTCGCGCTGATGGAGCAAGGCAAGCTCGATGCCATCATCAACGTCAAACCGGGCATGCTGCAGAAGGGATACCTGTCGGCCCCCGTTATCACCTTCTATAACCGCATCTTTACGTTGGCCCCTCACCGGCTCAACCGCCTCGAGGAGCTGGCGGGGCTGCATGTGGTCGCCTTCCCCAAGGCCCGCGAGATCCTGGGTCCCGAGTTCGACCATGCCGCCACATTGAGCCAATCCTATCAGGAGCAGCCCCGCCAGGAGCACCAGGTGCGCCAGCTCTTCGAAGGGCGCGCCCAGGCCATCGTGCTGGAGCGGCGCATCTTCGAGTACTACCGCCGTCACTTCGCCAAAGAGGCCCCCACTGTCTATGACCCGCAGCGGGTCATCGAAAACCCCCTCTTTGCGCCCACCGTCTACCACTTCGCCTTTCGCGAGCCCACGATGCGCGATCACTTCGATGCGGGGCTGCGCCGGCTGCACACCAGCGGTCGTTATCAGGCGCTGACAGAAGGCCAGTAACGACGACAGGGCCCGCAGGCCCTGTCGATTGCACTCATCGAACTCAGAAGTAGAGGCGGGTGAGCGACTCGATAACACAACCGGGACGACGTACGCCCTCTATCTCGACCTTGATCTCCTTGAGGAGCTCGATCCCCCCCTTGATCGGGGTCACCCGGGCCAGTTTGGTGCGGGCTCGAATGCGGCTATCCACCTTGATGGGATAGGGAAAACGCACGGAGTCTAGGCCAAAGTTCACCACCATACGGGCGCTTGGAAACTCGGGGTTGCTCTCGTCGACCGAGCCGGTCAGTTGCGGGAGCAGGGCCAGGGTCAGGAAGCCGTGGGCGATGGTGGTCTTGAAGGGCGACTCGGCGGCGGCACGCTCGGGGTTGGTGTGGATCCACTGGTGATCCCCCGTCACCCGGGCAAAACCGTCGATCATGGCCTGATCCACCAGCAGCCACTCACCGACGTGGGTCTCTTCTCCCACCTGGGCGAGCAGGCGATCATGGACGGCAGCCGCCTCCCCCTCCAGGGCGATCGGGCTCGCCTCGGGCGTGCCGTTGACCACCTGGGCCTCGGCCACCTGGGCTGGCTGTGCCTGCTGTTGGGAGGCATCCCCCCACTCGATCACCCGACCAAACAGGGGATGGTGCTGGGCCTTTTGCTGAAACTCGTGCCAATAATCGCGTATGGCGGGAGAGAGCCAATCCTTGAGCTCAAATGGATGCTGCGCCAGTATCTCCTTCTTGCGCTTCAGAAAATCGACAACCTTCATCAACCTTTCCTTTCAGTCCGGGTGTGCCTTAGACAGGTCAAACCAGTTGTTATTTTAAGAAAGTCGCAGGTGAAATTGCAAAAAAATCTCGGCGTACAACTGTACCACACGCCGAAGTGGTCACTCACATCCCCCCCGGAGGCAGGCGCGATGACCCCGTGTTGGAGAAACGCCAGGCCAGGATCCGGGTCACCTTGTTCCCCTGCTCCATGGGGATCACCCGCACCTCGGCGGCCTTGACCGCCGCCAGTGCCTTGCGCGCCGGGGCCAGGTTATCCCCCTTGGAGACCAGGGTGGTAAACCAGTCGCACTGGGTGGCGTAATCGGCACTCTCGGCAATCATGCGCCGCAAGAACGCCAGCTCACCCCCATCGCACCAGAGCTCGTTGTGCTGGCCACCGAAGTTAAGGCTCGGCTCCCTGCCCCCCTGCGGCTGACGCTCACCCCGGGCGCGGGCCAGATTGCGCAACTTGCGCTCGCTGCCGCTGCTCGCCTCTTTAGCCGAGGCATGAAATGGCGGATTGCAGAGGGTGGCGGCGAAGTGCTCGTCCGGGCGCAGCAGCCCCTGGAAGATATGGCGCCGATCCGGCTGTAGACGGCACTCTATCTGCCGCTGCAGGGCATTGCTCTGCACGATCAGACTGGCACTCCTGAGAGAGGCAGGCTCCACATCCGAGCCGACGAAGCTCCAGCCATACTCCTGGTGTCCGAGCAGGGGATAGATGCAGTTGGCCCCGGTGCCTATGTCGAGCAGACGCACCCGCTTGCCACCGGGGGCTGTGCCCTCCCCCAGCAGATCGGCCAGATGGTGCAGATAGTCCACCCGTCCCGGGATAGGGGGACAGAGGTAACCGTCCGGAATATCCCAAAAACGCAGGCGATACATGCCAAACAGGATGGCGGCATTGAGGGCCTTGACCGCACGGGGGTCGGCAAAGTCGATGGTGAGCCGTCCGTGGGGCCCTGGCCTGACAAAAGGTGCGAGGGGGGGATGGGCCTTGATCAGCATCTTGAAGTCATAGCCGTGGCGATGACGGTTGCGGGGGTGGAGTCCACTGCGGGTGGTCGACATGGGGAGGCTCGCCTTAAAAACCGGCGCACACTATAGAGGCTAGCCCCCTGAAATGCCAAGGGCTCCCGAAGGAGCCCCTGCTATCTCTCTGGAGAAACGGTTCGTCCGAGGAGCCGTTTTTCCAGAGGGACCAAGATTCAGATCTCGATGCGTCGTGCCTGCCAGAACTTGGATCGCCAGTAGCGATCGTCCAGCTTGGAACGGGTCACCCCTTTACGGGTCGAGGCGTGAATAAACTCGCCATTGCCCACGTAGATCCCCACATGGTTGAGGCGGGAGTTGATCTTGAAGAAGACCAGATCCCCTTCCACCAGCTCGTTGCGAGCAACCCGGGTCCCTTCGTGAACCTGAGAGCGGGTGGAGCGGGGCAGTTCGACGCCGAGGGCATCACGAAACACCTCGCGGGCAAAGGCAGAGCAGTCGACACCACGTTGGGTCGTGCCACCCATCCGATAGGGAACACCGCGCCACTCTTTGTAGACCATCATGATCTCTTCGATGCTCGGGGCACTGGTTTCCGGCTCCACCACCGGCTCGACCATGGAGACCTCAATCTTGCTCGCAAGCTCCGGATCCGGCGTCGATGAACAACCCGCCATGCCCAGTGCTACCAGCAGCAGCATCAAGTAACGCAATCCCTTCTCTCCCTAATGTAAACAATAAGTTACAATCAGGTTCCCAGAACCTTTGCAGACAACAGGTTTCGACTATAAAGAAGAAACGGGTCAGATCAAGAAATAAAACCCATCGACATCACATTTTCTTGCAAAAACTCCTTATTTTTCATGCCAAATGTGATCATGGGCAAACAATAGACAATTCTCGACAAGGCTACCCTGCCGATAGCAAATATGGTTTTATTGGCGCCTCAAGCGCATTTTGGAGTGAAAAATGGTGCATCGGGTCGACCTCTTCCTGTTCTCCCTGACCGGGGAGGAGACGCAGATCTCGCCCGATCTGCAGGCGTGCCTCCCGGCCGATGAACGGCAGCATGCCGCCCGTTTCACCTCACCCGGCCGGGCCAGGCAGTGGCTTCTTACCCGCGCCCTGCTGCGCCGTGAGCTGGGTCGGCGCCTCCCGGGACACCCCTTGCACTTTGGCACCCTGGCGGGGGGAAAACCCTGTCTGCTCGATGACGCCTGGTACTTCAACCTCACCCACAGCGGTGACTGGGCCGTGCTGGCGTTGTGCCAGGAGGGGCCGGTGGGCGTCGATCTCGAGCTGGGAAGACGGGCACGGGATCTGCTGAAACTGGCCCGGCGTTTCTTCGCCCCCGAGGAGAGCCAATGGCTCGCCGCCCTTCCCGAGCCCTCCCAGGCAGATGGCTTCTACCGGCTCTGGGCCCGCAAGGAGGCACTCCTCAAGGCCCACGGGGGTGGGCTGGCTGCCGGTCTCGAGAACGTTATCTTCCATCCGGAGCAGGAGTGGTGGCTGGAAAATCGTCTCGATCACCACACCTACGAGGTGAGCGACAGCCCCTTTCAGGAGGGATGGTTGGCCCTCGCCACCCGGGGAACTCATCATCTCGCCATCCACTGGCTCGACGAGAGGCTTGAAATCTGCCCCGAGCCCCCCCATCTAGCCATTAATCTGTAGCGAGAGCCTCTCTATGATCGTCGACATTACTCCCCAGAATTTTCACACCGCCCTGCTCGATGCCTCCATGCAAAAGCCGGTGGTGATCTACTTCCACGCCCCCCAGATGCCCGAATGCCAGGCGATGACCCCCCTGGTCGAAGCCCTGGTCGGTCACAACAATCCGGCGGTGACCCTGGCCAAGGTCGATATGAACGATCCCCAGTTGCAGTCTCTGGCGACCCAGCTCTCCCTGCGAGCCCTGCCCGCCCTGGTGAAATTCCATCAGGGTAGACCCGATGAGGAGGGGTTTCTGGAAGGTCCCCAGGATGAGGCCGCCCTGCGCCACTACTTTGCCGCCTTCGCCCCCCGTGAGGAGGAGACCCTGCTGACCCAGGCCCGCGAGCATCTGGAGCAGGACAACGCCGGCGAGGCCCTCCCCCTGCTCACCCGCGCCCATCAGCTGGCACCCGAGCGCCACGACATCACGCTCTGGCTCATTCAGGCCGAGCTGGATCTCAACCAGCTGGATCAGGCGCAGCAGCGCCTTGCCACCATTCCCATGGTGGCCCAGGACGATCACTATCAGGTGCTCTGCTCGCGTCTGGATCTGGCGCGTCAGGCCTCGGACAGCCCCGAGCTGCGGGCCCTCGAGGAGCAGCATGCCGCCCGTCCCGATGACCTTGCCATCGGCCAGGAGTTGGCCGTGCTCTATAACGCCGCTGGTCGCCAGGAAGAGGCACTGGAGCTGCTGATCACCATACTGCGCAAGGATCTGGGGTTTGGAGAGGCGAGAAAGATCTACCTCGACATCCTCAACACCATGGGGAGTACCCCGGTCGCCTCGGTATGGCGGCGCAAGCTCTACAGCCTGCTCTACTGATGACAAGCCGGTCACTCGACCGGCTTCTTAATTACCGGTATGAGAGGGGCATGGGAGGGAAGATATGCGAAAGTGGTCAGACCACTAGATGGCAGGCAAAAAAAATGGCGCAGTTTCCTGCGCCACTTTTTACATGAATTACTTCTTGTAGGAAGTAGCCATGTTGTCCAGGCGCTGGTTAGCACGAGCAGCTTCAGCCTTGGCATCAGCTACGTCGGCAGCGATCTTGGACTGGTCAGCACGAACGGCGCTAACATCTTGAGCCAGCTGATCAACCTTGTTAGACAGGTTCTGAACAGAAGTTTCCAGCTCGGTGTTAGCACAACCGCCCAGCAGAGCAGACAGACCTACAACACCTACCAACAGCATTTTTTTCATTTTTAGCTCCCTTTAACTCGCCAGACGTTTAGCAAGCGGCGTTATTATGGCACAAATAAAAAGAAGTTTGCATAGGGCTTTTCAAGGATAAATGCATTATTTCACTCATTTTTTTTCGTCAGCTTAAAAAAGCATCAGAAGAAACAAAAAACGGTGAAATTCCCATCAAAGCCGAGACAGAGCGTAACCAATTGCAGATGAAATGACAAACCTCATCTGTCATCGATGACCCTGTCTCAACAGTGCCAGACGATACTGTACCAGATCCTCGATGGTCAATACCGGCATACCCTGTTTCAAACCGAATGCGACCAGATCAGGCAGGCGCGCCATGGCGCCATCCTCCAGGGTGAGTTCACACAGCACGCCGAAGGGCTTGAGACCGGCGAGCGTCATCAGATCCACGGTGGCCTCGGTGTGACCACGGCGAGTCAGCACCCCCCCCTCACGGGCACGCAGGGGAAAGACGTGACCGGGGCGATTGAGGTCGGAAGGACGGGCATCGTCGGCAATGGCGGCACGAATGGTGGTGATGCGATCGGCGGCCGAGACCCCGGTGGTGACCCCCTCGGCCGCCTCTATGGTGACGGTGAAGGCGGTCTGGTATTGGCTCGAGTTGGCCTCGACCATCATGGGCAGCTCGAGGCGGCGCACCCGCTCCTCGGTCAGGCAGAGACAGACAATCCCGGAACACTCGCGGATCATCAGCGCCATCTGGGCGGGGGTCATGGATTCGGCGGCGAAGATGAGATCCCCTTCATTTTCCCTGTCTTCGTCATCGGCAACCAGCACACCGCGACCCTGACGCAGGGCCTCGAGGGCGGCTTCGACACGTTCAATAGGGGTACCAAAAGGGGAGAGCAGAGACTGATTCATGGTAATACTCCGTTGATTAACACATACCAGAATCAGGGCACGGAAAGGCAGACAGAAGCACAGGGACGCAGGCAATCCCGCGTACCCATGCCCTTATCCTCTTTCATCCGGACTATCACCGTCGGCTCCGGCCTCGCACCGGATCTGCTGACCCCGACGACCGTCGGGCGCTCGCGGGCTCCCTGCCAAGGCAGGATACCGCCGGTGGGGAATTTCACCCCGCCCTGAGAATAAGCAGCGACAGGGTAGTGAAAACCTTTGCCTGAGACCAGAGCGAGCCTGAAAAAAGTTCTCCTCTGCGGCAGCGGTCACGCAGTCGTGGCGCCCTCGCCCTCTCTCATGGCATAGTGCGACAAAAACGGCGCACTGCGCCCATCACAATGGACACGATGACAGAGAAAATGGAAAAGAAAATTCTGCTGACCGACTGCCCCGACGCCAAGGGGCTGATCGCCAAGATCACCAACATCTGCTACAAGCACCAACTCAACATCATCAAGAACGACGAGTTCGTGGATCACCCCCAGGGGCGCTTCTTCATGCGCACCGAGCTGGAGGGCCGCTTCAATGACGAGACCCTGCTGGCCGACCTCGACGATGCTCTCCCCCAGGGAGCCTCCCGTCGTCTGGTCAAAGCGGGCGCCAAGCGGGTGGTGATCCTGGTCACCAAGGAGTCCCATTGCCTCGGCGACATCTTGATGAAGAGCTATGCCGGCGCCCTCAACATCGAGATTGCCGCCGTCATCGGCAACTACGACACCCTGGCCGAGCTGTGTGGCAAGTTCGATATCCCGTTCCATACGGTCTCTCACGAGGGGCTCGAGCGCGGGGAGCATGAACGGCAGGTGCGCCAGCTTATCGACGGCTATACCCCCGACTATGTGGTGCTGGCCAAGTATATGCGGGTATTGACCCCCGAATTTGTGGCGGCCTACCCGCGCCAGATCATCAACATCCACCACTCCTTCCTGCCCGCCTTCATCGGGGCCCGCCCCTATCTGCAGGCCTTCAACCGCGGCGTCAAGATCATCGGCGCCACCGCCCACTTCGTCACCGACGATCTGGATGAAGGGCCCATCATCGAGCAAGACGTGATCCATGTGGACCATGCCTTCGACGCCGAGGCCATGGCCAAGGCCGGCCGGGATGTAGAGAAATCCGTGCTCTCCCGCGCCCTGGAGCTGGTGCTGTGCGAGCGGGTCTTCGTCCACGGCAACAAGACAGTGGTCTTTAAATAGGCAAACAAAAGGCGCCCGAGGGCGCCTTTCTTGACGGTCTTTACATGGCCGGCAGGCCATTGATGGTCACCCTGCCCCGGGAGAGGATGACCTCGGCCTTCAAGGTATCACCGGCGGGCTTGAAGTAGCCCATGCCGGTCAGGTTGCGCAGCAGGGGGGCCGCCTGGGGCAGCGCCTCCCCCAACTTGCCCGACACGCTCGCATCAAACTGGCCGGAGAGGGCGCGCCATCCATCCACCCCGTTGGTCAACTGTGCCAGAGTGGTGGAGGAGAGCACCAGATTTCCCTTTATGGTCACCGGCTCACCATTGATACGGGCCGACAGACGATCCAGCTCCAGGGTCATCCCCCTGCCCAGCAGTTGATCGAGGGCCTGCTCCAGCTTGGCAGGATCCAGGTCGGCACCGTTGGCCTGCTGCAGGGCACGATACCCCTCCAGATCCATCCCCTTGAGGCGCATGGAGAGGATCCCCTCACTCAGGGCAATACTCTCCCCTTCCATCTCCAGATCGAGGCGCTCAAGACCGGTCTCGTACTGGCTGCCCAGAGTATCGGCATCGTCCCCCTCCAGCCGTGAGCTGGAGTGCAGGCCCCGAGCCTTCAGGGTGAACCCCTCCCCGGCCGACAGGGAGAGAGCGGCCACCTTGCCCTCACTGGCGGGAACCATGACAAGACCGGCAATCCTGTCAAGATCCGCACTGCCACTTGCCCCCTCCAGGGTCAGCTCGATGGGCTCGTCACTCTCCCGATAACGCAGCCCTTGCCAATCGAAGGTGAGGCGGCCATTGCCTTTCAGATCGCCGCTGAAGTTGAGGGTCAGAGGGTGCAACGCTATGCTGCTGCCCTGCTCGTCGAGTGTGACCTCGGGCATCGTCAGGCGACTGGCGTTGCGTCCATTCCAGTAGCTGGTCCTGCTCTCCAGAATGGGCTCCCACGCCTGTAGCCCCAGCTCCTTGAGCAGGGCAGCGAGATCCCCACGCTCCTTGTCGAGGGTCACCCGGGTGCGCCCATAGAGGGGAAAGATGGTCGTGCGGCTGTGAAGGTAGAGTCGCAGAGCCTTGTCATCGCCGGCCGAAGCTCCGAGGCTCTGCAACAACTCGGGAGAGAGGGTCAGAACCACGTCCCCGTCCCGTCGAAACAGACCCGACTCCGCCGGCAGCCACTCCAGTTGCAGGCCTGTCTCCTGGTGGATCTTGGCAAACTGCACGGGGATCTGCTCGTCGATCCGCTGCCCCGTGTACCAACAACTGCCAGCCGCACCGGCCAGCAACAGCACGGCCACACCACCCGTCACCCTCTTTTTCATTCTTTTTCATCCTGTGATCAAACGACAGCAGGCACTCTACGAAGCGACAGGCGCGATGACAAGCACTCAAAGCAAGGGGCTAAAGAGGTAACAGAGATTTTCCATCATGCGCCGATACCAGCTGCGCCGGCGCCACTGGGCCAGATTCATGGGGCTCGCCTTCTCCATATAACCTTCGACCAGCTGGCGAAGCTGTCCGACGAAGGCCGGGTTGTCCACCAGCAGGGTCATCTCGAAGTTGAGCCAGAGGCTGCGCCGGTCGAGATTGACCGTACCGACCAGGGCAAAATCGCCATCCACCAGGACGCTCTTGGTATGCAGCAGGCCGGCATCATAGCGATAGATCTCCACGCCAGACTCGAGAAGCTCCTCAAGGAAGGCATTCCCCGCATGGTGGGCGAGCCGGGAGTCGTTGCGATGGGGCAGGATAAGCTGCACCTGTACCCCTCGGTCGGCGGCCGAGCGCAAGGCGGCCGCCAGGGGATCGTCGGGCACGAAGTAGGGGGTCGTCAGCATGATGCGCTCCCTGGCCTGATAGATGGAGAGCAGCAGGATCTGCTGGATACAGTCCCCCCCCTCGAAGGGGCCGGAGGGGATGAGCTGGGTGCGCACATTGATAAGGGGCCAGGCCTCGGGCTGATGCTGCAGGCTGTCGAGCAGGCGCTCACCGCTCTCCATCTCCCAGTCCCACACGAACAGGGACCACATGAGGGGCACCATGGGCCCCTGAACCCTGAGCATGATATCGACCCACTGGCCCACCCCGGCATCTTGCTTGAAGAAACGCGGATCGACCATGTTCATGGAGCCGGTGTAGCCCACCTTGTCGTCGATCACCACCAGCTTGCGATGCATGCGCAAATCCTGGCGCTGGAAGGGGATGCGCCATGCCCCTACCGGCAATACCTCGATGAGACGAACCCCGGCCTCGCGAAAACGTCCGGGCCAGGGGGAGCGAAAGAAGGCCTTGCTCCCCACCGAGTCGAGCAGCACGCGACAATCCACGCCGCGTCGGGACGCCTCGATAAGCGCCTCGCCAACCTCGTCGGCCCAGCCTCCCGGATGCCAGATGTAGAACTCCAGATAGCACGACAGGGTCGACTGACGGATATCGCCGGCGATTTCACCCAGGATCCGCTCCGGGTGATCGAGCAGGGTCATGCGATTGCCCGAGAGCATGGGCATGCCGAGGCGCCCCTGCACCAGATCGTGCAGGGGCGCGGCTTTGTCACCCACCTGGCATCGATACTGGGGAAAGCGACCGGCCAGCTGACGGATCCAGACCGCATAAGGGGTGTACATGGTCTTGGCTCGCTCACCACGGCGGCGACCGAGACGGATCTCCCCAAACAGGATATAGAAACCGACCCCGGCAAAGGGAATGGCATAGATGAGGGAGAGCCAGGCCAGAGAGACCCCTATCGGGCGTCGTTTGAAGATCACTCGCAGGGAGACACCCGCCACGATGACCGTATGAAACAGCAGCAGCAACAGGCCTAAAAAATGGGTGACGAGATCGTGCAGCTCTTTTTCAACACCGTTGAACAAACTCGCTCCTTATATGGGACCAGAGAGAGGACGCAGAGCAGGCCACTGAAGCTGTGGTATGCTTTGCGCCCCCATACTATCAGGTTATTCATATGGTTCTCCAATCTCTGCTACTGAGCCTGGCCCTCCTGGCACCGGGACAGAGTGAAGTCAGCGAACAGCAGCTGACCACCCTGCTCAATCAGAAGGGACAGATCGAACGACAGGTTCAGATGAAGGGGCTCTTCGATGCGCGCCTGCAACTGACCGAAGGGGAGGTCGAACTCGGCCGCCAGCAACCCGGCATGGCCAGGGTCACCGGCAGGGGCACCGCCACCATCACCATGGGCAACAAGCCCCCCGTCGATGCGCGCCTCTTTGTGACTCTGGATGGCAAACCCCGCTACGAGGCCCAAAGCCACGCTCTCTATCTGGACGAGGCCAGGGTAGTTGAATATCGAATGGAGCCAAAAGAGGCCCAGCAACAGTACTGCATCATGGTCAACCTGCTGCTACAGAGCCTGCAACAGCGGCTTCAGGGGCAACCGGTCTATCGCCTCGATGGCAAGGATGCCCGCACCCGCTGGTGGCGCGACAATCTGAACGGTATCGAGGTGCTGCCCGGCAAGCTGAAGCTGACGCTCAAGGAGACGGCGGGCAAGGAGAGAGGCTAAACGGGATCAGGCGGAGCAACGATGGCGGATCAGGGGTTCGACACAGTAACCGAGCTCCACCTGACCGCTGACCCGGGAGCGCATGGGCTCGGGGAGTTGGGGGAGTTCACAACGCAAAAATCCGGCGCGCAGGTAAAAATCTCGCTCGAACGGGAGCACCTGACAGAGTACGGGACGATCCCCCAGAGTCTCGCAGGCATGCTGCAACAGCAGGGAGCCTATTCCCCTGTGCTGATAGTGGGGGAGCAGTTGCAGACCACAGAGGTGGTAGTAGCCCTCCTCGGCGCGCATACGCAGCACCCCCACCAGCCAGTGGGAATCCTTCGCAACGAAGATCCGCTCCGACAGATCCGGGTCGTAGCGGGAGAAGACCCGCTCGTAGAAGTCGCGGATGAGTGTCAGATCCGGATCGAAGAATTCTGAGAAGTGTAAATTCATCCTGATGGATGGGGCGTCCCTGGCCCACTCCTGAAATGGTGAACAGTTGTCCTCACAGATTAACCTGCAATCACCACTCTGTCAGCCCATCAATCACGTTGTGCTTCTCTGTTCTTCCGGTCGGGCTTATGCTCCGAGAAGCACTGCACGAAGAGGCCTGGCACCATGTCCCATCCCGCCCCCGTCTGGTTTATCTCCCACGGCTCACCGGATCTGGTGCTGCGTCGCCCGCCGGCCTGCGCCTTTCTCGAGACGGCGAGACTGGAGCGGGTCCAAGCCCTGGCGGTCCTCTCGGCGCACTGGTATAGCCAGGCGCCGCAGATAGGCTGCTCGTCCGGGCATGAGCTGATGTACGACTTCTACGGTTTTCCCGACCCTCTCTACCAAATACGCTGGCCCGGGAAGAGCACCGACGCCTTGGTTGAGCGTGTTGCCGGTCTGCTCGATGCGCAGGTTTCCCCCCGCCCCTTCGATCACGGAGTCTGGTCTCCCCTCTCCCTGATGGATCCGCAGGGAAAGATACCCCTGCTGCAGATATCCCTCCCCGAGCCGTGGTCACCGGCGGCCCTGTGGGCACTGGGTGAGCGCCTCTCGATGCTGCGTCACGAAGGGATAGGGATAGTGGCATCCGGCTCCCTGACCCACAATCTGGGCGCCCTGAAGTGGCGTGGGGGCGAGCCGGATCCCTGGGCCAGCCACTTCATCGACTGGCTGGAAGCGAAGCTGCAAGACGACGATAAAGGAGCACTGCTGGAGTACCGCGCTCAGGCCCCCCATGCGGTGCTCGCGCACCCGGTGGACGATCACCTCAGACCCCTCTTCGTCGCACTGGGTGCAGCGGGAGAGGCGCCATGGACCCGGCTGCACGAGAGCTGGGATCTGGGCAACCTCTATATGGGATGCTATCGCTGGGGTTAGCTCACGGCCTCCAGTCTGGGCTTGCGCTGCACGGTGCGGGCACGACACGCCTCACCAAATGCCTTGAAGAGACGGATCGAGTAGGGATTCTCGCTGGCCTTCCACTCCGGGTGCCACTGCACCCCCAACACGAAGGCCCCTCCCTTCATTCCCACCGCCTCGACCAGACCATCCTCCGCATAGGCCAGAGGGTGTAACCCCTCGCCCAGACGGCATAGCCCCTGGCCATGCAGTGAGTTCACCATGATGGTATCGCTGCCGAGCACCTGGCGCAGCCACTCTCCCTCGACCAGGGTGATGGCGTGGCTCTCGCCATACTGCTCGTCCACCGAAGCCGTGCTGTCCTCCCGGTGATCCTCATACTCCTCTTCGCTGTAGACCTTC
This sequence comes from Aeromonas schubertii, assembly GCF_000820105.1. Classification (GTDB taxonomy): domain Bacteria; phylum Pseudomonadota; class Gammaproteobacteria; order Enterobacterales; family Aeromonadaceae; genus Aeromonas; species Aeromonas schubertii. The sequence goes on along the minus strand of NZ_CDDB01000001.1, from coordinate 87,399 downwards.
TGATAGAGATCGCCGCCCAGGGCAACGTTGAGCTCCTGCATGCCACGGCAGATGCCAAAGATGGGCAGCCCACGAGCCAGAGCGCCGTGGATGAGGGCGATATCGACCCTGTCCCTCTCCTGATCCTGCTGCTTCTCCGGCGTCAGATTCTCCTGGCCATAAAGCCCGGGATCGATGTTGGAGCCGGCGCCGGTCAGATAGAGGCCATCGGCCATATCCAGATAGTGATCCAGATCATCCACGCCACAGCAGGTGGGCACCAGTAGCGGCACACAGCCGGACTGCTCCACCAGGGGCAGGATGTACTTGTGCGTCATTACCTGATAGTCGTGACCGGCACGGGCCTGGCTGCCCATGGTCATCAATACGGTCGGCTTGCGCTTGCCCTGTCCCTGGGGTCTGGCATGGGCGAGCTGACCATGTGAGGAGAGTGGGAGAGTATTTGGCATAAATCACCTGCATTTCCCTGTCAGTAGTCTGGTTCGCGCCGACCCGGACACTCCCGCCCGGGCTGCCATGTGACAGATGGCCTGGCGATGGCGCGACGCGATCCGACGAGATCGCGCTTACCCACAGTCTGCCTTGGCCGTTTAATATATCAACCCCTTTTTGATACATTTTTTTAACATTACGATGGGAAGACCCGATGGGAGAGCAATTTTAGGGGGCCACAGACCCATGGATGACAGAAACAGATATTCATCTGATTAAAATGCTAAACATCAGCATGGTTATGCGGGGATGGATGCAGACAGGGTTGCACTGGCAACCTGAAGTGAAGCCACTCTCCGTTGCCAAGGGGGCGATCGAAGAAGGTCGCAAACCCCTCGACCAGCAAGGCTCGGCACATGCGCCCCACCACCCCATGGGCCACCATCAGCACCCGCTCCCCATGATGCTGCTGCGCCAGGGCCGTCAGCGCCATCCCCAATCGGGCGGCCATCGCGGTCAAGGGTTCACCGCCAGGGGGGGCCAAGTGCCAACGGCGGGTGATGTCGAGGGCCCAGAGATCGGGATAACGCTGCGCCGCCTCCTCGTGCGTCAATCCTTCGAAGCAGCCGACCCCTCGCTCGCGAAAGGCGGGCACCACCCTGGGCGCAAGCCCCAGCCGCTCTCCCAGCAGGGCCGCGCTCTGGCGTGCCCGCAGCAGAGGGGAGCAGAGCAGGCAGTCAAACGGCATCTCGCGGGCCAGCTCTTCCCCAAGCGCCCGCATCTGCTCCTGCCCTACAGGGTCGAGGGGCAAGTCCAGTGTGCCCAAGTAACGCCCCTGGGCATTGGCCAGGGTCTGCCCGTGGCGCACCACAACAAGCTCCATATGTCTCTCCATCTTGATAAGCGGCCTTTGTATCACGGCGGCGCACAGACAAAAAAGGCGGGCCGAGCCCGCCTTGTGACGCAGGAACGCTTATCCCCTCAAGTGGGCGATAAAGGCATCGATCTGTGCCCGGGTGCAGGCGGGGTTCATAAACACCGCCTTCTCCCCGGCGATGTAAGAGTAACGTCCGCGCTCGTCGTAGTCGGAGCGGGCCGCCGCCTCCACCCAGTTGGTGAAGAGCCCCACCTTGCCACGCCCCTTGAACAGGCTGCGGTGCCAATCGGTATTACGGGCCAGACGAGCCCGGTAGGCGGGGTCGTTGGAGCGGGCCAGCTCGAAGGCGAACTCGGCCTCCGGATCGCTGACCCACTCGGGGTTGTAGATCTTGAAGCCCACGCTCGGCCCCTGGTTCTCCTGGGCCACCAGCTTGACGTTGCCAAGCTGGCTCAGGCGAAAGCGGAAGTAGTTGGCATTTTGCAGGCAGTGGGCCAGCACGATGCGATACCCCTCGACCCCCATGTAGTTAAGCGCCGCGTAGGCACCAAACAGACCGCTCGCCCCGCGAGAGCACTCTATGGTGGACTGCAAGTGGGTGTGGCCCTGGATGTCGCGCTCGAAATAGGAGAAGTTCTCCGGGTCGTTCTCCATCGCCTTGAGATCGTCCTGTTCTTTTATCATCACCAGGCTGGAGGTGTAGGGCACATAGCCCCACTTCTGGAAGTCGACGGTGAACGAATCGGCGAATTTCAGCTCGGCAAAGCGTGCCACGTTGCGCTCAATCCCGGCCAGGGTGGCGGCGTTGATGGCCAGCGGGTTGGCGGCGAAATCGTAACCCAGGAAGAAGATCATCGACCAGCCGATAGCCGCGTCCACGTGGATATGGGGCTTGACCGCCACCTCGAAGCGCTCGCACAGGCGATCGCGCAGCTCGACCACGGGTTTCACCCGATCCACCCCGAAGGTGTCGGTGGTGCCCATGGTGAGCATGATGGTCGGCACCACATGCTTCAGGGCAAAACAGGCGGTCAGGGTGCGCTCGAGATCGGCCAGATCGATGTCGTTGTTCTCGCCCACCTGGATACGGATGGTCTTGTTGTCGATGTCCACCCCGAGCAGGGAGAGGTTGGTGATGTTGGAGTAGTGGCCGCCCTGGGAGTTGATGATGCGGTAGTCCTGATAGTGGCCGAGCCCCTTGTGCTTGGCCTCGGGCAGGCTCTTGCGAATGCCGAGCAGGTAGCCGTAGAGGTTACAGAAGGTCCCCCCCTGGGTGAAGATGCCGGTGGCGCGCTCCGGGTCATAGCCCGCCAGCAGGGCGATTTGGCGCACTACCTTCTTCTCCAGCTCCTCGGCCACCCCGGCGTACTCCGAGTAGACCAGGTTGGGGTTGGCAAGGATGCCCATCTGGGCACCATAGATGGCGGGATCCGCCGGCATGGTGACCACGTTCTCGACGCTGGAGGGATTCTCCCAGTCCTTGGAGAGGGCGCCGGCGAAGATCAGCTCGTCCAGGGGCGTTCTCGGATCGCGCATGGCGGCCGGCACCGGCATGGTCTCACACAGATCGGCGAGGCGGGCTTGGCCATCCGGCCAGGCGTTGAGGCGCTCCGACGGGGCCAGGGCGCGGGCACGAAAGGCATTGAGGGCGGCAAAACCGGGTTCACGATAGACAGGCCAGAGATCGGGGTCACGAGAGAAGTAGTTGGCCTTGACCGAGGCAAAGAGACGGGAGAAACCGGGGGAAACGGCGTTCACCGCTTCGTCTTGCAGATAGAGTAAATGATGCATTGTTATGATGTTCCAGCTTTCGGGTAGCGCAGTTATACGCCTCAGGCCCCTCGACTTAACACCGACAATTCCTCATGGCTTCCCCTAGTTTTTGTTATCCGAATCATCCATTCCATAACAGGGATGGCAAAAATAACAAAATCATCAATAACATGGCAGCGCCAAGTATTGACGCATAAAAGCACTAAACGAAGATTAATTCACCTCTTTAAGGGCTCCATTTAAGACAAGTTTGATTAAAATACCGACCATGCGATCTCCGTACGAAACTCACTCATAGCCCATCGAAGCCATAAAAAACAAACTAGCACTATTTATTGTGACCAACGACCCAAAAATAGCATCTTCTTTCCCTGTTAAAGGGCCGGGGTGCAGAGATTTATTGCAGGCAACCGCAATTTGATTGACCTTATAACAAGGCCGGCTTCGACGAGAGAGGCAGTATGACGCTGGGCAACTCCATCGTGTTTTCTACCACCGCAGGAGAAGCCATTGCGCGGCTGCTACTCCTGCTCTCCTTGCTTTTCTCACCGGCAGCGTTCCCCCTCGAGCGGGTAACAGTCCAGCTCAAATGGCACCATCAGTTCCAGTTTGCCGGCCTCTATGCCGCCCAGTTCCAGGGCTTTTATAAAGCGGCTGGGCTGGATGTGACCCTCAAGGAGGCCCCCCCCTCCACCGACGTGGTTGCCCTGGTGCTCAGCGGTCAGGCCAACTACGGCATCGGTGGCAGCGATCTGCTGCGAGCCCGCGCCGCAGGCCAGCCAGTGGTGGCCCTGGCAGCCATCTTCCAACACTCCCCCATGACGCTGTTAACCCTGGAGCGCGACGATCTGCAGCAGCTTAAGGATCTGGCGGGCAAACGGCTGATGCTGGAGCCCCATGGGGAAGAGCTCACCGCCATGCTGCTGCGAAACCGGGTGACCCCGGCCAGCCAGCAGCCCCACACCCAAGATCTGACCCCCCTGCTGGATGGCAGGGTGGATGCCATGAGCGCCTACAGCACCGATGAGCCTTACCAACTCACGGCCCTCGGCATCCCCTATCGCCTCTTCACGCCACGGGATGCGGGGATCGACTTCTACGGGGATGTGCTCTTCACCACAGACAAGGAGCTGGCACTCCACCCAAAGCGGGTGCACGCCTTTCGCGAGGCAACCCTCAAGGGGTGGCGTTACGCCCTCGATAACCCCGATCGGGTGATCGACTGGCTGCTGGCCAACCACCCCAGCAGCTTCGGCCGCGCCGCGCTGGAGTTTGAGGCTCGCGAGACCGGAAAGTTGATGGAGCCCGAGGTGATAGAGCCCGGCTATATGCAGCCGGAGCGATGGCGGGCCATCGGTGAGACTTACCGCAGCCTGGGCCTCATCACGGCGATCCCCGATCTGACCCGCTTTCTCTATGACCCGGCGGCTCGCCAGTTCAGGCTGCAAGCCATGGCGTTCGATCGCACCCTCGCCATCGGCATCCTTATCGCCATCCTGCTGGGCCTGACCCTGATCATCTTCTGCCATCTCTACCTGCGCCTTAAGCGGGAGAGCCACCAACGCCAGCGCCTCACCGGTGAACTGGCAGAGCGGGAGCAGCACTACCGCTTCGTGACCGAGAACAGTGCCGACGTGATCTGGACCATGGACGTGGCCACCCTGCGCTTTACCTATATCAGTCCGGCCATTCGTCACCTGCTGGAGCTGACCCCGAGCGAGGCGATGGCCCTCCCCCTGCAGCAACTGATGACAGACGGCTCCCTGCTGGATCTGCAGAAAAGACTGCAAGAAGCCCTGGTGGCCTGGGATCAGGGGGCCTATCGACAGACTCGCCAGCTGCTGCGACTCGCCCTCTACCACAGGCGAGGCCACCTGGTCACCACAGAGGTCACCACCACCCTGCACGGGGATCAGAGAGGGCGCCCTCACGCCATATTGGGCGTGACCCGCGATATCAGCGAGCGCATCGAGCACGAAGAGATGATGCAGCGCCTCGCCTTTCACGATCAGCTCACCAACCTGCCCAATCGACGGCTGCTACAGCGCAGGCTGGGTGAGGCACTGACCCGGGGCGAACCCCTGGCCATCGTGTTTATCGATCTCGATCACTTCAAACCCATCAACGACACCCTGGGCCATGAGGTGGGGGATGCCCTGTTGGTGCTGGTGGCCGAGCGCATGCTCGATACGGTGCGGGCCCAGGATCTGGTGGCCCGCCTCGGCGGTGATGAATTCGTCATGCTGTTGCCTGGCATGGGGGATGAGGCCCTCTCCTTGGCCGACACCCTGCATCACAATCTCGCCATCCCCTTCCACATGGCCAGTGGCGAGACTCTCCACATCTCCAGCAGCATAGGGGTCGCCCTCTATCCCGAGCACGGCAAGAGTGCCCGCGAGCTGATGCACCATGCGGATCAGGCCATGTATCAGGCCAAGCGCAATGGTCGTGGCCGGGTCGCCCTCTACAGCCAGGCTCTGGATCCCAACCAGGAGACCCTGAACTGGAGTGCCAGCCAGGAGTGTGGCCACCCTCGTCTGGATGCCGAGCACCGCCAGCTGTTGGTCCTCACCAACCGGCTGCTGGAGCGGGCCCAGGAGCGTGAACAGAGCCCGGCCCTCTTCCTCGAGGCGCTGCGAGCCCTGGTCGAGGCCACTCGCCACCATTTCGCCTACGAGGAAGAGGTGTTGAGCCAACTCGGTTACCGGGATCTGGCCGATCACCATCAGGCCCACCAGGAGCTACTCCTGGAAGCCGAGAGACTGCTCGCGGCGGCGCGCAGCGGTGAGCTGGGGGGAGATCAGTTACTCAACTTCGTTATTCAGGATCTGGTCGTTGGCCATATGAGCCAGTGCGATCGTCGCTACTTCTCTCTGGTGCGCAGCCTGCGCCGCGGGCCCTAGTCACCGCGCAGGGCCACGACGGGGTCGAGGCGCACCGCCCGCAAGGCCGGCGCCACCCCGGCGAGCAGCCCCACCAGGGCGCTACCCGCCAGCGCCAGCAGCAAATAGAGAGGGTGCAGCGCCAACGGCAGGGCCGGCAGCAGCCAGCCGGTCAGCAGGCTGGCCCCAAGCAGCAGCAGGAGCCCGAGCATCCCCCCCGCCAGAGCCAGCGCCATGGCCTCGAGCAAAAACAGGGTGAGAATTTGCCGGCGCGGGCTGCCGAGGGCCATCAGCAGGCCAATCTCGGGAACTCGCTCCTGCTGGCTGATGCTCATGATGCTGAAGATGCCGACCGCCCCGATGAGCAGCGACACCACCCCGAGCCCGCCGATGGCGAGCTTCACCATCGCCAAGATCTTGTCGAGGCTTGCCAGCATCTCCTGCTGGGAGAGCAGGGTAAAATCCTCCGCCCCGTGGCGGGCGATGAGCAGGCGTCGCACCCGCTCCAACACCACGGACTCGAGCTCTCCGGCCCCGTAGACGAGGTCTATCTCCTGCAGCCCCTCCCGGTTGAACAGGGCCTGGGCGTGGGCCGCCGGCACATAGATCATGTCGTCGAGATCGAAGCCGAGGAACTGCCCCTTGGGGGCCAGCACCCCCACCACCCGAAAGCGCCGATCGCCGGCCCGGATCAGGCTCCCCGGCGCGCCGCCGCAGGGGAACAGCTCGGCCGCCACCTTGGCCCCCAGCACCGTCAGGGCGCGCGGCATGGCCCCCTCCTCGGCCGGCAGGAAGCGCCCCTCGGCCAGAGTCAGGCGCCAGCCGGCCAGCGCCGCCGAGCCGGTACCCAGGATGGCGGTGCTGCGGGTCAGCCCCCGGCTGCGCACCTCCCCCTGCCCCTGCACCACCGGCAGCACCGACTCCACCCCGGGCAGGCGCGCCAGGGCCTCGGCGTCCAGCAACAGCAGCGGGCGGCTACTCGAGAGCAGGCCCGGGGGGCCGCCGCCGGTCTGGGTCTTGCCCGGGGTGACCGCCACCAGCCGGGTGCCAAACTGGGCGAAACTCCCTTGCAGGTAGAGGCGCAGCCCCTCGCCGATGCCGGTCAGCAGGGTGACGGCGGCAATGCCGATGGCGATGCCGAGTGCCGAGAGCAGGCTGCGGCTGCCGGCGGCCCCAAGGGCGCGCCACAGCCAGGCCATGAGATCCCCGGCGCGCATCAGGCCCCCCACTGGCCGCTGCGCAGGCTGCCGACCGGCTCCTGACGCGCCGCCCGGCTGGCCGGCAGCCAGCTGAAAAAGAGCCCCACCGCGATCGCCGCCGGCAGGCTTATCAGGGGCGCCGGCCAAGGCACCGCCAGGGGGAAGGCGGGCCAAAGCGCACCGCCAAGCGCCACCAGCAGGTAACCGAGCGCCACGCCGAGCAGGCCGCCGCCTCCGGCGAGCAGCAGGGCCTCCCACAGAAACAGCCGGCGAATGGTGGCGCCGTCGGCCCCCAACGCCTTGAGCAGGCCTATCTCGCCGGTGCGCTGGCGGGTGCTGATAAGAGCCAGGTTCATCATCATGATGCCCGACACCAGCAGGCTGATGGCGCCGATGCCGGCGACCGCCAGGGTCAGGGTAGCGAGGATGGAGGAAAACGCCGCCAGCATGGCGTCGCGCCGCACCAGGGTCACGTCCAGGGTGCCGTGGCGCGCCTGCATCAGCCGCTCGAGGCGCGCCGTCAGCGAGTCCAGCCCCTGACCGGCCAGGGGCTGGATCACCAGGCGAAACAGCCCCTCGGTGTTGAACTGGGTGAGGGAACGCTCGACCGGGATCAGGGCGGTCTCGGCGAGATCCATGCCGAGGTTGCTGCTCTGGCTGGTGAAGCGCCCCACCACACGGTAGCGGCGCCCGTCGAGACGCACCCACATCCCCACCGGGTCCCGCTCGCCGAACAGCTCGCGCGAAAGCGTGGCCCCGAGCAGGGTAACCGGCGGGCTGCCCGCCGGCAGCCAGCGACCGGAGGTAAGAGTCAGGCCGTGGGTCTCGCGCAGCCCGTTGCGGGTGCCGAGCACCATGGCGCTGCGCAGCCGCCCGCCGGCGGCCACCTCGGCGGTGCCGAGCACCAGGGGCACCAGGCGAAGTGCCGGTTCGCGCCGGGCGAGAAAGTCCACGTCCTCCAAAGTGATGCCCCGCAGGCTGTTGCCGGTCAGAGGCGGCAGGCCGCCCCGGGTCTCCTTGCGGCCGGGAAACATCACCAGCAGATCCTTGCCGAGGCTGGCAAACTCCGCCGCCACGTAACGCCGCGCCCCCTCCCCCAGGGCCGTGAGCAGCAGCACCGAGGCGACGCTCAGGCTCACCGCCGCGATCAGGGTCAGGGCACGGCCGCGATGGCGCAGCAGGGCGGTGGCGGCGAAGGCGATGGCGTCGCGCCCTAGCATGGGGACTCCAGCCGGCCGTCATTCATGGAGATGCGCCGCCCCGCCCGCGCCCCGAGCCGCTCGTCGTGGGTCACCACCACCAGGGTCACCCCGCGCTCGCGGTTGAGGCGCTCGAGCAGGGCGATCACCTCCTCCCCCGAGCGGGAATCCAGGTTGCCGGTCGGCTCATCGGCGAGCAGCAGGCGAGGCCGGGTCACCATGGCGCGGGCGATGGCCACCCGTTGGCGCTGGCCGCCGGAGAGCTCGGCAGGCCTGTGGTCGGCGCGCTCGCCGAGCCCGAGATCGGCAAGCAGAGCCGCCACCCGGGCCGTTCGCTCGGCGGGGGCCATCCCGGCCAGCATCAGGGGCAGGGCCACGTTCTCGAAGGCTGTGAGGCGCGGCACCAGATGAAACGACTGGAACACGAAGCCGATGGCCTGACCGCGCAGACGGGCGAGCTCGGGCTCGGTCAGGCGGGCGGTGCGCGCCCCCTCAAGCCAGTACTCGCCCTCGTCGGGCCGATCCAGCAGCCCCAGCACGTTGAGCAGGGTCGACTTGCCCGAGCCCGAGGGCCCCATCACCGCCAGGTACTCCCCCGCCTCGATGGCGAGGCTTACCCCATTGAGGGCCAGCACCTCGCTGCCCCCCAGATTGAAGCGCCGGCACACCCCCTCGAGGCGAATGAGCTCACTCATGGGCGCCCTCGGGGCGGTAGGGCCCCTCCCCCTTGATGAGGGCGGGCTGGGCGGCGAGCCTGTCCCCCTCGGCCAGGCCCGAGATCACCTCAACCCAGTTCCAGCTCTCGAGCCCCCATTCCGGGGTGAGACGCACCAGGCGATCCCCTTCCAGGCGCAGCACGCTGCCATCCTCGGCCCGGGCGCTCGCGGGAATACGCAGGGTCTTGGCGATGCGCCCCGTGGTCACCTCGAGATCGGCGCTGTAGCCCACCAGCAGGGGGGCGCCAGTGAGCGTCTCCTCGATGGCCGCCTCTACCTCCACGGTGCGGGCCTGCTTCTCAAGCTCCTTCACATAGGGGGCGATGCGGGTGATCTCGGCCGCCAGCTCGCGCCCGGGCATGGCGTCGAGCAGCACACGAGCCGGCTGGCCGAGGCGCAGGCGGGCAGCATCCACCTCGTCGATGGGGGCGGAGACATAGAGACAGGTATCGTCGATGAGATCGATGACGGGGGGCATGGCGACCCCGGGAGGCGAGGGGGTCATGTATTCGCCGAGCTTGCTGTTGACCTCGGCCACCACCCCGTCGAAGGGGGCGAGCAGGGTGCGCTCGGTCAGGCGCGCCTGCACCTGCGCCACCTGGGCTGCGTCCACCCCCAGCTGATCGCTCGCGGCCTCGCAGGCGAGGCGGCGGCTGTCGGCCAGGTTCTGGGCCTGCTCGGCCAGGGTGCGCGAGGTGAGGTTCTTGGCCAGCAGGGTGGCCAAACGCGCCGCCTCGCGCCGGTAGAATTCGGCCTCGGTGCAGCTGCGCGCGCGCTCGGTACGCCCCAGGATGGCCAGGGCGCGGGCACGGGCGAGCTCGGCCTCGAGATCCCCGCTCCACAGGCGCAGCAGCAGCTGCCCCTGCTTGACCCTCTCCCCCGCCTGCACCGCCACCTGACTCACCACGCCGCCGCCAGGCAGGCTCAGGCCGGATCGGCGGCACGACTTGATGGTGCCGGCCCGGGTGTTGACGACCGTGACCCGCACCTCGCCGCGCTCCACGCTCACCAGCGGGACAGGCGTCGCCACCGGGCGCAGCCACCAGGCCAGGGCGAGGGTCGCCAGCACGGCGCCCCCGCCTCCCCACCACCATTTTCTCATGGCTGTCTCCCCATCCGGGGCGCGCCGTCAGCCCCGGCGCGCGAGCAGGGCGTAATAGAGCAAGGGTATCACCACCAGGGTCAACAGGGTCGAGACCAGGATCCCGAAGATGAGGGAAATGGCCAGCCCATTGAAGATGGGGTCATCCAGGATAAACAGGGCGCCTGTCATGGCCGCCAGCGCCGTCAGCAGGATCGGCTTGGCGCGCACCTGGGCGGCGCGGATCACCGCCTGCTCGAAGGGGGTGCCCTGGCCTCGCTCCAGCTCGATGAAGTCCACCAGCAGTATGCTGTTGCGCACTATGATGCCGGCCAGGGCTATCATGCCGATCATCGAGGTGGCGGTGAACTGGGCGCCGAGCAGGGCATGGCCCGGCATGACACCGATCAGGGTGAGCGGGATGGGCGCCATGATGATGAGGGGTACCAGGTAGGAGCGGAACTGGGCCACCACCAGCAGGTAGATAAGCACCATGCCGACGGCGTAGGCGATCCCCATGTCGCGGAAGGTCTCATAGGTCACCTTCCACTCCCCGTCCCACAGGATGGCCACCTCTCCGGGGCCATTGGGCTGGTGCACATAGTACTGGGGCAACGCGATACGGCTGCCCGCCTCCACCATGCCGTAGAGGGGGCTGTCGAGCGAGCCGGCCATGTCGGCCACCACCATCACCATGGGGAGCATGTTCTTGTGGGTGATATAGGGGGGCAGGGTCTCGTCCCGCCGCTCGATGATCTCCGAGAGGGGGACAAGCCCCCCCGACGCTCCACGCACCTTGAGGGCCAGCACGCCGCGGAGATCGACCCGGTCGGCCTGGCTCAGGGTGAGGCGCACCGGCACCGGGTACTTGGCCTCCTCCCGGTGCAGCCAGGTGACGTCGGCGTCTCCCACTGCGGCGGCCAGGGTAGCCACTGCCTCTTGCGCATCCACCCCGAGCCGGGCCGCCTTGCTGCGGTCGAGGACAAGGCGCCACAGGGGCTGGGCATCGGGTCGGTAGAGATCGATGTCGACCACATCGGGCGTCTCGCGCAGGGCCGTCATCACCTGCTCGGCCCCCTGGGCACGCAGGGCATCGGTCGGACCGTAGACCTCGGCCAGTATGGGTGACCAGACCGGCGGTCCGGGCGGCACCTCCACCACCTTGAGATTGCCCCCCTCGGCGCGGGCGATGGCCTGCAATGGCTCCCGCAGGGCGCGGGCGATGGCGTGGCTGCTGCGCGAGCGCGCGTGCTTGTCCACCAGGTTGACCTGGATGTCGCCCACGTTGGCGCCGCCACGCACGAAGTAGTGGCGTACCAGGCCATTGAAATTGATGGGGGCCGCGGTGCCGGCGTAGATCTGGTAGTCCTTCACCTCGGGCACCTTGCCAAGCTCGCGGCCGAGCGCCATCAGGGTGCGCTGGGTCTGCTCCAGGCTGGTTCCCTCGGGCATGTCGAGTACCAGCTGGAATTCGGACTTGTTGTCAAAGGGGAGCATCTTGAGCACCACCCACTGGAGCGCCGGCAGGTTGGCCGCGGCCCCCACCAGCAGGATCACGGCGAGCCACAGCAGGCGCCTCGCCCGCCTCGCTCCCGCCCCGATGAGAAAGGGGGACATCAGCCGCTCAAACAGGGTGCCACTCCCGGCGGTTGGCGTCTGATGGGCGTGATGGCCAAGCAGGTGCCCGGCGAGCCAGGGGGAGAAGATGAAGGCGACCAGCAGGGAGAGCAGCATTCCCATGCTGGCGTTGATGGGGATGGGGCTCATGTAGGGGCCCATCAGGCCGCTGACAAACGCCATCGGCAGCAGGGCGGCGATGACGGTGAGGGTGGCGAGTATGGTCGGCCCCCCCACCTCGTCTACCGCCCCCGGGATAAGCTCGCGCAGGGGGCGTGGGGAGAGCGCCCGGTGACGGTGAATGTTCTCCACCACCACGATGGCGTCATCGACCAAAATGCCGATGGAGAAGATAAGGGCAAACAGCGACACCCGGTTGAGGGTAAACCCCCAAGCCCAGGAGGCAAACAGGGTGAGCAGCAGGGTAATGACGATGGCGAGCCCTACCACCAGGGCCTCGCGCCAACCCATGCTCACCACCACCAGCAGCACCACGGCCGCGGTGGCGAAGATGAGCTTGCCGATCAGGGTATTGGACTTGTCGGCGGCGGTCACCCCGTAGTCGCGGGTGACACTCACCTCGATCTCGCTCGGTAGCAGGCGACCCTCAAGCTGTGCCACCCGCGCCTCGATACGCCTGGCCACCTCTACCGCGTTCTGCCCCGGCTGCTTGCCGATGGCGAGAGTGACCGCCGGGTAGGGCCCCCCCTGAGACGTGGCAAACCAGGCGAAGCGGGTCGGCTGAGCCGCGCCGAGGCCAATGCTGGCCACCTCTCCCAGGTAGACGGGTCTGCCCTCCTGCACACCGACCACCAACTGTGCCACCTCGTCGGCCGTGCGCAAGAATGCACCGGTCTGTACCTTGAACTCCCGGTTATCCTGGGTGATGCCCGCCAGCGGCGCGACCCGGTTGGCGGCGCCGAGTCGCTGGCTCAGCGCCTGCAGCGTCAGGCCGTGGGCCGCCAGGGCGGCGGGATCCAGGGTCACGTTCAGCACCTCGTCGTGCCCGCCCAGGGTGGTGATGTCACGGGTGCCCGGCAGGCGCTTGAGCTCGGTCTCGAGCTCGTGGGCGGCGCGGGTCAGGGCGGCGGCGCCCAGGCTCTTGCTCCACAGGGTGAGGCTGACGATGGGCACGTCATCGATGCCACGCGGCTTGATGAGGGGCTCCCCCACGCCGAGACCGGCGGGAAGCCAATCCTTGTTGGCGTAAAGCTGGTTGTAGAGATCGACGATGGCCCGCTCCCGCTTCACCCCCACCTTGAACACCACGACGATGAGGGCGCCGTCGGGCTGGGAGAAGGAGTAGAGGGTATCGATGCCGGCCAGTTGGGAGATCACCTGCTCGGCCGGGGTGGTGACCAGGTTTTCCACCTCGCGCGGGCTGGCCCCCGGATAAGGGATGTAGACATCGGCGAAGGTAACGTCGATCTGCGGCTCTTCCTCTTTGGGGGTCACCATGACGGCGAACAGGCCGAGCAGCAGGGCCACCAGAGCCAGCAGTGGCGTGATGGCGCTGCCCTGGAAGGCGGCGGCGAGGCGACCGGCGATGCCGAGGGGCTGCTCACTGCTCATGATCGCCCTCCCGTACCCGGGCCCAGGCATCGGCTGCGATGCGATCGCCGGCCTTGAGGCCGGCCAGGATCTCGACGCGCTCTCCTTCGCTCTCCCCCACCCGCACCGGGGTCAGGGTCCACGCCTCACCACGGCGCAGGTAGACGGCGCTGAGCTCCCCCTGACGCAACAAGGCACCAGCCGGTATCATCAAGGCGTTGCGCTCACCGAGACGCACCCGGACCTTGACCCACATGCCCGGGAGTACCCCGGCCTGGCGCTCGGGCAAGTCGAGACGCAGACGAAAGGTGTGGCTCTGGGGATCGGCATAGTCGAAGCGCTTGATGCGCAGCGGTTGTATTGCACCGCCAGGCAACAGCACCTCGATGGCATCGCTCTGCAAGGCGGCGCTGCCGAGGAGCGATTGGGGCAATTCACTCTCCACCCGCAGGGCATCGAGGGAGAGGCCGGAGAGCAGCGGTGTGCCGGGGGCGACCGTCTCTCCCAGCTCCACATGGCGGGCGGTGACCACACCCCCATAGGGGGCCAGGATCCGGGTGTAACCAAAGGCCTCGCGCGCCTGAACCAGGGCGGCGTCGGCCGCCTTCACCTCGGCCCGCGCCGCCAGGGCGGCGGCCTGGGCGTTATCGAGCTGGGAGCGGGTCACCACGCCCTTGACCGAGAGAGCCTGAAAGCGGGTGAGCTGGCGATCGGCCTCGCGCTGCTGAGCCTGGGCACGGGCGAGCCTGGCCTTGGCCCCTTCCACTGCGGCCGACTGCTCGTTGCCGCTGATCTCCAGCAGCGGTGCCCCGGTCTCTACCCGATCGTTGACGTCCACCAGCATACGCACGACGCGACCACTGGTCTGAGCGGCAACCGTACCCTGATTGATGGGCTCAACCCGACCATCCAGAGTAAGCCAGCGTGCCACCGGCTCCGCCTGCAGGGTTACCATCTCCTCGGCCTCGAGGGGCCCTGTCAACAAGAGCCCCAGCATCAGAGCGTGTATCCTCGTCGTCATGGTTCACCTCCCTGTGGGTCGTGCGTCAGGCGCGCGCGGCCAGAATACGCGGCACCAAGAGTCGGTCCACCAGCAGCAGACCGGCCCCCATGGCCGCCACGAACAGCACGATGAGGGGGTGGCCGCTGGCCAGCAGGCTGATGCCAGGCCCCGGACAAATCCCCACCATGCCCCAGCCTACCCCGAAAAGGGCAGCACCACCAAGCAAACGAGCGTCAATGCGGGCCGCAGGTACGGGAGGGAGCGACTGACCAAGCAGGCTCTGGCGACGGGGGCGCACCCACAGCAGGTAACCGGGCAGGAAGACCGCCAGGGCCCCGCCCATCACGAAACCCAGGCCAGGATCCCAGGCACCGGCCAGGTCAAGAAAACCGGTGACCCGGGCCGGATCCACCATGCCCGAAATAGCCAGGCCAAGGCCAAACAGGGTGCCCGAGAGCAGGGTGACAAACGGCAGCATGAGAGACTCCTTACAAGAGGTGGTGAGTGATGAAGACGGTGACGATACCGCTGGTCATAAAGGTCAGGGTCGCGGCCAGGGAGCGCGGCGACAGTCGCCCCATGCCGCAGATGCCGTGACCACTGGTACAGCCATTGCCAAGCCGGGTACCGACTCCGACCAGAAGCCCGGCACTCAACACCCAGGGCCAGGCCGGCAGGGCATCGAAAACGGGCAGGGTGGCCCAGCCCAGGGTGAAGGCGAGCCAGGCGCCGAGTCCCAGCCCCAACAGGAAAACCCAGCGCCAGGGAGTCCCCCGCTGCAGCGCCTCGGCCAGGATTCCGCTCACCCCGGCGATGCGCCCACCGACCAGCAGCAGAAGCAGGGCGGCGCCGCCTATCAGGGTGCCGCCCAGTAACGACAGCAACCATGGGGTCTCAATCATTCTCTTTCTCCTCGACGTGACAGAAGTGACGAGCCAGGGCGGCCAGCACATCACTCACCGCCTCGCTCCTCAGCGAGTAGTAAATCTGCTGGGACACCTTGCGCGAATGGATGAGCCCACAGCGCCGCAGCACCGCCAACTGCTGGGAGAAGGCGGACTGACCGAGACGGCTGTGGGCGAGCAGCTCGCCCACCCCCTTCTCCCCCTCGAGCAGCTGGCACAACACCAACAGACGCTCGGGATGGGCCAGGGCCTTGAGCAGGGTCGCGGCCGCTTCGGCGTGACGATTCATCTCATCGAACTGACTCATGGCTTTAAATTAGAAATTGCTGATATTTGCTCTATTTTATAAAGCAATGCTAAATTAGCAATGACTAATTCAATATGATGGGGAGGGAGTGATGACGGTAGACAATGGGGTAAGGGTGGTGGCGGGCTGCATGCTGCTGCTTTCCCTGGCACTGACCACCTGGGTACACCCGGCCTTTGTCTGGTTGAGTGTGTTTGTCGGTGCCAACCTGATCCAGAGCGCCTTCACCGGCTTCTGCCCGGCGGCGATGATCCTCAAGCGAATGGGATTTACGCAATGAAACGGGGCGGCCATGGCCGCCCCTCTGTTATAACGGGTGTACGCCATCAGGCTCCACATGAATAAGCACCACCGCATGGGGCAGCAGCCCCAGGATCGCCTCCTCCAGCTCGTCACACAGGGCATGAGCGCGATCCACCGTCATGGCCGGCGGCACCGTCAGGTGGAAGTCGATATGGCGGCGACGACCGGACTGTCGGCTGCGCAGGTCGTGATAGCCGGTGCCCCGGGGGCAACGCTCCCGTAGCAATGCCTCGAGTGAATCGAGCTCCCCCTCCTCCATTCGGTGATCGAGCAGACCACGCAGGGCCCGGGCCAAAAGCTCGGCGGCCTCCTTGAGGATGAACAGGGCCACGCCGATGGCGACCAGGGGGTCCAGGCGGGCCAGATCCCAACCCAGTACCATGCCACCCCAGATAAGCAGCAGCCCCGTCGCCACCCCGAGAGAGGTCAGCACATCGGCCTTCAGGTGCAAGGCATCGGCCTCGAGGGCCAGGGACTCCTCCTCCCGGGCGACCCGATAGAGGTGACGGGAGACCAACACGTTAACCAGGGCCGAGCCCCCCATCACCAGCACACCCCAGCCTGGGCCTGTCAGCGGCTCGGGAGCAAACAGCCTGGACCCCGCCTCCAACAGGATCCAGAGCGAGGCGGCCAGGATCAACAGCGCCTCGATGACGCCGGAGATGTTTTCTATCTTGTCATGTCCATAGGGGTGACAGGCATCGGGGGGCGCGTCGGAGCGCGACACCGAAAAGAAGGCGATGAGGGAGGCCACCAGATCCATGGCCGAGTGGATCGCCTCCGAGATGATGCTGACCGCCCCGGTGAGCAGGCCGACGGCCAGCTTGGCGACGATCAGCACGCTGTTGGAACAGACCGACAAGAGGGCGGCGCGACGTTTGCGGTTCATAACAACCACTCCGTGTGGGGTAACAGGGACTCCTTTTAACCCAAGATGGCGCCATCGCCGGTCGGTTATTTTGTAAGAAAATGTGGTGGCAAGGGGGCAATCAGGGGGGTCGCCCTTGCTCTCAATGGGCAGCCGGCCCAGACACGGCACAGGGTCACGCCTGCCCCGGCAGAAAGAACAACGCCGGCGAAAGCCGGCGTTGTGGATGACCCGTCAGTTGGTCAGATCGTCGAAGAAGCGTTTCACCCCTTCGAAGAAGCCCTCGGACTTGGGCTTGTGGGTCTTGGCCGCCGCCCCGCTGAAGGAGTTGTCCAGCTGACGCAGCAGCTCTTTTTGCTCCTCGGTGAGGTTGACCGGGGTCTCGACCACCACCTTGCACATGAGATCGCCAATCTGGCCGGAGCGCACCGATTTCACGCCCTTGCCGCGCATCCGGTACATCTTGCCGGTCTGGGTCTCAGGAGTGATCTTGAGCTTGACCCGGCCGTCCAGGGTCGGCACTTCTATCTCGCCGCCCAAGGCCGCCGCGGTGAAGCTGATCGGCACCTCGCAGTAGAGGTTGTTGCCATCGCGCTCGAAGATCTCGTGCTCGCGCACGTGCACCTGCACGTAGAGATCCCCGTTCGGCGCGCCGGTCTCGCCCGCTTCACCTTCGCCGGAGAGACGGATACGATCGCCGGTGTCGACACCCGCCGGGATCTTGACCGACAGGGTCTTGGTGCGCTGATAGCGACCCTCGCCGTGGCACTTGCCGCAGGGGATGGCGATGATCTTGCCGCGTCCGTGGCAGTGGGGGCAGGGTTGCTGCACCGCGAAGAAGCCCTGGCGCATCTGCACCTGGCCGGAGCCGTGGCAGGTGGGGCAGGTCTTAACGTCGGCGCTGCTCTTGGCGCCGGTGCCGTTGCACTGCTCGCAGTGCACGTGGGTCGGGATCTTGATCTCCTTGGAGACGCCGCGCACGGCCTCCTCCAGAGTCAGCTCCATGTTGTAGCGCAGGTCGGCACCGCGGGCCGGGCCACGTCGACCACCACGTCCGCCACCGAAGATGTCGCCAAACACGTCGCCGAAGATGTCGCCAAAGTCGGCACCGCCGCCAAAGCCACCGTGTCCGCCACCCATGTTGGGGTCGACCCCGGCATGGCCAAACTGGTCATAACGGGCCCGCTTCTCGGCGTCGGTCAGGATCTCGTAGGCCTCTTTGACCTCCTTGAACTTCTCCTCGGCCTCCGCGTCACCCTGGTTGCGGTCCGGGTGGTACTTCATGGCCAGGCGCTTGTAGGCCTTCTTGATCTCGCGCTCGTCGGCGCCTTTGGCCACACCCAGCACTTCGTAGTAATCGCGCTTCGACATACTCATCCTGTTGCTATATCAGCATTTATGCAGACGGGCGTTGGTCTCCCAACGCCCGTGAATTCATGGACAGTGCACTCAGGGGCGCACCCTGCGGGCCGTTGCCGACCCGCCGGGACAATTACTTCTTGTCGTCCTTCACTTCTTCGAACTCGGCGTCGACCACGTCATCGTCAGCCTTGGCAGAGGACTGCTGCTGGCCGGCACCGGCCTCGCCACCCTGCTGGGCCTGGGCTTGCTGCTGAGCGATCTCCATCAGCTTCTGGGAGACTTCCAGCAGAGCCTGCTGTTTGGCCTCGATAGCGGCCTTGTCGTCGCCCTTGATAGCCGCTTCCAGCTCGGACAGCGCGGCTTCGATCTTGCTCTTGTCGTCGGCCGGCAGGGCTTCACCGGCTTCGGTAACCTGCTTGCGCACGGAGTGGAGCAGACCATCGGCCTGGTTGCGGGCGTGGATCAGCTCTTCGAACTTCTTGTCCTCGGCCGCGTTGGCTTCGGCCTCGCGAACCATGCGCTCGATCTCGGCATCGGACAGACCGGAGGAAGCCTGGATGGTGATCTTCTGCTCCTTGTTGGTCTCTTTGTCCTTGGCGGAGACGTGCAGGATGCCGTTGGCGTCGATGTCGAAGGTCACTTCGATCTGCGGCAGGCCACGGGGCGCCGGACGGATGCCTTCCAGGTTGAACTGGCCGAGGGACTTGTTGTCACCGGCGCGCTTGCGCTCACCCTGCAGCACGTGAATGGTCACGGCAGACTGGTTATCTTCGGCGGTGGAGAACACCTGGGACTTCTTGGTCGGGATGGTGGTGTTCTTCTCGATGAGCGCGGTCATCACGCCACCCATGGTCTCGATACCCAGAGAGAGCGGAGTCACGTCCAGCAGCAGTACGTCGGTCTTCTCGCCAGAGAGTACGGCGCCCTGGATGGCAGCACCCATGGCCACGGCTTCGTCAGGGTTGACGTCTTTGCGCGGCTCTTTGCCGAAGAACTCGGCCACTGTCTTCTGAACCAGCGGCATACGGGTCTGACCGCCCACCAGGATCACGTCGTCGATCTCGCCAACAGACAGGCCTGCGTCTTTCAGGGCAACGCGAACCGGCTCCAGGGAGTCCTTCACCATGTCTTCTACCAGGGCTTCCAGCTTGGCGCGGGTCACCTTGATGTTCATGTGCTTGGGACCGGTGGCATCGGCGGTGATGTACGGCAGGTTGACGTCGGTCTGCTGGGCAGAGGAGAGCTCGATCTTGGCCTTCTCGGCGGCGTCTTTCAGGCGCTGCAGGGCCAGCTGGTCGTTGCGCAGGTCAATGCCTTGCTCACGTTTGAACTCGTCAACCAGGTAGTTGATCATGCGGTTGTCGAAGTCTTCGCCGCCCAGGTGGGTGTTACCGTTGGTGGCCAGTACTTCGAAGGTGGTCTCGCCTTCCACTTCATCGATCTCGATGATGGAGATATCGAAGGTACCACCACCCAGGTCATAGACGGCGATCTTGCGCTCGCCCTTGACCTTGTTCACGCCATAGGCGAACGCGGCCGCGGTCGGCTCGTTGATGATACGCTTCACTTCCAGACCGGCGATGCGACCGGCGTCCTTGGTGGCCTGACGCTGGGCGTCGTTGAAGTAAGCCGGCACAGTGATAACGGCTTCGGTCACCGGCTCACCGAGGAAGTCTTCGGCGGTCTTCTTCATCTTTTTCAGCACCTCGGCAGAGATCTGCGGAGGGGCCATCTTCTTGCCCTTCACCTCAACCCAGGCGTCACCGTTGTCGGCCTTGGCGATGGCGTACGGCATGATCTCGAGATCACGCTGCACTTCATCGTCTTCGAAACGACGACCGATCAGACGCTTGATGGCGAACAGGGTGTTTTTCGGGTTGGTGACGGCCTGACGCTTGGCAGGCTGACCGACCAGGATTTCGCCGTCATCGGCATAGGCAATGATGGACGGAGTAGTACGGTCACCCTCGGCGTTCTCGATCACGCGAGCGTGGTCGCCATCGAGGATGGCTACGCAAGAGTTGGTAGTACCCAGGTCAATACCGATGATTTTACCCATTTGACGAATCTCCAAATGCTTCAACTGATGTGGCAGGCAAACCTGCCTTTATGTCTCGTTAACGGCTAGATAGGGTCGCCCCCACTGGCTTTCAAGGGGTCGGCGATAAATTTCCCGACCGCCCCGGCCACTCCCGCCGCAGGCTTGAATCCTATATGGGGGTCAGGATCGACCCTTCAAGGGGTAGGCCTTAAAAAAAATCAACAAAAAGCCCGCCACGGGGCGGGCTCACTCCCGGCCGGACGACTCAGTCGACGGCCTTGGAGACCATCACCATGGCCGGACGAATGACGCGGCCGTTGAGCTCATAGCCCTTCTGCATCACGGCGATGACGGTGTTGGGGGCGACATCGGCGCTCGGCACCAGGCTCATGGCCTGATGGGCGTTGGGATCGAACGGCTGGTTGGTGGGATCCACCGCCACCAGACCAAATTTGGCCACGCCGTTTTGCATGGATTTGAGGGTCAGCTCAACCCCTTCCACCATCGGCTTGAGGGCCTCGTTCTCCTTGTCGGCCAGCTCGATGGCGCGCTCCAGGTTGTCCATGACGGGCAGCAGCTCAGCGGCAAACTTCTCGAGGGCGAACTTGTGCGCCTTCTCCACGTCCTGGGCGGCGCGGCGACGCAGGTTCTCCATCTCGGCGACGGCGCGAACCGCACGATCCCGCTCGTCGGCCGCGGCGGCAGTGGCAGCCTCGAGCTGGGCCTCCAGCTCGGCAATGCGTGCCTGCTCCGGGGTCAGTTCGCTGTCCACATCGGGCTGCTCGACGTGATCTTCCAGCCCTTCCACCTGTTCGACCTTCTGCTCTTCGTGGTTCATGACATCTCCAAATTACAGGTAACTTCTTTACGTGGGGCTATTATGGGGACGACGAACCGGCTTTCAAGAGGGCATGCGCCGGTTTGGCTATATAGCAGCAGAAAAGCGGGGCAAACGCGGTATACTCGCCCCATCACGGGCGACATACGACGCAAACCATGAATTCTCCGTTCAAGACCATAGGCCTCATCGGCAAACCCCATCACAACGGCGCCAATCAGACCCTCAAAGGACTGCACGACTACCTGACCCAACGCGGCTTCACCGTGCTGGTCGAGAGCCGGGTGGCACAGGCCCTCGGCGTCGCAGACAATGAGTCCATCGTCGATCTGGTGCAGCTCGGGGAGCGCGCCGATCTCGCCATCGTGGTGGGCGGCGACGGCAACATGCTGGGGGCGGCGCGGGTCCTGTCGCGCTTCGACGTGGCGGTGATCGGCGTCAACCGGGGCAACCTCGGCTTTCTCACCGATCTCTCGCCGCAAGACTATCTGGTGCCCCTCGAGCAGGTGCTCTCGGGCCACTTCAAGAGCGAGCAGCGCTTCTTGCTGGAGGCCTCCGTCTATCGCCACGGGGAGCGCAAGGCGAGCAACCTCGCCGTCAACGAGGCGGTGCTGCACCCGGGCAAGATCGCCCACATGATCGAGTTCGAGGTCTACATCGATGGCAGCTTCATGTACAGTCAGCGCTCGGACGGACTTATCGTGGCGACCCCGACCGGCTCCACCGCCTATTCCCTCTCGGCCGGCGGCGCCATCCTCACCCCCAAGCTCAGCGCCATCACGCTGGTGCCCATGTTTCCGCACACCCTGAGCAGCCGCCCCATCGTGCTGGACGCCGACTGCGAGGTGCGCCTGCTGGTCTCTCCCGACAACCAGGACGACGCCATGCAGGTGAGCTGCGACGGCCAGATCACCCTGGCGGTGCACCCGGGCGACGAGATCATCATCAAGAAGAGCCACCACCAGCTCAAGCTGGTGCATCCCCTCGATTACAGCTACTTCCACGTGCTGCGCAACAAGCTCGGCTGGGGCAGCAAGCTCTTCTAACCCTGCCCTTCTGGCCCCGTGTCATTCGGCCCTGTGCGGGCCGTTTTTCGAGATCCTCGGCCCGGCATCTTTACTGTATGTAAAACCAGTATATACTGGATACATAAACAGTAATGTATGGCCTTACAGGACGCGCGACCATGCTGGCACAGCTCACCATTACCAACTTCGCCATCGTCAAGTTCCTCGAGCTCGATCTCCAGTCGGGCATGACCTGTATCACGGGTGAAACCGGTGCGGGCAAATCCATTGCCATCGATGCCCTGGGCCTGTGCCTGGGCGAGCGGGCCGAGGCCAGCATGGTGCGCCCCGGTTGCGACAAGGCCGAGGTGAGCGCCCGTTTCCTGCTTGCCGGCAACCCCGCCGCCCGCGGCTGGCTCACCAGCAACGAGCTGGAAAGCGAAGAGAGAGAAGAGTGCATAGTGCGCCGGGTGGTCTCGGCCGAGGGGCGTTCACGCAGCTATATCAACGGCGTGCCTGTGCCCCTGGCCCAGCTCAAGAGCCTGGGCCAGCTGCTGGTGAACGTGCACGGCCAGCACGCCCACCAGCTGTTACTACGCCCCGACTATCAGCTTGCCCTGCTCGACGGTTACGCCGGCCATACCCTGCTCCTCGGTGAGGTGCGCGAGCACTACCAGCGCTGGCGCCAGCTGCAAAACGAGCTGGTCCGCCTCAAGGCCGAGCAGCAGCAGCGCGAGGCTCGTCGCCAGCTGCTCGAGTATCAGGTGCAGGAACTCGACGAGTTTGCCCTGCAACCCGGCGAGTTCGAGGAAGTAGAAGAGGAGCACCAGCGCCTGGCCAACGGCACCGAGCTGATGCAAGAGTGCGGCAGCTGCATCGATCTGCTCTACGAGAACGACGACACCACCATCACCAGCCTGCTGCAGGTCGCCATCGACAAGACCGAAGGGCTGGTCGGCATGGACTCCCGCCTCACCCCTGTGCTCGAGATGCTCAATGAGGCGCTCATCCAGGTGCAAGAGAGCCATGGGGAGCTGCGCGGCTATCTGGACAATCTCGAACTCGATCCCCAGCGTTTCATCGAGCTCGAGAGCCGCCTGTCGCGGGCCATCTCGCTGGCCCGCAAACACCATGTCAAACCGGCCGAACTGGCCCTGCATCATCAGGGGCTGACCGAAGAGCTGCATCGCATCGGCTCCGACGAGGCGCGTCTCGAGGGGATGGAGACTGAGCTCGCCGAGGCGCGCGAGGCCTTCCTCACCGCCGCCGAGGCGCTGAGCCAAAGCCGTCGCCGTCACGCCGAGGCGTTGGCCGGCCGGGTCAGCGAGAGCATGGCCGAGCTGGCCATGCCCCAGGGCCAGTTTGCCATCGAGGTGATCGCCGATCGGGGGCAGAGTCTCTCGCCCCTTGGCATCGACCGGATCGAGTTTATGGTCACCACCAACCCGGGACAGCCGCTGCAACCCCTCGGCAAGGTTGCCTCGGGTGGTGAGCTGTCGCGCATCAGCCTGGCGCTGGTGGTGATCAGTGCTCGCCAGATGGCTACCCCCACCCTGATCTTCGACGAGGTGGACGTGGGGATCAGCGGCCCCACCGCCGCCGTGGTGGGGCGCCTGCTGCGCCAGCTCGGGGAATCGACCCAGGTGCTGGTCGTGACTCACCTGCCTCAGGTGGCCGGCAACGGGCACCAGCACATGGTGGTGAGCAAGCACACCGACGGCCACACCACGGAAACCCGCATGCAGCCCCTGGCCCAGCGGGACCGACTCAACGAGCTGGCCCGTCTGCTCGGGGGGGATCACATCACCGACAACACCCTGGCCAACGCCCGCGAGCTGCTGGCAGGCTAAGTGCACAAGAGGGCCATCGGGCCCTCTTCTCGCTTCAGGGATCACATCACCGACAACACCCTGGCCAACGCCCGCGAGCGACTGGCTGGCTAAGCGTACAAGAGGGCCATCGGGCCCTCTTCTCGGTGTGGGAGATAATCGGCGCCCCCTCACCGGCGGCGAAGGGCATAACAGACAGGGGCCTGATGGCCCCTTGACCGTCAGACGGTCGCGTCGATCCGGTAGGCGCAGCGGCGCGCCCCGGCCAGGATGTGCTCCTCTCGCACCACCGTCACCCCCTCCCCCAACAGGCTCCTGAAGAGCGCCAACTCGGAGCGGCAGAAGTTCTGACAGTGGCTGGCGGCGGCGCAGATGGGGCAGTGGTTCTCGAGCAACCACCAGATCTCCCCCTCTTGCATCACCTCGGCCATATAGCCCTCACGGCTGCGCTCTTCGGCCAACCGAGCCAGTCGTTCGGCAAGGGTCGTAGCGCCGGCCAGTACCGCCCGGTAGTGCGCCTCACTGGTCGCCTCGCGGTGGGCAATCAAGGCCTTCATCCCCTGCTCGCCGAAGATGACCCGTACCGAGTCGATCAGCTTCAGGGTCAGCTCCTCATGGCGATCCCCGAAATGGGGCTGCGCCTGCTCGGTGAGTCGCCAGTAACGCGCAGGCCTGCCGCGCCCTTCGCTGCGATCCTCAAAGCTGAGCATGCCGTCGGCCTCCAGCGCCTGCAGATGCTGACGCGCCCCCATTGAGGTCATCTCCAACTGAGCGGCCAGCGCCGCCGCCGTCATGGGTCCCTGCTGCTTGAGCAGTGCCAGGATCCGCTCTGTGCTCTTCATCGTCTCACTCCCCCTTGTCGGCCTATTATGGCCGCCGACGAGGTTAAGTAAACTTTTTTGTTTACTTTATCTTGCGCCATTTAAATAAAGCAAATACATTACAAAAACAATTTAACAACATTTTGGTTTATTTATTATGAGACTCACCATCATCAATGGCAGTCCGCGACAAGAGGCCCAGAGTGCCCGTGTCGCACGGTATTTAGCCGAGCAGGCGGTCGGGTTTCACGACATTGAGCGGATCGATCTCGCCCGGGATCCCATCTCCTTCTGGGATGGAGAGGATGAAGCAAGCAAGGGAGAGGCCTGGCAGGCGATGGTCCCCCGGCTGGCCCAGAGCGATGCCTTCATTCTGATCTCTCCAAAATGGAATGGCATGGCCTCTCCACTGCTCAAGCAGTGGCTGATGAATGCTGATGTCCCTCTGGTTGGCCATAAGCCAACCCTGCTGGTGAGCGTCTCGAGCGGCATCCACGGCGTCTATCCCATCCCTGAGCTGCAAGGCAGCAACAAGAACAACAAGCTGCTCTTTATTCCCGCCCACCTCATCGTCCGCAGGGTCGGTTCGGTCCTGCATCCGCAGCCAGAGTCGGCACAGAGTGAACGCGAACGATCCCTGCGCCGTCGCATCGACGAGAGTCTCGCCCTGCTGGCGCGCTACAGCGAGCTGCTACTGCCGCTACGCCACTATCGGGACCCTTATCCCTACGGCATGTGAACCCGAGTCTATTCAACCAAGGAGCATCCCATGATTCATCTCGAGCATCTCAATCTGGTGGTCACCGATCTGGACCGCAGCCTCGCCTTCTATCGCACCGCATTTCCCCAGTGGCGGGTGCGCGGCGGCGGCGAAGGCAGCTGGCATGGCAAGGCGCGCCGCTGGCTGCACTACGGCGATGACTATCAGTACCTGACCCTGAACGATAACGGCGCAGGGCACAGCCGCGAGCTCGCCGGCCATCAACCCGGTCTGGCTCATTTTGCCTTCGTCACCAGCAACCTGGATGCACTGGAGAGCCGAATGACGGGGGCCGGCTATCCCGTCAGCAGCCGGGGGGCCCCCGACTCGGGCAGGCGCAACCTCTATTTCATCGATCCGGACGGCATGGAGGTGGAGTTTGTCGAGTACTCGAGCGACGACCCGGCACTTCGCAACCAATACCCGGCCTGATGAGGAGCCGTGAGCCAGACCGGTAGCATGTGCACCGCCCTGCGCTCCGCCACTGCCTACACTCAGGAAAACCCCTAACCTCGAGGTGAGCCATGCCCGCTTCCGACTGGCTTGTTTGGGCCCTGCTGTCGGCGCTCTTCGCCGCCCTCACCGCCATCCTTGCCAAGCTGGGACTGCAGGAGGTGGACCCGGATCTCGCCACCCTGATCCGCACTCTGGTGCTGCTGCCTCTCCTCGCGCTTGTGGCGACCGGCAAGTGGGGGGAGCTGGGCACCCTGAGTGGACGAACCTGGCTCTTTCTCATCCTCTCGGGCGTGGCAACCGGCGCCTCCTGGCTCTGCTATTTCCGCGCCCTCAAGGTGGGCCAGGTCTATCAGGTGGGCCCGGTCGACAAGCTGAGCCTGGTGCTGGTCACCCTGCTCGCCGTGCTCTTGCTCGGTGAGCGGCCGCAACTCAGGGAGTGGCTCGCGCTGGCCCTCATCTCGGGGGGCGTGCTGCTGCTAGCGCTGCGGCGCTAGCTTCATGAGGGATTCATCGATGAGTGGCACTGTGGGTGCCGAGCCTCACAGGAAGGAGAGAGCGATGAAAAACGGTATCGTATTGCTGCTGGAAGGAAAGGCGTACGAACGCGAGACCCTGGCCAAGGCGAGCCGCCTCGCGCACGCCATGGGCAGCCCGCTGACCCTGCTGCACCTGACCCACAGCAGCCAGGTGCGAAACGAGCATATCGAGCTGCCCGCTGCAGAGCGCAGCGCCCGCGCCGAGCTCGCCGCCAAAGCCGGGATCAGCGAGCTTGTCGCCACCCTCTCCCATCCGGCCGAGTATCAATGCCTGGCGGTCGACGACGTGGTTCGGGATCTGGCGGCCTGGCTCGCCAGCCATCCTTGCGACCTGCTGCTGGTCGGCAGCCGGCACCACTGGATGGAGGGCTCCCTGGCGCGCCAGCTGCTTTACAAGCTGCCGGTGGATATCCAGATCTGTCACGAGCCCATCGCCGAGCCCCTCAGGGCTGCGGGATAAGTGCGTCCCCCTGCCCGATAGCGCCGCCCTGTAGCACTCGCGCCGTGATGCCGCCGTGGCCGCGCAGGGCGTTGTAGCCGCCGGGGCCGAGGGTGAGTTCCATTTTGGAGCAGGGCTCGCACGGCCCCGTGTATTCGAGCAGCGCCTCCCCGAGGCGAAAGGTGCGCCCCTTGAGGGCGAGCAGGTTGATGCCGCTCACCACCAGGTTGCGTCTAACGCGCGCCGCCATCGCCTCAATAAAGAGGGTGCTGCCGAGCGGGGCCAGCCCGGGCAGCTGCAACAAGCCGGCCACCACCGCCAGATGCTCGGCCTGGATCAGGGTCACCTGCCGTTTGCTCTGCTCCCGGCCCGCGAAGCGATCCCCCTCCAGCCCCTTGCCCGGCTGTAACCGGGCCTGCTCAACCAGCACAACCGGGGCGCCACGCGCCGGGCGCAAGGCAATCAGCTCGAGCCGACCCGGATAGGGAAAGGAGTCCATCAGAGCCGCCAGGGGCGAGGCCTCGTTAATCCTCATCGTCTTCCTCGGGGCGGGTGCAGTCGAGCACGCTGGTCTCGAGATCCCCGCGATTGCGGGTCAGCAGGGGGGCCGTGCCATCCCGGTAGGGACGCACGTCAGAGAAATCGGTGCCGAAGTAGTGCATAAACTGGCGCCGCGCCTCGTCGAGGGGAAGCGGGATGAAGAGCAGATGCACATCGAAGCTGGAGGCAGGCACAACAAAGCCGCTCACCGGAATGTCGCGATAGTGTTCCTCAACCCGAAACCAGGCGAGCCCCTCCTCCACCTTCCAGGGGCGGTAGCGGGCCAATGCGGGATTGCCCGGCTCGCCGCTCTCGGGATCCAGATAGAGACCATCGAAGCGGCACTGCTCCAGCCCACTCCACATTCGCTCGAAGGGGGACGAGCAGCCCCCCAGTGCGAGGGCGGCCAGCAGCCACCCCAGATTCCCGCGCATCCTCTACTCCCTAGTCATAGGCGTGCAGTTGCTCCACCAGCAGATCGATAAAGCCCGGGCGATCCACCCCCAGCAACACGGTGGCATTGGGGGCCATGCCCGACAGGCCGTAGCGATCCACCACCGTCATGCCCACAGTGTACTCGCCACGGGTCTCAATGCCGACCCGGCAGTCGATGCCATGAAAGAGCCCCGGGCGCAGCAGCCAGGCGATGGTGCAAGGGTCGTGCAACGGCGCCCCCGCAAAGCCCCACTTGGGATCTCGATGGTAGATCATGAAAAAATCGAGCAGCTCGGCCACGGTGCGTGCCACCGGATTGCCGATGGCACGGATGCGCTCGATATCCTTATCCATCACCTGGGCCTCATGGGTCACATCGAGCCCACACATGGTGATGGGCACACCGGATTGAAACACCATCTCGGCCGCTTCGGGGTCCACATAGATGTTGAACTCGGCGGCCGGCGTCCAGTTACCCGGGCCGGCGCTGCCCCCCATCAGCACGATACGGGCGATCCTGGGCTTGAGCTCGGGGTGCGCCGCCAGCAGCAGGGCCACGTTGGTGAGCGGACCGGTCGGCACCAGGGTCACCGGCTCGGGACTGTCGCGCAAGGCGTTGGCCATCAACTCGACGGCGGTGAGGGATACGGGGGCGAAGGCGGGCTCGGGCAGCGCCGGGCCGTCCAACCCGGACTCCCCGTGCACGTTGTCGGCAATGATAAGCTCACGCCGCAAGGGCTTGGGTGCCCCTGCGGCGACCGGAATGTCACGTCGCCCCAGCAGGGTGAGGATACGCAGGGCGTTTCGCAGGGTCTTGTCCGGGGTCTGGTTGCCGGCGCTGGTGGTGACCGCCAGCACCTTTAGCGCAGGGCTGGCCAGGGCCAGTATGAGGGCGATGGCGTCGTCGTGGCCGGGATCGCAGTCGATGATGATGGGCAGCGCCATGGGTTTCTCCTTACCGCTGGAAAAACGCCTACCCTACCAGTCTCGTTCGTCCCCTTCCGGTGACCGGCTCACACTTTCGGGGATGACAAAAAAAGATGGGGGCCGCGCTTTCGCAACGGCCCCCACCCCCCACTCGGCGTGGTGCTATCAGATCAGCTTGCGGGCGGCGCCCAGCACGATCTTGATGGCATCAGATTCGGTCTTCGCCATGGTCTCGGCGTTCGGGATCTCTTGTTGGGTACGGTTCACGATGACACCGGCCACCATGCCCGCACGCAGCCCCTGGCTGGAGCACATGGTCAGCAGGGTCGCAGACTCCATCTCGAAGTTGAGCACGCCCATGGACTGCCACTCCTTCATGGAGCCCTGGAAGCGCTGAACCACGCGGCCGGAGAAGGTGTCGTAACGCTCCTGACCCGGGTAGAAGGTATCGGAAGAGGCGGTGATGCCCACGTGCAGCCTGGAGCCCAGCTCCTTGGCAGTCTCGACCAGGGCGGTGGTGCACTCAAAATCGGCCACGGCCGGGAACTCCATCGGCGCGAAGTGCAGGCTGGCACCGTCGAGGCGCACAGAGCCGGTGGTGACGATCACATCGCCCACGTTCAGATGCGGCTGGATGGCACCCGTGGTGCCGATGCGCAGGAAGGTGCGGATCCCCAACTGGGCCAGCTCCTCCACGGCGATAGAGGTAGAGGGACCGCCGATACCGGTGGAGCAGACGATGACGGCCTTGCCGTCCATTTCGGCGCGCCAGGTGGTGAATTCACGGTGGCTGGCCAGCAGCACAGGATTGTCCATCAGCTCGGCGATGCGCTTCACCCGCTCCGGGTCACCCGGCACGATGGCCAGCGTGGCACCTTGCAGATCCGCTTTCTTCAAACCCAAGTGAAATACATCAGACATAGTCAACTCCTGATCGCCACCGCCATCTGGCAGGCGCAGTGTTTAAGGTACTTTTCAAGCTATCTTTCCCCCCGTTTCGGGGAGCGCCAACTATGGGCGATCCCAACGCCCATTTCCTTGAAGGGCCTCACACTTCTGCGCTTAACCCTTGTCAAATTTCGCGCAAAACGTTTGCTAACGTGATGAATTTATTGAAAAACGTTTCGACGCTCCCACGCTATTTCCCCCTGGCTGTCAACCCTGCAAAGGCTGAGGTTTTCAGGGCCGTGATCGACACCATAAAGTAGCAAAATGAATACTCATATGACTTCTCAAGAGCGCGGATCCTTGGCTAGAGTGGTCACAGGACATACCTCTTTAGTATTAAAAAAACGGAGTAATGAAACATGGCCGCATTCAAGTTCTACATCCCCGCCATCAACCTGATGGGCGCCGGCAGCCTCACCAGCGCCGCCGCCGACATCCAGGGCTATGGCTACAAGAAGGCACTGATCGTCACCGACAAGGTCCTGAGCCAGATCGGGGTTGTCGCCAAGGTGAGCGCCCTGCTGGCCGAGCGCGGGGTTGAGAGTGTCATCTTCGATGAGACCAAGCCCAACCCGACCGTCAGCAACGTCGACGCCGGCCTGGCCCTGCTCAAGGCGCAGCAGTGCGACTTCGTCATCTCCCTCGGTGGCGGCTCCCCCCACGACTGCGCCAAGGGGATCGCCCTGGTCGCCACCAACGGCGGCAACATCAAGGATTACGAAGGGGTGGATCGCTCCGCCAAGCCGCAGCTGCCGCTGATTGCCATCAACACCACCGCCGGCACCGCCTCCGAGATGACCCGGTTCTGCATCATCACCGACGAAGCCCGTCACGTGAAGATGGCCATCGTCGACAAGCACGTCACCCCCCTGATGTCGGTCAACGACCCCGAGCTGATGCTGGCCAAGCCGGCCGGTCTGACTGCCGCCACCGGGATGGATGCCCTGACCCACGCGGTCGAGGCCTATGTCTCTACCATCGCCACCCCGGTCACCGATGCCAGCGCCATCATGGCCATCGAACTCATCGCCAAGCACCTGCGCCGCGCCGTGAGCCACGGTGACGATCTGCACGCTCGCGAGCAGATGGCCTATGCCCAGTTCCTGGCCGGCATGGCCTTCAACAACGCCAGCCTCGGCTATGTACACGCCATGGCTCACCAGCTCGGCGGCTTCTACGACCTGCCGCACGGGGTGTGCAACGCCGTGCTGCTGCCCCACGTTCAGGCCTACAACGCCCAGGTGTGTGCCGGCCGCCTCAAGGATGTGGCCCGCTTCATGGGGGTGGACGTGAGCGCCATGAGCGACGAGCAGGGTGCCGCCGCCGCCATCGACGCCATCAAGTCCCTGGCCCGTGACGTCCAGATCCCGGCTGGCCTCGAGCAGCTCGGCGTCAAGGCCGACGACTTCGACGTGCTGGCCACCAACGCCCTGAAAGATGCCTGCGGCCTGACCAACCCGAAACAGGCAAGCCACGACGAGATCAAGGCCATCTTCCGCGCCGCCATGTAAATCGGGTGCCAACATATTGAAAAGTCAGGAGGGCCCGGAGCCCTCCTTTTTACTTCCGGCATGGGTGCCGGTATGATGTGCCGAGCTCATAAGACGGTATGGATGATCTGAACTCGCTATGCGGATGAAACTCTTGATGGCCGCCGCTCTGGCCGCCCTAACCCTTTCCGGTTGCAGCCTGGTCTATCGCATCGATATTCCCCAGGGCAACTATGTGGAGCAAAAACAGGTAGACAAGCTGCGCCAGGGCATGACCCGCGAGCAGGTGGTCTATGTACTGGGCTCCCCCATGCTCAAAGATGCCTTCGACCACGACACCTGGCACTACCTCTATGAGTTCCAGCCGGGCCGTGGGGATCTCGAGCGCAAGGAGATGACCCTGAAGTTTGTCGGCGATCGCCTGGCCACCATCACGGGCGACTTTACCGTCCCGGCCACCTTCAATACCCCGCTCTGATGAGAAAACCGGCCACTGGCCGGTTTTTTTATAAGGGGAGGACCCCATGAAGCAGATCCTGATCGGGGGCGCCAGCGGACTGATCGGCCGCGAGCTGGTCGCCTGCCTGGCCCCCCGGGCCGAACTCTGGCTGCCCTGCCGCCGCCCCCTTGCCGGCGAGTCTCACCTGCACTGGTGTGAGACCGACTTCGAGCGCCTCGAGGAACTCCCCCTGCCCGTCACCATCGACACCGCCTTCTGCGCCCTCGGCACCACGCGCCGTGATGCCGGCTCGGCAGCGGCCTTTCGCCGGGTCGATCTCGACTATGTGCTGGCCTTTGCCAGGCTGGCCCGGCGCCACGGCTGCCGCCGTCTGGTGGTGGTCTCGAGCCTGGGCGCCAACCCCGGCTCGCCGTTTCTCTATCCGCGCACCAAGGGAGAGATGGAGCAGGCCCTGCACGCCATGGAGTGGGAGCGTCTGGTGGTGGTGCGCCCGGGCATGCTGCTCGGGGATCGCCCGCGACCCCGCCGCAGCGAGCAGATAAGCCAGCGCATCTACCCCTTCATCGCCCCCTTGCTGCGCGGCCCTCTCGCCCGTTTTCGTGCCATCGAGGCACATCGGGTAGCCCGTGCCATGGTGGCCCTGGCCGAAGGCGCGGGAGCCGAGACGGTCGAGAACGAACGGCTACAGCTCTGGTAACAGAGAGGGGCGCCATGGCGCCCCTCCCGTTTCATGCTCACCCTATTCCTGCGGCTGCCTGGCGCCGGTCACCGGGTTGGCCCGTCCCTCTTCTTTCGCCTTGTCGGCCCGCTTCTTGCGCATCTCGCGCGGGTCGGCGATGAGGGGGCGATAGATCTCGACCCTGTCCCCATCCTGCAGGGGTTCGGACTCCTTGACCGGCCGGCTGTAGATGCCGATCTTGTTGACCGAGAGATCGATCTCCGGGTGTTTATCGAGAATCCCCGACGCCTCGATAGCCTGTCGGGCCGTGGTGCCGGCCCCCAGACGCAGTGGGATGACGGTCTGGCGCTCGGGCAGGGCATAGGCGACTTCAACCAGGATCTGCTCAGACACCGTACACCTCCTTGGCGCGGGTGGTGAAGGCACTGACCATGGCACTCACCAGATCCCGGAACACCTTGCCAAAGGCCATCTCCACCAGCCGATTGGAAAACTCGAACTCAAGCTCGAACTCCACCTTGCAGGCATCCACATCGAGGGGGGTAAAGGTCCACCACCCCACCAGCTTGCTGAAGGGGCCATCCACCAGTTGCATGCTGATGCGACGATTGTGCTCCAGAGCATTGCGGGTGGTGAAGGTCTTGGCAATGCCCCCCTTGGCCACCTCGACCGAGGCGGTCATATAGTCGTCACCGTGCTCATGAACCCGACTACCGACACAACCCGGCAGAAACTGGGGATAGGCATGAACATCATTGACCAGAGAGAACATCTGCTCGGCGCTGAACATCACCAGCGCACTTCGATTGATACGGGGCATGGCTTTTCCTCATCCTTTCGCCGTGATTTTATCACCGCGCCGCACAAAATCACCGTCAACACTGCCTAACAAATGGCCACTCGCACCCCTGCGCGTTTTACAGCCGTCGGCGGCCACGTATAATGGCCCCCTCATTACCTGCCGGAATCGCCCGTCATGTCGAAAAAGAACAGTAAAAACAAAGCCGGCTCCAGCACGATTGCCCTGAACCGGACGGCTCGCCACGAATACTTCATCGAGGAGAAGATCGAGGCCGGTCTCTCCCTGCTGGGGTGGGAAGTCAAATCCCTGCGGGCGGGCAAGGCCAACATCGGCGAGGCCTATATCACCTTCCTGCGCGGCGAAGCCTATCTGTTTGGCTCCACCTTCCTGCCGCTGCAGATGGCCTCGACCCACGTCATCTGTGACCCGACCCGTCTGCGCAAGCTGCTGCTGAGCCGTCGCGAGCTCGATCGCCTTACCGGCCTTATCGAGCGTCAGGGTTACACCATAGTGCCCCTCTCCCTCTACTGGAAGGGTCCCTGGGTCAAGGTGGAGATCGGCCTGGTGAAGGGCAAGAAGGACCACGACAAGCGCGAAGCCACCAAGGCCCGCGAGTGGGACCGCGAAAAAGCGCGCATCATGAAGAACAAGCGCCTGGGCTAACCCCTTGTCTGCACAAACTTTCTGCGATTGACCGGCGTTTGCCGGTCAATTCGTCTGTGCGCCTTGCCACGGCCGCCCCGATGGGCTTACAATCGCCGCAACTTGGGGCTGATTTTGGATTCGACAGGATTCTCGAAACCCAAGGTGCATGCCGAGGTGCGGTTGGCCTCGCTAAAAAGCCGCAAAAAAATAGTCGCAAACGACGAAACCTACGCACTGGCAGCTTAATAACCTGCTCAGAGCCCTTCTACCCTAGCTTGCCTGTGTCCTAGGGAATCGGAAGGTCATCCTTCACAGGATCGTGTGGAAGTCCTGCTCGGGGCGGAAGCATTAAAACCAATCGAGCTAGTCAATTCGTGGCGTGTCCCTCCGCAGCGGGTTGGCGAATGTAAAGAGTGACTAAGCATGTAGTACCGAGGATGTAGGAATTTTGGACGCGGGTTCAACTCCCGCCAGCTCCACCAAACGTTTGGAAAGGGCCACTTCGCAAGAGGTGGCCCTTTTTGTTTTCCCCGGCGTTCCCTGCGGCTCACTCACCACTCCATTGCCTTGATATGGCCAGTGTTTAGAGACCTTTTGAGTCCGGGATCAAACCCAGCGCCAGGGTTTTATGCGATGATAGCGCCCCATGTTGTGTCGAGCCCAGTGACGCCCTTATGAGTGATGCCATCCCAAGCTATGAGCGCATGATGCCCGTGGTACTTTCAGTACTGCAAAGTGGCGACCCCCTCCCCCTGCACCAGGTCTATCAGGCCGTCTGCGATCACTACGCCTTTACACCCGAACAGCTGGCAGAAAAATCACCAAGCGGTCGCCATGGGGTTGCCTATATCCGAGTTAGCTGGGCCAAGACCTATCTGGTGAAGGCGGGCCTTATCGAGCAGCCCAAGCGGGGCCTCTGTCTTATTACCGAACGGGGCAAGGCGGCTCTGGCGTCGGGTCAGACCATCGACAACCACTATCTGGCCCAATTCGGCGAGTTTGTGGCCTTTACCCTGGCCTCTGGTGAAAGCACCGGCAGCTTGCCAGCGGCGCTACCCAATGGCGCAGAGGCGCAAGAACCCGAGCAGGCCAGCACGCCGCAAGAGCAAATTGAGCAGGCGCTGGCCGCCATCAACCGCTCCCTTGCCGATGACCTGCTGGCCGAGATCCTGGGCCTTTCCCCTCGCTTCTTCGAACAACTGGTGGTCGATCTGATGGTGGCCATGGGCTATGGCGGCAGCCAGCAGGATGCGGCCCGCACCACCCGCTACCAAAGCGATGGCGGGATTGACGGCATCATCAAGGAAGACAGGCTGGGTCTCGACTCTATCTACCTGCAGGCCAAGCGTTACACCGACAAGACAGTGGGCCGACCCGAGATCCAGGCCTTTGCCGGGGCGCTCGATCTACACCGCGCCCGCAAGGGGGTCTTTATCACCACCTCCAGCTTTAGCCGTGAGGCGCAAGAGTATGTGGGGCTGATAGAGAAGCGCATCGTGCTGATCGACGGCGCCCATCTGGCCGCATTGATGATCGAATACGGGGTCGGCGTCACTGTTCGCCAGACCCTCACCATCAAGACCCTGGATTCGGATTACTTTCTGGAAGAGTGACCATGAGCGAGCGCAGCAATTTCTATTTCCTGAAGGCCCATGAACCCATTTTGCTCGAACTGGCGCAAGGGGCAGAACGAGCATTCGCCAGCGATCCCAACACGACCCTGGTCAAACTGCGTCAACTGAGCGAGGCCTTGGCCCAGGACATTGCCATGCGCTGCAGCATCGCCGCACAGCCTCAGACGACGCAAGCCGAGCTGCTCTATTTGATAGGTCGCGAGTTGTCGCTGGAGCCTATCGTGATGAACCTCTTCCATGGGCTGCGCAAAGCAGGCAACCATGCGGTACATCAGTTCAGAACCCGCCACAAAGAGGCGCTGGCCGGTCTGAAAGTCGCTCGAGACCTGGCCGTTTGGTATCACCGCTTCTTTGGCCAAGGCAGCGAACAGTTCAAGCCCGAGCCCTTTATCGTTCCCGACGATCCCAGTGCCGAGCTGAGTCAATTGCAGGAGCAGATAGCCAAGCTCAAAGACGAGCTCACCAGTGCCAGCAGCCAGCTTGATCAGAATCAGGAGTTGGCTGAGTTACTGGCGCGGGAGAAAAGGGAGTACCAAGAGCTCGCCGAGCTGATGGATCAGGAGGCCAGAGAGCTTGCCTCCCAGGCCAAGGCTCACCAAGCCGCATTGGCGGCCCAGCAGCAGGAGTTCGAACGTCGCCTGGCCGAATTGCAACAGCAACTAGAGCAACAAAGTGACGAGGCCAAGCAGCAGGCGACCCTGGCATTGCAAACACTTGCCAGCAAAGCCAGACGGATCACCGATACCCTCTCTCTCGACGAAAGCAGCACCCGCATTCTCATCGACCAGCAGTTGCAAGAGGCGGGCTGGGAAGCTGACTCCGAACAGCTCGATTACCGCAAGGGGGCTCGTCCGCAAAAAGGGCGCAATATGGCCATTGCCGAGTGGCCTACCCTGCATAACGGTGAGAAGGGCCGGGCTGACTATGTGCTTTTTATCGGCCTGATGCCGGTTGCTGCCGTCGAAGCGAAAAAGATGAATACCAATGTGGCCGGCAAGATCCCCCAGGCGGGCCGCTACAGCAAAGGGTTTGCCCTCGCGGGATCGATGGTTGGCCCCTGGACGCAAGAGGGGCGTTCATCCCCTTGGTCTGATGGCCAGGGAGATCACTATCAGCTCCCCTATCTCTACTCCTGCAATGGGCGCCCCTACGTCAAGCAGCTGGCCGAACAGTCCGGCATCTGGTTTCGTGATGCCCGTCACCCGAGCAATCTCGCTCGCCCCTTGCAGCAGTTCCACTCGCCGGAGGGATTGCTGGATCTGCTCAAGCGCAGCCGCGAGCAGGCCGAGCACACCCTCAAAGAGGAGGGATTTGCCTACCTCAAGCTCAGACCCTACCAGCAAAAAGCCATCGAAGCGGTAGAGACGGCGCTGGCACACGATCAGCGCAACTGTTTGCTGGCCATGGCAACGGGGACGGGCAAGACCCGCACCATCATTGGTCTGCTCTATCGCTTTCTCAAGGCCGAGCGGTTTCGCCGCATCCTCTTTCTGGTCGACAGAACCGCCCTGGGCGAGCAGGCCTTGAAAGATTTCAAAGAGGCGCCCCTTGAGCAAAACCAGACCCTCTGGTCGGCTTACAACATTGCAGAGCTCGGGGATATGGCGGCGCAAGCCGAAACGCGCGTTCAGGTGGCCACGGTGCAGGCCATGGTGAAGCGCACCTTTGCCAGCGATAATCCCCCACCGATCGACGAATTCGACTGCATCATAGTGGACGAAG
The DNA here is from genome assembly GCF_000820105.1 of Aeromonas schubertii. GTDB lineage: Bacteria > Pseudomonadota > Gammaproteobacteria > Enterobacterales > Aeromonadaceae > Aeromonas > Aeromonas schubertii. Next base: position 50,315 of record NZ_CDDB01000001.1, on the reverse strand, counting down.
CCCACCGGGGTTACGCCCTCGATCAGGAGATGACCGAAGGGGAACTCTCGACCCGAGATGCCGCGCAATATCTCTCAAGCTATCGCCGGGTGCTCGACTACTTCGATGCGGTCAAAATTGGCCTCACCGCCACCCCGGCAAAACACACCAGCGAGATTTTCGGCAAGCCGGTCTACCTCTACTCCTACCGCGAGGCGGTGGCCGATGACTGGCTGATCGACCATGAATCACCGATCCGTTTCCAGACCGAGCTGAGCAAAAACGGGATCGCGTTTAGCAAGGGTGAGAAGGTAACGGCGATCGATACCCGCACCGGCGCGATTGAAACGACCGAGTTGGAAGACGATCTCAACTTCGAGGTGGACGCCTTCAACAAACGGGTGATCAACGAATCCTTCAATCAGGTCATCTGTGAGGCGCTGGCACAAGAGCTCGATCCCTTTGGGGATGAAAAGACCATGATCTTCTGTGCCACCGATAACCATGCCGACATGGTCAAACGGCTATTGGATGTCGAGTTCAACACCCTTTATGGGGATAACTATAACCAGGAGGCGGTCGCCAAAATCACCGGCAAGAGCGACAAGGTGAGTACCCTCATCAGCCGCTACAAGAACGAACGCTACCCCAATATCGCCATCACGGTTGACCTGCTCACCACCGGCATCGATGTGCCCAAGATCTGCAATCTGGTCTTTATGCGTCGGGTCAAGTCACGGATCCTCTATGAGCAGATGATGGGACGGGCGACCCGTCGTTGCGATGAGATAGGCAAGACGGTGTTTCGCATCTATGACCCGGTGGATATCTATGCCGCACTGGCCGAGGTCAACACCATGCAGCCGCTGGTCAAAAACCCCGATATCACCCTGGCGCAGTTGGTCGGTGAGCTGAGCGACCCACAATCTCTGGAGCAAGCTCTTGCCGTCGCAGGGGACGAACCGGGCCAAAGCCAGGCCGATACCATTTTGAGCCAGCTCAGCCAGAAGCTGATGCGGGTACTGCGCAAGGCAGACGGCAAGGCCGATCGTTATCCGCCCTTAAAGCAGAAGCTGGCTGAATTGGGGCAAGAGTGGGGAGTACCACCTGACAAGCTCCATCAGCATCTCCACCAGCTTGGGCCCAAGCAGGCCAGTGACTTCTTGCGTCAACACATCACCCTGCTCAGTGAACTGGCTGCGGTTGAAGCGCTGGTGGGCAGCGAATATCGCCCGGTGATTTCAGATCATCAAGACACGCTCACCCAGCGCGAACAGAGCTACGGCACCTATGGCAGGCCAGAGGATTATCTCGATGGCTTCGCCGACTTTATCCGTCAGCAGGTCAACAGCAATGCGGCGCTGATGGCGGTCGTCAACGCCCCGCGCGATCTCACCCGGGCCCAGCTCAAAGAGATCAAGCTGCTGCTCGATGGCGCCGGCTTCAAAGAGGCCAACTTGCAGAGTGCCTGGCGCAGCCAGACCAATCAGGATATCGCCGCCAGCATCATAGGTCATATTCGCCGCGCCGCCCTTGGCAAGCCGCTTGTCCCCTATAGCGAGCGGGTACGGCTGGCGATGGAGCAGATCTACCGCAGCCAGAGCTGGACGCCCGTCCAGCGCAAATGGCTGGATCGTCTGGCCAAGCAGCTGGTCCACGAGGTGATCGTCGATCGCGACTTTATCAACGAGCGCTTCGCCGATGATGGCGGTGCCAAGCGGCTCGATGGCCTGCTCGGCAGGCAGCTGGATAAACTGCTGGATCAGCTGGGCGATGCGCTCTGGCAAGTCGCCTGACACGCGGCACCGGCCAAACCGGTACAGAAACAGGCCCTTTTTATTCAGGCGGGTCGCCATATGTATAGAAAATTAAGATTTCTATACATACAATCGCCGACATGTAGAAAACAGGGGACTTTTCTATGCCTATCACCCCGCTGCCGCTGGCCAATATCGCCGAGCTCGAGAGCCGCGCCGTGCTCAAAAAGAGCGCCGAGGCCCACCGCTACCTGGCCGAACTCAAAGGAGTGGCCGCCAGCATCCCCAACGAAGGGATCCTCATCAATACCCTGTCGCTGCAAGAGGCAAAAAACAGCTCGGAGATCGAGAACATCATCACCACTCACGATGATCTCTATCGCGCCAACCTGTTTGAAGAGGCGGTCAATCCGGCCACCAAAGAGGTGCAAGACTATGCCGCCGCCCTCAAACAGGGCTTTGCTACTGTGCGCCGCCAGCAGCTGATCCGGCTGGCCGACATTCTGGCCGTGCAGCAGTGTCTGGAGAAAAACCGCGCAGGTCTGCGCCGCCTGCCCGGCACCGATCTCAAGAACGCCCGCACCGGCGAGGTGATCTACACCCCGCCACAACACGGTGACGAGATAGCCGCCCTGATGGATAACCTGGTGCGCTATATCAATGACGATGAGCTCTGCGATGCCGATCCGCTGGTCAAGATGGCCATCATCCACCACCAGTTCGAGAGCATTCACCCCTTCTATGACGGTAATGGCCGCACCGGCCGTATCCTCAATCTGCTCTATCTGGTGGCTCAAGGGCTGCTCAACCTGCCGGTGCTCTATTTAAGCCGCTACTTTATCCACGACAAGGGGCGCTATTACCGAGAGCTGCAAGCGGTGCGCGACAGCGGAGACTGGGAGCCCTGGCTGCTCTACATGCTCGATGCGGTGATCGACACGGCCCAGAGCACCATCGCCCTTATCACCGGCATCAAGGAGCTGATGGCCAGCTATAAGCAGGGCATTCGCGAGCGATTACCCAAGATCTACAGCCAGGATCTGCTTAACAACCTTTTCAACCACCCCTACACCAAGATCGACTTTGTCATGAGCGATCTTGATGTGACCCGCATCACCGCCACCCGCTATCTGGATCTGCTGGTCGAGCATGGATTCTTGCAAAAACAAAAGATTGGTCGCGGCAACTACTACATCAACCAGCCTCTGTGTGCCCTTCTGGCGGCGCACAGTTAAGAATCGGAACTCCCATGCGCAACAACGATATTGTTCAAAAACTGTGGAACCTCTGTGACGTCCTGCGTGACGACGGCATCAACTACTCCGACTATGTCACCGAGCTGGTGTTGCTGCTGTTTATCAAGATGGTGCACGAAAACGAAGAGGCGGGCCTTCTGGCCGCCCACACCCTACCCGAACATTGCCGCTGGCCTGAGCTGGCCAACCGCTCCGGCATCAACCTGCTCAACCACTATCGCCAGATGCTGGTGGATCTCGCCAAAGACCATGATCCCCTGATCGCCGCCATCTATGCCGATGCCCAGACCCGGCTGCGCGAGCCGCGCCATCTGGAGCAGATGATCAAGACCCTCGATCAGATTGACTGGTTCAACGCCAAACAAGATGGTCTGGGGGATCTGTATGAAGGGCTGCTGGAGAAAAACGCCGGCGAAACCAAATCCGGCGCCGGCCAATACTTCACCCCGCGGAGCTTAATCAACAGCATGGTGCGCTGCCTCCAGCCCAAGGCGGGGGAGGTGATTCAAGACCCGGCCGCCGGCACCGCCGGTTTTCTTATCGCCGCCGACCAGTACATCAAGAGCCAGACCGACGATCTCTACGACCTTGGCAAGGCCGAGCAGGCATTCCAGAAGAACCGCGCCTTTATCGGGGTCGAGCTGGTGCCCAATACCCGTCGCCTCGCCCTGATGAACTGCCTGCTGCACGGCATGGAAGGGGATGAAGAGGGGGTGGTGCACCTTGGCAATGCCCTGGGGCAAGCAGGCGCCGCCTTGCCCAAGGTCGATGTCATCCTCGCCAACCCCCCCTTTGGCACCAGCAAGGGGGGCGAGGCCAGCAATACCCGCGACGATCTCACCTACAAGACCAGCAACAAGCAGCTCGCCTTCTTGCAGCATATCTATCGCGGCCTCAAGCCCGGTGGCCGCGCCGCCGTGGTGCTGCCCGACAACGTGCTGTTTGAAGCCGGGGTCGGCACAGAGGTGCGCCGCGATCTGATGGAAAAATGCAACCTGCACACCATCTTGCGCCTGCCCACCGGCATCTTCTACGCCCAGGGGGTCAAGACCAATGTGCTCTTCTTCCAAAAAGGGAGCGCCGCTGACCCCCATCAGCAGGAAGGCTGCACCCAGGCTGTCTGGGTTTACGATCTGCGCGCCAATATGCCGAGCTTTGGCAAGCGCACCCCCTTTAGCGAGGCCCACCTCGCCCCCTTCGAGCGGGTCTACGGCACAAATCCCAATGGTCAGAGCCCACGCAGCGAGGGGGAGTACAGCTTTACCGAGCTGACAGAATCGGCTGCCGATCAGGGTGACGCACCAGAGCAGGGGCGCTGGCGCTGTTTTGACCGGGCGTGGATCCGCGATAGCAAGGGCGATTCGCTGGATATCAGCTGGCTGAAGGACCAAAACAGCGTCGATGCGGCCGACTTGCCGGAGCCGCTGGCGCTGGCCAATGAGGCCAAAGCCGAGCTGGAAGCGGCGCTGGCCGAATTGCAGGATCTGGTTAAGGCGCTGGAGGGGATGGCGTGATGCAGGCATACATTCCCTCAACTTGGGCAATGAGCAATATCGGCGCTATCGCAAATGTTGTTGCTGGCGGTACCCCAAAAGCTGATGATAAAAGTAATTTTTCTGCACCCGGGAGCGGGTTTGCTTGGCTTACGCCTGCAGATTTAAGCGGACACATGGAAAAATATATTAGCCATGGTAGTCGAGACCTGAGCGAAAAAGGACTGGCGACGAGCTCAGCTAAATTAATGCCAGCGGGTACTTTACTATTTAGTAGTAGAGCTCCCATTGGCTATGTTGCTATTGCTGCAAATGAAATATCGACAAATCAAGGTTTTAAAAATTTTGTTTTCACAAATGAAATAGTACCGACTTATGCGTACTTCTATTTAAAAAGCATTAGAGAGCTAGCTGAAAGTCTTGGCACAGGGACGACGTTCAAAGAGATTTCTGGGGCAACAGCAAAAACATTACCATTTGTTATCCCTCCATTTGCAGAACAAAAAGAAATTGCCGACCGGCTTGATACATTGCTGGCTCAGGTAGAGGCCACCCAAGTCCGTCTGGCCCATATTCCGGATATTATCAAGCGTTTCCGTCAATCCGTGCTGGCCGCTGCGGTGAGTGGCAAGCTGACGGAAGATTGGCGTGAACTTAATAAGGGAGTTGAACGGTGGAGGTTAGTAGAGCTTAAAGAAGCTGCTGAAATTATAGATCCTCACCCAAGCCATAGGACTCCAAAAGCGGTTGACGGCGGCGTACCTTACATTGGCATTGGTGATTTGAAACTGGATGGCTCTATAGATTTTGAAAATTCAAGGAAAGTGTCTTTTGATGTTTTAAAAGAGCATAACGAAAGATATACATTAAAAGCTGGGGATTTTATCTTTGGAAAGATAGGTACTTTAGGCAAGGCAACTATCTTACCTATTGGCATTGATTACACCTTGTCTGCAAATGTTATTTTAATTCAGCCAATTGAACATGTAGCGACACCAGAATATTTACAGTTCTTTTTATCATCACCTAGCACTTTGAATGAAATAGCTAAGCAGGCTAATTCAACTTCTCAAGCTGCATTTGGAATAAAAAAAATGCGAACATTCCAATGCAAACTGCCAAACAAGGAAGAGCAAAACGAAATCGTCCGTCGGGTGGAACAACTTTTTGCCTATGCCGATACCATCGAGCAGCAGGCCAAGGCGGCCAAAGCGCGGGTCGATAAGCTGACCCAGGCCATTCTGGCCAAGGCGTTTCGTGGCGAGCTGACCGCCGACTGGCGCGCCGCCAACCCGGATCTTATCAGCGGTGACCATAGCGCCGCCGCCCTGCTGGCCCGCATTCAGGCCGAGCGGGCCGCCGCCAAGCCGCGCAAACGGGCAACCAAAAAAGCCGCGTCGTAGGGTGTGATGAACATCGTGAATGACACCGCCATATCACCACAGTATGGCCGAACAGAAGGTGCAAAAGTGACGCAATGCGCTCCGCTTATTGCACCCTACGTTGCTGGCGTGCCGTCAACCCGGATCTTGTCAGTGGCGTAGGTTCGATTAGCGAAGCGTAATCGGACGCACGAGAAACCGCCGCCCTGCTGGCCTGCATTCAGGCTGCGCGGCCCACCGCCAGCGGCAACATTCGGCGGGTTGTCAGCCAAGTGCTGGCGAGATAAGGTCGTGTTGGCCGCAGAAACAGGAATAGAGCATGGAAATCAAACAACTCACCCTCGACAATCTGGGGCGTTTTGAGCGTCTTGCCATCGAGTTTGCCCCCACGCAGCGGGTCAACTCGAAGGTAACTGTGCTGATCGGCAACAATGGCGCAGGCAAAACCTCGGTACTCAAATCGTTGGCAACCTCGCTCAGCTGGTTTGTTGCCCGTTTGCGCAGCGACAAAGGCAACGGCAGCCCCATCCCGGAAGAGGTCATCCTCAATGGTGCCAATACCGCAGTGGTCTCTCTTCAACTACACGATCAGCAGCGCGAATACCGTTGGTCACTCACCAGGACCCGTGCAGGCCGCAAGAGCAACGAGCAATCCATATTGGTTGATGCCAGCAAGCTGGCCGATGAGTATCGAGCACGATTGACAGAGCAGGAAAATGTCAGCGTGCCCCTGATCGCCTTCTATCCTGTCGAGCGGGGGGTGCTGGATATCCCCCTCAAGATCAAAGAGCGGCACTCATTCTTCCAGCTCGATGGCTACGACAACTCCCTGAATCAGGGGGTCGATTTTCGCCGTTTCTTCGAGTGGTTTCGCGAACGGGAAGATAGCGAGAACGAGTCGGTGATCCCCGAGGATGTATTGAAGCAGCTAGAGAAGACGCTCGCCCCTTCTATCTGGCAAACCTTGCAACAGCAGCAAGCCTCGGCCCGGGATCGGCAGCTGACCGCCGTGCGCGTGGCGATAGCCAACTTTATGCCGGGCTTTGAAAATCTGAAGGTGCGCCGCAAGCCGCGCCTGCATATGTCCATCGATAAAGAGGGTCAGACCTTCAATGTGTTGCAACTGTCGCAAGGGGAGAAATCCCTGATGGCGCTGGTGGGCGATATCGCCCGCCGCCTCGCCATGATGAATCCGGAGCTGGAAAATCCCCTGCATGGCGATGGGGTGGTGCTGATCGACGAGGTGGACATGCACCTGCACCCGCAATGGGCACGCACCATCATCCAGCGGCTCACCGATACCTTCCCCAACTGTCAGTTTGTGCTGACCACCCACTCCCCCCTGGTGATCAGCGATTGCAAAGATGTACTGGTCTATTCGCTTGATAACGGTGAACTCACTGAAGTGCCGTCCCAATACGGTCAGGATGCGAACTCGGTGCTGCTGGAGGTGATGGATACCGCTATTCGCAATGAGCGGGTGGCAAACCGACTCAACGACTTGCTCGATCTGATTCAGGATCGGCATTTTGATAAGGCCAATGCCCTGCTGGCCGAGCTGAAGGCCGAGCTACCTGCCAACAATCTGGAGCTGACCAAGGCCAGCCTGCTGCTGCGCAAGGAGGAGCTGCGCCGTGCGCAAGATTGACAAAGGACAAGAGCCCGCGAGCCTGGCGGCATTCAAACGTCAACATCCTCATGCTCGATATCACGACCTACCCAACGATGAAGAGGGTCAGGCGATTCGCCAGCATATCCGAGAGGCTTGTGCTGCTGAGCAATTCCATCTCTGCGCCTACTGTTGCCAGGCCATCAGCGGCACCAGTGAAGACACCATGAACGAGCATGTTGAGGCGCGGGATCTCGCCCCCAACCGCACCATGGATTTCAGCAATCTGGTAGCCAGTTGCAAAACGCCGAAGCAGTGCGATGCCGCCCATGGCTCGCAGCCCCTGCCGTTGACCCCGCTGATGCCTGAGTGTGAAACCGAGCTGCGCTTTAAATGGAGTGGCCGGGTTGAGGGGGTGACTGAAAGAGCCAAAGAGGCGATCCGGGTACTCAATCTGGGTGACACGGAGCAAAGCAACAAGGTGCTGGTTGCCAAGCGCAAACAGCTGGTGGATAGCCTGATTTGGACCCACTATGGCGACGATCAGCAGGCACTGGCGCTGGAAGATGATGCACAACTGCTGGCAATGCTGATCGAAGATCTGTGCCAACCCAAACAAGGCAAGCTGGAGCCCTTCGCACCTGTACTGGTGAACATACTGCGCAGTCAGCTCTAGCGATTGCGTGCCCGCCTGGGTGACTCGGGACCACAACCTCGGTACACCTCGTGCGCTTTGCTCCGGCAGCAAACCAGGAGGGTAGGCGCACCCCACCTGCTCTGGTAAGCTGCTGCGGCAACCGCCCGCTGTGATTCTCGACTCCGGAGCCCCCATGTCACTGACCAAGCGCAACACCAAGGCCAAAGCGGCCACCCCGCAGCACGACAGTGCGGCCCTCGCCTATTTTCATCGCCAGTGGCAGGCCATCGAGAAGCTGCAGGCCAAGCTGGCCAAGCAGGAGAAAGAGGGGGCGGATATCTATCAGCGCTTTGTCAGCGACATTGAGCCCCTCGAGCGCGAGCAGTGCGCGCTGATATTCCGGCTTTGCCAGCGGCTGGCCGGCTTTACCGCCCGCAAGAGCCTTATCCGCTGGCAGCGGGAGATGCTCCACCACTGGCTCAACGAGATGATGGACTATCTCGAATCCAACCCGTTTCGGGGCGAGCTGGACCTGCACGCCCTCTATATGGCGGTGCAGGCGGGTAGTGTGACCCAGTTCGATGAGGAGATGATCGAGGCACAATGCGACTTTATCACCCAGCTGCTGCAAGAGGAGTTTGGTGAGAGCCCGGATGATATCGAGCTGCTGCGCGAGATGGTGAAAGATCCCGAGAAGCTGCGCGACTATATGCGGGCGCAGTTTGAAAAGGCCGCCGCCGATGAAGAGGGGTGGGAAGAGGAGGCGCCGGATATTGACGAGGAGCCGTTTGCCGATGACGAGCCCTTCACACGCAGGCAGCACCGCCATGGCAAGGCCCACACCGAGGCCAGGGCCAAGGTTGAGCAGCTGCTGGATAACTCGACCCTCAAACAGCTCTATCGCAAGCTGACGATGGCGCTGCACCCGGATCGGGAGCAAGACCCGGTCAAGCGCGATGAGAAGACCCGCATCATGGGAGTGCTGAGCCAGGCGTGGGAGACGCGGGATATGTTCACCCTGCTGCACCTGGCACACACCCATCTGCCCGAGGCCGACAACCTGCTCAGTGATGAGAACCTGGCGGCCATCAATCCCGCCCTCAAGCAGAAGGTCCATGAGCTGGAGGTGCGTTACTACAGCCAGGGCGAAGGGCTGCAGGGGGCCGTTTTGCTCAAGTTTAAACAGAGCTCGAAGAAGAAGACCGAGCTCGCCTTTGACGATCACCAGCAGTATCTGCAGCGCGACATCGCGCAGTTGCAAGAGCTGCTCGCCACCATCACCACCCTGGCAACCCTCAAACCCTATCTCTCCCGGCTCTGGGACGAGCGTCAACACGCCATTTGGGATGCACACTCTGGCTTTGACGGGTTCTTCTTTCGCTAACCCCGGTGGGATGCGCGGCATCCCCTGACCCGTTTCATGCTGTTGAAGGAGCGCCCCTTGGCCAGCCACTCCCCCCAAGACCCTGCACCGATCGATATTGACGAGCTCAAGGCGCAAAGCGGCGAGGCCAGCTTTGCCAAGGGATTAACTCTGGCCGTCCAGGGGGCGGTGCAGCAACTCGGCCAGGATGGCAATACCCTCAGTGCCCAGGTGCAGGGCAGCCACCTCTATCGGGTCAGGCTCGAGATGGGGCCCGAGCTGGTCAGCCACTGCGACTGCCCCGCCGCCGATTATCAGACGATCTGCAAACACGGGGTGGCCACCGCGCTGGCCTTCAATCTGCAGCTCAGCGGCTTGGACGGTGAGGAGGGGGCAGTGGCACAGGAGCCCGATGAACGGGCCAGATTGCGCGGCTATTTCGAGCGGCAGGAGAAACCGGCCCTGCTCGAGCTGCTGCTCGATGAACTCGAGCGCGAGCCCAAACGTTGGGACTATTGGTTGAGAAAAGTGGATCTGAGTAAACAGACGCTCTCGCCGGCCAAACTGAAAACGCTGATCAACAAGGCGCTGCCCATACTGGCTGTGTGGGAGTGGCGGGAGGTGAGCGACTACTTCAGTGAGGCCGAAGCACTGTTTGAGGGGATTTGGGAGGGGGTCGATACCCTGCTGCTGGATCAGCAGTGGGCACTGACCTGGTATGCGCTTGAGCGACTCAATCAGGTGCTGCAGCAGATTAATGATTCCAATGGCGAGCGCTTCGAGCTGGAGAGGGCCATGTGTAAACGCCTGCCCGCCCTCTTCGCTCGCCTCTCCTGGTCAGAAAGTGAGAAGGTCGACTGGCTCTTTACTCACCTGCTTGAGCAGCCCAAAGATGTCTTCCCCGACGAGAAAGCCTTCGGCGATCTGGTGCGCAGTGCGCGCTTTCTGGCGCGCTGCGAGGAAAAACTCGCCAGCTTGCTGGCGGCGCGAGAGCCGGGTTATGGGTATGAGTGGACGCTGCAGCGTTATGCTCACCCCTTGCTGGAGGCTGCCCACGCCGTGGGCGACTGGCGCCGCGAACTGACCGTGCAGGCCAGCATCGCCAGCACCACCCGGGATTGGCTCGCACTGTGCACCTTATGCTGCGACCATGGCGAGCCGCTGGAGGGGGAGTTTTGGCTCGCCAAGGCGCGCAAGCAGGCGAAGCCGCCCTATGAAACCGACGCCTGTGACGAGGCGGACATTACCCTCTCTATCGCCCTGGGGGACAAGGCGCGGGCATGGCGGCTGGCCAGGGGCAGGTTTGAGCGGCTTCCCCATTTTGACGGGTTCAAGCATCTGCGCCAGCTACAGCAGCAACTGGAGTGGCACGATGAGACCCTGCTGCCCTGGGTCGAGCGGCACCTCAAGGAGAGGGCCTCCGTGAAGCAAGTCGTCGACTCCCCCCAGCCCCATGATGCATTGGTGCACTTCTATCTGGATCAGGAGCGGCTACACGATGCCTGCGACTGGGTGGCCACGCACAAGATAAGCCCACGGCTGCTGCTCACCCTGGCCGACAAGATAGCGCCAACCGACCCCTTGCTGGCCATCGGTTATTGCTTCCGGGTGGCCGCCAGCTATGTGGTGAGCGGTCACAATGAGGGGTATGAGCAGGCGGTGGCGGCCCTGCGCCAGTGCGAGCAATCCCTGGGGGATGACAAGGCGCAGCAGGAGCACTTTAACCAACAGCTCGAGGCGTTGGTGGCCGAGCACAAGCGCAAGCGCAACTTCATCACGTTGGTGAACCACCATTTCGCCTCCCGTCTCTGAGGCACCGAGGGGCCGTCACGGCGGCCCACCGCTGCGCACCCCGGCCTGAACGTTAATATTGATCCATCGCAAGCGTGGATTCTTTATTTAAAAATTCAAATTTGCCCTGCATCATCATTGGTTTATTTACCCCCCGTAAAAGCAAACCCGATTTCACATAAATCGACGCGCACTGAAATTGTCGATTGACGCTGTTTTTCTCCGGTGGATATGGTGTCTTCGGCTCACCAGAGCACCATTATAAATAATGAAATCCAACGGAGTTATGATGAACAACTATATTATCCCGGCCATCTTGTTGGCGGGCGCCACCCTGGCACACGCGCAGTCAGAGACGATGATCAATGGCCTCGACTTCGGCCCCCTGGCCCACCTGGCCGGTACCTGGAAGAGCGTGGATGCGGGGGGTGTCGACGTGGCCCCGGGCCAGGAGGGCAGCAAGGTGGGCAAGGGGGGGCCGGCGGTCGAGCCCTACTACGAGACCATCACCTTCGAGCCGGCGGCCGATGCCAAAAACGCCAGCGATCAGTACCTGGTCGCCATGTACTACAAGCAGGAGGTCTTTCGAAAGCGCGACAACGGCAAGTTTCATGACCAGCGCGGCTACCTGATCTATGACAAGAAAAACCAGATGATTTACAACAGCTTCTGCATTCCACGCGCGGTCTGCATCACCACAGAGGGGAAGGTGGGCAGCAAGATAGCGTTTGGCGCGGGCAAGCGGGGCATCGCCGAGAGCAGCTATATGACCGCCAACGACAGCACCACCGACTTCGCCATGACCCTGGATCTCTCCACCCCGGATCGCATCACCTACAGCCAGACCACCAGCCTGCAGGTCTATGGCAAGCCCTTCGCCCACACGGATGGCGATACCCTGATCCGGGTGAAGTGATCACCGAAAGCCAGGGGTCGCCCTGGCTTCCTATATCCCCTCGGGACTGAGCGCAAAGCGGTGCCCCCCCAGCTCGATGATGCGGGCCGACCAGAGCGTCAGCACCACATCCATCTGATTGTTATGCTTGGCCTTTCCCTTATCCTTTGCGATCACCTCTTGCCACAGGAGGTCGGGGTTGATGGGGGTGGTCGGCTCACGCCGGGCGAGGAGCTCGAGGGCACGCAGCACATGGGCCCGGGTCTTGGGGGCGGCGTCATAGCCGCAAGGGAGTATGCACCCCACCACCCCCAGGCTGCAGAGGGTCAGAAAGGTCACCCTGGGGTTGTTTTTATACCTGACACTCCCCTGCTCGCCGAAGGCCTCGGCGATGGCCATATCCCAGGCAGCCCCATGGCCATAGTGGTTTTGCACCATCAGATGAACGGCCCGCAGCGCCACGCCGCCATATTTCCCATAAATAATCATCATCACCCCCTTTTTACACACCATAGGGGATGAGGGAAATTAAATAACCCGGTAATTTTCTATTACCTCCATCGTATTCACCTATTGCTGACCTCTCTGTTTTTAATTTCATAATTCAAGATTGACCGGGATCAATAATATTAAACGCGCGCGACAACCCCTGCCCTTCTATTCCCGTGAAAGACTTCCCCCGAGGGAAAAGCGCGCGATCCGGATCCCGGGGCGATGAAACCGTTTTCCTTTTGCGCCCATAACCTGTCCGGAATCAAATCTTGCTACCGCCCACCTTTGCTATGGTGGGGGCCACACTCGGCGATCCTCCTTCGCCTTCCCTGCTGGCCCTGCCAGATGCAGCATTTTCTGCGACCTAACCCGAGTACCCCACGCCATGCTCACTGTCACTCTCGATGGAGCCCGGCTGGCCGTTGATCCGAGCCACACCCTGCTCCAGATTGCCAAACAGCACCATGTCGACATCCCCTCCCTGTGCGGTGACCACCCGCACGACCCCAAGGCCCCCTGCGATCTCTGCGCCGTCGAGATAGCCGGCGCCGGCATCCGCCGCGCCTGCCAGACCCATCCGGTCGAGGGGATGGTGATCACCACCGACTCGGCGGCGCTCAGCGCCCACCGCACATCGGCCCTGGGGCGCATCCTCTCGGATCACTACGCCGACTGCGAGGCCCCCTGCCAGCGGGCCTGCCCGGCCGGGGTGGATATCCAGTCTTACCTGCACCATATCGCCATGGGGGATCACCGGGCGGCCACCGCCGTCATCAAGCAGACCCTGCCCATGCCGCTCTCCATCGGCCGGGTCTGCCCGGCGTTTTGTGAGGCGCAGTGTCGTCGCGCCCTGGTGGATGAGCCGCTGGCCATCCGCCAGCTCAAGCGCCACGCCGCCGATCTGGATCTGGCCGACCCCTGGCAGCCCGAGAAAAAGCCCGCCAAGGGCAAGCGGGTCGCCATCATCGGCAGCGGCCCGGGGGGGCTCACCTGCGGTTACTACCTGGGCTATGAGGGGTTTGAGGTCGATCTCTTCGAGGCGATGCCCGAAGCCGGCGGCTGGCTGCGCTACGGCATCCCCGAGTACCGCCTGCCCAAGGGGATCCTCGATCAGGAGATCGCCTTGATGTGCCAAAGTGGCATGCGAATCCACACCGGGGTGCGGCTGGGGCACGATCTCGGCCTCTCGGCCCTGTGCCAGGAGTACGATGCCGTCTGTCTGGCGGTCGGCGCCTCCAAGGCGGTGCCCATGGAGTACCCGGGCAGCACTCTCGAAGGCTGTTATCTGGGGGTCGACTACCTCAAGGATCGGATGCTGGAGCAGCGCCTCACCACCGGCAAACGGGTGGCGGTGATAGGCGGTGGCAATACCGCCATCGACTGCGCCCGCACTGCGGTGCGCCTCGGCGCCGAGACCACCCTTATCTATCGCCGCACCCGCGCCGAGATGCCCGCCGAGGCCTATGAGATCGACGAGGCGGAGCACGAAGGGGTGCGCTTTTTGATGCTCACCAATCCGGTGGAGAACCTGGCCGATGAAGCGGGCCGCGTCTGTCAGGTGCGCCTCGAGAAGATGGCCCTCGGCGAGCCCGATGCCTCCGGCCGCCGCCGCCCCGAGCCCACCGGCGAGTTTATGGTCGAGGCGTTCGACACCGTCATCGCGGCGGTGTCGCAAAAGCCGGACTTGAGCTTTATGGAGCGGGAATTTATGCCGCTCCCCTTCACCCGTTGGCAGACCCTGGCATCCCACCCCGAGACCATGCACAGCGGCCACCACAACCTGTTTGCCATCGGCGATCTGCGCCGGGGCCCGGCCACCGCCATCGAGGCGGTCGCCGACGGGCGCAAGGCGGCGCTGGCCATCGACCACTTCCTGCATGGCACCATGGTCGACCCGGTGCGCCCCTTCAACGCCAGCAAGGCCCCCTCTCTCAAGCAGGTCGACCCCGCCCAGTTCGCCCACTTGAAAAAGATCGCCCGCGCCATCATGCCCCATCTGGGCGAGCGGACCGGGAGCTTTGCCGAGGTGGAGCAGGGCTTTGACGACGCCGCCGCCCGGACCGAGGCAAGCCGCTGCCTCGAGTGCGGCTGCCAGGCCAACACCGACTGCGCCCTGCGCGACTATGCCACCGAATACCAGGTCGATCAGAGCGCCCTCGATACCCGTGAGTGCCAGAAGTTTGCGGTGGATAACAGCAGCGAATTTATCGTGTTCGATGCCAACCGCTGCATCGGCTGCGGCCAGTGCGTGCAGGCGTGCAACGAGCAGGCGGTGCAAGGGGTGCTGCGCTTTGCCAACAACAGCGATGGCACCCTCTCGACCCGGCCGCAGTGCGAGGCGGGCGTGGCGATGGGGGACTCCCGCTGCGTGCAGTGCGGCGCCTGCGTGCAGGTGTGCCCCACCGGCGCCCTGGTCGATGCCCGCCACAAGTCCCAGGGGCGCACCGGGCTACTCACCCCGGTCAACACCATCTGCACCTACTGCGGGGTGGGCTGCGGCGTCACCCTCTATGTGGATGAGGCAACACAGCGCATCCGCTATGTGGAGGGCAACCGCCACTCCCCGGTCAACCGGGGGCTGCTGTGCGTGAAAGGGCGCTTTGGCTTTGACTTTATCCAGAGCGAGGAGCGCCTCACCACGCCGCTTGTCCGCAAACATGGCGAGCTGGTGCCCGCCAGCTGGGAAGAGGCCATCGCCCTGGTGGCCGAGCGCTTTGGCGCCATCAGGGCCGAGCACGGCAGCGACGCCCTGGCGGGGTTCTCGTCGGCCAAGACCACCAACGAAGAGAACTACCTGTTCCAGAAATTGATGCGTCGGGAGCTCGGCACCAACAACGTGGATCACTGCGCCCGCCTGTGCCACGCCTCTACCGTCACCGGGCTGGAGGCATCCCTTGGCAGCGGCGCCATGACCAACGACATCCCCAGCATCGATCACTCGGATCTCATCTTTATCATCGGATCCGACACCTCGGCGGCCCACCCCGTCATCGGCTCGCGCATCAAGCAGGTGGTGCGCTCTGGCAAGGCGCGCCTGGTGGTGGCCGACCCCAAGCGGATCGGGATGGCCGATCACGCCAGCCTCTATGTGGCCCAGCGCCCCGGCACCGACGTGATGCTGCTCAACGGCATCATGCAGCAGATCATCCGGCACGACTGGCACGACAAGGGCTATATCGCCGAGCGGGTGGAGGGGTTTGAGGCGCTCAAGGCCGAGGTGCTCTCCCCCGACTATGCCCCGGACAAGGTGGCCCTTATCACCGGCGTGCCCGCCGGGCAGGTGATGGAGCTGGCGCGGCTTATCGGCACCGCCAAGCGCACCGCCGTCTACTACTCCATGGGGATCACCCAGCACACCACGGGCCACGACAACGTGCGGGCCATCGCCAACTTGCAACTGCTGTGCGGCAACATCGGCATCGAGGGGGGCGGTATCAATCCCCTGCGCGGTCAGTCCAACGTGCAGGGGGCCTGCGACATGGGGGCCCTGCCCAACAACTTCCCCGGCTATCAGAAGGTGGATGACCCACAGGCGCACGCCCGCTTCGTGGCCGCCTGGCAGGCCCCCTGGCTATCCACCAGGCCCGGCCTCACCCTTACCGAGACCATCGATGCGGCCTGCGCCGGCACCATCAAGGGACTCTATGTGATGGGCGAGAACCCGGTGCTGAGCGATCCGGATCAGCATCACGTCATCGAGGGGCTAAAGCGCCTCGACTTCCTGGTGGTGCAGGATATCTTCCTCTCGGAAACCGCCCAGCTCGCCGATGTGGTGCTCCCCTCCTGCTCCTTTGCCGAGAAGAGCGGCCACTTCACCAACACGGAGCGACGGGTGCAGCGCCTCTCCCCCGCCATCAAGGGGCCGGGGCAGGCGCGCGAAGACGGGTGGATCATCCAGCAGATCGCCAACGCCATGGGGGGCGACTGGCACTACCAGAGCGTGGCCGAGATCACCGCCGAGATCTGCCGGGTCACCCCGCAGTATGCCGGCATTCACTGGGACAAGGTGGGCCCGGCCGGCTTGCAGTGGCCCTGCAACGACGCCGCCCCCGAGGGCACCCGGCTGCTGCACACCCGGCAGTTCACCCGTGGCAAGGGGCAGATGGTCGCAACGCCGTTTCGCTACGCCGCCGAGCTGCCCGACGAGACCTATCCCATGGTGCTCACCACCGGGCGCCTGCTCGAGCAGTTCCACACCGGCACCATGACCCGCAAGACCAAAGGGCTCGACAAGCTCGCCGGCCCGCGGGTGATGATGAGCGTGGTGGATGCACAGCGTCTGGGCATTGGCAACAGCGAGCGGGTGAGGGTCACCAGCCGGCGCGGCCATATCGAGCTGCCCGCCTTCGTCACCAAGCGGATGCAGCCGGGGGTGGTCTTTATCCCGTTCCACTTCGCCGAGGCGCCGGCCAACCGGCTCACCATCAATGCCACCGACCCCCACGCCAAGATCCCCGAGTTCAAGGTCGCGGCGGTGCGCATCGACAGGATGAGTGATCATCAACCCCGGCAGGAGAGGCGTGCAGAGCCACAGAGCGCCTGCTAAGCCATCACCACAAGAGCCACCGGAAGGTGGCTCTTTGCTTGGTGGCACGAGCGCTGCGACAAGCGGATAGAGCGAGCTTAAGTGGAACGCTGCAAGAGGGTGCCCGGCGCACTGGATGCATCGACAAACCGGAAGTTGCGAAACCAGTACACCAATCCCATAGAGGTTAGCTATTACGTTCTCAGTGACCCTATTGACGTCTTATCATTTGGTGATAACATAAGACCTGTTTTTTTATACAGTCACCCTAGAACTTGGACTTTATTGACTTGAAAGAAGATAAATACAGTTGCACGATCGGCATTAAAGGCCAGTCTAAGACCTCAACACCGAATGTTGATATATGGTTTGACTCCATAAGGTCTGTTGCATCTGTACTTTCTGAAGATAATATAAATCTTTTGTCTTTAATTGACGAAAGCAAACCGCAGACTATAACTGAAATCGCCAAATTAACAGGGCGAGCAGTTAGCAATCTTTCTCGCACAATTAAGACATTAGAGAAATATGGATTTATAAGTTTGAAAAACTTTGGAAAAAAAATAACTCCAAAAGTAAAGTACAGAAAATTCAACATTATTTGCAATCTTACAGATAAGAAAAGAGATACCACCTTGCTTACAACTCATACTTATAGTTTAGTTTCTATGTTCACTGGTGTCGGTGGGCTTGACATGGGCTTTGAAGGTGGATTTGAATATATGGGAAGGCAATTTATACATCAGCCTTTCAAAACCCTTGCTGCATATGAAAAAGATGAAAAATGTGTGCAGACAATTCAGATGAATCTTGACATACCCATTCAACATATAGAACTTAGTGAGGATTTGGTTGACAAATTTCCTGCGGCAGAAGTTTTAATTGGTGGTTTTCCTTGTCAGGACTTTAGCTCCTGCGGACCCAAAAAGGGATTGAGCTCGGACCGGGGTCAGCTCTACAAAGTATTAGCAAGATATATGAGCATTCACAAACCAAAAATAGTGTGTGCCGAAAATGTGCCCAACCTAGCGAGAATGCATAACGGTGAGGTATTGAAAACAATCATCCATGACTTTGAAAAACAAGGCTACAAGGTTCAAGTCTGGGATTTGTTTGCTCCTGACTATGGCGTTCCACAAAGCAGAAGACGTTTATTTTTTATTTGCACTAGAAATGATCTAGTTGGCGAGCCGATCATGCCCATTCCACGATTCATTGGTAATCATCGAGGCACTAAGTGGGCTATAGGTGACCTTGAATTGGTGCTAGATGAATCAATTCCCAACCAAAGCCAGTACTTCAAAGCATCAAAGGCTAAGAAAGGGAATGGTCAGGGGGATGAGCACTGTAAAGCAGATGAGCCGTCTTATACAATCAGAGCTAATGCAAAATCTCGTGTTCAGTTTCACTACAGCCTAGATCGAAGATTAACCATTAGAGAATGCGCTCGCCTACAAACATTCCCTGACTCATTTGTTTTCCCTCACTCTGCAACATCCAATGTAATGCAAATTGGAAATGCAGTGCCCCCAGTACTCTCTTATGCTGTGGCATCTTCCATCAGAGAATTTCTGGAATCTCAAAAATAAAGGTTTCCTATGGAAAATAGAGATGCGATTTTTGCATATATTTTTAAAAAGGCAGATGAATCAGAATACATGAGAATGGACTCCGCAGAGTCCAGTCTATTTCAAAGTCAATTGGAAAGCGACAAGGAGCTAATTAATATTGCGGGTAAAGAATTAACTAGGAAATATATAAAGGATACAGTCCTAAACCAATATAGTAAGAAACAAAGATATATAAAGGAAGACGATGTAAAGCTAGCTTTCATTGAGAAAGAAGAAATTGATATTAGTGGCTCACAAAGAGAGCTGGAGAATGGTGTTTTTACCGTAAAATATGGAGAGCATACCTTTCTATCCACCAGCTCCAGTATAAATGAGTGGAATACTGTCTTTAAACGTTTCGGTAAAATACCTAAAGGAGATTCTGTATTTGCATTTTTGACATGTGGTGGAGTAGAAAAAGAAAAGAATGAAATTGAAAACATAAAATCAATTTTAAATTCCTATGGCATTCATTCTTTTATAGTGAAGCCTAACGAAGCACCAGTATCAATAAAATTATATATAAAAAAGATTAAAAAACCTTCAAAAAATAAACATGTAGCAAAAACCACAATAATAAATAAGGGAATGATATTACTAGCCGGTATTTCCGGCACAGGAAAAACCCGCTTTATTCGTGAGCAAGCGGCGAATCAGAAAGGCCAGGACACCTATTGTCTGGTCCCCGTTCGACCCGATTGGCACGAGCCTTCCGATCTGCTGGGTTATGTCTCCAGGCTAAGCGGCAAAAAAGAGTATGTTACCACGCCTGTTATCGATTTCATTGTCAAATCCTGGATCCATATATTCGAACAAACCGGCGAGGTCAGGGTTGATGGAAAAATCGGTCTGACTCAGGCACATCTCGAGCAAATCCCCCCCTTCTGGCTCTGCCTCGACGAGATGAACCTGGCACCGGTTGAACAATATTTCGCCGACTATCTCTCGATTATCGAGACCCGCCACTGGCTGACCGCTACCGATGTGGCCGCATATAACGAGGTCACGGATTCAGAATACGACCATATCTACGAGTGCGCCCCCTTGCTTAAGGCCAATGTCCTTAACCAGCAATTAGATGATGCAGCCCGTCAGTTACTGGCAACACAGTGGCAGCTGGACCTGAATAATTCTCTGCACGCCAAGATATGGGAGCATTTTTGTCGATACGGCATTGCGCTGCCCTTTAACCTGATGGTGGCCGGCACCGTCAATATGGACGAGACCACCCACGGTTTTTCCCGCAAGGTCATTGACCGGGCCCTCACTTTCGATTTTAACGAGTTCTTTCCCAACAACTTCGATCACTACTTCGCCCCCCAACTGCAACCCAACATACTGGGCTATCCCCTCTGGTCTGACGGGCGAGCCATTGTCGACGATCCGGCCCTCAATGAGGACAAGCAAAGCAGCGTCGACTTTCTCAAGGCGGTCAATACCGTGCTGGAAAAGAGTCCGTTCGAGCTGGCCTATCGTGCCCTAAACGAGCTGATGCTGGCCCTGCTGGCCCACCGTCCGACCGATAAAGCCCACCTCATCGCCATCTGGGATGACTTTATGATGTGCAAGGTGTTGCCCCGGATTGAAGGGGATAGCGACAAGCTGCGCAGCCACCGGGCCGATCTCGGCGCCAATGCGCCGGATAACCTCCTCTGCGAACTCGAAGAGGTGCTACAGAAACACTTTGGCGCCAGTTGGGACGGGCTACGCCCCGATCTCTTTAACAGCCGGCTTGGCGATAGCGTGACCGAAGCGACACCGGCCCCGGCGCCCCACCTTGTCCCCTGCCGCAGCAAGAAGAAGCTGGCATGGATGAAAGAGCGGCTCGAGAAGCAGTGCTTTACCAGCTACTGGCCGTAAGGAGGCACAGATGGAGTGTCTGTTTACCCTGACAAGCCATGACTGGACCTTGCGAGTCTACGCCAACCCCAAGACGGATGAGACTCGCGCTGCGCAGTTACAAACCACGTTGGAGAACCACCAGCAAAAGGGGGACGAATTTGGCCTGACCGTCGACCAGCAGGTCGATGCGCCGTCCACCGTGCGCTTCTCGTCCCCCCTGACGCTCGCTCGGGTCGACATCCGGGGGAAGACGCTGGCACTACCCGCGCAATCCGAAGGCCAGCCGCTCTGTTCACTGGCGCTGCCGGCGCCCCTGCTCTTTGAAAACTGCTTTTACGACTTCGAGTGGGAGTTTCACAACAAGGTTGCCGAGGAAGAAGATGCCCCTCGGCTCGAACACCATCTGCAACGGATCTGTGAGTCGTTTCGCTTTAAAAGCCGGCGGGGGGTGCAAGAGCTCCTCGGTGGATTCAATACCGGTAACGAGGTGGGATCGCTTGCCCTCCCCTTCTCTTATCAGCCGGCATCGGCTTCGGGTAATGCGGAGCGAGTTCATTTGACCCTCTGGTTTGACGTCTACCCGGTCAAACTGGATATCCAGCGGGATCTGCCCCTGATCCACCAGGCGCTGGACAAGCACTACCCCTACTGGCGCTTTACGATCAACAGCGCCACCAGCCAGCAGGGTGGGCGCAGCCAGCGCATGGCCGAGCCTTTCCCGCTGCTATGGCTGGCCCATTTCGAGGCGTTGCATCAAGAGCTGGAGCGGGGTGTTCGCCACATCATCAACTCACCACACAGCCGGTTACAGAGCAAAACCGAGCATCTGCTTGCCACCCGGATGAAGCGGCCACCCAAGCCCAGGCTGGCCGAGCAGATCCGCCAGGATCTCGATGCCGGCATAGAGCGCAGATACCGCATCGAGCGCAAACAGCTCACCACCGACACACCAGAAAACCGCTTTATCAAGTTTGTGCTGGAGCGAACCCTGCGCATGTTGCAGCACTTGAACCGGCAGGGGGATCACTCGCTGCTCTCCGAGGCCTTCTTCGCTCGACTCAAGACATGGGGCAAACCGCTCGAGCAGGCACTGGCGCACCCTTTGATGCGAGACATAGGCCCGGCCAGTGTCTTGCACCGCGAGTCGCTGGTGCTGCAACAAAAGAGTGGCTATAGCACCGTGTACCGGATCTGGCAGCAACTGCGCCTCTATCTCGAAGCCATGGGGAACGATGCGGTGGCCGGCATTCGCAGCATGGATCAACTCTACGAGCTCTGGTGCGTGCTCGAAGTACGCCGAATCATTCAGGCGCTGGGTTTTATCGAGGTGAAGACGCCCACCTTCAACTTCACTCGCGACGGGTGGGATACCCGACTCGCCGAGGGGATGAAGTATTGCTGGGAGTTCTGGCGCAAAGAGGATGATATTCGGGTCAAGCTGGCCCACGAGCCCAAGTTCTACAAAGAAAACCAGCCGGTGCACGCCCTGCTGGTCCCCCAGAAACCGGATATTTTGATCGAAGCCAGCACGGGTCGTGGTGAAACCTTTATCTGGCTGTTCGATGCCAAATACCGGGTGCAAAGCGGACCAGACGCTGACCCGAGGGACCGAGTCCCCGATGATGCAATTAACCAGATGCACCGCTATCGCGATGCCCTGCTCTATCGGCAAGAAGGGATCAGCATACCGAGCCGACCCACCTTCGGAGCCTTCGCCCTCTACCCGGGGTTTATGAGTCAGGCAAGTGGGCAGCGCAACCCTTATCAGAACGAAATCGAGAAGATCGGGATCGGCGCTTTTGCCCTGCTGCCCTCCTCTGACGAGAGCGGCTCCCGCTGGCTTCACTCGTTTCTCGAAGCCAAGCTCGGCGATGGCACAACCCACTACCCTCCCGCCATTCACACCGGTCATTTCTACCTGGAAGAGCCAAGCCGGATCGCCATGCTGGGGATGCAGCAGTTACGCCATACGGATCTCACCTTGATTATTCCCACCGCCGATCTGGGTGGCTCGCGTGCGACCACCTATTTCGATGGTTTCCTCACAGGCTCGGCTCGCTGGTATCACACCCCGGTCACCACCATAGCGACCCGCTACGATGACCAGTTGATGGAGGAGATCCGCTATCTGGCGGTTGCCACGTTCGCCGCCGATGGCAAAACCCGGGAGGTAAGCCGAGTCTGGCCCATTCTCTCCTGCCAAAAGCGCCCTCGCTCGAGCCTAAGCGACGATCAGACCGGCGTGGTGGCAAGCCCAGGTGATAACCGTCTCTATTGGCTGCTCGAGCTGGGGCCTGCAATTAACCTGCCCACTGTGTTACGCGGGTTTACGGCGCAGGGATTTGGCTCAACCATCCGCCTGACCAGGTTGACCAATCTGGAGCAGGTGTGCGCATCGGGCGGCGACATCGCCAATATCCCCGACAGCTATCGCGAACTCATTTTGCAGACAGAGCGTTAAGATACGATGCAAAGCGCCCCATCAGGGGGCGCTGTCGTTGTCTCGGCACAGTCACAAGCTGGCCATCACGCAATCTCATACTTCTTTATCTTGCGATAGAGGGTGGCGATGCCGATGCCGAGGGCCTGGGCGGCCAGCTTCTTGTTGCCAAGGCGCGAGAGGGTCTCCTCTATCATCTGCCGCTCCATGCTCTCGAGGCCACTCTCGGCTTGGGGGGCATCGGTCTCGGCCGGTGCGGGCCACTGGGGGGGATCGCCGGCGGCAGGTGCACTGCCCGGATGCGGGGCGCCTTGATATGGGGAACTCGGCGCCAGGGACGGGGCAGCGCCGGGGCGCTCCTGGCCCTGCTGGTTGCGAATGATGTTGGGGGGGAGCAGGGAGCTCTCAATCACCTCGCCGGACTGGATGACGTTGACCAGGTACTCGATGAGGTTGCTAAGCTCACGCACGTTGCCGGGCCAGCGATACCCCTTGAGCAGGTCCATCACCTCCTCGGTGAGGCCGGGGTAGACGATGCCGATGCGATTGGTGTGCAGGTTGAGGAAATGGTGGGTGAGCAGCTCCACATCCCCGTGGCGATCGCGCAATGGGGGCAGGTGCAGGGGCACCACGTTGATGCGATAGAAGAGATCTTCGCGAAACTTCCCCTCGTCGATAAAGGTCTCGAGCTGCTGATGGGTGGCGGCGATGACCCGAATGTCCACCGGCACCGGGCGGCTGGCGCCGATGGGGGTCACCTCGCGCAGCTCCAGCACCCGCAACAGCTTGGCCTGCATGGTAAGCGGCATGTCCCCAATCTCGTCGAGAAACAGGGTGCCCTGGTGGGCGGCCTGAATCAGCCCCTGCTTGCCGCCGCTCGAGGCGCCGGTGAAGGAGCCTTTGACATAACCAAACAGCTCGCTTTCGAGCAGTTGCTCGGGAATGGCGGCGCAGTTGATGGCGATAAAGGGTTTGTCGTGGCGCGGGCTCAGGCGGTGCACGGCGCGGGCCACCACCTCCTTGCCGGTGCCGCTCTCCCCGGTGATCAGCACGCTCGAGGGGCTGAGTGCAATGCGCTGGAGCAGGTGCTTGAGATGGCGCATGGACTTGCTCTCGCCGATGAGGGGCTCGAGCCGGGCGTCTTGCTCGGGGGGGGCGGTGAGGGCGGCGTGGGACTGGTGAAAGGCCATCAGGAAGATCTGCTGATCCTGCACCGGATGCAACTGCCCTATGATGAGCTCCTGGCGATCGCCCCAGCTCAGGATGTGTTGCAGATGACCGGTGAGGCCGCTCTGGGCGAAGGTCAAGGGGCGCACCGTCAGGGTGCGGCCGAGCAGCTGCTCCTTGGCCACATTGAGCTGCTTGAGGGCCGGCGGGTTGGCGTGGATCACCTGGTTGCGATCGTTTAGGAGCAAACAGCCCTGATCCATGCTGCCGGTGAGCGAGAGCAGCAGCTTGTCCACCCCGTCCCCATAGCCGCGCCCGCGCACCAGATTGGAGACCAGCATGGTGGAGATGTGGCGCACATAGTCGCTCACCTCCTGCAGGTTGTCCCTAAGGCGCGCCTGCTGCTCGCCGTTGAAGGCCACCAGGCTTATCACCCCGACGCACGCCTCGTCCACCATGATGGGCACCCCCAAAAAGGCGCGCTCACGGCACTCCTCCTTGTGGCTGCAACCACGGCACACCGGATCGTCGCTGGTCTGGATCACCACCTTCTCGCACTGGTTGTCGATGACGTAGCGCAGCAGCCGCGAATCCCCCGCCAGCTCGCGGCCGAAGCCGCAGCCATAGGGGCCGGTGCCGGCCACCCGCACCAGGCTGGCGTCCACTATCTCCACCTCCAGCTGCAACACGCTGCCGAGCATCTTGGCAAAGCGCAGTATGGTGGGCTGGATCTGCATCAGGGGAAAACGGGGGCCACACGAGGTCATTCGAACATCCTTACTCTGTCGTCGCTGGTGGGTGTCATCGCGGCCCTATCCTATGCCAACCGGGCAAGGATGACTTCGGTCGGGATCACGAAAGCGTCGGCCGGGGGTGCCCGGCCGACCCGAGTGCTCATTTTTTGTGACAGCAGCGCTGCACCGCACGCACCACATTCTGGTAGCCGGTGCAGCGGCAGAGGTTACCGGCGAGACCTCGGCGGATCTCCTCCTCGGTCAGGGGGCGACGGGCGCTCTTGTCGAGCAGGGCGGCCCCGGCCATCACCAGGCCCGGGGTGCAGAAGCCGCACTGCACGGCCCCCTCGTCAATGAGGGCCTGTTGCAGGGGCGAGAGCTCCCCGTCCTTCTCCTCCCCCTCCACGGTGCGAATGGACTTGCCGTTGGCCCACACCGCCAGGTAGATGCAGCTGTCGATGGCGACCCCGTCGACCCGCACCGTGCAGGCGCCGCACTCGCCGACGCTGCACCCCTCCTTGACGCTGATAAGCCCCTGGGAGCGCAGCAGGTGGAGCAAGGAGAGGCTGGGGGGCACCGAGTAGCGGTAGGGTTTGCCGTTGATCTCGCACTCGATATCGAGCTGGGCACAGGTTTGTGGATGCATCAGAGGATCTCCCCCCCGGCCCGGGTGATGGCGCAGCGCACCACCCGCTCGGCCAGGGTCTTGATAAGGTGAAGGCGAAAATCTTTCTCCGCCCGCCAGGAGGAGCGCGGGGCCACGTCGGCCTCCACCGCGCGGGCGATGGCGGCCAGGGTGGCGTCGGTCAGCGGGGCCCCTTCGGCCAGTGCCTCGGCGTGGGGGGTGCGAATGGGGGTCGGCGCCGCCACCCCATAGGCCAGACGCAGCTGCAGGATGCGCCCCTCGCCGATACGGCACCAGGCGGCGCAGCCGATGGTGGCGATATCCATGGCATCGCGCATGGCGTACTTGAAGTAGTGACTGCCCACCCCGGCACCGGGATCGGGGTCGATATGAATGGCCACCAGCACCTCGTCCGGGGCCAGGACCACCCGGCCAGGGCCGGTGTGAAAACCCGCCAGGGGAATGAGGCGGGTCCCCTCGGGGCCGGCTATCTCGAGGCGCGCCTCCAGTGCCAGAGAGGGGGCGGCCGAGTCGGCGCTGGTGGCACCGTTACAGAGGTTGCCCCCGTAGGTGGCGACGTTGCGGATCTGGGGGCCGGCGATGGTGGCGGCCGCCTCGGCCAGCATGGGAATGCGCCGGCGCACCAACTCGCTTTCGATGATCTCGGTGAAGGTGGTGCCCGAGCCGATGCGCACTGTGCCATCGCTCAGCTCGCGGATGCCGCGCAGCTCGGGCAGTTCGTGAATGTCCACCAGGGCGCCATAGTCGGCGCTCAGGTGGTGCAGGCGGATCATCACGTCGGTGCCCCCGGCCACCAGCCGGGTGCCCGGGTGAGCGCCGAGCAGCGCAACCGCCTCGGCCACGCTGGTCGCCCTGTGATAGGCGCGAATATCAAACATGGGGTGCCTCCTCAATCAGAGCGGCGCGGACAAACTCCCGATAAAGGCTCTTGGGGGTAATGGGCAAGGTGTTGATGGCCACCCCGGTCGCCATCAGGATGGCGTTACGAATGGCCGGGGCCGGCGAGATGATGGGGGGCTCGCCGAGGGACTTGTGGCCATAGACGGACTGGGGCTCATAGGTCTGCACGAAGTCGCACTCGAGCGGCGGCAAGTCCGTGATGGTGGGGAACTTGTAGTCGAGCAGGTTGGGATTTCGCACCACGCCGCTCTTGGGGTCGATGATCATCTCCTCAAACAGGGCCCAGCCTATGCCCATCCCCATGCCCCCGTGCACCTGCCCCTCGGCCAGCACAGGATTCAGGATTTGACCGGCGTCATGCAGGTTCATGATGCGGTTAATGGTGACCTTGCAAAGGTCCAGATCGACGCTGAGATCGACGAAGGTGCAGCCAAAGCTCGGCGGGTTGGTGGTGGTCTTGTGGGAGACTTCCGAGGTGATCTGGCCACCGATGGAGAGGTGGTAATAGGCGTTTTGCGACACCTCGGCCACGCTCATCAGCACCTTGTCCGGCGCCCCGGCCAGCACCACATAGCCGTCGATGAGGGTCAGCGACCCCACCTCCTGATGGCAAAGCTGGGAAGCGAGCGCCAGGATGCGCGCCTTGAGCTGAAGCGCCGCCTCGTGGATGGCGGGGGCGGCCACATAGCTCTGGCGCGAGGCGAACGAGCCGGGGTCATAGGCGGTGATGTCGGTGTCCTGGGTCGAGATGACCCGGATCTGCTCGAAGGAGACCCCTAAGGTCTGCGCCGCCATCTGGGCGAAGACGGTATCCGAGCCCTGCCCTATCTCGGTGGCGCCGATCTGCAGGTTGACCGAGCCATCCTGGTTGAGCAGCATGCGCGCGCCCGCTATCTCCACCCCCACCGGATAGGTGTTGGAGCCATAGCTAAAGCAGGCGACCCCCACCCCGCGGCGCACCCGCCCGGTCTGGCTCTGGCACTCGGCGCGGCGCCTGTCCCACTCGAAGAGCTCGCGCCCCCGGCGCAGACACTCGGGCAGCCCGGCGCTGTAGATGGTCTTCCGGTTGACCGGGTTGACGTCCCCCTCGCGCGCCACGTTGGCCAGGCGCACCGCCAGGGGATCGAGCCCGAGGGCGGTGCAGGCGTCGTCCATCATGCACTCGAGGGCGAACACCACCTGGGGCGCTCCATAGCCACGCATGGCCCCGGCGGTGGGCAGGTTGCTGTAGAAGGTGCGGGCGTCATAGCCGAAGGCGCTGCGCGGATAGAGGTAACTTATCTTGTTGGCCCCGGCGCAGGCGATGGAGTGGCCGTGGGAGGCATAGGCCCCGGTGTTGGAGAGCACATCCAGCCGGTAGCCAAGCAGGCGGCCGTCCTGGTCCATGCCGAGCTCGCCGTCAATATGAAAGCCGTGGCGGGTGCGCGAGGCGAGGAAGCACTCCTCACGGCTCAGGGTGACCTTGACCGGCACGCCCCCGAGCTTGTAGCTCAAAAACGCCGCCATCGGCTCTTCCAGCACGTCCTGCTTGTTGCCAAAGCCGCCTCCCACATAGGGTTTGACCACCCGCACGTTGGCCCAGGGCAGGCCCAGGGACTTGGCGACCCGACTGCGCACTATCTGGGGGATCTGGGTGCTCGAGACCACCACCAGGTGGCCCGGCTGCTCCATGTAGGCATAACAGGTGACCGACTCCAGGTGGCAGTGCTGCACCACCGGGGTCTCGTAGTGGCCCTGGCAGCGAAACGGGGCCCCCTCGATGGCCTGCTCAGGCTCGCCGCCGCGGATCTGACTCTGGCGCAGCAGGTTGCCCCCCGGATGGATGGGCTCGGCCCCCTCGGCCAGGGTGCTGTGGGCATCGGTCATCACCGGCAGCGGCTCATAGGTCACCCTGACCAGGGAAGCCCCCTTCTCGGCGGTGAGGGGATCGCGGGCCACCACGATGGCGATCCCGTCCCCGTAGTGGCGCACATGGTCGGTGAGCAGGCGGCGGTCTTTCACGTCGCGCTTGCTCTCGTCGAGATTCCAGGCGTGGCCGGCGGTGCGATAACAGATGTCGGGCACATCCTGCCAGGTGAAGACCGCCTCCACCCCCTGCAGGGCCAGGGCCTCGCTGCAGTCGATGGCGGTCACCCGGCCGTGGGCCAGGGTGCTTCGCACATACTTGGCGTGGCGCATGCCAAGCATGGTGAAGTCGTCGGTATAGCGCGCCCTCCCCGTCACCTTGGCCTGGGCGTCGACGCGCCGAAAGGGTAATCCTATGGACATGGTTACATCCTCTATTCCCGGGGGAAAAATCCAGAACCAAGAGTGAAAACAGCAAGATGTGCGCCCATCTCTCGGGGTTGGCCGATCCGGCATCGCAAATGTGAAGGGGATCCCATCTGGCCCGCAGGCAAGGGATGCGCCCCTCGCCTGCCGGGGGCGGCGGCCCCTCGCTGGCTATCAAACTGGTAACCGGAACTATCAAAATGAGAGCCCGGCGGGTGCCGGGCTCGTCTCGGTGACCGGGGCTAGATGGCCCAGCCGCCGGCGTAGAAGGCCACCAGCACGATGGCGATGATGACGGTGCCCGGGTTGAGCAGACGCCACTCCCGGGCGCAGATACGGCCTATCACCAGGGCGCTGAAGCCGAGCATGATGCCGGTCACTATGTTGCAGGTGAGCACGATAAAGACGGCGCACAGCAGCCCCGACATGGCCCCCACCAGATCGCTAAAATCGAGCTTGGTGACGTTGCTCAGCATCAGGAGCCCCACATACATGAGGGCCGGCGCCGTGGCATAGGCCGGCACCAGATAGGAGAGCGGCGCGAGGAACAGCATCATCAGAAACAGGGCACCCACCACGGTGGCGGTAAGCCCGGTCTTGCCCCCGGCGGCGGTGCCGGCGGCCGATTCGATATAGACGGCAGCCGGGGCGGCCCCCACCAGACCCGAGAAGATGCTGCTCACCGAGTCGGAGGTGAGCGCCTTGTCGTTGTTGATGATGTGGCCATCCTGGTCGAGCAGGTTGGCCTGCCCGGCCACGGCGCGTATGGTGCCGGTGGCGTCAAACACGGCGGTCATCACCAGGGCCAGCACGCTCGGCAGCACCAAAGGCGAGAGGGCCCCCATGATGTCGAGGCTGAAGATGAGGGAGTGCCCCTGCTCGTCGGCCAGGGTCGGCATGGCAAACAGCCCCTGGTATTTGACCGACGGATCGAAGAGAAGGCCGATCACCGAGATGCCGATGATCACCAGCAAGATCCCGCCCGGCACCCGCAGCCGCTCCAGGCCGAAGATCATGGCCAGTCCCAGCAGGGTCATCATGACCGGCATGGTGGTAAAGCCGCCGAGGGCCACCGGCAGCCCCTCGAGGGGGTTCTTGATGACCAGCCCGACCCCGTTGGCGGCAATCAGCAGCAGGAACAGGCCGATGCCGATACCGGTGCCGTGGGCTATCCCCATGGGAAGGTTATTGAGGATCCAGCTGCGCACCCCGGTCACCGAGATGGCGGTGAAGATGACCCCCATCAGGAAGACGGCGCCAAGCGCCACCGGAATGGGGATCTGCTGCCCCAGCACCAGGCTGAAGGCGGTAAAGGCGGTGAGCGAGATGGCGCAGCCGATGGCCATGGGCAGGTTGGCCCACAGCCCCATCAAGAGCGACCCCGCCCCGGCCACCAGGCAGGTGGCCACGAACACGGCGCCGGGGGGAAAGCCCGCCTTGCCGAGCAGCCCCGGCACCACGATGACCGAGTAGACCATGGCGAGGAAGGTGGTGATCCCCGCCAGCACCTCCTGGCGTACACTGCTCCCGCGCTCGCTGATCTTGAAGAAACGATCGAGCCCCGAGTCGGCGACCGGCACCTGGGCCGGCAGCGCCTCCTTCATCCTGCTACTTGCGTTTGACATAACGGTACTCCTTCACCCTGTGTGGGTTGGTTCCTCAATGGGACGGCCGGTTTTTTGCGCGCAGGGCGCCACCGCCATCACTCGCCTGACGGATACCTGGCCATGGAAAAAGGGCAGGGTCTCCCCTGCCCGAAACGGGTCTAGCCGCGCTCGTGCACCAACTGACCATCCACATAGGTGCGGTAGATGGTGCGATCGTCCCCCAGGGTGAGCAGCACGAAGAGCTTGTCACGCAGGGTGGTCGAGTTGTCGTAGCGCAGCTGCTGCATCGGGGTGGCGACCGGGTCGAGCACCACGAAGTCGGCCTCCTTGCCCACTGCGAAGCTGCCGATGCGATCGTCAAGCCCGAGGGAGCGTGCCCCGCCCAGGGTGGCGAGGTAGAAGGAGTGGAACGCCGAGAGGCAAAGCCCCTGCAACTGGGCCACCTTGTAGGCCTCGTTAAGGGTCTGCAGCATGTTGAAGGTGGTGCCGGCCCCGATGTCGGTGCCCATGCCGACCTGGATCTGGCGATTCCACGCCTTGTCCATCTGGAACAGGCCGCTGCCCAGATAGAGGTTGGAGGTGGGACAGAAGGCGATGGTCGAGCCGGTCTCCTGCAGGCAGGCCCACTCTGGCTCTTCCAGGTGGATGCAGTGGGCAAACACGCAGTTGGGGCCGGTCAGGCCAAAGCGGTCATAGACATCGAGATAGCCCTTGTGGGCGGGATAGAGGGACTTGACCCAGGCGATCTCGTCCTTGTTCTCGGAGAGATGGGTCTGCAGATAGGTGGTGGGGTACTCCTTTCGCAGGGCGCAGGCCACCTCCAGCTGCGCCGGGGTCGAGGTGGGGGCGAAGCGCGGGGTCACCGCATAGAGCAGGCGCCCGTTGCCGTGCCAGCGGTCGATCAGCGCCTTGCTGTGACGGTAACTGCTCTCGGCGGTGTCGAGCAGGTAGTCCGGGGCGTTGCGATCCATCATCACCTTGCCGGCGATGAGGCGCATGTTGATGCGGCTGGCCGCCTCGAACAGGGCATCCACCGACTGGGGATGGACGCTGCCAAACACCAGGGCCGTGGTGGTGCCGTTACGCAGCAACTGCTTGATAAAGAAGGTGGACATCTCGCGGGCATACTCGAGATCGTTGTAGCGCCGCTCGGTCGGGAAGGTGTGGTGATTGAGCCACTCCAGCAGCTGCTCCCCATAGGCACCCACCATCTCGCTCTGGGGGTAGTGCAGGTGGGTGTCCACGAAGCCGGGGACGATAAGCTTGCCCCGATAGTCGCGCACCCGCACCGTGGAGGGCACCAGCTCGCGCCCGTCCCGCCACTCACCAAACCAGTCGATGCAGCCGTTGCGGATGATGAGCAGGCCATCTTCGACAAACTGGGTGCAGGACTCTATCTCGGCCGGATCCGTCACCACCCGGGTGATGTGAAAGAAGCTGCCACGTACCGCTTTGACCGAATTGTCGTATCTCATGGGGTCGTCCTGTCGTTTGAGACTGAAGAGAGGAGTGAGTCGGCGTCATCCAGGGGAGCCTCGCCCTGCTGCTGGCGCGCCCTGGCCCGTCGGCTGGCGGGCAGCACCAGGTTCATGATGATGGCGGTGATGCCGCCGACGCAGATGGGGTTCTCCACCAGCATATAGATGCCGTCCGGCAGCACCCGAAACAGGTTGGGATCGTAGGAGACCCCGAGCCCGAGGCCGAGGGAGGTGGCGACGATCAGGCTCTCGCGCCGGCTGAATCCGTGGCTGATGATGATGCGCCCGCCGGCGATGGCAATCATGGAGAACATGATGGTCATGGCCCCCCCCATGACGGGCGCCGGTATGGTGGTGAAGAAGCGCCCCACCACCGGGAAGAGGCCGAGCAGCACCAGGATGAGGGCGATCACCTTGCCCACGTGGCGCGACGCCACCCCGGTCATCTGGATCACCCCGTTGTTCTGGGCGAAGGTGGTGAGCGGCAGAGATCCCAGCGCCGAGGCGATGACCGAGACCAGGCCGTCGGCCAGCACACCGCCGCACAGGCGCTTCTGGTAGTCGGGCCCCTGGATGGGCTGGTGCGAGACCATGGCGGTGGCCGTGATGTCCCCCACCGCCTCGAGCACGCTCAGCAGATAGATGGTACCGGCCAGCAGGAAGGCGTAGAGATCGAAGGTAAAGCCGTACTTGAACGGCACCGGGACTGTGACCAGGGGCAGGTTTTGCAGCGGGCTGAAGTCCACCTTGCCCAGCATCAGGGCCACCGCATAACCCACCAGCAGGCCGATGGCGATGCCGCTCATGCGCAGCAAGGGGTTGCGGCTGCAGTTGAAGGCGATGATGACGCACAGCACCAAAAGCCCAAGCCCGAGGTTCTCGTAGTGGCCGAAGGTGCCGCTCTCGATGGCAGCAAAGCCGCCGCCAAAATCGACGATCCCCACCTTGATAAGGCTAAGGCCTATCATCAGCACCACCACGCCGCTCACGGTCGGGGTGATGACCCGCCGCAGATAGGGCAGCACAAACGACGAGCCCATCACCAGAAAGCCGCCGACGAAGGAGACCCCGAGCAGGGTGGAGAGGATCTGATCCTCCCTCAGTCCCTCTTTGCCCATGGCACTGCCCAGCGCAATCATGACGGTGACAAAGGAGAAGTTCACCGACTGGATGGAGAGCAGCCCCGAGCCGATGGGGCCATAGCGGTGCACCTGCAACCAGGTGCCCACGCCCGAGGCGATCATGGCCATGGAGACCAGATAGGCGGTGGTCTCGGCGGCAAGACCCAGGGCGCCGCCGACGATGAGCGCCGGGGTCACCATGGGAACGAAGATAGCGAGCAGATGGGTCACGGCCCCCATCAGGGTCTGCGAGAAGGGGGGCTTCTCCTCCAGCTCGTAGATAAGATCCGAATGCCTGGGTGTCGATGCAGACATGATATCTGTCCTCTCCCGCCGGGGCCCGTCCGTCCGGCCCCGGATTCGATCTTGGGGGCCTTGGCCCCGTTGTCAGGTACGGCGGGCGGGTGCCCGCCGTGGTCAGGGACGGGGAGCGAATGCCCCCCGTGCACCCGCTACCGGCTAGAGCCGGCCCAGCTCACGCAGGATCTGCTCCGGCGTAAAGTGCCACTTGCGCAGCCAGACCCCGCAGGCGTCGTGGATGGCGGTGGCGATGGCGGGGGCGGCGCCGTTGACCCCGATCTCGGAGATAGACTTGGCGCCATAGGGGCCGACCTTGTCATCGCTCGGCACCAGGAAGGCGCGAAAATCGCGCGGTATGTCCCCTATCTTGGGCGCCCCGTAGCGCTTGAGATCCCGGGTCAACGGGATGCCGTGGCGATCGTAACAGAGCTCTTCGGTCAGGGTGTGGCCGATGGCGCGCAAGGTTGCCCCGTAGATCTGGCCGAGGGCCAGCTCCGGGTTGATGGGCGTGCCGCAGTCGAGCAGGGCATAGAACTTGTCGACGCGGATCTCGCCGGTGCGCACGTTGACCGCCACCTCGGCGAAGTTGGCCCCGTAGGGGAAGGCGAGCTGGCTGGTGATATAGCTGGCGGTGCCCACCAGAATGCCAAAGCCGGTGCCGCTCTCCCCCTTGTGGGCGAGATCCCCCAGGGTCACCTCCCCGCTCTGGCCGCGCACCAACCCCGGATAGACCAGCTCCACCTGATCCAGCGGCTCGCCCAGCATGGCGGCCCCGTGGGTGAGGATCTTATCCTTGAGGTTCTCGGCGGCCATCTTGGCGGCGTTGCCCGAGAAGCAGGTGCCCGAGGAGGCATAGGCCCCCTTGTCGAACAGGGCGTGGTCGGTGTCACCCGAGATGACGTGCACGTCGCTCACCGGGCAGCTCAGTACCTCGGCGGTGAGCTTGGCCACCACAGTATCGAGGCCGGTGCCGATGTCAGCGCCGCCGGAGTGGACGATAAAGGTGCCGTCCGATTCCAGTTTCACCATGCAGTTGGCCTGATCGATATCGGGGATCCCCGATTTTTGCATGATGATGGCGACCCCGCGGCCGATGCGCCAGTCACCCTCGGCGACCTTGGGACTGTCCCAGCCAATGAGCTCGCGCCCCTGCTTCAGGATGGGCTCGAGGGCGCAGCTGGCAGCGGTGGGCACCGAGGTGGGGGCCTTGCCCTCACCGATGGCGCCGAGCACCTTGAGGGTATCCCCTTCGTGGACCCGGTTGTGCTCGATCATGTCGAGCTGATCGATGCCGAGCTCGTCCGCCAGTTCGGCCAGGGCCATGGTGAGGGCGAAGTTCCCCTTGGGCGCACCGTAGCCCTGATAGGCGCCAGTCGGGCAGATGTTGCTGTAGTAGGTGTGCACCTTGAAGCGCACGTTATCGCACGGATAGAGGGGCAGCGACAGGGCCGGGCCATTGCTTGGCACCGTCAGGCAGTGGTTGCCATAGGGGCCTGTGTTGGCACGAAAATCCATCTCGACCGCGGTCAGGGTGCCATCTTTTTTGGCCCCCAGCTTGACGGTCACCTTGGCCACGTGGCGCGAGGTGTTGCTGATGAACTCCTCTTCACGGGTGTAGCGGAAGGTGACGGGACGACCGGTGACCCGGGTGGCCCAGGCGCACACCTCTTCCAGCAAAATGTCCTGCTTGGAGCCAAAGCCGCCGCCGACCCGCTCCTTGATGACGTGCACCTGGTGCTGCTTCATGCCGACAATACGCGCCACCTGGCGACGCACGTGCCAGGGCACCTGGGTGGAGGCGTGGATCACCAGGCGATCCCCGTCCATGTAGGTAAAGCAGATATGGGGCTCGGTCGGGCACTGCTGGGCCTGGGTCGACTCATAGGTACGCTCGAGCACCAGGTCCGCCTCGGCAAAGGCGCGGTCCACATCCCCCAGCTCCCCGTGCACGCTGGCGGCCAGGTTCTCGTGGGGACGGGCGCCAATGGGGAAGTTGATGATCATATGCTCGTCGCCGCGACGCACGGCGTTGGCATTTTGCGTCTCCAGATCCGCCGGGGCACCGGCCATGTAGACGATGGGCTCGTCGTGTACCACGGGGGCGCCGGGGGCCATCGCCTCATCGATGTTCATCACCGCGGGGAGCTGCTGATACTCCACCTCGATAAGGGCCAGGGCGGCCAGGGCGATAGCCTCACTCTCGGCCACCACGGCGGCGACCCTGTCCCCCACGTGACGCACCTTGCGGCTGAACATGCGGCGATCCAGCGGCGAGGGCTCGGGGGCGGTCTGGCCACCCGGGGTGTAGTAGACCTCGGGGCAGTTCAGGTGGGTGATGACGTGCACCACCCCGGGCAGGGCTTCGGCGCGGCTTACATCGAGCCGGGTGATGAGGGCGTGGGGATGGGGGCTGCGCAGCATCTTGATGACCAGGGCATCCTCGGTGACCCTGTCCTCCACGTAGCAGGGCTTGGCCTGCACCATCTTGGCCGAGTCTAGCTTGGGACACTGCTTGCCGATGTGGCGCAGATCATCGCGAAACTCGGGGGCGATGGGGCTGAAGTAGTCCGGATCGTCCATACGGGCGGCGGCGAGCTCCACCGCCTGATAGAACTGCTGGTAACCGCTGTCGCGGTGGAACAGGCCGGAGAGGGCGTCGTCGACTTGCTCGCGGCAGGGCTTGGGGTGGCGTGCCAGCAGATCGGTCAGGATCAGGGCCGCGGCCGGGTCGTTATAGCCCGACTGCACCACGCCCACATCCACCATGGCCTGCTGCACCAGACTGAGCTGGTTCCAGCTGCCAAGGGACTCGGCGGTGCGGATCTCGGCGCCGTCGAGCTGGCCGCCGATGAGCAGGGAGGCGTTGACGATGCGGCCGTTAAAGAGGATGGCGTCGGAGCCGGCGAAGCCGAAGCCGTCGTCACTGTTGCGCACCGAGTGCATGCGGCACTGCTCGAAGAGGATCTGCTGGGCATTCTTGCCCACCGGTGCCATCACGGTGCGCAGGGCGCCGTTGAGGGTGAAGTTAAGTTCCATCATGCCTGACCTCCCATGCTCTGCTGGCAGTCGATCAGCAGATCGGCCACCACCACCCCTGTGATGTATCGCTTGTAATCGCGGCTGCCGGCCAGATCGCACTCGGGCTGGATAAGCTCGGCCACTATCTTCTCGAGCACCTCGGGCGCCAGGGTCCCACGCTCGGCGTCGTGCAGGCGGCGCGGCGCGCGCTCCACCTCGGCCAGGGCGATGCGTGCCCTGCCCTCCTGGTCCAGGGCCACGGCGGCGGTCACCACCCCGAGGCCATCGGCGTTACGGCGGATGCGGCGGGTGGCACAGGTGAGGGTCGGCTCGGGCAAGAGCACCGCCAGCACCAACTGATCGCGCCGGCCGGCCAGATAGGCCTCAATCCCCAGGGTGTCGCCCCCCTCCAGCAGCAGGCGCGCCTCGAGCACCAGCAGCACCGGATAGAGCACAGAGTCGTGGGTGAGGCTGGCAAGCTCCCCACCCAGAGTGGACTGGTTTCGCAGGTGGCGGGAGTAGACAAAGCCCAGCGCCTCGGTCAGTGCAGGCGGGGTATCCGGGTGATCCTGGAGAGCCTGCAAGGTGCAGGTGGCGCCCAGACGCAGGGCCCCCTGCTGCCACTCGATACCATCGAGCCCCAGCCTGTCGAGCAGGATGGCGATGGTGCGACGGGTGTGGGTTGGGGTGGCGTTGAGCTTGCTGCCGCCCCCCATATAGACCGCCTCGCTGCCGAAACGGGCCTTGAGCTCGATGGCCTGCCCGATCTGCTCGGGCCGAAAGAGTTGTTCGATCATGGTCTGTCCTTTTCGTGAGTCCTGTTGGCGTGGGCCCCGCGCCGGGGCCCGACGGTCACAATTGGTCCATCCGGGCCCAGAGACGGCGGGCGGCCTTGCGCGCCTGCTCGTAAATCGGTGCCGTGTCGAAGGGGAAGGCCCGGTCCTGATAGACCATGCGCCCCTCCACCATGACGTCGGTGACACTGCCCGCGCCCAGGCCAAAGGCCAGATGGCCGGGCAGGTTGGCCCCCTCGAGCGGGGTCGGCGCTCCATAGTCACAGACGGTGAGATCGGCCTTGTAGCCGGCCTCGAGACGACCGAAGCGAGCCCCGAAGTTACGCTCGAGCAAGGTGTTGCCGTTGGCGAGGAAGCGGGCGAAGCTGTCGGGCCACAGGGCGCCGCCGGCATCCCTGTGTTTGAAGAAGGCGAACTTGAGCTCCTCGAACATGTCGGCGCCGATGCCGTCGGTCCCCAGCGCCAGGTTGCGGTAGTCGGCCAGACGCTGGTTGTAACCCACATGGTTGTTCATGTTGGAGCGGGGGTTGTGCACCAGGAAGGCGTCGCGCTCGTTGAGCAGGGCGATATCCTCGGACGAGAGGTAAATACCGTGGGCCACCAGCGTCTTGCTGTCGATGAGAGAGAAGCCGTCGAGGCGGGCGATCAGCTCCTTGCCATAGTGGTGGTGGCCGTGGGAGAGGTCATAGCTGTCTTCGGCCACATGGATATGCAGGCCGCGCCCGGTGGCCTGTTTGGCCTCACGCAGCATGGCGAGCCCTTCGTCGGGTACGGTGAAGGGGGCGTGGGCACCGATGTGGGCCTCCATCAGATGGGGCTCACCCTTCTGGCGGTCCGCATCGAGCTGGCGGGCGAAGGCGATGTTCTCCTCCACCCCGGCGCGCAGCTCGGCCAGCCCCCCGTTGCGATCCGTGGTCTCGTAGCAGGTCATGCCGCGCAGCCCCGCCTCCATAA
This sequence comes from Aeromonas schubertii, assembly GCF_000820105.1. Taxonomy (GTDB): domain Bacteria; phylum Pseudomonadota; class Gammaproteobacteria; order Enterobacterales; family Aeromonadaceae; genus Aeromonas; species Aeromonas schubertii. The sequence continues at coordinate 12,254 of NZ_CDDB01000001.1, read as the reverse complement.
AGCCACGGCGCAGCACGTTCAGGGAGCCACCGATAAAGGCGGGCGAGGCGTGGTGGTCGATCACCGAGCTACAGCCGCTCTTGATCGCCTCGAGCGAACAGATGAGGCCGCTGTAGTAGAGGGACTCCTCATCGAGCGCCCGGTCGAGGCGCCACCAGAGGTTCTTCAGGGTGGAGATAAAGTCCGGGCAGGGGGGGATAGAGGCCATGATCCCCCGCGCCAGCCCCGAGTAGAAGTGGTTGTGGGCGCAGACGATGCCCGGCATCACCAGCTTGCCGCCCATCTCACGGTAGGGGGCGTCGGGGTAGCGGGCGCAGAGGTTATTGCCCACCTCCTTGATGAGATCCCCCTCGATGGCGATATCGACCCCCTCCCGGATGCGGGAGGGGTGCAACTCGGCGGCGGTGACGTTCTTTAGGATCAGCATGATTACTCCTCCACCTTGCCCAGCAGATAGGAATGATGCTGGTGCACCTGGGTGATGATGCGGCACATCTCCTCAAGGCCTGCGGGGATGCGGTCGATGGCCCCCGCCTCGTCGATGGCGAGGCGATAGGTCTCGCCCTGCTGGCGCACCGAGAGGGCCGCCCCGTCGATGTAGAAACCGGGGTTATGGCTCTGCTCGAAGTCCTGGGGCAGGCTGAAAATGGTGACCTTGTCCTGATAGGGCTTACCCTGCCAGGGGCAGAACTGGGCGCAGTTGCCGCACTCGTTGCAGTAGGCGTCCAGGTGCAGGGTCTGGAACTTGTCCTTGAAGCCCGGCACCGGAATGGCCACGTTGGCGCGGTTGGGGCAGACGTCCACACACTTGCTGCACAGGGTGTTGCACTCGAGGCAGCGGTGGGCCTCTTGGGCCACGAAGGCGCTGCGCTCATCCTTGTCCACCAGGGTGACGGCGATACTCCCCTTGCGGCGGTAGATATCACCGGTATCGGCCACGGCCAGATCCGGGGTATGGGCCTGACGGGCCAGGTGCTCGCGCTCCAGCACCAGATCGGTGGCGCGGCGGGCGGTGCCGATGGCGGCGACGATGGAGGAGGGACCCTGCTGCACGTCACCGATAAGGAAGAGGTTGCGGCGACGGGTCTCGCCGGTGCGCCCATCCACCTCGGGCCAGCCATCTTCCCCAAGGGGCACCCCGATGCGGCGCAGCACCTCATGGTCAGGCTGCTCGCCGATGGCGGTGATCAGAGCATCGATGTGCAGCACCTCGGTCTGCTCGGTCGGCACCGGGCGACGGCGCCCCTTGGCATCGGGCTCGCCGAGGGCCATGGTGCGCACGGTCAGGCTGCCATCCTTGTCGAAACGCTCCGGGTTGGTGAGGAAGCGAAACGCGACCCCCTCCTCCAGCGCCTCGAGGAACTCCTCGCGATAGGCGGGCATCTCCTTCTCGCTGCGGCGATAGATGACGGTCACCTGGCTCACCCCGGGTACCTTGAGGGCGGCGCGGGCACAATCCATGGCGGTGTTGCCGGCACCGATCACCCCGACGTGACGACCGAGCGGCAGGGGCTTGCCCTGGTTGAAGCTGCGCAGGAAGTTGAACGACTTGTGGATGCGATCCCCGTCGCCCTCCAGGCGCAGGCCACCGTTCTTGTCGGCACCGATGCCGACGAAGACGTAGCTAAAACCCATCTGGTGCAGCTTGTCGGCGGTGAGCTCGGGGTCACAGCCAAACTCGAACTTGACCCCGTGGGCGGCGACGAATGCGATGTCGTGTTCGATAAGTTCGGCCGGGATACGGAACTCGGGGATGATGTGCTTGACCACGCCGCCGGCGTCGGCCTCGCGCTCGAACAGGGTGACCGGGTGGCCGGCGCGGGCCAGGAAGTAGCCGGCGGAGAGGCCGGCGGGGCCGGCGCCAATCACGGCGACCGGGTGCTTGTCACCGCTGCCGGCCGGCTTGTGCCAGCGCGCCTTGTACCCCTCCCAACCGAGCTCCAGAGCCACTTTTTTCAGCTCGCGGATGTTGAGGGCGCTGTCGTAGTCGAGACGGGTGCAGTTGTACTGGCACTGGTGATCGCAGATATGACCGGTGATGGCGGGCAGGGCGTTGCGCTCGTAGATGAGCTCGAGTGCCTCCACATGGCGCCCCTCTCCCATCAGGCGGATGTACTCGGGGATGTCCTGATGGATGGCGCAGGCGCTGACGCAGGGGGCCACATAGCAGTCGGTCATGGGCAGGCTGGCGCCCACCTCGATGCGATCCTCGGACTTCCACCCCTTCTGGGTGTACTCCATGGTGAGGGCGCGCGCCGCCAGGGCCTCGAGTTTCTCCACGTCCACCCGGGTCATGCCCCAGCAGTCGGAGGCGTCGAGCTCGGCCAGGCACTCGCGCTGGCGCAGGTAGCCACCGGGTTTGAGCAGATCGGTCGCCATGGTGATGGGACGGATGCCGGTCTCGAAGATGTCGCGGATGTTGAACTTGCTGGCTCCGCCCGAGTAGGAGATGGGCAGGCGACCGTCGAAGGCACGCGACAGCACGGCGGCCACGTTGATGGAGAGAGGGAACAGGGCGCGCCCCGACATGTACATCTCGTTGCCGGGCAGACGCCCCTTGCCGTTGATAGTCCCGAGCGTGTTGGTGAGCTTGACCCCAAAGGTGAGCCCCTTCTCTTCGCCCAGCGCCATCAGCCGGGCAAGCATGGCCTTGGCCTGATCCAGCTTGAGATCGTGATCGAAGGACTCTTCACTGAGCCCTACATATGAAAAGCCACAGCCATCGAGGATGGCGCGCACCCGCTCGAAGCCCAGCAGGGTGGGGTTGAGTTTGACGAAGGTGTTGAGCCCCTTCTCTTCCAGCATGTAACGACAGATGGCCTCTATCTCGTTGGGCGGGCAGCCGTGCATGGTGGAGAGGGTCACCCCGTGCACCAGGCGCGAGGGGATGGCATCGACCATCTGCTCGAGGGAGGCGCGGCGCACCCCGAGCCCCATGCTGTCGAGGAAGGCCTGATCGGCGAGCAGCTCATGAAGCGCCTGACGGTACTCGGCAAACTTGGGATGCTGGCCCGCCTCCATCAGGTTGTGGATGAACTGCTGCATGGGGGGCTGTTTGATGCCATCGAGGTTGTAGCCGACGCTCATGTTGAAGATGAAGGACTTGGCCTCACCCCCGAGGCGGGGATCGAAGATGGCCTCCATCAGGTGGAGGGCAAACCAGGCCTTGAGGTACTCGTCGAAGGCCTTTTGCAGGGTGAACTCGGTGGACCACTCGGTGTTGAAGCACTCGTCCTCGGCGTCGATGCAGGGCTTGTCCAGCTCGAGGCGATCGAGGATCTGCACCGTCTTGAGCTCCATAAAGCGACCACCGGTGAGCCAGGCGGTCACTATGTTCTGGGCCAGCTGGGTGTGGGGGCCGGCCGCCGGGCCGATGGGCGTCTCGCAACTCTCCCCGAAGACCTGGATCTTGCGCTCATCCTGCTTGCGATAGAACTCGCTGGCGGGAATGCCGAAAATGGACTGGCTCTTTTTATACTCCTCGAAGATCCGGGTAAGCAGGCTCTTGAAGGGAACGGGTCGCATAATATCGCCCATGGTGATCTCCTTGCTGCAGACATCGTAATTAAGAGAGACCCCCCTCACTGGAGGTCTATTAGCAGCAGGAGAGCAACATTCAGGCCAGCGGCCTGCCATCAAATAGAGACGGTGGCAATTTCGTGAGCCAAATCAGATTAATGACCGTCAACGTCAAGCCCCGCCAGCCAATGAAAATGAGAGCAAATATCAATTACCACTCAACTTATTTATCAGAGGGTGCCGAATATCAAAAGCGGGGCTTTTTCTATCACTTTGATACGTTTTACACCCCGCTCAACAATGCATATCCATGCAAGTTACACCTTCCCTCCCCTCCTCCTCGTCGGGCGCGCGGGCCAGCAGCTCCCGGTAGGCTTGCGGGGTGTCCACGTCCAGCAGGATGGCTTGCCACTCCAGCGCCACATGGCGATGGGGATGAGAGAGCAGCCATCGGCGCACCGGGCCGGTGAGCTCGGCGCGGGCCAGCGCGCGCGCCAGGGAGCGCGGCATCAACACGGGGTGACCCGCCTTTTCATTGTGACAGGGGAGAAGTGTTTGCTCACCTCTCTGGTGCCACAGGGCCTCGAACACGGGGCGGGAGAGGCAGGGGAGATCCCCGTGGGTGATAAAGAGATGCTCGCTTTGGCAGGCGGCCACCCCCAGTTGCACCGAGCCGGCCAACCCGGCCCGGTAGTCGGGGTTTTCGATCACCTCGATATTCGGATGATACGCATAACGGCTCATCAGCTCGTCACCCCGATGGCCCACCACCAATATCACCCGCTGGCAGGCAGAGAGGGCATTTTTGAGACTCGCATCAAGCAAGGTTCCCCCGCGATACGGTAGCATCATTTTCCACTCCCCCATGCGGGAGGATAATCCCGCCGCCGTCATGACACAGTCGCAGGGTAGCGGGAGTGGTTTATCCATCTCGTGACTCTCTTTTGGGGTGAGCATAATGGGAAATCCCTGTTTATCGGTCAGCTATTTTCCCGATATTGAACGCCTGCTCGGCCAATTGGTAAATAAAAAATCGGGCTCATCCACCCTTATTGCCCTGTGCGGTGCCGGTGGCAAGACCAGCACCCTTTATTGGCTGGCCCGCCACTTTGCAAGATTGGGCATGCGGGTGCTTGTCACCACCACCACCCGCATGTACCTGCCCAGCCGGGATCAATACGACACCCTGGTGATCGGCCATCACCTTGGTGATGTGCACGCAGGTCACCAGGGCGAGACCACCGGGGAGCTGGCTGATAACACACCGGCCGCCCGCCCCGGCATCACCGCCTATTTCACCGCCCGCGAGGGAGAGAAGGTGTGCGGCCCCGCCCCCGCCGCCCTCGACCGGCTCAAGGGGCTGGGGCGCTTCGATCTCATCCTGGTCGAGGCCGACGGGGCGCGAGGTCGCCTCTTCAAGCTGCCAGCGTTGCACGAACCTTGCATTCCCCTTGCCAGCGACTGGGTCATCGCCCTCACGGGCGCGGCCTGTATCGACGCCCCGGCGGGGCCAGGACACATCCACCGCTGGGAGAGAGTGCAGGCCCTGTGTGGCCTGGCAGAGGGGCAACCGCTCACTCTCTCCCTGCTCGATGGCCTGCTCGACCATCCGGAGGGGATCTTCAAGGGAGCCCAGCCCGATGCCGGACGAATCTGGTTTATCAATGGATATTATCAAAATGAGAGGGGGTGGGAGAGCGAGCTGACGCACCTGCTGGAGCGTCATCCCGAACTCCACGCCATCTGGCTGGGAGCGGTGCGCGAGCCTGTCGCCATCCGCTACTCGGCCTCCCATGTGGCCGACTCGCTTGGCGAGGGGTGGCCGCCGTCAGAGAGGTAACTATGAATCTGTTTGCACACGCCGCCCGCCTGGAGCAGGAGAACGTCCCCTTCGCCCTGGCCCAGATCATCGAGAGCCGCGGCTCGACCCCCCGTCACCGGGCCCAGATGCTGATCCAGGCCGATGGCAAGATCCTCGGCACCATAGGGGGCGGCATGGTGGAGCGCAAGGTGATCGAGGAGGCCATCGAGGCCATTGCCGAGCGCAAGTCCCGCATCTATCACGGCCGCATGGCCCGCAACGGGGAGCATGCGGTGGGCTCGGACTGTGGCGGCGCCATGTCGGTCTATATCGACGTCTACGGCCTGCGCCCGCGCCTGGTGCTGATCGGTGCCGGCCATGTCAACCGGGCCCTGGCCCATGCGGCGGCCCCTTTGGGCTTTGACATTCATGTGGGCGACTGCTTTGAGGGCAGCCTGAATCCCGACATCTTCCCCGCCGGCACCCATCTGCACCACGGCGAGACCATGAGCGCCGCCATCGAGGCCCTCGCCATCGAGCCAACCGACTTTGTCATCATCGCCACCAACCATCAGGACAAGGAGGCCCTCGAGCGACTCATCACTCGTCCCCTCGCCTATCTGGGGCTGCTCGCCAGCAAGCGCAAGGTACAGACCTTCACCCAGGCCCTGCGCCAGCAAGGGGTGAGCCAGGAACAGCTGCAGCGTCTGCACTCCCCCATCGGCTACAACATAGGGGCCGAGACCCCGGAGGAGATTGCCATCAGCATCCTGGCCGAGTTGCTGCAGGTGAAAAACCGCAAGCCCGGTGGCCTGCTGCAAGAAGATGTGCGCCTGACCCGGGAGAAACTGGTGGTGATCCGCGGCTCGGGGGACATGGCGACCGGGGTGGCCCTGCGTCTGCACCACGCAGGCTTTAAGGTGGCCATGCTGGATCTGCCCTGCCCGACCGTGATCCGCCGCAGCGTCGCCTTCGCCCAGGCCATGTTCGATGGCCACGCCGAGGTGGAAGGGGTGCGCGCCGAGCGGGTCGACAACCCGGAGCAGGCGCTGGAGACCCTGGCGCGCGGCATCATCCCCGTGCTGGCCGACCCCGAGTGCCAGGCCTTGACCGAGCTCAAGCCACGCTTTGTCATCGATGCCATCCTCGCCAAGCAAAACCTCGGCACCCACAGGGAGATGGCCCCCATCACGGTGGCTCTCGGCCCGGGCTTCGAGGCGGGCCGCGATTGCGATGCGGTGATCGAGACCAACCGGGGCCATCATCTGGGACGGGTCATCTACCAGGGCTATGCCCAACCCAACACCGGCATTCCCGGCGTCATCGACGGTCACTCGGAACGTCGGGTGCTCCGGGCCCCGGTCGAGGGGGTGATGGAGGGGCTCTGCCGGCTCGGGGATCTGGTCAAGGAGGGAGACCCGGTCGCCCGGGTAGGCGACACCCCCGTCATCGCGCCGCTCTCCGGCATGGTGCGCGGGCTGCTCTCTGACGGCATAAGCGTCACCCCCGGCTTCAAGATTGGCGACATAGACCCGCGCGGCGAGCGCGCCGATTTCACCACCGTCTCGGACAAGGCCCGCGCCATCGCCGGCGCCGTGCTCGAGGCTATGCTCCACCTCTCCCAACGATAATCGTTCGGCAATCCCCATAAACAGTCAGGCCCGCCAAAAGGCGGGCCTGACTGTTTATGGGGCGGTGGCCAAGTGGGCTTGGCCACCATAGCGCGATGCCCCTGTCAAAATGGTGGGTGTCACAGAATTTACTACCTCACGCCGCCTCTTTATCGACCTCCACCGTCTCAATGCCACGGGGGACAAAGAAGTTGTTGCTGCGGAGCATGGTGTTGGCCTGAGCGTGGAGCGTGGCGTGCTTGAGCTCCTTCGAGCTGAAGTCATGCATGAAGTAGTTGAAGAAGGCGTCCACGTTACGTGGTACGCGTTTTGACTCATTGAAAAACAGCACCAGTTTGGCTGCCTGCATGGTTCTGCGACGAATCCCCCTACCATTGGCGATGGCCTCGGCATCCCGCCCGACTTGCTCCAACCAGCCCCAACGCTCTTTGAGCAGGGCCCGCTCGCTGTCACTGGCAACCTTGAGGCGTGCCCGATAGTCATAGAGTTTTTCCCCGAGCCAGATGCAGTAACAGTTCATATGCCGCTCGAACCCATCGGGTGTCGGGTCGACTCGACCGGCCCACTGCTGGTAATAGTCGCTGAAATCCTGCACGGAGCGCCCAGCCAAGTTGTCCAGCATGACGAAGTATTGAGCTACACGGGGGTTCTTTTCATCAAGAGTTCGGAAGTTGGGGAACGGCACCTGAGCCCGACGAGCGGTATCAAACATCTTTCTAAGCGGCACCCGGCAAAGCTCGGCACTGGGTCGCTGTTCGTTGGGCAGCAAGCCCCCGGTAACATCTTCGCTGATGCCAGGGCAGAGCTCCTCCCGCCAACCTTGTTTGAGCGGCCCAAGGGGTAGCAGTGGGCGATAGTCACGGCGTTCATGGGCAGCCACCAGATGCAGGGCTCGCTTGACGGCTGAGTGAAGGGGCTTGTTGTAGTCGATCACCTTGGCCCCAGCCACCACGCCCAACGGCATAGCAGCCGGGCTCTTGGTGAGCAAACTGGCCCAGTCAGACACCTCGGCGACGGTATCCCCCATATCGAGCAGGCTACGCCGTGAACTGTCGAAGAGGCCAGCGAAGATCACCTCGACCTTGCTCTCTTCAAAACGGTACTCGTTGCCCACCTTGGTACAGACCGACTCCAGCAGCTCCTCGATAAAGCGGCGGGCCAGAGCTGCCCCCAGATCGGCCCCGAAGACCGACACCTGGATCAACTTGATGGGAAGCTTGTTCAGTTCTTTGGAAGCAGACACGTTCTTTTTGAAGCGGTTCTTGGCAAAGTCGACTCTGGCGTCCACCCCGGTCATCAGCAGGTCAGCGACCAACGGGTTATCCCGGATGGGCGCTACCGCTTCGACCAGTGCTCGTTTGGCCGCATTTTTGGCCGCCGAGACGGATGCCTCGAAACTACTCTTCAGGGTCAGCATATCGCCGAGCTTATTGGTCAGAACCTTGCTCCAATCGTCCTTGACTGCGTTAACCACCGTTTCTTTGGCCTGACCTTTCAAATCGTCAAGGTAATCACCAGCCAACGCCTTCTGCCTTGCATCCAGAATGCTGTCCAGTTGCTCGGAGGTCGTATCGTTGAGCTCTGTGCCCAAGCCTGGAATGTAAACCTTGGCGTATGAATAGGACGAGGTGAGTGCAGCCTTGATTTCCTCCGGATGGGCTCGAAACAGACGTCCCACATTGGTCAGCCGCCGGATCTCTTCATCTGTGTAGATATTCCGCTTGGTGCCATCGAAGAAGAAACCTATTTGCAACGCCAGCGAGCAGGTGCCGATCCCCGCCTGATGGAGGCTCTCTTCTCGATCAATACGGCACTTCAGATCATCCCTATCCACCATCACTATCTCCTCGTCCGATAGGTATCAACAATGCTATCCAGCTCAACCGGGCAGCTGTGGGCCCAACGAATCATCGGGGTATTATCGGGCAGTATCAGTACACAAAAATCATCCTGCCCCTTCTCCCGCTTGGGCATGGGCAAAACCACTTTATGCACTTCTGGCCTGTAACCAAGCTCGTCATACTGCTTGCGGGTCATCGCCAACTCCCATTTGATCTCGACCGTATCGCCGTCGATCTTATAGGGGCCCGCACTGCCGCCCCCGCCCGCACCGAATCCATCAAACGCATCTGTGTTGCTGCCCATCTTGCCATTGACATAGACGTAGGTGATGGGCCGATCAATCACCGACATGAGCACAACTGAAGCCCCGCCATGTCGCTCCTGCAACAGAAACGTCCATCCCAGCCAGAGCACCAGCACAATGGCACTCAGCCAGCGCCCCCAGCGGGGCATCAAGTCCCACGCAGCCGTGGCCATCGTGGAGATAAATTGGGTCAGGCTTCTTTCTACGCTCATGCTTGCCTCTTTTGTTATTCCTGGGCCGAACGCTCAACCAGCGAGCAGGTCCCCGCTTGATGAAGACTCTCTTCTCGATCTATCCGGCACTTCAGGTCATCCCTATCCACCATCACTATTTCCTCGTCCGATAGTTATTAATCACGTCATTCATCACAGGCTCAGCCCAACCTCCCCATCGCACCATCACTTTGTTGTCGGGCAAAAAGAGGACATGAAAGTTATTCTGCCCCTTTTCCCGCTGGGGCATGGGCAGGGTGAGCGAGTGTTTTTCAAATCGGTAGCCTGCTTTTTCTTGCTCCTCGGTCATATCGAGTTCCCAATCGATCTTCACCGTATAGCCATCGATCCGATAGGGGCCCGCACTACCGCCCCCACCAGCACTGAACCCGTCAAATGCAAACGTGTTGCTCCCCATCTTGCCATTGACGTAGACGTAACTGATGGGGCGGTCGATCACAGAATGGACCACGATAGAGGCCCCGCCATGTCGCTCCTGCAGCAGAAACGTCCATCCCAGCCAGAGCACCAACACAATGGCACTCAGCCAGCGTCCCCAGCGGGGCATCAAGTCCCACGCAGCCGTGGCCATCGTGGAGATAAAGCGTGTCAGGCTTCTTTCTACTCTCATGCTGATTGCTTGAGTTGATCCAAGGCTGAGCGCCCACCTTCCAGATAGGCCAATCCCCAGAGCATTAACTGAGCGTCGCTTGCCCCTGCCTGTTTGGCCTTGTCGAGTGCCTTGCGAACCATGGCCATCCGCTCACAAGGCGGAAACTGAGCAATATTATCCCCTGATTGCCAGAGCGCCAGCAGTCGATGGGCTTGCGGTGATCCTTCCAATGCTTGATAGAGTGCCGGGGTCAGTTGTACCAGAACTGGATCTGCCTGGGGGACAGACAAGTCCAGCTCACGCCAGTTGCCATTGCACTCCCGTAGCCACCAACGACTGATGCCACCAAAAAGACCGCCAAGCCAGGGGGCATTCTGCTGGTCAAGCAACAAGGGCAAGGCATCAGGGGTATAGAACCGCAGCAGCATACTGAACTTGCCGTTTGGTTCTATCACTCTTGCTCCCAGAGCCAACTGCTCTTGCAGGGCTTCTACAGGTCGCTCGCTGTCGATCAGCCCAACAACATGTCCTTGCTCGGTGAGTTCGGCAAGCAAGCCTTCATCCTGTTGTGAGCTCTGCCAGAGCCAGGGGCCAAGATTGACCAGCTCAAACAGGTCGTCATGCAGATAGAGCGGCAAAAACAGCCCCTCACTCATCTTCTCTCGCTGCTCGGCACTAAGATGGGCCGCTTCAATAAGCGCAACTGCCTTTCCTTCACGCCAGATGGATTCAGGTAGCATCTTACTCTCCCTTCACTACCGCATCGCCCTGAGCCATGGCTCTGAGCATGCAAGGGATGCAGACGGGTTTCTCCATAGGTGGAAGCTGCTTCAACAAGGCTTTTGCACTCGTCTGTGTTGGTGCTACCGGAGTGACAGTAACATGCTCGGGAGACGGCTCAGTCGCGACAGCTTTCGGCAATGAGGGTGCCTGCCCCCCCCAGCCCGAGCCAGAGCCGGGGCTGCCGCCAGAGTTCATCTTGATGGAGCCGCCGCTGACGGTCACGCCGCCGGCATCGATCTTCACAAAGCTGCCCCCGACCTTGAGGGTCAGCTCGGCCCCTGCCTCCATCACTATCTTCATGCCCGACTTGTGGTGTACCTCGGCGCCCGCCTCCACCAGCAGCGACTGCCCCAGCTTCTGGTGCATCGAGCTATCAACGGTCAGCGAGTAGTCGGCCTTGATCTGGTCGCGCTTCTCCCCCTCCACCGTCAGGTGGTCGTTGGCCTTGATGCGGGTCACCCGCTCATTGTCGATATCCCGATGCTCGTCGTGTTTGATGTGCCAGGCCACGTCGTTTTCAATGAGTGCGTTGAGATCCTTCTGACCGTGGATATAGATCTCTTCCTGCCCCGCCTGGTCTTCAAAACGCAGTTCGTTAAAGCCCTCACCCTGGTGGGTCTCGGTGCGCAGCACGGTGCGGGTCTTGTTGGCCGGAAGAGGGTACGGCGGCCGGTTGGTGGCGTGATAGGTGCGCCCGGTGACAATCGGCTGGTCCGGATCCCCTTCCAGAAAACTCACGATCACCTCGTGGCCGATACGCGGAATGGCCATCATGCCGTACTGGCCGCCGGCCCAGCCCTGGCTCACCCGCACCCAGCAGGAGCTCTGATCGTTGCTCTCGCCATAGCGGTCCCACGGGAATTGCAGTTTGACCCGGCCGTGCTCGTCGCAGTAGATCTCTTCCCCCTCGGGGCCCACCACGGTGGCGATGTGCGGCCCGTCCACCATGGGCTTGTGGGGGATCTGCGGGCGCCAGGTGGTGCTCCCTTTAACCACCGCAAACTCGTTGTGATAGACGGTCGGGCCGCTGCCCCCCTCCTCTTCCAGGGCCTGGGGCTGCTCGCCGGTGTGGCTGATGTGCACTATCTGCCAGTCGCAGTTGAGGCTGGCGTTCGGGTGTTCGGTGAGCGAGAAGCGCTGCCCTGGCAGCAGCGCGGCACTGTTGGACTTGCCACTACCGCTGACTGCATCATTGCGCAGGGCATCGAGCCGGTGCTGGACGAAGGCCTTGCCGCTCGGGTCCTCTTTGAAGCGCCCCGGATAGTCGAAGTGCTGATAGGTATCCCGTTGATGGTCGAGCTCGCTGCCCGCCTTCTTGTGGCTAAGGGCATAGGCCGGGGTCTTGAAGCTGTAGTCTTTGAGCTCCACATCGCTTGGACGCACCGCCTCCCTATAGTGGAACTGGCGCACGTAAGGGCCCTGCTCCAGCGAGCGGTTGCCGAGGTTAAAGAAGAGCTCGGGGCCTTGGGTCACCGCTGCGGCATCGTCGGCAAAGATGATGCGGTGCTTGCCGGCTTCAAACTCGTGGAAGTAGAAGAGCCCCTCTTCG